>NZ_SCMX01000086.1 GCF_005503625.1 Cupriavidus sp. 2SB | reverse complement strand
CCCCCTCTGTGTGCTAACCCACAGTACCCCCGGCTCCACCCCGCTACAGTCGTTTCACGGGCAGGCCGCTGCCCGGCGGATTCACTTTGCGATCACTACCGGGGAGCACAGGAAGATATGGGAGCCAACGACCTCCAGCCTCTTGCAGGATTCGGCGAAGCGGCGCTGCCGCAGGCATCGCGCCCGAAGCGCGCACTGATCACCGGCATCACGGGGCAGGACGGCGCCTACCTGTGCGAACTGCTGCTCGACAAGGGCTACGAGGTGCACGGCATCAAGCGCCGCAGCTCGCAGTTCAACACCGAGCGGATCGACCATCTCTATCAGGACCCGCACGTCTCGGACCGGCGCCTGTTCCTGCATCACGGCGACATGACCGATACGGCCAGCCTGATGCGCGTGATGCAGCAATCGCAGCCCGACGAGGTCTATAACCTCGCTGCGCAAAGCCACGTCCAGGTTTCGTTCGAGGAGCCCGAGTACACCGCCAACACCGATGCCCTCGGCACGCTGCGGCTGCTCGAAGCCATGCGCATCCTCGGACTCGAAAAGAAGACACGCTTCTACCAGGCGTCCACCTCCGAACTCTACGGACTGGTGCAGGAGATTCCGCAGAAGGAAACCACGCCGTTCTATCCGCGCAGTCCGTATGCAGCGGCCAAGCTCTATGCCTACTGGATCACGGTGAACTATCGCGAGGCGTATGGCATGTATGCCTGCAACGGCATCCTGTTCAACCATGAAAGCCCGATCCGGGGCGAGACCTTCGTCACGCGCAAGATCACACGGGCCATTGCACGTATCGCGCTGGGGCTGCAGGACACGCTGTACCTCGGCAACATGTCTGCGCTGCGCGACTGGGGCCATGCGCGCGACTACGTGGAGATGCAGTGGCTGATGCTGCAACAGCAGCAGGCCGAGGACTTCGTCATCGCCAGCGGCGAGCAGCACAGCGTGCGCGAGTTCGTGACGCTGGCCGCGCGCCATCTCGGCATCACGGTGGAGTTCCGTGGCAGCGGCGAAGAGGAAACCGGCGTGGTGACCGCCATCGATACCGGCCACGGCGCATCGCGCCCGGCCTGCAAGGTGGGCGATGTGATCGTGCGCGTAGACCCGCGCTACTTCCGCCCGACCGAAGTGGAAACGCTGCTTGGTGATGCCACGCGGGCGCGCGAGAAACTCGGCTGGACGCCGCGCATCGGCTTCGACACCCTCGTGCAGGAAATGATCGAGTCCGACTACGCCGCCGCGCGCCGCGACGCACTGGTTCGCATGGCAGGATTCCGCGCCTATGACCACCATGACTGACGCGCGCCCCCGCATCTACGTGGCCGGGCACCGTGGCATGGTCGGATCGGCCATCGTGCGTGCCCTCGCGGCGCGTGGCGACGTCGAGATCGTCGTTCGCACCCATGCCGAACTCGACTTGTGCGACCAGCAGCAAGTGCAGGCATTCTTCGCCAGCGAACGCATCGACCAGGTCTATCTGGCCGCCGCGCGCGTAGGCGGCATCCATGCCAACAACACCTATCCCGCCGAGTTCATCCACCAGAACCTGGCCATCGCCACGCACGTGATTCACGCAGCGTGGCAGCACGGTGTGCAGCATCTCCTGTTCCTGGGATCGAGCTGCATCTATCCGCGCCTCGCCACGCAGCCGATTCGCGAGGATGCCTTGCTGACCGGCGCGCTGGAACCGACCAACGCCCCGTACGCGCTGGCCAAGATCGCGGGCATCATGCTGTGCGACAGCTACAACCGTCAGTACGGCACCGATTTCCGCTGCGCGATGCCGACCAATCTCTACGGTCCCGGCGACAACTATCATCCCGAGAACAGTCACGTGATACCGGGCCTGCTGCGGCGCTTTCATGACGCCACGTCGCTCGGCACCTCGCACGTATCGGTCTGGGGTACGGGGCGCCCGCTGCGCGAGTTCTTGCATGTCGATGATCTCGCCAGTGCCTGCCTGCACTTGATGGCGTTGCCGCGGGACGACTACCGCCAGGCCGCGAAACACGGCTTTCTCAACGTGGGCAGCGACGATGAAGTCAGCATTGCCGCGCTCGCCTCGCTTGTGGCCGAGGCCACTGGCTACCCAGGCACGATCGGCTTCGATCCGTCGCGTCCCGATGGCACGCCGCGCAAGCGACTCGATTGCCAGGCGATCGCTTCGACAGGATGGCGCCCGCGCGTCGCACTGCGCGAGGGCCTGCAGGAAACCTATCGCCGCGCCGTGGCCGATGGGCGTCTGGCCGCGCAACCCCTCGCGTCCGCGGCCTGATCCTCGACAGGACTCCCGATGAAGATTCTGATGGTGAGCCTGAACTACGCGCCGGAGCTGACGGGTATCGGCAAGTACACCACCGAGCAGTCGGAATGGTTGGCGGCGCGCGGCCACGACGTGCGCGTGATAGCCGCGCCGCCGTACTACCCCGCGTGGCGCATTGGTGATGGCTACAGTGCCTGGCGATATCGGCGCGAGACGCTGCGCGGCGTGGAGGTCTGGCGCGCACCGGTGTGGGTGCCGGCGCGACCATCGGGTGCGAAACGCCTGCTGCATCTGGCGAGCTTTGCCGCATCGACGTTGCCGCTACTGGTGCGGCAATGGTTCTGGCGTCCCGATGTGGTCTTCATGGTCGAGCCGCCGCTGATGTGCACGCCCGTCGCCACACTGCTCGCGCGGCTTTCGGGCGGCCGCGCATGGCTGCATGTACAGGATTACGAAGTGGATGCCGCGTTCGCACTCGGGCTGCTCAAGCGACCATGGCTGCGTCGTCTCGCGCTCGGCATGGAGCGATTCCTGCTGCGCCGGCAGGATCGTGTCTCGTCGATTTCCTCGAACATGGTTGCGCTGGCGATCGAGAAAGGCGTTGCCCCGGAGCGCGCAGTGCTGCTGCCGAACTGGACCGTACTGCACCAGACTTCGCCCGATGCCGCACGCGCGATGCGCACAGAGCTCGGCATCTCCGAAGACGCCGTGCTGGCGCTCTATTCCGGCAACATGGGCGCCAAGCAGGGGCTCGAGCATCTGGCTGCCGCCGCGCGACGCTTGCGCGATCGCGCCGATATCCGCTTTGTGTTCTGTGGCGATGGCGGAGGCCGCGCCGAACTGCAGTCCGCCTGCGCGGATCTTCCGAACGTGCAGTTCCTGCCTTTGCAGAGCAACGAACGCTTTCCGGCTTTGCTGGCCGCCGCCGACGTGCATCTGCTGCCGCAGCGGGCCGATGTCACCGATCTCGTCATGCCTTCGAAGCTGACGGGCATGCTGGCCAGCGGACGGCCCGTGGTTACTACCGCTGCACAAGGCTCTGCGCTGGCCAACGTGGTCAACCTGTGTGGCGTGGTGGTGCCGCCCGGTGACGACGCCGCGTTCGCGGAAGGCATCGCCACGCTTGCGGCGTCGCCCGCGATGCGCACGCAACTCGGCATTGCGGGACTTGCCTGGGCGCGCACGCACCTGGATCGCGATGCCGTGCTGGGACAGTTCGAGCAAACGTTGCTGGCAATGACGACCGCGCCCGGCGCACCGGCCACGCTCGGTGACCGGTTCTAGCGCTAGTGCGCTAGTGCGCTGCGGCCTTGCGCGCGACGAAGTGAAACCAGAACAGGCGCCGCATATCGTCGCGCTCGTCCACTTCGTGACCGTGCATGTTGCAGAACACCTTCTCGGTCCGGAGTCCGAGACCGGCCAGCGCGCGCTTCTGCGCTTCCATCTCGGTGTAGTAGATGACGATACCGAAGCGGTGCGCCGCGCAGACCCGCAGCCCGAATCCGTCGTACTGGCGATTGAGCCGGGAGTGCCGCACGAAGTTGAACGCACCGCTGGGCAGTCGTGCCAGCACGCGCGCCGACTTCAGTCCGAAGTCGAGCGCATTGCGCGCATCGTTGGGCCAGTTCAGCATGTTGAGCAGGTTCTCGCGATAGCCAGGCCCCAGCATGTTGTGCGTGGAAAACAGCAGCAGGCCACCGGGGCGCAGCACGCGTGCGAACTCCTGCAGGATCGCCAGCCGGCCGGATGGATCGACGGCGTCGATGCCGTTCCAGCTGAACATCACCAGCCCGAAGTGATTGTCCGGAAACATCGAGAGGTCGCGCGCATCGGCGTGCAGCACCGTCACGTCCGGATGATTGCGTCTGCAGATTTCAACCAGTTCGGCGGTGTAGTCCACGGCGGTGTAGTCCGCGCTCAGGCGCTGCAGCAGCGGCACGGTGCGTCCGCCGCCCACGCCCACATCGAGTAGCGGCTGGCCGCGCACGTCGTCGGCCACATAGGCCAGGGCGGCCTCTTCGCCCGGATCGGTCACGCCCGAGAGCGCACCGAACATGCGCTGCGCCCCGCCACTGCGCCACGCCTTGCGATTGATTTCGTCCTGCTGGGTCTGCGCCATCATGATGGGCTCCCAAACACATCGGTCAATACTGATTCCCGCCACTCCACCGGTTGAAAAAATTGCCGGTCCAGAATTGGCAGCACCGATGCTAGGGAGTTTCCTGCGCGAGATTTGTGCGGTAGCGCACAAAGTGCGGCGGACTCCGTTAGATCATGGTCTGATGGTTTGGAGCCACGTCTCAGACCGCCCGGGCGGGCAAGTCTGCGGGTGCATGGCCGTGTACTTCGGCTACGTTTCGGTAGATGCGCTCGTACTCGTCGAGCGCATGGTCTGCCGAAAATTTCGCTGCGTGAGCCAGCGCCGATGCGGCATACGCCTGCCGCATCGGCGCGGTCCAGGCGGCCATGTCAGCGAGTACCGCAGCATGCCGTGCAGCCCATGCCGCAGCATCGCCTTCCGGCATCCGTTCGATCAGCGTCGCCACGCCACCGGCGATCTCGCTCATCGGCGCGCGATCCGTGGTCAGCACCGGCGTACCGCACGCCATGGCCTCGATGATGGGCCAGCCGAAACCTTCTTCGAGGCTGGGGAAGACAAACACCGCGGCGAGCGCATAGGCCGCGTGAATCGCCTGCGTCGACAATCCGACGAGCCAGCGCACGTTGCCTCCCGCCGCTTCGGCCTGCGCAGCCGCAGCCAACATCTCGGCATCGGGGGCCTGCGGTCCCATCATCCAGAGCGGGCGGATGCTCGCCGCAGGCGTTGCACGGCAGTAGGCGGCGTACAGCGCCAGCACGCCCGCGCGATTCTTGTACCACTGGTTGCCGCCGATATGCAGCAGCATGCCTGGCACCACGGGTTCCTCGACCTCCTTCTTCAGCGTTGCCACGGCGGTGGCCGCATCCATCGGGCCGAAGGGATAGCTGAGACCGTTGTAGACCACCTCGCACGGCGGTGCGTCGCCCGGATAGAAGCGGACGAGATCCCGTGCCGTCGCCTGCGACACCGCGATGAACATGCGGCCCCGCCCGAATCCATTGCGAATCAGCGACTGGTACAGCTTGCCGCTCCAGCTCAATTGGCGGCTCGGAAAATCCCCTGCCAGCTCGCGCAGCGGATTGAAGTCATGGCTATGGATCACATGCGGATACTCGGCCAGGAACGACATCCACATGCCCAGCGCATGATCGCCCAGCACCACGAGCGGCGGCGCCGCCATGCGCCGGAGCCGCGCGCGGGCCTGCCACGGAAACAGGATGAACTGATCGACATAGCCCAGATACTTGCGCGAGCGCGGTCCCATGCCGAGGCGCCGCACGAAGCCTTCCGGGCGCCACAATTCCACGTCGTGCCCGCGTGCGCGCATGCCTTCGCTCACCATGGCGACGAAGCCGTTCATGCTGGGACTGCCCATATAGGCCGGATGGCCGAACACCACGATTTTCACGCTGCCTGCTCCTGCACAAGGTTCGCCGGCGTCACTCCCGGCATGGCGTCTGGAACCGCAGCATGCGCCTGCTGCCGCGCACGCAACTGTTCGGCATCCCACGCTCCGGGGCGGTCATCGGGGGTGGGTACGTGGATGGTGTGCTACCCCACATCCATGCCCGGTCATCCTCTGTAGGCTCCGCAACATGAGCCCGAGGATCCCCGAGGACCCCGTATGACCGCCACCACGTTGCAGATTGCCGCCGCTCCACGGCCGCTGCGCTTCCAGCGCTGGCGGACGGCGTTCCTGCTCGTCTGGAGTGCGACAGTCGGCGTGCAGGCGCTGCTCTGGCTGAACTCCGCCAACGTGGCCGCCGCGCTGCTTGTAATCGCCGGTGGCCTGAGCGGCATCCATGTGATGGCGCGCGTGGAGCGGCTGCGCGCGTATCCGATCTCCACCTCGATGCTGCTCGGCTACACGCTGTCCTACTTCCTGCTGCCGCCCGTGGCCACCCTGCTCGAGTGGAAGCCGCTGACGTACAACCTGCACCACCCCGTGCTCGATTTCGCGCACGCGTTCATCTGCCAGATCGCCTTGCTCGGCGCGCATCGTCTCTATCGCAAGAGCCAGACGGCCATGCGTTTGCGTGTGGGCATCGTCAATCGCGTCTATCGACCGATGGGGTTGTTCCACACGGTGGGCAATGTCCAGATCATGGTGATGGGCGTGCTCGGGCTCTGTGCGATGGTGTACCAGATCTTCGTGGTCGGCATGATCACCGAAGGCAGCGGCGGCGCGCTGAACCGCTTGATGCAGGCCATGTATCCGCTGGCCTACCTGCCCTATTGCCTGCTGGTGAAGCCGCTGACCGGTGCACACAGCTATCTGCCGATGAGCATGAGATGGAAGCTCACGCTCGTGGCTTACACCGCATTGCTTGCGATCATTTCCATCGGCAGCAACAGCCGCGCACTGGTGCTGATCGGCACGATCTCGGTCTGCCTCGTACTCGCCTATGGATTCATCACGCGCACGCTGCCGATGCGCCTGTTCCGGCCACGTCGTCTGGTGATCGTGGGACTCGTGCTGGCGCTGCTGCAAGGGCCGGTCACCGATCTGGCAACCAGCATGGTGATCGCGCGCGCGCAGCGCAACGATGTCTCGGCTGGGCAACTGATCAGCGCCACGATCGAGACCATGCAGAACCGCGATGCCATTCGCGACCGGCTCGAAGCCGATGCCAACGACAATCACGAAACGTGGGACGAGCGTTATCTCGACAACCTGTTCCTGCAGCGTCTGGCCAACATGAAGTTCGCCGATGCCACGCTCGATCTCGCACTGCGGCAGGATGCGTCCGCACGCGCCGAACTGCGCAAGATCGAATGGCAGCGCGTCATCACGGTGATACCCGGCCCCGTGCTCGATGCGCTGGGCGTGGCGGTCGACAAGGATTTCGTGACCACGTCATCGTCCGGCGACCTGATGCTGTTCACGGTCACGGGTGACACCGATGCCCTCGGCGGCTTCCGCACGGGTTCGATCTTCGGCACAGGCTATGCCACGTTCGACTGGCTCTACCCAGGCGTGCTGGCAATCCTCGCCTTTGTCACGTTCGCGTTGGCCGATGCGCAGACCACGCGCCGCACCTTGCCTGCGCGCGATGGCAGCCCGGTGCGATGGGTACCCGTCTTCAGCCCGCTCGTGGTCACGCGCTTCTACACGTGGGTGTTTTATCTGACCAGCGCGGCCACGGGTGTCGAATCATTGTCGGGACTCATGCAACTGATCCTGCGCGGCTGGATCGAAAGCGCCTTCATCTACACCATCGTCTTCTGGATCTCGCGCGTCTTTGTGCGCGCCATCGGCAAAGGAGCCACCTGAAATGGCCAGAATCCTCTACCTCGGCTGCAGCCTCGAAGGCAGCACTGCGCTCTACCGCGCGCAGGCGTTGCGCCGCCTCGGCCATGCGGTGACCATCGCCGATCCATTCCTGGCCGTCGATCGCCAACTTAACAACCGTTGGCTCAACGCCGCGCATTTCCGCACTGGATACCGCGCACTGCAATGGACGATGCACGACTGGGTGGCTCATATCTGCGCCACGCTCGGTGAACTCGACACACCCGACATCGTCTGGGTCGATAGCGGCGAGCTGCTCGGCCCCGACTGCATCCGCCTGCTCGCGAGCACGGGCGCCACGACGGTGCTGTACAACCACGACGACCCGTCCGGCCCGCGCGACGGCCAGCGCTTTGCCACGCTGCGCAACGCCATTCCGGCCTACGACCTGTGCGTGGTGGTGCGCGACGAGAACATCGAGGAACTGCGCGCGCTGGGTGCCTCGCAGATCATGCGCGTGGACCGCAGTTACGACGAGGTCATGCACGCGCCATATGCCAGTGACGACGAGATTCCGGACAGCTTCCGCTCCGAAGTCGCTTTCATCGGCACGTGGATGCGCAACGAGCCGCGCGACAAGCTCATTGCCGATCTCATCACGCGCGGCATTCCGGTCTCGATCTGGGGCGCGCGCTGGGGCATGTCCTCGTTCTGGCCAATGCTGCGGCCTCATCATCGTGGCGGCAACCTCAATGGACGCGACTACGTGGCGGCCATGCAGGGCAGCAAGATCTGCATCGGTCTGTTGTCGTCGGGAAACCGCGACCTGCACACCACGCGCACGATGGAGATTCCGTACGCCGGCGGCCTGCTCTGCGCCCAGCGCACGCGAGACCACCTGGCCATGTTCGAAGAAGGCCGCGAAGCCGTGTTCTGGAACGATGCTGACGAGTGCGCGCACTGGTGCCGCACGCTGCTCGACAACACCGCGCGACGCGAAGCCATCCGCGTGGCGGGCATGCAGCGGGTACGCGCCAATGGCGCCGGCAACCAGGATATCTGCGCACGCGTGGTGGAATCGGCGCTGCAGTTGCGTGCCAGTGCCGCCATGCCCACGCGCGAGGTGCGCACGCTGACACCAGCGCTGGCCGATGTGGCGGTGGAGTCGTAGAAGCGACGAAGATTTCGCGTGGGGGAAGGACCGATACGGGCCGCGTTGAGCGGCCCGTGTTGTTTGCCTGAGGGGCTAGACCGGTTGCAACGCGGCGCCAGGCGCGCCGACGATCTCCAACAGCCGATCCGCAAAGCGGCTGCTCTGGAAGCGCTGCTCGAAGCAAGCCATCGCCTGCTCGCGCATCCGCGCACGATCCGATGCCGGCGTGCCAATCCACTGGCGCAGCACGCGCTCGGCATCTTCCTGCGTATCGTCGCAGATCATGCCCGCGCCATCGCCTTCGATCTCGCGCCAGATATTGACCTTGTTCGATATCAGCACGGGCACGCCGCAAGCCAGAGACTCCGCCACGGCCACGCCAAAGTTCTCCTGATGCGATGGCAGGCAAAACGCTTCGGCCGCTTCGAACGCGCCCCATTTCAGATCGCCCTGCAACATGCCGGTCCATGTCACGCGATTGCCCACACCTGCTGCATGCGCGATGCCTTCGAGCTGATGACGCATCGGCGTATCGCACGGCCCCGCCATGATGAGATGCAACGAGGGGTCCATCGACGCAACGCGGCCAAACGCCTGCATCAGCAAGTCGACACCCTTCTTCTCATGGATGCGGCCCAGGAAGAGCAGGTTGCGCCGCCCGGCCGTGGCGGGAAACGCGCGCGTAAAGGCCGTGCGCATCGCAGCACGATCCGGCGGCGGCGGCGACGTGCCGAACGTGGTGACCTGCTCGCGGCACTGATACAACGCGAACGACTCTCTGGCACGCAGGCGCTCGTCCTCCGCCGTGAACAATACCGCGCGTGCATCGCGCAACACCCAGTAGTCACCCACGGCCCAGTACAGCGACTTCTTCAGATGCTTGAGCGGATAGCGCTCCTTGAACCACGGATCGAGCATGCCATGCGTAAAGACGAAATACGGCGTGCGCCCACCGCGCAGGGCCAGCCATGTGGCCAGGCTGTGGAACTGCCAGATGCCGTGGACGATGATCACGTCGTAGTCCGCGGCATGCTCGCGCAGCCAGCTCACGATGCGCGTGTTGAAGCCGTACCGCAGCCGGCTCGGTCCCAGCGCCACGAGATCCAGCCCACTGTTGACCACATAAGGCGCATCGGGCGGATCGTTGCTGCAGATCTGCGCCTGCACGCCGCGCTGCGCCAGATAGATATCCAGCTGGCGCAATCCTTCGATCGGACCGCCACCTACCGGGTTGATCGAGTTGATGACATGTAAAAGCCGCATGAAAGGTAGCCTCCTGCACGCCTGAAGATGACGGCAGCCTAGCCCCCGGCGCTTGCGACCTCCGTACGTTGCAGCACAAACAGCCGGTTGGGAGAGGCTTCGGCACCCACACCACACCCTCCCCGCGCCAATGTGGTGAAACGTACCGAAGCCACGGCCCCACGCTCCTACTCTCGCATCATCAGAAGCTGTGGCCGCGGGTTGCGCGGCATGCACGCTTGGGCTCTGGGTTGGTTCTGGTTGGGAGAATCGAGATGTCATCAGGTCGCTTCGCCATGTTTCCCGTAGGTTCCGCACTGGTCACCCTGTGCGCCGCCGCTTTGCTTTCCGCATGTGCCGCAGCGCCGGGCATGCGTATCTCCGATGCCGCCATGCAGGCGTCCGGCGGTGATAGCGAAAAGCCGCCCGAGATCACGCCGATCACGCTCAAGCTCAATGAAGAGTTGCGCAAGAACGCCAAGCCTACCAACGTAGGTGTGGAGCAACTGTTCGGCACACCGCAGCCCTATCGCGTCGGTCCCGGCGACATCATTTCCGTCGTGGTCTGGGATCACCCCGAGCTCGTGTTCCCGACGCAGACGTACAGCGTGGCCACGGCGATGGAGATTCCGGTCACCAGCGGCGGATCGAACATGCCGGGTTATGTGGTCAGCCCCAGCGGCGACATCCAGTTTCCCTATGCGGGCGTGTTGCACGTGGCCGGCAAGACCACGAATGATCTGCGCGAGGAAATGTCGCGCGTGATCTCGCGTGTGGTGCGCAATCCGCAGATGACGGTGCGCGTGCTCGGCTTCCGCAGCCAGCGCGTGTATGTGGACGGCGAGGTGAAGACGCCGGGTGCGCTGCCGATCGACGATGCGGCGATGACGCTCGTGGAAGCGCTGAATCGCGCTGGGGGCGTGCTGAACCTGACCGGCGACAACAGCCGCATCCGCGTGACGCGCGGCGAGCAGACGTGGTACGTGGACATGCCCGCACTGCTGCGCAAGGGCGTGGACCCCGCACGCATCCTGCTGCGCAATGGCGACATCGTGCGCGTGGAACAGCGCGAAGGCAGCAAGATCTTCGTCACCGGTGAAGTGGTCAAGCCGGTCTCGCTGCTGATGCGCGACGGCAAGATGTCTCTCAACGAGGCCCTGGGCGACGCCGGTGGCGTAAACCCCGGCACTGCAAACGCCGGGCAGATCTTCGTGATCCGCAAGAAGGAAGACGGCGCGCCGCAGGTGTTCCACCTTGATGGCACCTCGCCGGTTGCACTGGCCGTGGCCGAGGGCTTCGAGATGCATCCCAAGGACGTGGTCTATGTCGATGCCAACGGCATCGTGCGCTGGAGCCGCGTCATGAGCATGCTGGTCCAGCCGATCACGGGCACCGCCGGCTTCATGCGTTATTGAGCAACATCGAGGAACGTCGTGACAAAGATTCGTTCGATTCTTGTGGTCTGCCTCGGCAATCGGTGCCGTAGTCCGATGGCCGCGGTGCTGCTGCAGCAGGCACTGCCTGACTGCATCGTGCTCTCGGCCGGGCTGGAACCACCCGTGGGCGCGGACGCCGATCCGCGCGCCGTGCGGCTGCTTTCGCGCGAGGGGGTCGATCTGCGTGCGCATCGTGCACGGGCCATCGACGCCCGGCTGGTGGAGCAGGCGGACCTGGTGCTGGTGATGGAGGCCGACCAGCGCGACTGGCTGGAGGGCCTGCATGCCGGCGCGCGCGGCAAGACTTTCCGGTTATGCGAATCCATCGATGCGGATGTGCCGGACCCGTACGGTGGATCGCATGGCATGTTCGCAGTGGTACTTGGGATGATCCGGCACGGGGTGGATGCATGGTCAACACGCGTTCAGCAACTCGAGAACGCAAGCGGGTGTGAGGAGACATCATGAGCAACGTCAGGCAATTCCGGGATCCGGCGGCAGACATCGAAGAAGGCGGCGAGAAGCCGCTCGACCTGACCGCTGTCCTGGACACGCTGGTCCGATACCGTTGGACCTTCATCATCGTGGCTGGTCTCATCACGGTGCTCGGTGTGGTCTACGCGATGCTGAGCAAGCCCGTCTACCGCGCCGATATCGTCGTGCAGGTGGAAGACACCACAGGCAACCCTGCCGGCGCCAAGCTGGCGGCGAGCCTGTCTCCGGTGTTCGACGTCAAGCCCGCCGCCTCCGCCGAAATGGAACTGCTGCGCTCGCGCATGGTGGTGGGCAAGGCGGTGGATCTGCTGAACCTCGACGTCGTGGCATCGCCGCGCTACTTCCCGGTGATCGGCTCGGCCATCGCGGCACGTGCGAGCCAACTCTCCACACCGGGACTGTTCGGCTATGGCGGTTACGCGTGGGGGATCGAGTCGATCAAGATGGCCAACCTCACGGTGCCGCCGGACCTCGAAGGTGCCGAGATCCGCGTGACCAAGACGGAGGGCGACGGCTTCCAGGTAACGTTCCCGAACCAGGACACGGTGGCCGACGGCAAGGTGGGCGTGCCGATGACCATCGAGACGCGCAAGGGCACGGTCAAGATGGAAGTCAGCCAGCTCGTGGGCAACCCCGGCGCACTCTTCATCGTGCGGCACATTCCGCGCGGCGCGGCCATCGCCGGCCTGCAGACTCGCCTGATGATCGCCGAGCGCGGCAAGCAGAGCGGTGTGATCGGCGTGGCGCTCGAAGACAACTCGCCTGTGCAGGCCGCGAAAATCCTGAACGCGATTGCGCAGGAATACGTCGAGCAGAACGTCCACCGCAAGGCGGAGGAAGCGGAGAAATCGCTGAAGTTCCTCGAAAGCCAGATGCCGCAACTCAAGCAGCAGGTGGAGACGGCCGAGCAGCGCTACAACTCGATGCGTAACCAGCGCGGCACGATCGACCTGAGCGAGGAATCGAAGCTGATCCTGTCGCAATCCGTAGCCATCCAGACCAAGCTGCAGGAGCTGCGCACCAAACGCGAGGAACTGGCCACGCGCTTCACGCAGAGCCATCCGAGCGTGGAGATCATCGACAGCCAGATCGCGAGTCTCTCCGGCCAGCTTGGCGGCGTGACCAACAAGATCCAGAAACTGCCTGAGGTGGAGCAGAACGTGCTGCGCCTGATGCGCGACGTGAAGGTCAGCACCGAGCTGTATCAGCAACTGCTCAACGACACGCAGGCGCTGCGGCTCACCAAGGCCAGCAAGGTGGGCACGGCCCGCCTGATCGATCCGGCTGACATTCCGCTGGACCCGGTGCGCCCGAACCGCCCGATGATCTCGGTGGTAGCTGCCATCCTGGGCCTGCTGGCCGCGCTGATGGCCGTGCTGCTGCGCCATGTGCTCGATGGCGGGCTCGTGGATGCCGACGAAGTAGAACAGCAGACCGGCCTCACTGTCTACGCCACGGTGCCGTTCAGCAATGCGCAGGCCAGCCTGAAGCCCTCGGACGAGGCACATGCCGGCCTGCTGGCCACCGATGCGCCCGACGATCCCGCCATCGAAAGCCTGCGCACGTTCCGCACCGCGCTGCAGTTCGCGCTGCTGAACAGCCCGAACCGCGTGGTGGTGATCACGGGTCCGGCGCCGGGCGTGGGCAAATCCTTCGTCAGCCTGAACTTCGGCGCGATTGCTGCCAAGGCGGGCCGCAAGGTGATCCTGATCGACGCCGACCTGCGGCGCGGCAGCCTGAACCATGCGCTGGGCCGCATGCGCACGCCAGGCCTGACGGAAGTGCTGACCGGTGCAGACTTCGACAACGTGGTGCAGCGCGACGTAGTGCCCGGACTCGACTTCCTCGCCACGGGCACGCAACCGCCGCTGGCTGCCGACCTGCTGGAGCATCCGGCGATGGGCGGGCTGCTGGAGTTGCTGAAGACACGCTACGACCTGATCCTGCTCGATACGCCGCCGGTATTGGCTGCCACCGACGCCACGATCCTGGCCAAGCATGCCGGCGCCGTGTTTGCAGTAGCGCGTGCGGACAGCACCACGGCGCGCGAGTTGATCGCGTCGCAACGTGCGCTGAAGCAGGCGGGCAGCGACATCAAGGGCGTGCTGTTCAACGGCCTGCATGTGGAAGGCCGCTGGTATCGGCCGCACGCGATGTACGGCAAGTATCGCTACATGAGCCAGTACGGCAAGGCCCACGGCAAGCGCGCGTAGTTCCCATCCACACAACATGGCTCAAACATGCCCGGCATCTCTGTCATCGTCCTGACGAAAAACGAAGAACAAGACCTGCCGGGCTGCCTGCGCAGCCTGGCCTGGTCCGACGATATCGTGGTGTATGACTCGATGAGCGATGACCGCACCGTCGAGATTGCGAAACAGTTCGGTGCGCGCGTGGTGCAGCGACCCTTCGACAACTGGTCTGCGCACCAGAACTGGGGGTTGAAGCACATCGACTTCCGGAATCCCTGGGTTTACTACTCCGATGCCGATGAACGCGTGACGCCCGAACTGGCCAGCGCGATGCAGCGGGCCGTGGCCGACGCCGGCGACAACGTGGCTTTCCGCGTCAGGCGGCGCGATCACTTCATGGGATCTTGGCTGCGGCACGTGGCACCCTCGCCGTTCAACATCCGCCTGTTCCGCCCCGAACGCATCCGCTATGAACGGCTCTGCAATCCGGTGACACTGGTAGATGGGCCCACGGGCGATATCGGCGCGCATTTCGACCACTACCCGTTCAGCAAGGGCATCACGCACTGGTACGACAAGCACAATCGCTACAGCAGTTTCGAAGCTGAACAGATCCTGCTGAATCGCGCCAACGGTATGCAGTTCAGCATCTGGCGCGCGTTCTTCGACGGCGACCGTAACGAACGCCGCTTCCATCAAAAGGAGCTTTACTATCGGCTGCCGTTCCGGCCTGTGGTGATGTTCCTGCTGCTCTACTTCTTCCGTGGCGGCATCCTCGATGGCCGCGCGGGGCTGACGTTCTCGCTGCTGCGCGCGTTCTATGAGTACATGATCGTGCTGAAGGTCAGGGAAGCGCAGTGCAAGCCGAAGGTGAAGGAAGAGGCTGTGCTGGAGGGGCGGACGGAGCAGGTTTGAATCAGGTTGCTGCACTTGGTACTCGACTTTATGTGCACCAAAAACCTCATGTCCCATTGTGGCGGAAATCCAGGCTATCCCCAAGCTCAGCGATGATATACGATATGCATATATCATTCTTAGGGGAAAAGTATGGGCAGAATCCTGATAGATCTTCCCGCCGAACAAATCGAAGATCTGACACTCATTGTCGAGGCGGAACAACGTTCCCGGGCAGCTGTCATCCGGGACGCTCTGGATGCCTACATCGTCGAGCGCAAGAAGGCGTTGGGCACTGACGTATTCGGTCTGTGGCGCAAAAAAGGCGTAGATGGACTCGTCTATCAGGAGGCGCTACGCGGAGAATGGTGAAGGCCCTATTCGATACAAACATCCTGATCGACTTCCTCAATGGCAGGGAACAAGCGAGAGCGGAGTTGGCGCGGTACGAACATCGCGCGATCAGTTCCATCACCTGGATGGAAGTCTTGGTAGGCACGCCGCCTGAAGAAGAGGCGGCAGTGCGCAGTTGGCTTCAATCCTTCGCTCTCATAGCGGTCGATCAAAGTGTCGCAAACCGTGCGGTTGCCATTCGGAAGGCCACGAAAATTCGCCTGCCTGATGCCATTGTCTGGGCAAGCGCTCAGGTCCATTCGCTTCTGCTGGTGTCGAGGAACACCAAGGACTTTCCCGCGGATGAGCCAGGCGTGCGGGTCCCTTATCAGTTGTGAGGCTTGAGGAATACTGCTGGTTTTCTCCACCCAGCCCCTCTCCCATTTCATGGGAGAGGGGAGCAAACCGGCAGGGCTCGTGAACTCAGCGCCCGCCTACTCCCACTCCTCATGCTTCGTCCTTTTCCCGATAACCTTCGCCGGTGCGCCGCCATACACCGTCCATGACGTCGGCAATGACTTGGTGACCACAGACCTCGGCGCAATCACCGCACCTTCTGGCAACTCCACCCCTGGCGAGATAAACGCTTCCGCGCAAACCCACACGAACGCGCCCACCGTGATCGGTGCGGTGATCAGTTGAAAATTGCTGCTGTTGTAGTCGTGCGAACCCGCGCACAGGTGCGAGCCCTGCGAGATCACGCAGCGGCGGCCCAGGTGGATGTGGCCCATGCTGTAGAGGGTCACGCCATCGGCCACGCCGGCGTAGTCGTCGATGGATAGCCGCCACGGTGCCCAGATCTTGACCGTGGGATACACGTGGACATGCGTGCCGATGCGCGCGCCGAACGCGCGTAGCAGGAAGCTTCGCCACGGGTGCAACGGGCGGGGGCTGAATCGGAACAGCAGCAGCCAGGTCCAGTTCCAGGCCAGTCGCAGCACGCGGTTCTGCAGCGAGAACGAGGGGCCGACGGAGGGGTCGTCTTTTGCAATCAGCATGATCCGATCTCGCTCCCGGCCAGTGCGCCAATCGGAACCCCTGCATCGCGCCTGCGGTGCGTGGCCAAGTCCTCCATGAGCGCCGCCACGCGTCCGCCATACGTGGACCATCCACCAATGCGGCGCACGCGAAGCAGCGCTGCGGCGCCCATCATCTGCTGCAGCCAGGGTTGGTCGGCCAGGTTCTGCATGCGCTCGGCCAGCGCGTCGGCGTCGCGGATCGGCACGATATACCCTTCCTCGCCATCGGTGAACAGATCCTCGCCGCCCGAGTTATGCGTGCCGATGACCGGGCAGCCGCACGCCAGCGCCTGGGCCTGCACCAACGCCAACCCTTCCTCCACGCTCGGCAACACCATCACATGCGCGCGGCTCATGATGGTCTTCAACTGCGGCTGAGGCACGGAGCCCGTCAACGTCACGCCTTCGAGCGGCAGACCGCTGGCATGCAGCCACGACAGCATGGCAGGATCACATCCGCCCACGATCGTCAGCCGTTTGGCGCGATGCGTGAGTTTGGCAAACGCCTGGAGCAGATACGGAATGCCCTTGCGGATATTGACGCCACCCACGAACAGCACTTCGAAAGAATCCGTGGGGGGCTCCGCCACTTTCTGGAAGCGCGTCAGGTCCACGCCGTACGGAATCAGCCTCAGCTTGCGCTCCGGCACACCGGCATCGACGAACGAGCGATATGCAAAGCTCGACGGCACCGTAATCAGGTCCGCCTCCTCGTACTCGCGTTCCTCGCGCGCGATGACGCGCGGGTCGATGGGCTTGTACCTCAAGCCCCAGCGCGCGTGCTCCTCGGACAGGATCTGGTCCTGGATGCGGATGTGCGACGAACCACGGTCGCAGATGTATCCCGCGCCGCGCGACTTCACGATGCGCCCCGCGTCGCCGGCCGACGACGACAGTCCCGAATACACATCGCACTCGGGAATATTGCGCGTCACGTGCCGGCCGAACGATTCCAGGTTCCAGTGCACCAGCTCGCGCATGATGGCCCTGTCATAGCCCAGGCGCGTGCCCAGCTTCATGCACGGTGCATGCAGCCACGGAAACGTGCGGATGGCCGATTGAGGCAGGCGCTCGTCGCGCAGCTTGAAGCGCGGGTAGCCGGTGAAGACTGTCAGTTCATGCCCGCGGGCATGCAGCTCTCGCGCCAGGTCGAAGGTGTGAAACCTACCGATAGTGGACAGCGCTATTCTCATCAAGCTCCTCCGCATGATTGTCCCGCGACAGGAAAGTTCTAGCCGTGAGCCACAGGCACACGGACATGGCCAGTATCTCGCCGCCGATCATCGCGGCGACCAGACCCATGATCTGCATCTGCGTGCCCAGCACCCATGCCGCGAGCAGCGACAGCGCGCTCAGCGACAACGCCGCCACGCCCAGCCGGCTGTGCTGGTTGGTAGCAAGCAGCACCACGCGCGGGATGTGCCAAAGGCCGGCCACCGCCGCATAGCAGAGGAACGCCGCCATCACCGATGCATGGAAGGGAATCTCGCCCTTGGTCCAGATGCGCAGCAGCAGCGGCGCGCAGACATAGAGCAACCCGCTCAGTGCGATGGCGCCAAGCGCTCCGAGCATCGACGTGCGCAGCAGCAACCGACGCAGCGCGCGCATCTCGCCACTGCCGTACATGCGCGCAAACTCGGGCCACAGCGCATGGCTCAGTGTGGACGTGACCTGCACGGCCACGCGCGCCACAGTGCGATAGGTGTTGAAGACGGCCACGGCAGCCGGTCCGAGCAGGTGCGCCGTCAGCAGCGTGAATCCCTGGAAGCTCAGTGCGTTGGAAATCGGGAACGTCATGAAGGCAATAGACGGCTTGAGCATTGCGCGCACCTCGGCCCAGTCTGCCTGCCGCATGCCCCACGACAATCCGGTCTGCGCGCGCGTGCTTTGCCGGCTGATCCAGAACAGGGTGGCCATGCGCACCAGCAGCATGCCGCACGCCACGGCCGCGAACGTGCCGGCCAGCAGCAGACCGGCGATGCCGCCGAGCCACTCCAGCAGGCGCGCGGTCACGTTCATGGTCACGCCCTGCGCATAACGCCCCGTGGACAGGAACGCCGCGCCCGACAACCCATTGCCCAGCGACAGCAGCACATTCACAAGCAACGCGGCCAATGCCAGCCGCATGTCGAGGCTGCCGAGTTCCGGCAACGGCAGCCACAGCGCTGCAGGAATCGCCAGCGTGGCGATACTGGCGCATGTGAGCAGGATGAACATCTGCGCGCTCTGGAATACGCGGTTGGCAGCGCGCGTATCGCCCGCGCCGGACAGCATGCTCATGCGGTTACCCGCCACGGTGACCATGCCGACATCGGCCATCGACAGATAGGAAGGAATCGCGGAGATGACGAGCCAGGTGCCGTAGGTGCGGAGATCCCAATGGCTCAGGAAGATCGGCAGCGATGCCAGCTGCATGAGGATGTTGGCGAGCTGGTCATACGTATTGGCGCCGATGCCGGCCATGATGCGCTTAACGATCGGAGACATCGGTCATTGCCTTCTTCGTGTGCGGAAGGGCAGATCCTCATCCACCCCTGTTCGCAGCATGC
The DNA here is from genome assembly GCF_005503625.1 of Cupriavidus sp. 2SB. Taxonomy (GTDB): domain Bacteria; phylum Pseudomonadota; class Gammaproteobacteria; order Burkholderiales; family Burkholderiaceae; genus Cupriavidus. Next base: position 7,412 of record NZ_SCMX01000086.1, on the reverse strand, counting down.
GTCCACCCCCCAAAGGGGTCTGTTCGTTGTCACACATCGGACCACGGCGGCCTGGTTATCCGGCGGCCCGCATGGCCGGCACGACGGACGATGACTGTGTGGCGACTTCCGCGATGGGCTCGGCAACCGTCTGCTGGCGACGCAGGTTCTGCATCAGGAACGAGAGAAAGGTGTCGCGGCTCGGCGCCAGGATCATGGCGTGGTCAAGTTGCGCGCAGCGATGCGCACCAATGCCGGGCAGGTCCTGCAGCGCGTGGAACGCTTCGCCGAAACACCGGCCCGCCAGCGCAAGTCCTGCATCCTCCACACCGTAGAGCAGATCCAGTTGTACGCCGCGCCGGCTCAGGCGATGCATTGCCTCGCTCGCATAGTCCGGCTCCGGATCGGCCTGCAGGTCGTCGGGAACGGCGGAGGGGCGCGCAAACATGCGGCCGAGGCGTCGCCCGATCGCGGCGGCGACCTGCCCCACCGGAATGTCGCCGCGCATCAGGCGCTGCCAGTTGCGTGCATTGCGCGCGGCAAACAGGTAGTCGCGCAACGTGGTTTCCCCGCTGTGTTCTGCAGCATCGTCCTCGTCACGCCAGAGAAACTTCAGCGCGTTGGCCATGACCACGCCCGTCACATGTGGATTGGCGAGCGCCGCCTGAAAGCTCAGGTAGGCGCCGGAACAGACGCCTGCCATGACGATGTGCGAGTAACCGCGTGCACGGACCCAGTCTACGGCGGCACTCACGTCGGCGCGCGGTCGTGGTGCGTAGGCACGCGGCACGGCCATCTCGCGGGCGGCGCCGGGGCTATCGCCCAGTGACGACACATCGAGCCGCAAGGCCGCGAAACCGCGGCGGGCCAGCGCGCGGGACAACAGCACGAACGCGCGGCCATCGCCTACGTGATGGCTGCCGCCCGTGTTGGGAAAGATCACCACGGCACGCGGTGGCGCGTCCTGCGAGCCCATCGGCTCGCACAGCACGCCGAACTGCTGGCCGCCATCGATCCAGACGGAATGTTCGATCACGCCATCGACCTCGCTCGTGCCGGCGTCGGCATCGATTGCCAGCGGCACAGGTCTGTCCGATGGCAAGGCATCGGGCGCCACCCACTGCACCACGCCACGCCATGCAGATTCCGGTACTGCAGAGATTTCCGGCGACTTCATCATCAGGCGGCTGTCGAAGAATTCGCGGACATCGACTTGTGCCCCGGCCTGTTCGTATTGGCGTTTCAGCGCCGCCACGGCGGACATGCTGCCCGGCGCATCGTCCAGCAGCAGCACATTGGGTGCCGGGCATCCCGGGCGACGGTCGAGCCGCAGCGCGCCGATCTCGCGCACGGCCTCGGCGGACAGTCGGTAGGACAGCACCTCCATACCGTCGTCGGCGGGCGACGCGGCCTGCAGGGGCTGCGGGAGCTGAGATGACGATGCGGCATCCGGCGACTGTCCTGGCTCGTAGAACGCGGTCAACGCGCGCAGCTCGCGCAGATAGCCTCGGCCATTGATCACGGGCGCCATCAGCACCAATGCGGCGGGACCGTGGTTGCGGGCAGCCATCGCCTCGGCGGCGAGCACGGCCAGCGTGGCACCGAATCGCCAGCCACCGAGCACCAGCCGCTGCACGCCGGCGAGTGTGCGCAACTGCTCGGCTGCCGCCACCACGTTCTGCACCGCGCGCGGCAGGAAGTCGGCCTCCCCCCCTTCGCCCGCCGAATCGCCAGTGCCGTAGTAGCCGAAGCGCAACACAGGCACCCCGGCCGCAGCCAGATCGTCCGCCAGATGACGCATGCCGCGATGCGCCCACATGGCCTCATGCAACTGCGGCGCGCACAGCACGACGCCAGTCTTGCCCCCGGCCGCCTCGTGCAGCCAGCCCGCACACCCGTCGAACATGATCCGTTTCATCGGTACACCCCTCCCGCTAGCGAAGGAACGAGGGATCGATGGCAGGGCGCGCACACGCAGAAACGGGTACGCTTTCTGCCATCTGGCATCCGTTCAGGCGCCCTGCCGAGCGATGGCGGCCGGGCTGCGCTGCAGGCGCGGCACCGGCTGCAGCGTCAGCGGCATGCCCAGGTACGGGTTCATGTTGCTGAAATCCGCCTGGTTGCTGCGCTTCTGTTTCACGCCGTTGAGAATGCCGCCGAGCAATCGCGCATCGGCACGGCTCAGTCGCTTGAGCGTTTCGTCCACATGCTCGGGCAGCGTGGTGTCGGCGCGCAGCACCAGCAGCGTGGAGCCGGCGAGGTTGGCCACGAACGTGGCATCGGCCACCGCCAGTACCGGCGAGGTATCGACGATCACCAGGTCGAAACGCTCGCGGCACATCTGCAGACAGGCCATCATCGCCGGATGCATCAGCAATTCCGACGGATTGGCCGGCGGCACGCCAGCCGGCAGCACGGACAGGCCATTGACCACGGTGCGCTGTACCGCCTCGGGCAGCGGCACCTGTCCGGCCAGCACCTCGGCCAGGCCGACGTCCACGGGGAGGTCGAACCAGTTGGCCACCTTGCCGCGTCGCAGGTCGGCGTCGATCAGCAGCACGCGCTGGCCCGCCTCGGCAAACAGCACGGCCAGGTTCACCGAGGCGAAGGTCTTGCCCGCGCCTGCCGTGGGACTGGTGATGGCCACCACCTTGTCCGGTGCGGCACGCAACGTGAAATGCAATGCCGCGCGCACGCTGCGCAGCCCTTCCACGGCCATCGAGTGTGGCGCATTGCGTGCCAGCAGGAACTGATCGTGCAGTCCCAGGCGCAGCAAACGTTCCGCACCTTCCACATCATCCTCGGTGGTCTCGGCAAGCTCGTCGAGTTCATCCTGCGGCACCAGTGCGTGACCAGGCTGGCGCGTCAGCAAACCCGCCACCTGTGCATGCGACCACGCTGCCTGCGCACGCGCATCCACCAGCCGCTCCAGCGCGGCCTGCTCCTGGCTGTAGACGATATCGCCCAGCATCGGCAGGCCCAGACGGACCTCGGCATCGTTCACCGTTTCCAGCGCCGGACGGATGCGCTGGCGTACCGTCACGCACGCCATGGCCAGACACAGGCCGATCAGCGCGCCTGCCGTCGTGACGGGCCACGGACCCGGACCCGTCGGGCGCATCGGCACCAGCGCACTGTCGAGCACGCGCACCTGCCCCGTGCGATCGAGCTGCGAGAGCGTGAGTTGCTCGGCCTTGTTGCGCAGCGTCATGTACATGTCTTCGGCCACCTTGACGTCGCGCGTCAGGCCCACCGATTCACGTTCGGTTGCGGACAGGTTCTGGAACCGCGAATCCATCTCGCGCCGCTCGCGCACCAGTTGCTGGATCTGGTTGTCCACGGTCTTGACCTCGTTCGCCTCCTCGGTGAAGCGCTGCAGCAGCTTGGTGCGCTCCAGCTTCAGCAGGGCGATCTGCTTCTGATAGTCCATGCTGCCCGTGAGGAACGACTGCGCGTCCTGGCTCGGCGCCATCGACCCCGCCTTGGAGCGGTAGCGCGTCAGCGCCGCCTCTGCACGCTCCAGCTCCGCCTTCACGCGCGGAATCTCGCCCGACAGGAAGGCCAGCGTCGTGGCGGTATCGTCGCGCCGCTGCGTGGCCTGGCTGCCGATGAAGGAATCCGTGATGCCATTGACCAGCGCGGCCGCCGCCGTGCGATCGGTGGTACGCCAGCCGATGCTGACGGTGCCGGTATCGCCCGGTTGTGCCTCGATGCGCAGCGTCTCCGATACCGCGTCGATGGTCTGTACCAGGTCGTGGCGCTTCAGCACGAAGCGCGTGCCCGGTGCGGCGTCGATCCGCGAGACCGTCAGCGCCACGCCGTTGCCTTCGCTGACCTTGCCAACGCTGCCGGCCAGCAGCGCGGTGTCCTTTTCATAGAGGCGGTAGTTGCCGTCGGGCAGCACTTCCAGCGTGAGCGGTACGTCGATCATCCGGTCTGGCACGTTGAGCCGGTCCACCACGATCTGCTCGCCGCCCCATGCATAGCCCAGGCTCTGCGGCCATGCCCCCTTCACCACGCCGGGCGTGGCGAAGTGCGCCACCAGTCCGCCGATCAACGGCGCGCGCAGCGGCTGCGCGGAAATATCGATCCGCAGCCGCTCCACCACGGGCGCCACCACGGTACGGCTGCGCAGCATGCCCACGTCGAGCGGCACGGATGGTGCAGCCAGTGCAGCCATGTTGCCGGCGTTGCGGGCATCCCGCTGCGGCACGGGCTGCAGCACCTGCACCAGCGCGCTGGCGCTGTACATCGACGGCTGCGAGACCGCGAACATCCACGCCACGGCGGCGCCGGCCAGTCCGCCGGCCAGTATCCATCCTGCATGGTCGAGCATGGCCCGACGCGCCCCGCCTCCGGCTGCGGGCATGGCTGCCGCCGCCGCTCCTGCTCCACCCGCGTATGACATCTTGCTCACGACGTCCCCCTTGCCTCGATGCTGCTTACCCGTGCGGGCACGCTGTGCTACTTGCGCCCGTAGTTGTCTTCGAACCGTACGATGTCGTCCTCGCCCAGATAGGCGCCCGACTGCACCTCGATGATTTCCAGCGGCGTCTTGCCCGGATTCTCCAGCCGGTGCAGCGTGCCGATGGGGATGTATGTGGACTGGTTTTCCGAAAGAATGCTCACGGTCTCGCCGCACGTCACGCGCGCGGTGCCGCGCACCACCACCCAGTGCTCGGCACGGTGGTAATGCATCTGCAGGGACAGGCTCGCGCCCGGCTCCACCACGATGCGCTTCACCTGGAAGCGGTCGCCATGATCGATCGAGTCATAGCAGCCCCACGGACGCTGCACCTTACGATGGTTAACAACTTCCGCGCCGTGTTCCGCGCGCAGCCGCTGCACCACATTCTTGACGTCCTGCACGTGCGCCTTGTCGACGACGAGCACGGCATCGGCGGTTTCCACCACCACCACGTCCTGCACGCCCACGCAGGCAATCAACCGGCCTTCGGAATGCGCCAGGCATGACGTGGCGCCATCGAACAGCACGCGACCGCGCGCCACGTTGCCGAAGGCATCTTTTTCTGCGATGTCCCAGATGGCGGCCCACGACCCCACATCGGACCAACCAGGGTCCATCGGCACCAGCATGCCGTGGATATCGGGCAGCGTCTCCAGCTTTTCCATCACGGCGTAGTCGATGGAGTCCGACGGGCACGCCTCGAACGATTCCTTGCACAGACACAACGCGTCGCCCTTGGCAGCAGGCTCGGCACCGGCGTACGCGGCGCGGCACAGTTGCGCCATCTCGGGCTGCAACTGCTGCAGCGCATCCAGCCAGACGGAGGCGCGCACCACGTACACGCCGCTGTTCCACCAGTAGTCGCCGGACTCCACATAGTGCTGCGCCAGTTCCAGGTGCGGCTTCTCCACGAAGCGTTCGAGCGGCAGCGCGCCGTCCTCTGACACATTGCTTGTCCGGATGTAGCCAAAGCCGGTTTCCGGCGCATTGGGGCGCACGCCCAGCGTGACGACCGCGCCGCGATCCGCATGCTTGATCGCAATGGCGAGTGCGGCGCGGAAAGCCTCGACGTCGCGCACGGCGTGATCGGCCGGCGTGGCCACAAGCACCGCATCGCCGTGCTCGCCCGCAGTTGCCATGGCATGGAGCGCGGCCATGGTCAGCGCAGGCGCGGTGTTGCGTCCGCATGGCTCCGATACGATGCGCGCCGCCTTGCCGCAACGCTTCATCAGCTCGGCGATCATGAAGCGGTGCTCCTCGCCGCACACCACGATCTGCGGCGCCTCGATGCCCGCGGCGCGCCCGGCCATCACGGCCACGCCTTCCAGCCGGCGCGCCGTGGCTTCGAGCAGCGTGTTCTCGGCCACCAGGTTCAACAACTGCTTGGGATGCTGTTCGCGGGACAGCGGCCACAGCCGCGTACCCGAGCCGCCGGCCAGGATGACAGGCTGGATGACGGCCTGCGCCAGTCCGGGCACAGTGGCGCCCTGCGCCGCCTGCTCGACCAACGTTTCGATGAGGGACGGCGGCGCCAGCGCGCCCGGGTTGGAAATGCTCATCATGCCTCCTGCTCGGTCCTGCGATGCCTGGATTGCCAGCCCGGGGGTTGCCATGCGACCAAGCGCGGGCAGCCACACCGGGCCGGTGAGGATGGGGCCAGTGTGAGATGCCGCCCCCGCAACCTCTGTTCGATTCCGCACATGTTCGGTGCTGCCACGGGGCGCTGCCGCCCGATACGCGATCCCGATGGCTTTGTTGGAGAACGAACCGAAGCCCGTTGGCGACTCGGCTCCAATGCAGGTGGCAGGATTTTGGCGACCCGCATATCGGAGGACAGGCGATGGAGCAAAGCACAGTGACGGACTTCGCGGTGGACATCGACGACGCAGCGCCGCGCCGCACCATCGCCGCACCGCTGCCCCGCCTGCTGCACGGCGAGGAATCGATCTGGCAGGAGACCAACTGCTACATGGATCTCTGGATCGAACTGCTGTACGGCTGGGGTCTCGATCCGCGCCCTGCGCTGGCCTTCACCGTGACGCAGGACTACGAGGGCGATCACTTCACCTTCTTCAAGTATCCGCAGGCCGATCTCGAACTGCTGTACGGCACCGTGGTGCAGGAAACCGCGATCTACGACACGCTCGAAGCGCATATCGTCGAACAGGTGCGGCGCGGTCACGCGATGCTCGTGGAGATGGACAGCTTTTACCTGCCCGATACCCGCGCCACCGCGTACCGCACCGGCCATGTGAAGACCACGATCGCCATCGATGCCATCGATCCCATCGCGCAGCGGCTTTCGTACTATCACAGCCTTGGACACTATGCGGCGGAAGGCGAGGACTACCAGGGCCTGATGCGTCTCACGCCAGAACTGGGCGGTAACGGCAACATCCTGTTTCCCTATGCCGAATGCGCCAAGCGCGTGCGCGCGCCACTGGCGGGACGCGCACTGTCGAACGCCGTTGCGCAGTTGATGCGGCACCATCTGGGCCGTCGGCCTGTGCAGAATCCGATTTCGCGCTGGCGTGAAGAATTCCCTGCGCAGGTCGAGACGATCCTTGCGCGCGGCGATGCGTACTTCCATCACTATGGATTCAACCTGCCGCGCCAGCTCGGTGCCAACTTTGAAATGCTGCATCACTGTCTGACATGGCTGGGCGAGCATGGATATCCGGTGCCTGCATCGGTACGGACAGCAGCGCTGTCGATCGCTTCGGAATGCAAGGTGCTGCAGTTCCGGCTGGCCCGCGCGATGGCGCGTCGGCGTCCGGATGCCTGCAGCGAAAGCCTGGACAACCTGGAAGCGGCGTATGTGACCGCGATGGAGGGGCTGGTGGCTTCGTTTGGGAGTGGGGAGCCGGTGCACGTCTAAGCTACTCTGCGGGGGTTCTCCCCTCTCCCGCAAGCGGGAGAGGGGCGGGGGAGAGGGCCAGCGGTCTAAATTGCGACACGTTTGGCA
>NZ_SCMX01000085.1 GCF_005503625.1 Cupriavidus sp. 2SB | reverse complement strand
TTCACGGCGTCAGCCTTGAACTCTTCCGTAAAGCCCTTGCGTGCCATTTTTCACCTCTCCAGTTGACTCGAAGTCTACCTTTTGAGGTGTCCAGGTTTATTGGACCACTACACTCCCCTCTCCCACTTCGTGGGAGAGGGGAGAAAACCGATCGCGATACGACACGTAAGACGCTTTACCCCACTGTCGCCCGGAACCATGCCTCCATTGCTGCCGGCACCTCACCTCCGCGTGCCAGCACAAGCGCGTCTTCCTCCGGCACCGGCCGGCCCAGCAGATAGCCCTGTCCTTCGTCGTAACCCTCTTCCCGCACCACCGCCAGTTGTTCCGGCGTCTCGATACCCTCTGCCGTAGTCCGCACGCGAAACGCGGCGCCCAGGCTGCGCACGGCGTGCAGGATGGCGCGGGCTTCTGTGCTGGTGGCGAGGTCCGATACGAAGGAGCGGTCGAGTTTGATCTTGTCGAAGGGGAAGCTGCGCAGGTAACTCAGCGACGAATAGCCGGTGCCGAAATCGTCCATGGCGATGCGCACGCCCATGCCGCGCAACTCGCGCAACATTTCCAGGTTGACGCGATCGTTGCGCAGCAGGACGGACTCCGTGATCTCCAGTTCGAGGCGCGACATCTGTACGCCAGCCTCCTCCACCGCGCGTCGCACGGCAGCCACGAGCGCCCGGCCCCGGAACTGCAGCGGCGACAGGTTCACGCCCACGCAGATGCCCGACGGCCAGCGCGCCAGTTGCCGGCATGCTTCGCTCAGCACCCATTCGCCAATGGGCACGATCAGTCCGGTCTCTTCTGCGAGCGGAACGAACTCGGCGGGTGACACCAGTCCATGCAGCGAATGACGCCATCGCACCAGGGCTTCGAAGCTGCGCAGGTGTCCCGAGCGCAAGTCGTAGATCGGCTGGTAGTGCAACTCGAATTGCCCGGCGGCCAGCGCGTGATGCAGCGCGCGTTTGCGTTCGAGCCGCACCTTCGTGCGGTCGCCTTCGTCTGCCGAGAAGAAGCGGCATGTGCCGGGCCCTTCGGCCTTGGCCTGATAGAGCGCCATGTCGGCCGCTTGCAGCAGATCGTCGGCGTTGGCGCCATCGGTCGGAATCATCGCGATGCCGATGCAGCCACCCAGCGTCACAGGCTCGCCATTGAGCCGGAACGGTAGCGACAACTGGCAGATGAGATGCCGGGCGAGATGTTCCACAGCTTGCCGGTCCGCAACCTGTTCCTGGATCACCACGAACTCGTCGCCACCGATGCGCGCCACGGCATCGGGTTCCGCCACGCAGTCGAGCAATCGCTTCGCCACCTGTTGCAGCACGATATCGCCCACGTAGTGTCCGAAGGCATCGTTCACGCCCTTGAATCCATCGAGATCGATATACAGCAGCGCGGAACATCTGGCCGGACAACTCGTGGCGATCGTCTGTCCGATCCGTTCGCGCCACAGCAGACGGTTGGCGATACCGGTCAGCGGATCATGGCGCGCCATGTGCGTGAGCGCCGCCTGATTGGCGATCAACTGCTGCTCGGCAAGCTTGCGTGCAGAGATATCGCGCAGGAAGACCGACAGGCCTTCCGCAGTGGGATACACATGCACCTCGTACCACGCCTCCAGTGGTTGCAGGTAATGCTCGAACACCACCGGCCGCTGCGTCTGCACGGCGCGCGCGTATTGCTGCGCGAACACACCGTGCCGTTCCTCGGGAAAGATGTCCCACACCGAGCGACCCAGCGCCGGATCGCGTCCCGCCATCGCCCGCCCCGCCTTGCCGTTGAAATACGTCAGGCGCCACGCATGATCGAGTTGCACCACGGCATCGGTGGTGCTTTCCAGTACGGCGGAGAGACGCGCGGCCAGTGCCTCGGTATCGCGTCGCCGCTCGGCCAGCGCCATATTGGCGCGCTTGCGGTCGTCCACATCCTCCAGCGTGCCGTACCAGAGCACCACGGCGCCATTCGCATCCAGACGAGGGGCCGCCCGCGCGCGAAACCATCGATAGCTGCCATCGGCCATCCTGACCCGATACTCGCGATCGAAATTCTCGCGGCTCTGCAGCGCGTGGCCCCATGTTTCCACCACGCTTGGCAGATCATCGGGGTGCACACAACGCCCCCATCCCTCGCCCAGCGCCTCTTCGGCAGGCATGCCTGTCAGTTCCGTCCAGCGCGGCGGGGCTTCGGTTACCTGCCCGTTTGCATCGGCGGTCCATGGAATCTGCGGATTCAGCGCGACGGCCCACCGGTAGTGCTCCTCGCTTTCGCGCAGTGCCTGCGCGAGCTTCTGCGATGCCGTGATGTCCGTGACCCACACCAGCAACAGTGGCTCTCGCGCGTCGGGCATGGTCACCAGACGCTTGCGGGTGCGCAACACCCGAGGGGCGCCGTCGGGCCCCTGCACCGTCTCCGTGCTTTCATGGCCGACGCCCGTCGCAAACACCTCCAGATCGACGGCGCGATAGCGCTCGGCGCGCGATGCGTCCAGCAATTGCGCATCGGCATGACCCAGCAGTTCCTCGGCTGGACGCTGCATCAACGTGCACAGCGCTTCGTTGACGAACACCCACCTGCCCTGCCGATCCTTGAGCAGCAGAGGTTGTGGGAACTGCCAGAGCACGTCGTCGAATGCCGCGCGGATGGACGGCGCGTGCTTCGGTCTCCGATCATTCATATCGTGTGGCAACTTGTAGCCATTCAAAAACGCTCCCGCTGGCCTGGATGCACTGGTGTAACGAAGACATTACGCGACATGGACACTTCGCGGCAGCCTGTTTATCGGCATTCAGACGGGCGTTTTGATGGGATTTGCAACAGTCGTGCGGGATGCGTGGGATAGATCACGCGAAATGATGGCAAGGGTCAATCGGAGGGGAGCGGCGCGCACATTCTGTACAACACATGTCGCGCCAACCGATGTCCAGCGGGTAATGCCGGATGGTCAAAATCGCCATCCACGTCATGCCGCATGCCGAGCCGCTGCATGACGTGCTCGGAGCGTTGATTGACGGCGGCGGTGAACGACACGATCTCTTTCAGGCCGACGACCTGGAAACCGAAATCGAGTGCGGCGCGTGCGGCCTCGGTAGCGTAACCGTGTCCCCAGTGATCATGCGCGAGTCGCCAGCCAATTTCCACGCACGGGCCGAACGGCGGATGCCATTGCGGCACCGCCAGGCCGGTGAAGCCGATGAATCTGGATGCGGTCTTCAACTCCAGCGCCCAGAGTCCGAACCCGTGCTGCGCATGGTGCGCAACGATGCGGTCGAACAGCGCATCGCTCTGTGCGTCGTCGAGTGTGGAAGGAAAGCATGCCATCACGCGCGGGTCCGCGTTGATGGCGCGAAAGGGCACGCGGTCCGCTTCGCGCCATGCCCGCAGGCAGAGCCGCGCCGTAGGCGCTGGCGCGGCGGCGTTCAACGCGAATGCACCTTGAACGAATCGCCCTGCATGCCCGCGCGATCCACGGCGGCGATGCGGTTCCGGCCGTTGTCCTTGGCGTGGTAGAGCTGCGCATCGATCAGGTTCACGAATGCGGTGGCATCGGTGCGGTCACCGGGTACGATCGTTCCCACGCCGAAGCTGGCCGTGAGGCGTTGCTCGTAAGGCGAGCGCAAGTGGGGAATCGCGGCATCGGCCAGCAATTCGCGGCAGCGCTCGGCAATTTTCACGGCGGTATCGGCATCGGTATCGGCCAGCACCATCGCAAATTCCTCGCCACCGAAGCGGCCAAGGAAGTGGTCGCTGCCCACGGCCTCGCGCAGTACGGCAGCCACGCGCTTCAGGCATTCGTCGCCTTGCACGTGGCCGTAGTAATCGTTGAATGACTTGAAGAAGTCGATGTCCGTGATGATCAGCGAGAGCGGTGTGCCGGCCTGTTCCGCCGCCTGCCACTGGTTGGCGAGCGTGACATCGAACATGCGGCGATTGCCCACGCCCGTCAGGCCATCGGTGAACGACAGCCGCTCCAGTTCCTGCTGCAGTTGCGCGAGCTTCTCTTCGGTACGCTTGCGTTCGCTGATATCGAACATGAAGCCGATCAGCGACTCCACCTCGCCATTCGGCTTGCGCACCACGTGCACCACATCGCGCAGCCACACATAGCCACCGTCTGCCGTCAGCGCGCGGTAATCGGCTTCATGGTCGGTGCCCGCCTGCGATTGCGACACGCAAAAGTTCACCACGGCTTCGCGGTCATCGGCATGCATCCGGTCTGCCCAGTCATTGACCGTCTTCCATGTCGAAGGTGCCCATCCCAGCAGCTTCTCGATCTGCGGACCGATATAGGCAAACTCCATCGTCGCCCAGTCGATCTTCCACGGAATAGCCTTGGTCGATTCCAGCAACGTCTGATAGACCGCGGTATCGTGCTCGCCGGGCGGATGTCCGCCAGGTGCCAGGCTTTCCTCATGGCGCAGGAAGGCGGCCCTGAGGGGGCTGTTGGCGGATTCGTCGCGGTCGTCGTGGGTCGTCATGGGAACCAGTCGCTTGCTGTGAGAGAAGGCGGCTATGATGGCACGAACCGATTCCCAGGAAGGAGAGACCATGCTCGAACTGCGCCCGACGTGTGAGAACTGCAACACTGCCCTGCCGCCGGCCTCCACTCAGGCCCGCATCTGCAGCTTCGAGTGCACGTTCTGCGCGGATTGTGTGGACAATGTCCTGGGCAACGTCTGCCCGAACTGCGGCGGCGGCTTTGCACCCCGCCCTGTGCGTCCTGCCCGTGACTGGAAGAACGGCAACACCGTGGGCAAATACCCGCCGTCATCGACGGTCAAGCACCGGCCTGTGGATGCTGCAGTGCACGCATCGTTTGCGGCATCGCTGCGCGACATTCCGGCCGAGGATCGATAGCCCCGCGTCCGGCAATGCGATGCATGCCGTATCCGTCGCACGGCTTTTCCATGGACTATTCTCGAAGACCCTGCCCATCCAAATGATCATCGATCAAGGAGTCTACCCATGGCATATATCGACGGATTCTTGCTGGCTGTGCCCACGGACAAACGAGAAACCTATCGCGACGTGGCGGAAAAGAGCGCCGTGCTATTCAAGGAACACGGCGCGCTGAAGGTGGTGGAATGCTGGGGAGACGATGTGCCGGAAGGCAAGGTCACATCGTTCCCGATGGCCGTCAAACGCAAGGACGACGAGACCGTGGTGTTCTCGTGGATCTGGTGGGCGGACAAGGCGAAGCGCGACGCCGGCATGGCAGCCGTCATGCAGGACGCGCGCTTCAAGGAGATCATGGAGCCGATGCCTTTCGACGGACAACGCATGATCTTCGGCGGCTTCGAGGTAATCGTCGACGCCTAGGCTGTCGCAACCTAGGCCGTTGCCACCGACCGCTGCCTTGCCACTTCCGCCTGCGGTGCCCCCGCACTGTCTGCATGGAGCGTGAAGTCGAAGCTGATCTTCGCGAACGGCCGGTCGGCGCCGGCCGCCTGCATCGCAGCCTGATCGTCCACGCGCGTCACTGCTGGCACCAGCCCCTCGCGTGTGGCGAAAGCAAAGTCGTCCCACAGGAACGGATCGCCATCGATATTGATTTGCGTAGTCAGCTTGCGGTGTCCCTTTGCGGAAACAAAGAAGTGGATGTGCGCCGGGCGGGTGCCATGCCGATCCAGTTGCTTGAGCAGCCGATCCGTCGTGCCATTGGGCGGCACGCTGTAGCCCACCGGCATGATGCTGCGGAAGCGATAGCGTCCTTGCTCATCGGTCACGATGCTGCGGCGCAGGTTGAATGCGCTTTGCGTGGGATCGAAGTGCGAGTAGTTGCCGAGCGAGTTGGCGTGCCACACCTCCACCACGGCACCCGGCAGCGCGTTGCCGTTGGCGTCCCTGACCTGTCCTTCCATGAACAGCAGTTCCCCTTCATCGGTGCCGTCGTCCAGGCGCGCCGCGCCCTGGGCCACGGGTGCGCCTGCGACATAGAGCGGCCCTTCGATGGTGCGCGGCGTGCCACCCGCGATACCCACCTTTGCCTCGGCCTCGTCCATGCGCAGATCGAGGAAATGGTCGAAGCCGAGTCCCGGCGCAATCAGTCCCAGTTCGCCACCCCGTCCCGCCTCGGCCAGGAAGTTGAGTCCCGACCAGAATTCCTCGGGCTGCACATCGAGGTCTTCGATCATGTAGAACAGGTCGCGCACCATCCGGTGCACGATCGCGGCGATGCGCGGATTGGCATGCTGGCCGGTGGTCTCCTCGATGTGGTTGAGCACCGCGTCGATCTGAATCTTGTCCATGGTTGTCTCCTTCGTGGGGTGGTCTTCGTTGTTACAGCGAACGGAACAGCGGACTGCGTATGGCCTGGCTGGCATCGGCGGCCGACAGGAACTTCTCGGTGAAGATGTCTTTCTCGAACAGCCTGCCTTGCATGAGCTTGGCGATGCAGGCTTCGATCATCGGCGGCGGCCCGCACAGGTAGGCACGCCAGCCGCGAAAGTCGTGGCCGAAATGGCTCGATGCCACGTCATGCACGTAGCCACGCTCGCCGGCCCACGTGCTGGCCTGTGGTTCGGCGGACAACACCGGCACATACGTGAAGTTGTCGTGCTGCTCTGCCAGCGCCGCGAACTCCGCGCAGTAATACAGTTCATCGACGGTACGCGCGCCCTGTACCAGTACGATCTGTCGCGTATCGCCAGACTCGAGCAAGTCCAGCACCATCGAGCGCGGACTCGACAGTCCCGATCCGCCGGCCATGAACACCAGCGGACGCGGATCGCTCTTGCGCACGAAGAAGCGTCCCAGCGGCCCGGACAACTGCAGCCGCTCGCCAACCTTCAATTGCTCGTGGATGTAGGTGGTGGCACTGCCACCGGGTACGAGTCGGATATTTAGTTCGATCTCGTCGGACGAAGGCGCCGACGCAATCGAAAACGCACGCGGTGCCGCTTCCTTGCCGATCCAGACATTGACGTACTGCCCCGGCTGGAAGCGCATGGCCTCGCCACCTTCGATGCGCAGGAACACACCCTTGATCGTAGGCGTCAGCGATTCGATGCGCGTGACTTCCGCCGTGAAGTCCATCAGCGGCAAACACTCATGATCGGGGTCGGGCTCGATGTCCGCTTCGATGGTCATGTCGGACAGCAACGTGGCGCAGCAGGCCAGGCACTTGGCTTCCTCGCGCTCGAAGTCCATCAGCGCGAACGGCGACGCTTCGCCGTGTTCGATCTCGCCGTCGAGCGTCTGGACCTTGCAGGTGCCGCACAGGCCGTGACCGCAGGCATGGGGCAGCCAGACACCGGCTCGCAGGCACGCATCGAGAACCGTCTGGCCCTCGGCCACATCGATCGTTTGTCCCAGCGGTTCGATGGTCAGTTGATAGCTCATGACAATCTCTCCCTCGCTTCAGTTGCAGGAGCCGGCGATGCCGCGCAATTCCGGCGTGCGCAGCCGCAGCAATGACTTGTGGCCCAGGCCGTTGTCGATCAGACTGGCTTGCGCATCCGGCGTGAACGGCGTGTTGCCGCGCAACCACTGGACTGATGTCCAATCGATGACAGCGCCTTCGGGATGTGCACCCAGCAGCGGCACGATCACGTTATCGACGAGCGCGCTGAACGGCATGTCAGGCGGCAACGGCAGTGTGAAAGGACTGCAGAACAGGCGATGCTGATCCCAGCCGAAGTACACAAGCTGGTTGCCTCCAAAATTCTCCACGCGATCGCGGACCTCACCCGTGTAGCCGGGCGCTAATGCAATGACTGGCATGATGTGTCTCCGTTGTCTTGTCGAGCGTGCGTGCGGGCTTATTCGTGACCCGTCCAGCGCTGCCAGTTCGCCCGGTCAGGCGAATCCGCGTAGTCGCCGCGGTCTTCGGGGTTCAGGTGATACCAGTCCAGCACCTCGGGAAGCGTGGCGCCACCGCAGTTGCCCTGGAAGATCTGGTGCACCGGCAACCACGCCTGCACATATTTCTCCGGCTCGCCCTGGAAGATGTCGCGGCAGCCATCCGAACAGAAGTGGTAGTGGTCGCCGTTGTGCTCGGCCTCGCGATAGCAGATTTGCGTGGGATCGTCGGGCTCGGTGAAGGCCATCGGGATCTGGCAGATCTGGCACAGCATGGGCAGGCCCGGATTGGTCCAGCGCTGGCCGGCGTCCTGCTGCTCCTTCCAGTAGTCGAAACGCGGCCGATAGTGTTCGTCGAAGCTGTCCGGATACTTCTGCGCGAGCCAGTCCATTTCATTGGGCTCTGGCACCCACGTATGAATCGCCGCCGCATGGTTGAAGTTGTAGAAGATCGACCACGCGATGTGCGAAAGGTGATCCTTCTCCTTGGCAGCCTGCTCGTGATACTTCGGCATGCGGATGCCGTAGCGGGCGAGATCGGTGAACAGCGCGCCGCCGTTCTGCTCGAAGTAGATCTCCCAGGCTTCCTTCCAGCTCATCACGCGCTTCGGACACATGTAATCCATCATCATCGCCACCAGCGTCAACAGCCGATAGCCGCGCCAGAACCACTTGTCGATCCACTTCTGGATGATCGGCAGGTTGGCCGGGTCTTGTTCGAGCATGAACTTGACCACTTCGAGGCCCAGCGTCATGTGCCGCGATTCATCGGATTGCGCCGAGAAGCCGAACGTTACCGTCGCCATGTCGCCGTTGTACGCGGCGCCCGACATGAACGGCATGAACAGCAGGTTGGTCAGCACGTACTCGAACGAGAACGAGATGGCCGTGATGAACTCGAACGGCCCCGCCGTCATGGCATCCTCGAAGTACGACTTCGGCACCGACAGATACCAGAGCCGGTCATGCAGATGGCGCCAGTCCGAGAAGCCGTTGAAGAACTTGTTGTAGTGGCTGATCGTGTGGATCTGCGTCTGGCAGTGGCGCAGTTCGTCGATCGATTGCATCTGGCAGGCCACGCGCGCACCCACGCCGCGCAGGCTGCGGCCCGTCATGGCGAAGCCGCGATGCGCCGCATATTCGAGCGGCGACACGCCCGTCAGGAACAGCTTCAGCGCATTGACGTAGCGGGCATCGCTGACATTGAGCTGGCCGTTGTTCTGCTGGAAGGCGTCGATGATCGCGTAGAGCTTGCGTTCCTTCTCGGACTGGAATTTCCAGTACGCATCCATGGTCAGGCGGAACGGGTCTTCCCAGCCGTCCCAGTCGTGAATCACGATGCCTTCGAACTTGTCGTGCGGGAACACGCGGTCCATCGGCTGGTAGGTGGTGTCCCATCCCAGGTCGCGCGTCAGGATCGCGTACTTCTCGCGGATCGACAGCTTCGGTTTGACGGCTGCCCGTGCGGCCGCTGCGGTGGCGGTAGTGGTGGTCATGGTCTGTCTCCTGCGCAGTGCGCGCTCAGTGCCACGCGAGCACGAATGCGTCTTCGGTTTCGTCGATATTGCCGGCCAGCGAGATCAGGCCGAGTTGCAGTTCCTGCAGATCCCACGCGCGGCCAATGCGTTCTTCCACGCTGGCGCGATGGATGGACAGTCGACCCGGGGCGTCGATCTTCACCATGGCGGGGTAGCGATGCACCGTGGCGTGCGGGTTGTCCTCTACGATGGCGTCGATCACGGCGCGCATGTCCTCGGTGGCTTGCAGGGCGATGAATACAGGTGCGTTACTCATGGTGGTCTCCCGATTCGGACTGGCGGGTTAGGCCGAGGCCGGACAGGCGCTTGTTCAGCGCATCGACGGCGCTCGCCAGTTCGGCCTCGCCATCCGAGCCGAACAACCGCAACGACAAGGGCCGCAGCGCGTGCGTGAATCGATCGAGCCATTCGAACGCGAACCCTGCGATGACGGCAGCGTTCTCCGGGCTTTCCTGCGCGGCCGTCTTGACCGTGGCGTCCACCCAGCGTGTGGACTCCGCATACCAGACCGCCATGAAATCCGTCACCAGCGAGAAGGCCGGGTTGGTGGCCGAGCGGTAGCGATCGAACTGCTGGTACACGAGTGGATAAACGAGACCATCAAGTACAAGGTTCTGCGCCACATGCAGTTCGAACCAGTCATCGCGCACGAGCAGGTCTTCCGAGGCGTGGCGCAGCGGCTGCCACGTCATGTCTTCCATCCAGGCCGTCTTGGCCTGCTCCACGGCCTCCTTGTCGCCGATCACCAATCCCAGGCGCGTCAGATACTGCGCGATGCCGAGGCGATCCATCGTATGGAACATCGCCGCCTGCGTGATGGCCGAGCCAAAGCCGTACGCGGTAATCGCAGCGTTGTTCATGTTCGCCGCCCACTCCAGATGGCGCAGCGGCACGACACCCGTCATCAGCACGTCTCGCACGTCTGCAGGCAGCGCGCCCAGCAATCCGCGCTTCTCGACGAACTCGAAGTTCTTCTCCATCGCATCCTGCTGACGGGCACGCGCGTTGACGTAGGCACCATAGAAGTACTGACGGGGGTCCTTCAGCGCGTACCAGTCCTGCATGACCACGCGGGTGCGGCGTGCATCGTAGAGTTCGTACTGCGGTTGCCAGAGCGGACGATAGTGAAAGCTCGTCACCGGCTGCAGGTCGAACATGGCCTCTTGATAGCGCGTGGCTGGCTTGTCAGCACCGAGTCGCCGCGCAATATGGGCGAAGGTTTGCCGGATCGGACTGACGCTGCTGTCGGTCCGGATATCGATTTGCATGACTGTCTCCTGGTGCTCTTGTGGGCTTCAAATACGATCTGACGGGGCGGGCAGCGTCTGCGCAGACTGATCGACGCAGAACTGCTGGAAGTGCGCGGGCGGCATCACCAGTTCCACGAAGATCTCGGGGTCGCCGATCGAAAACTCGAATTCGACCCAGCGTTCGTCGCGCTCGACCACACGCACATAGCGCTGGTCGTTTGGGGAAAGGGGCATGTCTCGCTCCGGTTGCGTTGCACGCGCCGTGTGGCGGCGCATTTTTTTAGGTGTCGGGTGCAACGGCTATAGCGAGCGGCGTGCCAGCTGACGGGAAGCGTTGTGGCACAAGGCTTTGCGGCCGATTCCTTGCGATGCCGGAGCGCAAGGCTGTTTGATCATTTGATGAGGTGATCAGGGCCGATTTCATCAAATGATCAAATCGGCATTCGCTGCGCCGCAGCATTGGTGCGAGGGGTCGCATTTGCCCCTATGCGGCGATAGAAAGGCGCATGCTAGGCTTGCGGAAAACCGAGGCGTTTCGCCAGAAAAAACGTCCGCATGAACTCCGGAGTGAGAGGATGACAACGCCCCCCAAGCTGCCCGAACAACCCCTGCAAGAACCCTCTGAAGCGCCGTCCTCGGGACCGGATCTTTTCGACCTCGCATCGCTTCTGACGATCGATGCCAAGGCCGCGCAGATCCGCCTGGGCGAATCGCGCATGGTGCTGATGCATACGGAAGCGCTGAGCTATCTGCGCCGCGAGATCCTTGACACTCTTGGACTGGAGCGCGGCAAGGGCCTGCTGATCCGCATGGGCTACGCGCAAGGCATGCGCGACGCCGAGATGGTCAAGCGCGAACGCAAGGAAGAACTCGCCAGTTCCCCGCACGAGGCATTTCTGTGGGGTCCGCAACTGCATATGCTCGAAGGCGTCACGCGCGTGGAGCCAGTGCGGCTGGAAGTGGACCGCGACACCGGCCACTTCTACGGCGAGTTTCTCTGGAAGGATTCGTGGGAAGGCGAAGCGCCGTTCAATGAAGAACTCGCCCGCGAAGAGGCCGGCTGCTGGGTGCAGCTTGGCTATGCATCGGGCTATTCGAGTACCTTCATGGACCGGTTGGTCATCTACAAGGAAACCGAGTGCGCGCGGCGTGGCGATGAACAGTGCCGCATTGTCGGCAAGCCCGCCGAGGAATGGGACGACGCCGAGTATCTGAAATACTTCGAGCCCGACTCCGTCATCAGCGACCTGCTCTCGCTGCAGCAGGAAGTCAGCACGTTGCGCGAGACGCTGTGCGGGGCCAACCAGGGCAACCTGATCGGCCAGTCTGCTGCATTCCGCGAGGCATTCGCGCTATTGTCCGCCGCCGCCGACAGCCACATCACCGTGCTGTTGACGGGCGAAACCGGCGCGGGCAAGGAGATGTTCGCGCGCTGGCTGCACGACAACGGACCGCGTCGCGAGCAGCCATTCATTGCGGTCAACTGCGCGGCGATTCCGCACGAGCTGATCGAATCGGAACTGTTCGGCGTGGAGAAAGGCGCGTACACCGGTGCGCAGCAATCGCGTCCGGGACGCTTCGAGCGCGCGCATGGCGGCACGCTCTTTCTCGATGAGATCGGCGACCTGCCACTCGCCGCGCAGGTCAAACTGCTGC
This sequence comes from Cupriavidus sp. 2SB, assembly GCF_005503625.1. Taxonomy (GTDB): domain Bacteria; phylum Pseudomonadota; class Gammaproteobacteria; order Burkholderiales; family Burkholderiaceae; genus Cupriavidus. The sequence goes on along the minus strand of NZ_SCMX01000085.1, from coordinate 14,218 downwards.
GCGTGTTGCAAAACAACGAGGTGGAACGACTGGGCGGTGTGGAAGCACGCAAGGTCAACGTACGGCTGATTGCTGCGACCAACGTGAACCTGGCACAGGCGATCAAGCTGGGGCAGTTTCGCGCAGACCTGTTCTATCGGATCAGTACGTATCCCGTGTCGATCCCCGCATTACGCGAGCGCAAGGACGATATTCCGGAACTGGCACAGGCGTTCATCACGCGTTTCAACGCGCGCTATCAGAAGCAGGTGCGCGGCCTGACGGGCCGCGCACGCGACGCGCTCACGCAATATCCGTGGCCCGGCAATATCCGCGAACTCGAAAACATGATCGAGCGTGGCGTGCTGCTGGCGTCGCCCACGGGCATGATCGATGTGCCACACCTGTTCGCGAGCCAGCAGGCCGGCGCAGACTGCCCGGATGCCGGAGAAGATACCGATGCGCAGATCGAGCGACTGCTGAACCAGGGACTATCGTTGCCGCAGATCGAGGCAAAGCTGATGCAACTTGCCATGACAACCACGCGCGGCAACCTGTCGTCGGCCGCGCGCATGCTCGGCATCACGCGGCCACAACTGGCTTATCGATTGAAGAAAGACGCTTAAGCGCTCAGAACTCCACCATCGCGAAGTCTTCCTTGCCGACATCGCACTCCGGGCAGCGCCAGTCGTTGGGGATGTCTTCCCAGCGCGTGCCGGGTGCGATGCCATCCTCGGGCCAGCCCGCCGCTTCGTCGTAGACCCAGCCGCAGATGATGCACACCCACTGCTTGAATTCGGTCTCGACGGCGGGCGCTTCGCTTTGCGCCGTGTTGCCTGCGCTGCTCACGGCCTTGTCGCCTGCCGGATCTTCGAGGCTGAAGACGAGCGGTGCGGCGGTGCCTTCGGTGGCGCGGGCCAGATGGCTTTGCAGGCGCTCCAGCAGGGCCTGGGCTTCCTCCAGCGAGAGATCGACCCAATACGGATCGCCAGCGCCATCGTTCAGGCGTTGCGGAGAAAACTGAAGTTCGACGGAAGTGCCTTTCGTGTACATGCGGGGGCGAGTGCAGAGTAGAAAAGAAAACAGCGCCGTATATGGCGCCGATTTCTCAAACTTCAAGTGACCTGCATATCATCTCGTCACAAGAAGCGTTCAGGTCTTTCCTTGCGAGAAGCTGCTGCTCACCTGCCCACCCGCCACCGAATACAGCGCACCGGGTGCGTTACGCGTCTTCTGGAAATCTTCCAGCGACTGTCCGCGCATGGCCGCATAGATGTGCAGGTTCGACACACCGCTGACGGCACCGAGCTTCTCCAGCAGGAAGAAGATGACGCCGTAATGAATCATGCCGCGCCAGTCACGCCGCGTGACGAGATCGCGTTCCTCATCGTTCAGCTTGGCTTCCTCATACGTGGCAACGGGATCATTGCGGAAGCGCTCGCGGAAATCGGGATCGATCAGTTGATGCAGATAGCGATTGATCCGATACGCGCGCACACTGGTCTCCAGCGTGAACGGGTACGTTCCTTCGAGCGCCTCGATACCCTTCAATTGATGACCGATACGTTCGCGCTGGATTGCCGCGCGATCGGCAATCGCTGCATCGCTTTCCGTCTCGGCATCCTCGTACACCGCCACCGCGATGCCCGTCATCGACGGCAGGTAGTAGTCGCGATGCAAGCACCGCACGTGTTGACCCATCGCTCCGCGCATCACCATCCACATCACGACCTCGGCGCTCTCGAAACCACCGCGCTTGGCAAACTCGGCATGCGTGATGTCGAGCAGCGTCTCGGGCTCGCGCTCGAAGCGGTCGAGAAACTCGTGATCCCACGCGGTGTTGTTGAAGCCCGCGCGCTCGCCATGCACCTGGTGCGACAAGCCACCCGTTGCCACCACGGCCACCTTGATATCCTCGGGGAAGCTCTCTACCGCACGGCGGATGGCCTGGCCGAGCTTGAAGCAGCGTCGCGCCGTGGGTGCCGGGAATTGCAGCACGCCGACTTGCAGCGGCAGGATCTTGACCGGCCATTCGCCATCGTGCGGCAGCATCACCGACATCGGCGAGAAGCATCCGTGATCGAGCGCCTTGTCCTGGAAGAACGACATGTCGAACTCGTCGGCCACGAGCGATGCGCCCACGTGCCGCGCCAGCGCAACGTGTCCGCGCGCAGGCGGCAACGCACGTGGGCCGCCGCCTTCGTCAGCCGCTTCATATTGTTCGCCGATGCCCAGTGCAAACGCCGAGTAGTGATCGAAGAAGAACGACGTGACGTGATCGTTGTAGATCACCAGCAACACGTCGGGCTGCTTCTGCGCCAGCCATTCGCTGACTGGCGCATAGGCCGCGAAAATCGGCGCCCACGCGGGGTCCTGCTGCTTGCCCGCATCGAGCGCGAAGCCGATGGTGGGCGTATGGGATGACGCGATCGCGCCGATAATCCTTGCCATGTCTTTTCTACCGTAACAACTTCAAGCCGTGACCGGATGCGGTTGTGCCTTCCGGGTCGAAACAATGGAAATGGCTGCGAGCGTGGCGGGAATGGCCAGCACGGCAATCACGGCACTGAACGTCCATCCCATCGACAACAGCACGCCGCCTGCCATCGAACCGGTAATGCTGCCAAAGCGACCGATGCCGAGCATCCAGCTCACACCCGTGGCGCGCACCGGCGTGGGATAGCACTGCGGTGCGAAGGCGTTGAGACCGGTTTGCGCACCGCTCATGCAGAAGCCCGCCAGCAGCACGTATGCGGCGAACATCGACGATGTGACGCTGCCCGATGCCAGCAGCAGGATAAACACCGCCCCCATCACATACGATACGCCGATCACGCGGTTCGGTGCGAAGCGGTCCATGCAGTAACCCACCACGAGCGCACCAACGGTGCCGCCCAACTGGAACAACGCCGTGAGATTGGCCGCGCGCTCGATCGGCAGGCCGGCATCCTTGATCAGAAAGCCCATGATCGCCACGTCGATGCCATCGGTGGCCACAATCAAAAAGCACAGCACCAGCAGCAGCCACTGGTAGCCGGACATCTTTCGTTCGTTGATATGCTCTCGAATATCGAGCCGTTGGGTTGTCATCGTGCCGTCTCCTGGCGTTCCGCCGCGCCGTACGCAGCGGATTCTCGTTATCAAATCTCTAATCGCCGCGAGCGCGGCCGGCCATGCACCCCCTTGCACATGGCAACGGCAGTCTACGTTTTGGCAGGATTCGCAGTATTGCTTTGTGGGGCGCGCTGCGTTGCCTTTTACTTATCGGTTGGGGTTTCCATGGATTGGCTCGCCTGTCGCAGCGCGGCGATCAGGGCATCGGCACCCGGCGACAGCCGTGCACCGGCGCGCGTGGTGATACCGATGCTGCGCGTGGTGTCGCGCAGAGGCAGATCCAGCTCGCGCAGCCATCCTGCGTCGATCTCGTGACGCAACTGGTGTGCGGACAGCGCGGTCACCATATCGCCCTGCAGCAATAGACCGCGTACCAGCGCCAGATCGCCGGTTTCCACCAGCGGCTGCGGCAGCGCAAGCCCGCGTGAGGCGAACACGCCATCGAGTGCCTGCCGCGATGGTGATGCGGCACGCGACAACACCCATGGATAGGGCGCCAGGTGTTCCAGTTTGAGCCGCTTCCTTCCGGCCAGTGGATGCGATGCGCGCGCGATCAGCGCGATGCGGTCGGCAAACAGCACTTCCGTGGCAAGCCCCTGTGAAGGATGCGGACGTAGTGCGCCGAGAATGAAATCGATACGTCCACTGAGCAGGCCCGCTGTCAGTTCCTCATAGGGACTTTCCAGGGTCTCGAAGGACAGGCGCGGGTGGCGACTATGTACATCGGCAATCGCCATCGGCAGCAGCAACGTACGGCCCAGCGGCAACGCGCCGATAGTGACAGCGCCTACGAGCACCCCCTGCAACGCGGCGATATCGGCGCGAATGTGACGCAGATCCGCCAGCGCACGCTCGAAGCGCACCACCCAACGGCTCCCCACGTCGGTCGGGACCATGCCGCGCGCCGTGCGCGTGAAGATGGGCTGGCCCAGTGCATCTTCAAGACGCGATATCGCCTGACTGACGGCCGATTGCGAGACGCCAATCGACGCGGCAACGCTGGGCATGTGATGGACTTCGGCCAGCAACGCCGCCACTTCGAGCCGACGTTCGTTGTGCAGGGCTTCCAGACTCGCCACCGTGACACCGGGCCGCGTGCGCAGCCGCACGGCTTCCTCGCGCACCTCGCGCAACGCCGCCTCGATATGGCGCGCCCGCTCCAGCACGATCTCTCCGGCGCGCGTCAGCAACATGCCGCGCCCCTTGCGCTCGAACAGCGCCACGCCAAGCGTCTGCTCCAGCGCCGCCACCGAACGCGCGATGGCGGACGATGCCCGATGCAGCGTTTCAGACGAGCGGCGCACGCCGCCGGCCGCCGCCACACCGGCAAAGACGTGAAGGTGATGCAGGCTGACTGTCTCCATGTCGTTCTCTTTCTCGTTCTGTTCTTGTCCCCGCGATAAGCAGATTAGAACAATTGTCCCGCGACATCGCAACCAAGGATTTGTAGCGGACGCTGATACTTGCGAGCACTGAACGACCTTGCACCACGCCATGACGCCCTGCCGAGAATCCGATCTGCGCGCCATTTCCTGCACCCTGATGCGGGGTGGCACGTCGCGCGGACCATTCTTTCTGGCCAGCGATCTGCCGCAGGACATTGCCACGCGCGACCGCGTGTTGCTGGCCGCGATGGGCAGTCCCGATCCCCGACAGATCGATGGACTCGGCGGCGCACATCCGCTGACCAGCAAGGCCGGTATCGTCTCGCGCGGCACGCCGGGGCATGCCGATCTCGACTTCACGTTCGCGCAGCTACAGCCGAATGGCGACACCGTGGACACCACGCCCAACTGCGGCAATATGCTGGCCGCCGTGCTGCCCTTCGCCATCGAGCGCGGCCTCATCACGCCGCAGGGCGATGTCACGCGTGCCCGCGTCCACACACGCAACACGGGCATGCTTTGCGATATCACGATGCAGACGCCGCAAGGCAAGCCACGTTTCGGTGGCGATGCGCGCATCGACGGCGTGCCCGGCACTGCTGCGCCCATCGTGATCGATTTCCTCGATACCGCTGGTTCTGTCTGCCGCGCGATGCTGCCCACTGGCAACGCCATCGATACGTTGACGATCCCCGATCCGCGCAGCGGCAAGCCTTTCAGCGTGACCGCCACGCTGATCGACAACGGCATGCCGATGGTGCTGATTCGCGCCGCCGATCTGGACCGCACCGCGCGCGAGGCCGTGGCCGATCTCAATGCCGATACTGTGCTGAAGCAGCGCATCGAAGCATTGCGGATCGTGGCGGGCGAGGCCATGGGACTCGGCAACGTCGCCAGCAAGAACTATCCCAAGATGTGCCTGATCGCATCGCCGCGCGATGGCGGCAGCCTTTCCACGCGCTGTTTTATCCCTCGCGTTTGTCACGACGCGATTGGCGTGCTGGCGGCAATCACGGTCGGCACCGCATGCGTGTTGCCCGGCACCGTCGCCGAAGGTGTCGCCGTGATCGACGCCGGCCCGATCCATACGATTGGCGTGGAGCATCCCACCGGCGCCTTCACCGTCGAACTCGAAACCGATCCGGCGCGTCCCGGAGCGATTCTCCGCAGCGCGCTGGTCCGTACGGCGCGTCCCATCATGCGCGGCGAGGTGCTGGTGCCATCCAGCGTCTGGCCTGACTGACACCTGTTCATGATCATCGATTGCCACGGCCATTTCACTACGGCCCCTGCGTCCCTCGAAGCCTGGCGCCAACGCCAGATCGCCAGCCTGACTGCGCCGGAGCTCGCGCCTTCCATCGACGACCTGCGCATCTCCGACGATGAACTGCGCGACGCTATCGAAGGCAACCAGCTACGTCTGATGCGCGAGCGCGGCGCGGACCTGACGATCTTTTCGCCGCGCGCCTCGTTCATGGCACACCACATCGGCAATGCAGAAACCAGCGCCACATGGGCGGCCATCTGCAACATGCTCTGCCATCGCGTGGCGCAGCTATATCCCAAGCATTTCGTGGGTGCGGCCATGCTGCCGCAGTCGCCCGGTGTGGATACGCGCACATGCGTGGCCGAACTCGAACGCTGTGTGCGTGAATACGGATTCGTCGGCGTGAATCTGAACCCCGATCCGTCTGGCGGACACTGGACCTCGCCACCGCTTTCTGACCCGTACTGGTTCCCGATCTATGAAAAGATGGTGGAGCTGGACGTGCCCGCAATGATCCACGTCAGCACGAGTTGCAACGCGTGCTTCCACACCACGGGGGCGCACTACCTGAATGCGGATACCACAGCGTTCATGCAGGTGCTGACCAGCAACCTGTTCCAGCGCTTTCCCACGTTGAAGTTCGTGATTCCGCATGGCGGCGGCGCGGTGCCGTATCACTGGGGCCGCTTCCGTGGGCTGGCGCAGGAACTCAAGCTGCCACCGCTGCAGGATCACTTGCTGAACAACGTGTTCTTCGATACCTGCGTCTATCACCAGCCCGGCATCGATCTGCTGACACGCGTGATTCCCGTGCGCAACGTGTTGTTCGCCTCGGAAATGATTGGCGCGGTGCGTGGCATCGATCCCGAGACCGGCCACTACTACGACGACACGCGCCGCTATATCGAGCACGCCGCGCTATCGGATGAAGACCGCCATCTGATCTTCGAAGGCAACGCACGACGCGTATATCCGCGTCTGGACGCGCAATTGAAGGCGCGCGGCATGTAGCAACCGATCGATTCATCCAGAAAAAAAATCAACGGAGGAGAGAGAAATGAAACTGCGCCACCTGGCGTTGTCCATCGCGCTTGGCTTGCCCGCCATCGCACAGGCCCAGTCCGTGACGCTCTATGGCGTCGTGGATACCGGCATCGAGTATCTGAATCACGTCGGCACGGCCAGCAATTCCGTGGTGAAGATGGCCAACCTGAGCGGCACCGTGCCGTCGCGCTGGGGTCTGCGTGGCACCGAGGATCTGGGCAACGGCCTCAAGGCCAACTTCGTACTCGAATCGGGCTTCGCGCCCGATAGCGGCGTATCGAACCAGGGTGGACGACTGTTCGGCCGGCAAGCATGGGTAGGATTGAGCGGCAACTGGGGACAGGTGAGCCTGGGCCGCCAGTACACGATGATGTTCTGGGCGATGCTCGACACCGACATTCTCGGACCCAACGCCTACGGCTCCAGCTCGCTCGACAACTACCTGCCCAACGCCCGCGCAGACAACGCCATTGCCTACAAGGGCAAGTTCGGCGGCTTCACGGTGGGCGCCACCTACAGCTTCGGACGCGATAGCGTGAACGCGGGACCGAGCCCGTCCGGCACGAACTGCGCCGGAGAGAACGCCGCGGACAAATCCGCGTGCCGCGAATGGTCGGCGATGCTCGGCTATGAAACCAACTGGTGGGGCATTCTGGGCGCGTACGATTCCCTGCGCGGCGGCCCCGGTGCATTCGGCGGTCTGACGTCGAGCGAGTTGAAGGATGATCGCGCCACGCTCGGCGGCTACATGCTCGTCGGCCATGCCAAGGTCGGCGCCGGCATACTTGCCCGCCGCAACGGCGCGCTCGCCACACCGCGCAGCAATATGTACTACGCGGGGCTGGCCTACGACATCACGCCGCAAATCACGCTGTCTGGCGAGGCGTTCTACCTCGACTATCGCCACAGCTCGGACCGCGCCTGGCTAGGTGCCGTACGCGCCAGCTACGCGTTCTCCAAGCGCACCTCTGTCTACTCGACACTCGGCTACATCAACAACAACGGCAACCTCGCCCTCTCCGTGGACAGCGCATCCACCGGCGCCTCACCCGTGGCCGGCGGCTCGCAGCTCGGCGCGATGGTCGGCATCAAACACACCTTCTGACCCTGTTTCGGCACGCAGGGTGCTCTGCTTCCCACGCCCCGTCAGTGCTGGCGGCGCGTGGGTTTTTTTGTCGTGTTTGATCTGGCACCGTTGCGACGAGGGATCGACTGATGCACAATCGCATCACTGCCCTAATCTGTCCTCTCCCGGATGCATATGCCGGTGATGACTCTAGGTCGATTGGCCCGCCTTGTGCGGGCCAACATTTTTTTGGGCACCTACGTTTTTCCTCCCCGATGCCACCTTTGCGTGGCGACCGTCACGCGTCGCCGTTTGCTGCATGCTGGCACGCAACGTCTCCCACTCGTCCCATACCATCGATACGCGATTGATCCTTGCCAGCCACGGATAGAGATCGCCATGTATCCACATCAGCATTTCCAGTCCATCGCCATGCAGCGCAATGGCATTCCCCTTCTCCCATAGAATCGGTTCGTGGTGGAAGGTGCGATTGCGGAGGTACCGCAGCCGGTTCAGTACAGAGGAAATGATTGAACGTTTCCGCTTCTCCTTTGGGCAGTGCGGAAAGACGAAGCGCAAGGCTGACCACAGTTCCTCCTGATACTCAGCATTGAATAACGTGGTCCAGAAGCCGAACGTCAGTTCGGCAACGATCTTGTCCGGATGTGGTGTCTCACGCCGTCGCTGTAGGCGCGCCCGCACATCGGCCACGTCTGAAGTCAACCGCGCAAATCTGTTGTCACCCCGCCAGGCGTTCCACCAGTCACGGCGCCCATAGTGCCGGGACAACTGCTGATGAACCGCATTGCGCAAGGCGACCTCCACGGTCCCAAGGAAAGGCGTCAACGCCTCCGACAACAACACATTCTGCCGATACGCCACCATTGCGAACCCTTCATCCCCGTGACATCTCGCCCGATAGCGCGAGACCCGGGGTTCCGAGAAAATCCGTTCAAACTGCTCCCACTTCACGATCCAACCCCTACACAGCCAGTGAAGCGAAAATTGGAGCACTCATGGTCCGCGGAATCCATGAGACAACTCTGCAAGTAGGCCCTGCGACGAGCCTTTCAGAAAGTTCTCACTCCGTCTCTCTATCCGATTGTCCATGCACCATCCCAGCGCCCCCTCTTGCCCTGCGGCGCAATCGGCAGTACCGTTTCGCGCCATGAGCGCTCCCACTCCCTCCTCTGATAATTCCTCCGTGCGCGTCGCGGTGATTGGTGCCGGCATCGTCGGCAGTTGCATTGCGCTGACGCTGCGCAAGCGCGGTGCCGCCGTGACGCTGATCGATCGCGAAGGTCCGGCCAGCGGTTGCAGCTTTGGCAACTCCGGTGCGATCAGCGTCAGTTCCATTGCCCCACTGGCGATGCCCGGCGTCTTGGCGTCGGTGCCGAAGATGCTGGTCGATCCCGATAGCCCATTGCATTTGCGGCTCGGCTATCTGCCTGCGGCGGCGTCGTGGCTGACACGCTTCGTGCTGTCGGCTTCGCCGGATCGCGTGGAGCAGGCGGCCAGCACGCTCGCCGCGCTGCACGCTGGGTCCATCGACAAGCACGAGGCGCTCACGCGCGAAGTGGGCGTGCCGGAACTCTTCCTGCGGCGCGGCCATCTGCATCTGTATCGCGATGCGCAGGCGCTGGCCGATGACAACGCGGCGTGGCAGTTGCGTGAGCGCTTCGGATTCCGTTTCGAGCGGCTCGACCGTGCGGGCATCGACGCGCTGGAACCCGGTGTTGCGCCACACTATCAATCCGCCATCTACCTGGCCGATCACGCCACGATCCTCAATCCCGCGCGTTACACGCAAGCCATTGCCGCCGCGTTCATCAACCGTGGCGGAGACTTCCTGCGTGACGACGTTCAAACGCTGCAACGCGACGGCGAACGCTGGACCGTCACGGGTACGAGGGGTACGCACACCTTCGATCATGTGGTGGTGGCTGCCGGTACATGGTCGCGCAAGCTGCTTGATCCGCTTGGCGTGCGGCTGCATCTCGAAAGCCAGCGTGGCTATCACGTTCAGTTCACGGGTGCGCGCGATGTCGTTTCGCGCACCGTCGTGCTGACCGATCAGAAGATCTTTGTCACGCCGATGGAAGGCGGATTGCGCGTGGGCGGCACCGTGGAGTTTGCGGGATTGAAGCGTCCGCCCGATCCGCGCCGATCCGCGATCCTCGAACGCATTGCACGCGAGACGTTCCATGGACTGGATGGTCGTTCCGTGACAACGTGGATGGGCCATCGTCCCTGCATGCCCGACTCGGTACCGGTGATTGGCGCGGCGCCGGGTCAGCGTCACCTCTGGCTCGCCGTGGGCCATGGACATCTGGGACTGACCGATTCGATCAATACCGCCGAGCGCATTGCCGGTGCGTTGCTGGGCGCGTGACATATCGGCCAGCCAGTCAGGGAAAGCGCTAAGTCTCTCCGCGAGTAATTAGTTATACAGTAGAACAATTCAGCGGCAGGGTAGTTGCTCCCCTCTCCCCCTGGGAGAGGGGTTGGGGGTGAGGGCTGGAGGTTCTGCTTGCCAACCACGTCGCAATTTGCGCGGCCGGCCCTCACCCCCGCCCCTCTCCCGCAAGCGGGAGAGGGGCGCACACCGCGAGCTAATCAAGAATCTGCGGGTCAAAATCGCGGAGGAGACATATGAAGATTGCAATTGCCGGCGGCGGCATTGGCGGGCTGACGCTCGCCCTGCTCTGTCATCGCCACGGGCTCGATGTCGAGGTGTATGAAGCCAGCGAGTCATTGCGTCCGCTGGGCGTCGGCATCAACCTGTTGCCGCATGCCGTGCGCGAACTCTCTGCGCTGGGTCTGCAGGATGCGCTCGCGCAGATTGCCATCGAAACGTCTTCGCTCTCCTACTACAACAAGCTCGGGCAACGCATCTGGCATGAACCGCGCGGGCGTGCGGCGGGTTACGACTGGCCGCAGTTCTCCGTGCATCGTGGCGAATTCCAGATGCTGCTGTACCAGACCGCGCTGGAGCGGCTTGGTGCAGATCGCATGCATACCGGGCATGCGCTGGAGTCTATTGTCGACACGGGTGGTACATCGAACGCGTCCGCCCGATTCACGCTGCGCCGTCGCAGTGACAACGCGCTGGTGGAAGCAGAGGCGGATGTGCTGGTCGGTGCCGACGGCATTCATTCCGCAGTGCGCCGGCACTTCTATCCCACGGGCGATACCCCGCAGTTCTCGCGCCGCCTGCTGTGGCGTGCCACCACCGATGCGGCACCGTATCTCGATGGCCGCTCGATGTTCATGGCCGGTCATCAGGACCAGAAGTTCGTGGCCTATCCCATCTCTGCACCCCTGCACGCACAGGGTCGCTCGCGCATCAACTGGATTGCCGAATTGCGCGTGCCCGATGACTATCCCGAATCGCCGCCGCGCAGCGACTGGAACCGCGAAGTCGACAAATCCGTGTTCCGCGCCGCGTTCGAACAGTGGCGCTGGGACTGGATCGATATTCCCGCATTGATCGATGGCGCCGAAGCCATCTACGAATTTCCGATGGTCGACAAGGACCCGCTGCCGCGCTGGACGTTTGGCCGCGTCACGCTGCTTGGCGACGCCGCGCATCCGATGTATCCGATTGGCTCGAATGGCAGCGCGCAGGCCATCGTCGATGCCCGCTATCTGCTGGATTGTCTGCTGGGCGAGCGCGATATCGGCTATGCCCTGCGTGAGTACGAGGCCGAGCGGTTGCCGCGCACCGCCGGCATCGTGCTGCGCAATCGCATGAACGGTCCCGAGCAGGTGATGCAGCTTGCCGAAGTGCGCGCGCCGCAGGGCTTTTCCAATATCGACGATGCGATTCCACGCAGCGAGCTTGAAGCCATCTCCCAGCGCTACAAGACGCTGGCAGGCTTTGGGCAGCAACAGTTGCAAGCGCCTCGCCCCTAGCTCATTCCCATAAGAAACGGAGAGACAACCATGCCCCAGTTCCGCATTCCCCGTGCCTGCATTGCCCTCGCTGCATTGAGCATCGTCAGCGGTGCCGCCCTGGCCGACGTGACCGTTGGCGTCAGCATTGCGTCCACCGGCCCATCGGCTTCGCTCGGCATTCCGCAGAAGAACACCATGCCGTTCCTGCCCGAGACCATCGGCGGCGAGAAGATCCGCTACATCGTCATGGACGATGCCTCCGACCCGACACAAGGTACGAAGATTGCGCGACGCTTTGTCTCCGAGGACAAGGTCGACATCATCCTCGGATCGTCGGCCGTGGCGCCTTCGATCGCGATTTCCGAAGTGGCCGACGAGAGCCAGACCGTGCAGCTCGCGTTCTCGCCCATCGAACTGAAGCCGGGCCGTGGCGCATGGACGTATCGCCTGGCGCAACCGGTCAGGCTGATGGCCGATGCCGTAGCGACCGCTGCCAAGGGCAACGGCGTGAAGACCGTGGCGTTCATCGGCTTTGCCGATGCCTATGGCGAGACCTGGCTCAAGGAGTTCACCGCTGCCGCCGAAACCAACGGCATCCGCGTCATTGCGGCCGAGCGTTACGCGCGGTCGGACACCAGCGTGACCGCGCAAGTGCTGAAGCTGATGTCGGCACGCGCCGATGCCGTACTGATCGCGGGTGCTGGAACGGGTGCCGCGCTGCCGCACACCACGTTGCGCGAGCGCGGTTATACGGGTCCGATCTACCAGACGCACGGCGCGGCCACGCGTGACCTGATCCGCATCGGCGGCAAGGCCGTGAACGGTGCGATCCTGCCGGCCGGTCCCGTGATCGTGGCGGAGCAACTGCCCGCGAGCAGCGAGGTCAAGAAGCCGGGCATGGACTACGTGACACGCTATGAGAAGCAATATGGTCCCGAGACGCGCACGCAGTTCGGCGCGCATCCATACGATGCCGGTCTCGTGTTGCAGCGTATCGTGCCGGTGGCGTTGAAGAAGGCGAAGCCGGGTACGCCGGAGTTCCGCAAGGCGTTGAAGGATGCGCTGGAAAGCGAGCGCAACATCGTGGTATCGCATGGCGTGCTCAACTACACCGCGCAGGATCACTTCGGCTTCGATCAGCGCGGACGTGTGCTGCTGACCATCGAGAACGGTAACTGGAAGCTGCTCAAATGACGCCGGATATCGCCACGCCGACGCTGGAGCACATTGCAGACTTCAGCTTGCAGGTGGCGCCCCCTACCGAGGTTGGCGTCACGCCACTGGGCCAGCGCCGCGTGATCCCGATCCTGTCGGGTACCGTGCGCGGACCGCGCCTCAACGGGCATGTCGTGCCGGGTGGCGCAGATTTCCAGTTGATCCGGCATGCGGGTGGCGATGATGTCACCACCGCCGACATCGAGGCACGCTACGTGCTGGAAACGCATGACGGTGCGCGCATCTACATCGTCAATGCAGGGGTGCGCAGCGGCCATGCCTCGGTCATCGCGCGCCTGAATCGTGGCGAACAGGTCGATCCGGCCGAGATCTACTTCCGCACGGCGCCGCGCTTTGAAACTGCAGCGCCGCAGTATCGATGGCTCATGCAGCATCTCTTCGTCGCCTCTGGCGCACGCTTTCCCGATCGCGTGGAACTGCGTTACTTCATGGTGCGCTGACGCATGCCCTCTTCCCGCAAACCGCGCGAGACGCTGGCCCCCGACCCTGACACCAACCACTTCGAACCGCATGTCCCCGATGTGGACTACGGCGTGCTCGATTCACTGATCGGATATGCGATCCGCCGTGCGCAGATTCGCGTCTACGAAGATTTCGTTTCATCGCTCGCTGCGTGGAACATCACGCCCCCGCGTTTTTCTGCGTTGCAGATCATTGGCCGCAATGCGGCATTGAAGCTGACCGACCTCGCGCAGATCCTTGGCATCGCACGTTCCGGTGCAGTGTTGCTGGTGGATGCGCTGGAATCGATGGGACTCGTGGAGCGTTTGCCATCGGCAACGGATCGGCGCGCGTATGGGCTGGCGTTGACTGACGCAGGAAGGCAGACGCTGGAGGACGTGACCGCAGCAGTTTGTGCGCATGACGCGCGGATTGCTGCAGGGTTGTCGGCGGAGGAACAGGGAGTGTTGAAGGGGTTGTTGGAGCGGTTGGGGCGTTGACGCGTCCTCTCCTCCGGTTTTGGCTCCCCTCTCCCACAAAGTGGGAGAGGGGTTGGGGGAGAGGGCCGGAGGCTCTGCTTGCCGACCACGTCGCGGTTTGCACCGCCTGCCCTCTCCCCCGCCCCTCTCCCGCTTGCGGGAGAGGGGAGCAAACCTTCGCGGAGCGGTCGCGTTTAGGGCCTGTCAGTTTTTTTGTGTGCAGGACAGCTAGAGGCTTGCCGGTCGAATGGATTGGCAAGCCTGCATTCTCTCAGAGGTGCGGGTGGGTAAATCGGTCTTCGTACAACAC
>NZ_SCMX01000084.1 GCF_005503625.1 Cupriavidus sp. 2SB | reverse complement strand
CGGTGTTGTGGAAGGGCTGCACCACACGCGGTGCGATGATCGGTGGCTTCCTGGGCCTGTTGTCGGCGGTGGTACTCACCGTACTGTCGCAGGCAGTGTGGGTCGACGTGTTCGCCGCGACGCCACTGGTCGACGGGAGGAAACACAGGTGATTCCCGTCACTCCACCCGCCGCCGAGCTTTAAGCTCGTTCAATCATCCGCAGCACTGCGATGGCCAGAGCACCGTTCGCCTCGCCCATCAGATCGACGGCGTCGAAATGATGACCACCGTTCTGCAAGACGATCTCCACGTCAACACCGGCATCGGATAGCAGTTCTTGATATTCGTGCTGAAGGCGGTGGCATTCCGGGGATTCGTCCCCGCCGACGGTCAGGATCATCGGCAGTTTGACTAGCTCCCGAAGCCCACTGCGCCGACCGCTTTCGACCCCCACAACTGCTGATGGAGCAGTCCGTGCGAAGGGGTTGCCGCCTTGAAGCTCTACTACCATCACCTGTCTGGGGCGACGCGTCCAGCCTGCTCACCTCCGGGCGGAGGCGAGCAGGCGACGGTCAGGGCAACGTGATCTTGCGGATCGTGTTGCGGTTTAGTTCCGTCACGTACAGGTTGCGGGCGCTGTCCATGGCGAGCGAGATCGGAGCGGTAAACCGTGCCACCGAGCCGCTACCGTTTGCGGTGCCCGAGGTCGTGGACCCGGTAATGGTCGTGACGACACCCGCCGGCGTGATCTTGCGGATCGTGTTGCCGTTGCGGTCCGCTACGTAGAGGTTGTCTTCCGGGTCGATGACCAGCCCGTTCGGACCATCGAACTGCGCGGCCGTGCCCACGCCATCCACCACACCGGCCGCGCCCGAACCGGCGAAAGTCGTCACGACGCCAGCCGTCGTGATTTTCCGGATCGTGTTGGTCGAGATGTCCACGACGAAGAGGTTGCCGAACGCATCCATCTGGATGTCGGACGGGGAGATGAAGCGCGCGGCGGCACCGGTGCCATCGACGTTGCCAAACGCGACGTTGCTGCCTGCCAGCGTCGTGACCACGCCTGCCAGCGTGATCTTGCGGATCACGTGGTTGTTGAATTCCGTGACATAGAGATTGCCGTCGGCATGGAGCACCGCACTCGTCGGACTCGTGAACAGTGCCGCAGTGCCCGTGCCGTCCGCATACCCCGGCGTTCCTGCCGCGGAGCCCGCCAACGTGGAGACGGTGGTGCCGTCGAACTTGCGGATGGAGTGGTTCCCGCTATCGACGATGTACATGTCGCCACCTGGGCCGAGCGTCACGGCGCTTGGATAGCGGAAGCGCGCGGTTGCGGCCGGACCATCCACCGTGCCCACCGTGTTGGTGCCAACCACGGTACTGACCACGCCTGCGGGCGTAATCATGCGGATCGAGCTGTTCTGCGAATCGACCACGAGCATGTTGCCTCAAGGTATGGGAGGAGTCGATTGCTCCATTCCCTAACGGCATGGGACGCGCACACTTGAGTTGTCAAAGGGAAGGGTGGTCCGTGCAGCGTGTGACTGGCAGGGCGTCGCCTTGCCGATCTTGACGTTCTCGCCCTGGGCGCCGGCAGGCTGGTGAATTGCTGCGCGCCCGCATTGTTGACTGCAACGCAAGTCATATTCGCAGCCTGGCGGCTTTTTCGTCGTGAGGGTCGAAGTCAGACTTAGGGCTCTGACCTGCGTGGTGCCCATTCACGCAAGACCGTGCCTGAAAGCTGGTGCATGGAACGGCGCCACGCTCCAACGAGGACGATTTTCGTGAACAAAACACTCGCCAAAACTTTCCTGATCGGGACGCTACCGCTATTCATGCATGCTGCGTCCGCAGCGGACTGGTATCCATCGCCTTATGGCGCGAGCGACGAGATTGGTGCGGCCAACCTGCTAACGCCGGACGTCGTCAGGCAGGCGGTCACGCTGGTGAAGACTGGCAAGACCTATCCGCTGGCCGTGCCGGTGGACAAGTCGCTCCCGGCCTACCGGCATCGCAGCTTCCAGCTCTACAACGTGCAAGTTGGACAGCAGGCTGGCCTGTCGCTTGGTCCGAACAAATTCACGTTCAACGACGAACTGGTCAATGCCTGGACCGGCGTCGGGACACAGCTCAACGGTATCGGTCATATCGGTATCGACAACGTGTACTACAACGGGAACCGGGCCGCCGATTTCGTCAGCGTGAATGGTGTCAGGAAGCTCGGTGTGGAGAAAGTGCCCCCACTGGTGACACGCGGTGTGGTACTCGACATGACCGCGCACTTTGGCCAAGCCATCGTTCCTGGCGGCACCGAGTTCTCGGTGAAGGATGTACAGGCCGTACTGAAAAAACAGGGCATTACGCTGCGCAAGGGCGACGTGGTGCTCTTCAATACCGGCTGGCTGGAACTGATCGGCAAGGACAACAACCAGTTCCTGGAAGTGGAGCCCGGCATTGGCATGGACGCCGCCAAATGGCTGGCTGACCAGGGCATCGTAGCCTTCGGGGGAGATACATGGGCTTCGGAGGTCTACCCGAGTCCGCACGGAAAGGAAGAGTTCCCGGTGAATCAGTACATGCTCGCCAAGCGTGGCATCTACAACCTGGAGTTGATCGACAGCCGGGCCCTGGTACGCGATCAGGCGTGGGAATTCCTGTTCGTCCTGGGGCAGCCACTCTATGTGGGCTCCACGCAGGTCAACGTGAATCCGGTTGCCATTCGATAGACCATCCTTGGGTCAACGTCGCACGGCTGGAATCGACCTGTCGCGCCAAAGTGAGTAGGTGGAAAAATGCCTTGTCCGCTGGCGCCTCGGAGGCGTTCATCTAGATACTGATGCCGCAGTGAAAGCGTCAAAAAATTCGTCTGAGTAGATCTCGGCCAGTGCAAGCCGTAGTGCCGCGGCTCGCTCGGCTCCGTACACTGCTTCGAAGCGATCCTGTGCCTGGCGCCAGAGTCGATTCGACTCGGCTAACTTAGCCTTTCCCTCTTGAGTGAGTTCGACTCTCCTGCTTCTGCCGTCCTTAGTGTCTCGCACTTGAACCAGGTAGCCATCCCGCTCGAGCGGTTGGATATTCCGCGCCAACGCCGAGCGATCAAGCACCATGGCCTGTGCCAACTCGGTCATTGTTGGCATCTGTCCTCGTGCGATGTGAACCAGTATGGACCGCTGTGAGACGGTCAACCCACATGGTGCCAGGGCGGCGTCATAGAGCTGCGTGATACGGCGCGTCGCCTTGCGCAAGGCAGATCCATTGCAGATCAATGGGTCTTTTGCTATCGAAGTGGGCATTCTGGATTCGGCCAAGTCTCAAATTTCCTCAATCAAAGCAGGGGAGCGATCGTTTCGGATCGTAGTGTAGTGCATCTTGACCAATGCGTGCATATGCAAGTAAAGTTGGTTGCTTGCATATGCACGTAATTTGTTGCTGGATGACCCGCCTTATGGCGAAAGGCCAAACGAGATGACTACCTCTGGATCGGCGACGATGGGCGCCTCCAATCCACGCCTGCGATTGATGCTGGAGGCGCCCATCGTTCCAACGGTTCTTCGCATGAGCGTGCCAAACATGCTCATGATGCTGGCCCAGGCATCGACGGGGTTGATCGAGACATGGTTCCTGGCGAAACTCGGTACGGACGTACTGGCCGGTGTCGCCGTTGTCATACCTGTACTCATGCTCATGGGAAACATGTCACAAGGAGCAATGGGTGGCGGGATATCTGCAGCGGTAGCGCGCGCACTTGGAGCCGGTAATCAGTCGTTGGCAAATCAGATTCCTCGGCACGCCCTCGCCATCAACATCCTTATTGGCGTTGCTTTCTCCGCGTTGCTCCTGACGTTTCAGCGGCCACTTTTTTCGCTTCTTGGCGCAAAGGGTGCGGCACTGGATGCGGCTTGCACTTACGGTCATGTGCTATTCGCAGGCCTTCCGCTAATGTGGGCGATGAACGCACTTGCCAGTGTGGTTCGGGGCACGGGCAACATGTCATTTCCCGGGATGGTGATCTGTGGAGGTGCCGTCGCCCTGGTGCCACTTTCTCCTTGCCTGATTTTTGGTTGGGGCCCGATTCCCCCTTTGGGAATTGCCGGTGGCGCATGGGCTTTGGTGATGTATTACGCAGCAGGCACTGCGATACTAGCCTGGTTCTGTTTGTCGGGACGTTCCGCCGCGCGGCTTGCGCCAGGCGCATTGCATTGGGCACCCATGCGCAGCATTTTGACCGTTGGCGCACTCGCATGTATCAATCCGGTACTTACCAATGCGCTGATAGCGGTGACCACCGCTCAAGTTGGTGGGCATGGCGGCACCGCGGCGCTGGCAGGCTACGCAACGGGAGCCAGGCTGGAGTACCTGCTGATTCCAATCGCGTTCGGCTTTGGAGCGCCGATGGTCGCGCTCGTGGGCGCCAACATCGGCGCAGGTCAGATCGACCGCGCGCGGCGTATTGCACTTAGCGGTGGATTCATGGCTTTCGCATTGGCCGAACTGGTGGGTCTTGTTGCGGCCCTTTGGCCCACCGCGTGGCTGGGTCTTTTTGGAGCCGACAAGCATTTGCTGGAAGCGGGCGTCGCCTACTTGCATATGGTGGGTCCGTTCTATGGCTTCTTCGCCCTTGGCTTCTCGCTCTACTTTGCATCTCAAGGTGCAGGTCGACTCAAGTGGCCGTTGGTGGCCGGAGCGCTGCGCCTCAGTTTGTTCGCCGGTGTCGGCGGCCTTGCATTGTCTCTGGGTGCAACCTTGCAACAGTACTTTGCCTTTGGCGCCCTTGCGATGCTCGTCTACGGTAGTTTCATTCTGTGGGCGGTGGCCCGCGGAAATTGGGGCCACGGGCGTGCTGGGAACTAAAAAAAGCCCCCCGTTTTCTAGGGGGGCGTTCCTCCGGTACTGCCGTTTCACTTCAGGCCGGAAGGAAGATTGATTTTGAAAAGCTCTACCGGATAACGGATCGTTGACTGACCATGATTAAAGGGCGCTGCGCCATCGATTTGTGGTACGGGCAAGTAAATGTGTCCCTTGCCATCGAGAAACGGGGCATCAACCCAGCGCAGGCGATGGTCACGCAATAGCATGGATACGGTGCCATCCGGTGCGCGCCGCATCAGGGAGTTGTCGGCCAAGGGGGTGTAATACAGGCTTCCATCTGCGCCCATGGCAGTGCCACCTACCGGCGGGTTGTCGAACCATGTGCTGACGTGCTTCGCCAGCGTATTGTCGTCGAGCGTTTCATCGTCCAGGTAGCGTGTTTCTATCTGGGACAGTGGACCTGACAGTGGGCCGAAGTAGAAGGTACGGCCATCCGGGCTAACTTCGAGCGGGTCGGCATTGACTCTCAGCGGACGATCATCGGTGCCAGTCAATACCTTGCCATTCACGACGATCGTGTCGCGCGCACGGGCGCGAGCGAAGGGCATGTCGTCGAAGCGACGCTGCACCTTGCCATCGTCCAGGTTCAGCACGAGAACCGCACCTTCTCCTGCATCGGTGATGTACGCGTGACGCCCGTTGATGCGAATATCGTCGATGTAGGTGTGGGCGCGAATCACATCCTTGGGAAAGGTGTAGACGCGTACCACAGTATCGGTGCGGGGATCGATGTGTACGATTTTCGGGCCACCAGCGACCGGTGTACCGCCAAAATCTGGCGAGCCCGTATCCACGATCCACAAGTCGCCGCGCGCGTCAGCGTGAATGGCGTTCACGCTGACGAATGCGCGTGTCGCATCATTGCCGGCCTTCCATCTGTTCCATCCAGCGTCTGGATACGGTGTCAGTGAACCGTTCTCCTCCGCGATTGCCACCGCAGGGCCAGTGTTTCCGGTCCACAGCGGTGAGCTGACGATGAACCGGCCGCGTGCGTCGACCACCACGGCGTTCCAGGGCATTTGAGTATTCTTCCGCATGGCTACGACCTCATCGGCTTGCACTGCCGACGCGGCGGTAGAGGCGAACGCTGTATTGGCGGTGGATGACATAGCACTGAGTATCGCAATGGCCATCAAGGTCAAAGGTTGTTTCTTGAAGAGGTGCAGCACGTTGTTCTCCAACAGGGAATGAATAGATGGCATGCGGGCGCATGCCTCGACGCAGCGTTACGGAGTCGTAGACCGGCTTCAACGATCAGGGACAGTCGGCTGGGAATGCGAATGGATTGATTCCAGTACGCAGGAAACCCATTCTTTCCGCCTCGTAATCGAGGTGGAGCGACGCCAGGTCATCTGCAACCGGATCAGCGCGCGCATCGAAGTCCGCGAAGCAAACCTTAAGGTATCCGTGACAATCCCCGCAGGTCTCCAGCTTGACCACCGCACGAGCCTCGTCTACTGACCAATACTCCACTTCATCGTCGCCACCGCAGCAACTGCACACCGCACGTACCAGATGCCATCGCGTCTCACAGAGTGGGCAGTGCAGATAGCGCAAGCCGCCGCGCTTGCCACCAGGGACGATGCTGGCCGAAGGCGCACTTCCGCACGTTGGGCAGTCGAAACGCGTCTGCACTGGTCCCTGAAGATCGTGCCGGGACGGCATGTGTGCTGCAACATGCGACCACTGCAGAGATAACGCAGCCCAAAGGAAGACAGACTCACGCTGCCCCACGCTTCCGAATCGACCCTGCAGTAACGACTGCGCTTGATGCACCAGCCTCGCTGGCTCGTTCATTCCGGCAGGCGCCGCGGCAGGCATCGCCTGCACCAGCCTCGTCAATGCTTCCTGCCAGCAAGGTTGTGCGAGCAGCTCGTAGGTCGATAGTGCATCGGCGCGTGTCATGCCTGGCGCCGCGTTCGCGTGCGGCAAAGTCGCGAAAATTTCCTGCTGCGCCGTACAGACTTTCGCTGCGAACTCCAGGTAGGCCGCCTCGGGATGGTCAACGGCAAGTTCACGCAGTCTTTTGGCCCGTTTGCCATAGAGAGACAGGGGGTCGGGCCATATCACATGCTCGATCAGCAAAGCTGCCGAGCGCTCATCTGCCGGAACGATATCGATGGTGGTCATTGATGTTTTTTCCGGGAGTCCTGCGCGGCCTGCTTTAGTCTCACTTCCTCGTACCAACGATCATGGTGTTGTCTCGCCCATGCGCGACTCACATAACCGGTGAGCATCGAGGCGATGGAGCCGCGTACCCAGATAGCCAGGTGAATATGTCCCACGATGAGCAAGATGAGTCCAACACCTGCCAGTGCATGCCCAAGCAACGCGAGACGGACGACGGGAATGGGGAAGAGCGTAGCGAAGTAGGCTCGCCAGATCACGATCCCCGTCAGGAGAAGCATGCAGATCAGGGCCATGATCAGCCAGAACAGCACCTTCTGACCCGCGTTGTACTTGCCGATTCGCAGCGGCTTGTCATGCCGGTTTCTGAGTACATCTCCTGCATGGTGAAACCAGATCCGATCTGTTGCGACGAACAGATTGTGCTTCGCAAAGCGGATGAACATGAACGCCAGCAACAGGAATACTGCGACGCCAAAGAATGGGTGCAAGACGCGCGCAAGCTGCGGTGTTCCCAGCACAGAACTCAGCCATGACAGGCTGGGAAAGAACCAGGAAAGGCCCGAGCAAGCTGCCTCGAAAAAGCAGAACGCGAGTACCCAATGGCAGGCGCGCTCGATGAACCCCGTGCGAAGAATCTTGTTTGCAGTTTTCATGAAGGAACCCCTCGTTCAATCTTCGTCGCCTTCGGTCGTGGTGTTCGGTCCTACACCTACGTAGTGCAGAAACGAGCCTGCGAGTGTCGCGACAAAAGCCGCCGCAGCGAGCGGCTTCATCAGCCCCTTCCAGCCACGCACGACAGCACTGATGCGGGGATCCTTTGGCAGGCCACGATAGAGCTGAGGTCGGTCCGCATGGTGCAGGACGTACATGACGTGGGTGCCGCCCACACCGGCCGGATCGTAGATCCCCGCGTGTTCATAGCCGCGCGTGTTGAGCTCCGCCACGCGCTTGCTGGCCTGTTCGGTCATTTCTTCCTTGGTGCCGAATGAGATGGCACCGGTGGGGCAGGATTTCACGCACGCTGGCTCTTGCCCCACAGCCACGCGGTCCGAACACAGCGTGCATTTGTACGCACGGTTGTCCTCCTTGCTGATGCGGGGGACGTCGAAAGGGCAACCGGCCACGCAGTAGCCGCACCCAATGCAATGTTCGGACTGAAAATCCACGATGCCGTTGGCGTACTGGATGATCGCGCCTGGGCTCGGACATGCTTTCAGACACCCCGGGTCCTCGCAATGCATGCAGCCGTCCTTGCGGATCAGCCACTCGAGCTTGCCGGATTCGTTCTCATACTCGTCAAAACGCATGAGCGTCCAGGTCTTGGGCGACAGATCGCGGGGATTGTCATAGACGCCGACATTCGTACCCACCTCGTCACGCAGATCGTTCCATTCGGAGCAGGCAACCTGGCATGCCTTGCAGCCAATACAAATGGAGACGTCAATGAGTTTTGCCACTTCCAGTTGGTGGTCCCGCACGCGCGGTGCAGGCGTGGCGGAGTGGGTCGCAGAACGACGGATGATGTCTTGTGGTTGAATCGACATGAACGCCGCTCCTAGATCTTCTCGATGTTGACGAGAAATGCCTTGTACTCGGGGGTCTGTGTATTGGCGTCGCCAACAGCGGGGCTCAGGGCATTCGCGAGGTATCCCTTTTTCGTGGCACCCTCGAACCCCCAGACGCATGGCACACCGATGGTGTCCAGCGGTTCGCCCATGACCTCCAGTGTGCGGATTCGCTTGGTGACCACAGCGCGAGCCTTGATGTATCCGCGATGGGAGGACACCTTGACCATGTCTCCGGCAACAATGCCCTTGCGCTGTGCAAGCTGTTCGCCGACTTCAACGAACTGCTCGGGCTGCAGGATCGCGTTCAACCGCGAGTGCTTGGTCCAGTGCCGGAATAGCTCGGTGATACCGTAGGTAGTGGCCACGTAGGGAAACTGGCGGCGATCGCCCATACGTGCCGAGTCGTTAGGCAAGACACGTGTGGACGGATTCTGCTTGACCGTCGGATGCAATGGATTTGCAGCGATCGGGCTCTCGACGGGTTCGTAGTGTTCCGGGAACGGGCCTTCCACCAGGCTGCCTCCGGAGAACAGTCGCCCTACACCTTCTGCCAGCATGATGAACGGACCGGCAGCGCTTCCCGGTGGCACGGTCACCGGGAAATCGGGCTCGTCAAAGCCTGTCCAGCGCTGACCATTCCATTCGATCAGCTTGCGCCTGGGATCCCAGGGCTTTCCATCGAGATCCAGTGACGCACGGTTGTACAGCACGCGCCGATTCTGCGGCCAGGCCCAGGCCCATCCCGGCGTGCAACCGAGTCCGGACGGGTCGGAGTTGTCGCGGCGAGCCATTTGATTCCCGCTCTGTGTCCAGGACCCCGCGAAGATCCAGTTAAGGCTGGCGGTTGTGCCGTCATCGCGCAGAAGAGAGTAGTCGGATAGCAGTTCGCCCTTGCGCGCCAGGCGTCTTCCACTTGCATCGTGGAGATCTGCCAGCGCATAACCATTTGTCTCTCGCGCGATCTCTTCTGGCGTCGGATCCTCGGGGACTATGTAGTTCCACGACATGTTCAGTACGGGATCGGGATTTGCGCCGCCTTCCTTTTCGTACAGTTCGCGCAGCTTCGTGAACAAGCCTCCTATGATCGCGGCGTCCTGTTTGGCTTCATGCGGTGGATTGGCGCCTGCCCAGTGCCACTGAAGCCAACGGGCGGAATTGACGATGGAGCCGTTCTCCTCTGCAAAACAGGATGACGGGAGACGGAAAACCTCGGTCTGAATCCGCGATGAATCTACGTCATGTTGCTCGCCATGATTCTTCCAGAAGGTCGACGTTTCGGTGCCAAGCGGGTCGATGACGACCAGAAACTTGAGACGCGAAAGTGCCTGCTGGATCTTGTTCTTGTCTGGCAATGCGGCCAGGGGATTGAAGCCCTGGACGATGTAGCCATTAACCTTCCCTTCGTACATCATGTCTGTGTACGCGAGGACGTCGTAGCTCTTGTCCCATTTGGGCAGCCAGTCAAAACCCCAGTTATTGGCGCGCGTGGCCTTGTCTCCCCAAAAGGTCTTCATCAGGCTGACGAAATACGCCGGTGTATTTCGGAACCCATTGACCTGATCGGGAATCAGCTCGCGCGGTGTGCTTTGCGCGAGATACTGGTCGAGCGTGGTTTGCTTTTCGGATGGCAAATCCATGTAGCCAGGCAGCCTCAGCGATAGCAGCCCGAGGTCCGTGTAACCCTGGATATTCGAGTGGCCCCGGAGCGCATTGACGCCGCCGCCCGGCATACCGATATTGCCGAGAAGCAACTGGATGATTGCCGCACCACGGATGATCTGCGAGCCGGATGAGTGTTGGGTCCAGCCCAGCGCATACAGGAAGGTCGCGGTCTTGTCCCGCGCGCTGGTTTCGGCCAACACCTCGCAGATGTGGCGGAAGTCGTCCAGCGTCACGCCGCAAAGGCGCGCCACCAGGTCTGGCGTGTAGCGCGAGACGTGCTGACGTAGCAGGTTGATGACACAGCGCGGATGCTGGAGCGTGGGATCCTTGCGCGCATGCCCCTGCGCATCGAGTTCATAATTCCAGCTCGAGCGATCGTAGGTACGCTGGCCGGGATCGTATCCGCTGAACAGGCCATCGTCGAACGCGTAGTCGTCGCGCACGATCAAGCTGGCATTGGTGTACGTCTTGACGTACTCATGCTGGATTTTGTCGTGCTGCAACAGGTAATTGACCACACCCATCAGGAACGCGATGTCCGAGCCGGTGCGAATCGGGGTGTAGAAATCGGCGACAGATGCGCTGCGATTGAAGCGGGGATCGATGACGATGACCTTGGCCCCATTCCTGATCTTTGCCTCGATCACCCATTTGAAACCAACTGGATGGGCCTCGGCGGGATTTCCGCCCATGATGATGACAACGTTGGCGTTCCGGATATCCACCCAGTTGTTCGTCATCGAACCTCGGCCAAACGATGGTCCGAGCGCCGCCGGGGTTGGGGAGTGACAGACCCGAGCCTGGCTGTCCATGCCGAGGATTCCCAGGGCACGCGTAAACTTCTGATCCAGTACACCTGTCTCGTTGCTCGCTGCCGAAGAGCAAAGCATCCCAGTGGTCAGCCAGCGATTGACGAGGACGCCTGCGTCGTTGCGTTCGACGAAGTGCTTGTCCCGATCATCCTTCATGAGCCGGGCAATGCGCGCGAAGGCGTCGTCCCAACTGATGCGTTGCCACGCGTTCGACCCGGGCGCCCGATACTCGGGATACTTCAGCCGGCTATCGCTATGGATGAAGTCCAGGAGGCCAGCGCCCTTGGGGCAGAGGGAACCTCGGCTGACCGGATGATCGGGATCGCCCTCGATATGAAAGATGCTCGCCTTCGCATTCTTTGCACCGTCGCCGAGGCTATACATCAACAGGCCGCAGCCCACGGAACAGTAGGTGCAGTTGTTGCGAGTCTCCCTGGCGCGAAGCAGCTTGTATTGTCTGGACTGCACCGCGTAAGCCGTGGAGGGAGTGAAACCCAGCGCCAGTGCAGTTGCCCCTGCCGCCCCCGCACCACACAGCTTCATGAACTGCCTTCTTCCGGGATTCAAAACCAACTCCTTGAGCAATGGATGTTGCCTGGCTCGAAACGAAATAGGTGTGTCGATCGGATTTGGATGTAATCGCTATCGCGATTGTTGGTGATGTCGCTGCATTACTTGTCGTGCGGAATCCGCAATCATGACGACCGCACCCGCCAGCATCAGCACATCTTTCAGAACCAGTCGCCCACCTCCGGACAGGTATGGGAAACCATAGTTCGCATCCCCCAGGTTGGCGACCCAGGCTTCGGGCGTGGTGATGAGGAAGGAAAGTGTGACGATCGGTGTCAGGAACGCGAGAATCGATCCAATCAGGCCGAGCGTGGGTGAGAACAAGTAGGAGAGGACCAGCAGGCCAATGATGATTTCCACCGTACCAAGCCCATTGGAAAACGCATACGTGTGGTTGGCAACCTGCCATGCGCGCTGCACAAGATCGAGTTGGCCTTCATGCGTCAGATGGGCGTGGTAGGCCTCGGGATGCGCATAGAAGAAGGACAGGAATGGGCTGTTGGCGACGAACGGCGTAATGCTGTCCGCTTCGTACGGCACGAACTTCAGTGCGCCAATCCACAGGAAGATGATGGCTACACCGATGCGAATCATCGGAATCCCGATGTGGTCGAGCCGACTGGCAACGACAAGCAAATCGCGGAATTTCATTTCAGGGGTTCCTTACGGTAGATGTGCAAATCAGTCGTACTACCCGGTATCGTTTCAAGGACGGTTGACGACGCCCGTCGTCGAGCTCATGCCATGGGCGTGAGCCTGCTGATACTCAGCTTTGCGATACCGGAAAGGGCTTTCGTCAGTTGTGTGAAAGCTGGCGACTTCGTGTGCGCCTCAAGGTCAGACTCACTGTGCCAACGTTCCACCATGACGTAGCTGCGTTCATTGCCGATATCGGCTAGCAGCTCGTAACGCTCGCATCCGGGCTCTTGCCGCACGAGTGGCACCGCTGTCATGAGAGCGTCGCGCACTGCGGCTTCGGCGCCTGGATCGGCGGTGATGGTGGCGATGATTGCGATGGGTTTCATTTGAGGTATCGCTTTCGCGTCGAATGCAGGTCTTCCGTGTGTCGCCACAACATTAGATCTGTCAGCTCACAAGTTAAAGCGCCGGCATCCGAACTGAGTGTTTGGTGGAGATTGACAATGCAATTTGCAGAGTCACGTCACCGAAGGAAAATCCAGAATCGTGTCGTTGACGCGATTGAAGATGTTGGTGGTCAGGATGGCGGTGACAGCGAAGATGGCTTCCGTCACTTGCGTATCGCTATATCCTGCTTGGCGGACCTTATCCAGGGTGGCCTGCGGGACCGTTCCCGATGTGCGTACCAGCGTCAGCACAAATTTCACGAGGGCATCGATCTTTGCATCGGCGCTCAGGCCGCCGGCGCGCAGCTCGCGCATCTGATCTGCCGTGTAGCCCGCCATCTTGCCCGACAACGTATGGGCAGCGAGGCAATAGTCGCAGCCGCTGTTTTCGCTAATGGCCAGGTTGATCGCCTCCAGTTCCTTTGCCGACAGTGCGCCGCTCGATTTCAGGGCCGCGTTGGCAGCCAGCAATGACTGGAGCGCGACCGGCGATTGCGATCCGATGCTCGCGTACGCATTCGGCACCTTCCCAAGGCCGCGCTTGATGCTGGTAAAGAGCTCTGCTGTCAGGCCAGTAGCGGTCGCGACATCGATCGTGGACATGCGAGTCATTTTTTATTCCTTTTATAGATGATTTTCACTATTCGTCGAAGTTGCTGTTGAAGAATCCAGTCGGATTGATCGGATCACCGTCGATCATTTGCAACTGCTACAACCATAACGGCAACAAGGTTGCGTCAGAAGCGTGTTCGGCAAACATAGCTTTCGGCCAAGCGTGACAATTCCTCACGGCGTACCAACTTTTCGTTGATAGACTTTTTAATTCAAGGCCGTGATGAAGGGCGAAGACGTGCGAGGACTGGGGACGAACGGCAACCGCCATTGCCCACCATTTCGATGGCAACGACGGTCGAAACGCGTTTCGAAGCGATGCAACTGCAACCACCACTATTCATCCATGTAGCGATGAGGTATGTGGCTAGCAAAACGTCGCGCTTATTCGTTACTGCTTGCGGGTTCCGGACGCGGGTGCCGATGCTGGCCTGCTCGTTGCCGCCGCGCGGGATTCAGCCTCCTGCAGATCTGCGGGATACGTGCTGCTATCGCGATGGGGGTCAAAGCCCGCGGCCTCGATTTGTACAAGTTCCTTTTTCACTTGCTCGCGGGTGACCACGTCCGTTGCTTTTTGACTTTGAGCATTGGCGACCGAGGCGGCAGTCACGGAGATACCGAGGATCAGGCTGCTAACGATAAGTTTAGTTTTCATGGATGCTCTCCTGTTGTGTTGGAGAGACAAAGATAAGTCCTCAATGCCGGAAGCAAATAGGGCCTTAATCCGAAAACAACGTCCAAGGAAAGTGTCTGGACGTCTGTATGGAAGTTCGATAGAGGTGCTGATGGTGCGGTTGCGAACGGGGAATCAGAGATGCTGCAGGGACTCTCGACGCTTTTGCTGTTGCAATGCATCGAAGAGGCGCTGGCGACGATCGCTCACGTTCCCATACCCGGACCGTTGATCGGCATGCTACTGCTGCGCGTCTGGCTATTGGTATGAATGGCGTCCTGACAGCAATCCTCGCTCCCCTTTTCGCAGCGCTGTTGCGATGAATGCGGAAACGAAGGCGAGGGTGTCTCGGTTGCTAGGCTGCGATGGGAGTACGGGCATCCCTGCGCAACTCCTGAGGGCTGACGCCAAACGCGCGCACGAACACTTCGCGCAGGTGGTTCCGATCACGGAAGCCGGTTTCCCGAGCGATGACCTCCAGCGGGTGACGTCCGCGTTCGATCATGGTGCGCGCCGCTTCCATCCGGAGTTGTTCGACGGCTTTCGCGGGCGATTGCCCTGTTTCGGACTGAAAGATGCGCTGGAATTGCCGGGTGCTGAGATGGGCGGCGCGAGCCAGTTCCTCGATCCGCAGCGGCCGGGACAAATTCTGGCGCGCGTACTCGAGGGCAGTCTGGATGCGGTCCGATTTGGGGGCGAGCTTCAGCATCTCGGACTGCTGGGACTGACCACCGGCGCGACGCTGGTTCATCACCATGACGCGTGCGACCTTCGTTGCCACCTCATTTCCCAGGTCCTTCTCGACGAGGCCCAGGGCAAGGTCCATGGCAGCGGTCAAGCCGGCGGAGGTCCAGATGGCGCCATCCACGACGAAGATGTGGTCGGGTTCGATCTGGGCCTTGGGACAGCGCGCCTGCAGTGCATCGGCGTAGGCCCAGTGAGTAGTCGCGCGCTTGCCATCGAGCAAGCCGGCGTCTGCCAGCACAAATGCACCGGTGCACAGTCCGGCCGTCCGGCGCGAACGTTCCGATGCCGCACGGACGAAAGCCAGTTCGGCGGAGGTACTGGAGCGCTGGGTCGGGTCGACGATGCCACTGATCATCCAGGTATCGGCGTCGGTGGTGTCGTGAATGGGCTCGGTCTTGACGGACACGCCCAGCGAGGCATGGACGTCTCCACCTGACAGTGAGTAGTTGACCACTGAGTAGACGCGCTCCCGGGCCACGACATTGGCGAACTCGAACACGGATTGCGTGCCGATTGCCATGACTTGAAACCCGTCCGTCAAGAAATAGCCGATCCGATGCATCCGCTTCACCCGTGCTGCTGCCTGAAACCTCGGATTATAGAGGGAGCGACGAATGTATGCCGGGCGGAAGAAAACCGCATGGGCCGAGCGTGGCGCGGCGCGCACGGAATGGTCCGTGCGGTCAGGGCAGGGCGCAGGCGGGCTCGGCCGTATCGGTTCGTTCTTCCGCCGCCGTGGCGGGAGGACGGGGCGCAATGGTGTCTTCCAGCGCCGAAGAGAGCCAGTCGACGAAGACGCGCAGCGCCATCGATTCGCGAGTCCTGCACGCATAGACGGCATGGATCGGCCGGGCTCGTGGGCGGCAATGCGCAAGCACCTCCTTGAGCCGTCCACTGGCAAGATACGGCGCTGCCACGGTATCCCAGACCTGAATGACACCGCCATTCTGCAAGCCATATTGAAGCAGCAGGTCCATGTCGTCGAAGGCAATCGATTCGGGCATCCGGTGTCGGGTGCTCCGGCCGTCCAGTGCGAATCCAAATTCCCAAGGGCGACTGTCGCTTTGATGCGAGGCGTGCGCCGTACGATGCGCTGACAAGTTCTGCACGGTTTCGGGGCATCCGTGCCGGGAAAGATAGAGCCGGCTCGCCACCGTGATTAACTGGTACGTCCCGACCTGACGGCTGAAATGGATGGAATCCTCGAGGTCACCCAGCCTGACGGCGCAATCGATGCCGTCGCGGATCAGGTTCGAGGAATGCCGGGGCGTGGAGATTTGCAGGCTGACGTCGGGATACTGGAGACGAAATCGGGCCATGTAGGGCATCAATTGGCGCGCAATGTCGCCCGGCAACTCCACGCGCAACCTGCCGCTCGCCTGCTCCGCAGCCGATCCGATCTTGGATTTCAGGTCGGTAATGTCGAGCAATATCTTGAGGCAATGTTCGTAGAACGTCATGCCGGCGGGCGTCGGCCGAACCTGGCGCGTCGTACGGTGCAGCAGTTTCACCTGCAAGTGGACCTCGAGCTGTTGAATCAGCAGACTCGCAGACGCTTTGGGAATGCCCAGAAGGCTGGACGCACGCGTGAAATTCTCGCATTCGACGATCCGCGCAAATACTTCCATTGCTTGCAGCATGCGTTCCATGGCCCTTCCCTCGTGTGTCGCGCTTTGGTGATGGTCCGAGTGTAGGGTCGGCAGCGCTGCTGCAACAGTCGCAATTGGCGCATGATGAGCGACACGTTCGTATAGTTGCCCGCCTGGCGCGAGCGCGTGCGTATCAGGAGCCCGCGCCAAGAACCCGCGACAGCCAGCCAACCAGATCGCTGGGGTCCACCGGCTTGTCGAGCATGCAGAGGGCGCCATGCTGTGCAGCCTGGTCACGATGGTACGGCGTGGCATGGGCCGTGACAAAGATGAATGGCGTCTGACGGCCGGCTGCGCGGAGCCGGCGCAGCAGTTCGATGCCAGACATGGCGTCCAGTGCAATATCGCAGATCAGGCAGTCGTAGGCACTGTTGCTCGGATGGGCCATGAAGCCTTCCGCAGAGGAAAAAAAGGCCGCCCCCCAACCCAATGAACGAATCAGCGCACCAGTGGACCTGCGAACGGATGGTTCGTCATCGATGACACAAACAATCTTGGCAGGAACGGGCATCAGCGTCAGAACGGGCACGACATAGGGGAGCGCTTCGCGGGGGAGCGTTTGGTCGGACATTAGCGCAATCACGGGGCGGGTTCACTTATACGGAAGTATCGCGCTGCATACGCCATCGCACATCGGGTTTGCACCGAAGGGGGTGGCGATGCCGGCGACATCGCCCGCCAAGCGTTAGCGCCATCGGAGCGCAACACTATACGTTCGTATAGTCGCCGGCACATTCGCCGTGTGGCGTTGCTACCATTGCAAGGGCATGACCGGCCGTCACAACATCCTCTCCATGAGCTATCCCGATACCGACGTTTCCGCGCATCGCTGCACATCCGACGAGGATGGCTGCTCACGCATGGAATCCAGCCGCGTGCTTGTGGACGAGACCTTCCGTTTCGCGCCGATTCCCATCCTGGTGGAAGACTGGTCCGGCATCCGGCAGTGGGTCGATGATCGCAAAGCCGAGGGCGTAACGGATCTGGACGCTTATCTGGACGACAATCCCACGGCGATCCAGCAGTTGCGCGACCGCCATCACCACTTCGTGGATGCCAACGAAGCGGCATTGACATTGTTCGACGCGGAATCGCGTGAAGCGTTCTTCGTCGTGGCAAAGGCGTTGCTTCCCGCCAGTCGGCCCAGCAATTCGAAGGTACTCAAGGCTATCTTCAATGGCGAAACGGCTTGCCAGGGCGAGCGCACCCTGACGTCGCTGACGGGCCGCACGATCCCGATCGTTTGGCGCTGTTCGTTACCAGCGGACCCCGCGCGTTATGCACGGCTGCACTTCTATGCGTTCGATATCTCCGAGTATCAGGAGAACATCAACCGCCTGCAGGTCATGCGTGCCGACATGGCGCGTGCGGGGCGTATTGCACTGGTGGGGCAACTGGCGGCATCCATTACACACGAGATCAGCCAGCCACTGTCCGCAACCCGGACATCGATCGAAGCCGCCGCGCGCTGGCTGGATCGCGAGCAACCGGAGATGGCGGAAGCCATGGCATCGGTACGCGATGCTGGCCGCTGGGCACGGGATGCCACCGACATCTGCCACAGGCTGCGCGGATTCATGATGCACACGCCGGTACAGGCGCGGTTGCAGTCGGCAGCCGAAGTGGTGGCATCGGCGATCTACCTGATCTCGCCGGAAGCGGGTGCCAGGGAAATAGAGGTGGAAACGTCGGTTGACGCGGGCCTCCGCGTGTTCGTGGATCGCGTTCAGCTCCAGCAGGTATTGGGCAATCTTCTGCTGAACGGTATTCATGCAATCGAAGCCACATCGGATGCGCGGGCGCGCAAGTTGAGCGTGCTGGTCGAGCCAGAAGGCGAATCCAGCCTCCTGTTCAAGGTGGTGGACACCGGACATGGCATCGATGCGATGTTGCTGGAAACGTTGTTCCAGCCATTTGCCACATCGAAGGCAGAAGGCATGGGCATGGGACTATCCATCTCCCGGTCCATCATCGAGGCGCATGGCGGGCGCATCTGGGCGGAATCCGCCGAGGGAACAGGCGCGACGTTTTGCTTTACGCTACCCGGCGCAAAGGCCTTCGCGGCGTAGTCAGTGGCGGATGCCCCTCTTGATGATGCCGTAGCGCCCAGACCGCCGCGAGTGCGCCCACTGCAGCAACTGAGATGTACCACGCTGCGGCCATCCGGCTTCCCGACCACGCGTTCCACGCGGTAACCAGCGCCGGCGCCGTGCCGCCGAACACTGCTACGCCCACTGCATAGATGAAGGAAAGCGAGGTTGCGCGCGACGTACTGCGTACCGTCGAGAGCAGGAGTGCAACGGTCGGGCCGGCCGCCAGGCAACTCGCCGCAGTCACCACGACAATGCCCGCAACGAAGACCCCATTGCCCATGCCATGGACTGCGGCGAGATACGTCGGTATCACGGCCAGAATTGACAGTATCCGTGCCCAGATGACGACGGCGGCATACCCGTGGCGATCGGCCAGCAGTCCGCCCAGGATGGATGCCGCAGACGTGATCGCGCCCAGAGCCATCGTCACGAGAAAAGATTCCTGCAGCGTTGGCATGGTTCCCGCCATCTCGAATGGGGCGGTAAAGGTGGCCACATAGGTTGGCACCGTACCGCCCGCGATCAGAAACGTTCCCAGTGCAAGGACTTTCCAGCCTGTCAGGCGCCCGGCGTGGGCGTCCGCCGGGATGTGCCGGGGCACGTCATGAGGCCGTAGACGCCGGCGCAGGAGCATCTGCACGGGAATCATCGTGACTGCCAGAAGGAAGGGGATTCGCCATCCCCACGCGGCGAGCTGCACCGGGGTCAGCAGACTATCCAGCAGGAGTCCGCAAGCGCCGATTGTCAGCAACGCGAGTCCTTGTCCGGCGAGCAACCAGCCGCAGTAGAGTCCTCGCCGTTCCGGCGCACACTGCTCGATCAGGTATGCACCTGCTGCGCCGATTTCGCCACCGATGGCGAAGCCCTGGATCATCCTGCAGGCCAGCAGCAGAAGCGGTGCGGCAATGCCGAGCACGTCATGGCCCGGCAAGAGCGCGATGCCCAGCGTGCCAATGGCCACCAGTGTGACATTGAGCACCAGCGCGGGCTTGCGCCCCACACGATCAGCATAGGCGCCCAGTACGAGCGCGCCGATCGGGCGCATGAGAAACCCCGTGGCAAACGTACCAAAAGCAGCCAATGACGCCACACCCGCATCGCCGTGCGGGAAGAATGCCGCGCCGATGAAGCGGGCGAACGTGGCATAGGCGAAGTACTCGAAGAACTCCAGCGCATTGGCCAGGACCACTGTCACCAGCGCGCGAGGATTCAGTGTCCCTGTCACGAAAGGGGCACCCGTGCTAGCGAGACATCGGCTCGATGCCAAGCATCTGCGCCTTGCGGACGAGGTCGGCAACGGAATTCGATTTCATCTTCTTCATGGCGGTGCCGCGATGGACCTTGACGGTAATCTCGCTGATGCCGATGCCTGCCGCAATCTGCTTGTTCAATGCACCGCCAACCACGTAGGCCAGCACCTCGCGTTCGCGAGAAGTCAGAGACTCATACAGCTCGGTGATGTTGTTGAGCAGGTAGTCGGCCTCAAGTCGCTTCTTGTCCTGTGCCAGTGCGGCGGTGACCGCATCGATGACATCCTGTTCGGACAGGGGCTTGAGCAGAAAATCGGTGGCTCCTGCCTTCATCGCCTTGATGCAGATGCTCACGTCCGCAAAGCCCGTCATGAAAATGATGGGCATCTGTTGGCTGGCTTTCTCCTGCTGCTGGAAGAACAGGCCGCTTTCACCTCGCAGGCGGACATCGAGCAGCAGGCAGCTTGGTCCGATCGTCTTCTCCGACGCCTTGAATGCCGCTGTACCCTCGAAGCTGCGGACGGTGAATCCGACGGAACGCAGGAGGTTCTTCAACGACGAGCGGGTCGCTTCCTCGTCGTCGATGATGTAGACGACCGAGGTCGCCTCCTGTCTTTGGGCAGTACTGGGCATGCTTCTATTCACGAGTTCGGAAAGACTATCGAGTCGTGATGGTGGAGATGTGTTTCCAGGCGTCACGGTCGCGGCGATTGTCGCACAACCGTCCTGCGGAGGTTTGGCGCAAACCGCCACGAAAACCACGTGCCGAACGGCGTCACGCAAGGGCGACGGTGATCGATTGTTCGGCTTGGACGGAAGTACTGTTCAGGCGTCCACGCTTTATCAGGACTGGGTTTGCGGCTAACTTTCACATCGACGCAGCGTTCGAGCAAGACGCTGCGATTGGGTGAGCACGGCGCCGAGTCATGGCCGTCCATGTCCGAAAACCTCACGATAAATGTCGTTTCCGATTGATGGGCAAACGGGAATCATGAGGGCCTGACACGCGTGCCGCTTGGTGCATCGATGTAAATGCAAGGTTGGACAGAATGAATGCTTCATTGGCCGAAATCTCGGCAAGCCTTACCGCCAGAACGCGTTTTGTCGACGTGCCGGGCCGGCGTCTTGCCTATCGCACCATCGGAAGCGGCAAGCCGATTGTCCTGTGCGTCCGGTTCCGCGGCACCATGGACGCCTGGGACCCGCTGTTCCTGGATAGCCTGGCGAGCCAGGGATTCCAGGTGACGGTGTTCGACTACAGCGGGTTGGGACAGTCAACGGGCGACCCTACCTATCAGCCCGCGGCGCTCGCCAGAGATGCAATCGATCTGATCACCGCCCTGGACCTGAGCAGCGTCATTATCGGAGGATGGTCGGTTGGTGGAATTGCCGCCCAGCTCGTGATGACGATGGCGCCGCAGCTCGTCAGCCACACGGTGCTCATCGGCACCACCCCGCCGGGTCATCTGGTCAAGCCGGGCGAAGCGCTCTTCTACACACTGGCCAAGCGCGAGAATGACTTCGACGATTTTGTCAGCCTGTTCTTCGAGCCGACTTCGGCCGAGAGCACGGAAGCGGCAAGACGGTCAGCCAATCGGCTTGCGGCGCGCAAGCTGGACATCAGCCCTGAAGTGCCGTGGCAATGGGCCGGAGCGCAGCTTGGCGATGGGCCGAAGAATCCGGTCTTTCCGGTCGACGCGGTGCTGCAGGCGCTCAAGTCCACACGCATCCCTGTCCTGCATATCGGCGGCGATCACGACATCGTGTTTCCGGTGGAGAACTGGTACGCGCTCAACAACCAGTTGCCGACCTTGCATCTGGTGACATTTCCGCGCGCCGGACACGGTCCACAACTCCAGTATCCCCAGGCGTCCGCGCGGCATATCGCCGCGTTTGTCGACACCCAGGCGTAGCTGAACCCAGTTGGTATCCGGCGTGTCAAGCGCGCCGCTCCAGGTACTTCGGGCCCAGCCCCGAAGTGGATTGTCTCGCCCTCTGAAAAGCAAACCAACGCAAACCAAAGCAAAAGGTAAAACCATGTCTGACCTGATCAATCTCGCCATCGATGCCGCGGGTGGCCTCGAACGCTTCCAGAGTTTCAAGCGCGTCTCGGCACGCCTGCACCACACCGGAATCCTGTGGGATCTGAAACAGCGTGCAGGTGTGCTGACGGATTCGCGCGTGACCGTGGACTTGCATGCGCAACGGGTTTCGCATGAGCCGTTCGCACCGACTACCGATCATTCCGTCTTCACGCCGGATCGTGTCGAGATCCGGCAAGCGGACGGCACGCTCGTCGAATCGCTCGATCGTCCCCGCGCATCGTTCGCCGGTTTCGAACTCGAAACACCGTGGTCGAATCCGCAGTTGGCGTACTTCGCGGGCTACACGATGTGGACGTACCTGACGTCGCCGTTCGTGCTGCGCCATCCCGGCGTGGTGGCCACCGAGATCGAACCCTGGGTGGTGGATGGCCTGTCCTGGCGGCGTCTGCGTGTGACGTTCCCGGATTCGGTGGCGACGCATAGCGCAGAGCAGACCTACTATTTCGACGCCGACGGACTGCTGCGCCGTCACGACTACGAAGTGGATATCCAGGGCCGCAATGCCGCCGCCCGTTACCTTAGCGACTACGTCGAGGTGCAAGGTATCCGCATGCCGACACGCATGCGTATCTATCCGCGCACGCCAGAGAATCTCGCAATGCCGGAGCCGCTGATCGTGGGCGTGGACCTGTCCGATTTCCGCTTCGAGTGAGACCCCGACGATGACTGCACCTCAAACCTACCGTGCCGCTGTGGTGGTGGCACCCGGCAAGTTGTCAATGATCGATCGACCGATCGAGGCCCCCGGCTTCGGACAAGTCCGCATTCGCGTAGAAGCCTGCGGCGTCTGCCACTCGGACAGCGCGACCGTTGCGCGGGCGCCGGCCAATCTGGAGCACGGGTTGACCCCCGGTCATGAAGTCGTGGGCCGTATCGACGCGGTTGGCAACGGCGTCGAGGGCTGGCATGTGGGCCAGCGTGTGGGCGTGGGCTTCCTGGCCGGCGAAGACCGGACTTGTCCGTCTTGCCGCCAGGGCGACGTGGTGAATTGCCAGAGTCCTGTGATCACGGGCATGACGACCCACGGCGGCTATGCCGAAAGCATGCTGGCAGAAGCGCGCGGACTCGTGCGTGTGCCGGACGAACTTGATGCCGCTGAAGCGGCGCCGCTGCTGTGCGCTGGCCTGACCACGTTCAACGCCTTGCGCAATGCGAATGCACGGGCTGGCGATGTGGTGGCAGTGCATGGCCTTGGCGGCCTGGGTCACCTCGCCGTGCAGTTCGCGCGCAAGATGGGCTTCCATACGGTGGCGATCGCGCGGGGCGCAGACAAGGCGGAACTCGCGGCCCAACTCGGCGCCCATCGCTACATCGATTCCGAAAGCGAGGATGCCGTAGAAGTACTACGCAGCCTGGGCGGCGCGAAGGTGGTATTGGCGACGGCACCGACCGGCACCGGCATGTCCTCACTCGTTCCGGGGTTGGCGGCGCGTGGCCAGTTGATTGTCGTAGCCGTACCGGGAGATCCGCTCTCGTTGACCGCTACGGACCTCGTGTTCGGTGCGCGTGCCGTGGTGGGTGCCCTGACCGGAACGGTCTACGACAACGAGCAGACATTGGCCTTTGCCAATCTGCAGGACATTCGCCCGTTGATCGAAACGTTCCCGCTGGAACAGGCCCAGGTGGCGTACGACCGAATGATGCGTGCCGATGTGAGGTTCCGCGCGGTGCTGGTCATGCCGGCCTACGACGGCCCCTCTGCCGTATGAAGGATGCAACGATGACACTCATGACTTCCTCGAACGCGCCGACCCAGTATGTCGAAGCGGGTGGCGTGCGCTATGCGTATCGCCGCTTTGGCAACGCCAATGGCGGGCTGCCGTTGCTTTGCCTGCAGCACTTCACGGGTACCCTCGACAACTGGGACCCGGCCATCGTCGATGCGCTGTCCACGGACCGGGAAATCATCCTGTTCGAGAACGCGGGCGTGGGTCGTTCCGGCGGCGCAGTCCCTGCATCGATCACGGCGATGGCGGAGCATGTGCTGCAGTTCGTCGGTGCCATCGCGCTCTCGAAGTTCCACATCCTGGGTTACTCGCTCGGCGGATTCCTGGCGCAGGAGATTGCCATCGCAAAGCCGGATCTGGTTGCGCGCATGGTGCTTTCCGGTAGCGCGCCAGAGGGCGGGAAAGGCGCCGGCATGGATCGCCCGGAACTGATTGCCATCTATACGGATGGCGAGATGCCGATGCCGGAGAAGCTCAAGCGGCTCTTCTTCCCGGCGACGGTCGAGGGCAAGCAAGCCGCGGAAGCCTTCGTGAATCGCCTGGCATCGCGAACCGGCGAAGCGGATCTCCCGGCCAATGCCGAGGTCGCGCCGGCACAGCTCGGTGCCATGATTGCCTGGGCGAACTGGCCGGGCGATGTGGCGCGCAAGCTGGCGACGATCCCGCATCCCGTGCTGGTCACCAATGGCGACAACGACACCATGATCCCCACGCGTAACAGCTTCGTGCTTGCGGAAGGTTTGCCGAATGCCACGTTGATCGTCTATCCCAACGCCGGTCACGGCGCGCTGTTCCAGTATGCGTCAACGTACGTCGCACACGTGCGCGAGTTCCTGCACGGCGCCTGAACGCGCTGTATTTCCATAACGAGGAGTCAAGCAGAATGAAAGCGATTGTTTACGACAAGGCTGGCCTGCCGATCGAAGATCCGCGTGCCCTGTACGAGATGGAACTCCCGCGACCGGAACCGCAAGCGCGTGACCTGTTGGTTCGGATCGAGGCGATTGCGGTGAATCCGGTGGACAGCAAGCTGCGTCTCGGCGTGCAACCGAATGGCCCACGCGTGCTGGGCTGGGATGCGGTAGGCACCGTGGAAGCGGTCGGCGAGGCGGTGGAACTGTTCAAGGTGGGCGACAAGGTCTGGTACGCCGGCGACATCACGCGACAAGGCAGCTACGCGGAATACGGCATCGTGGACGAACGCATTGCCGGTCATCGCCCCAAGTCGTTGAAGACCGCCGATGCAGCGGCCCTGCCGCTGACGAGCATTACCGCGTGGGAATTGCTGTTCGATCGGCTGCGGATTCCGGAGGGTGGCGGCCAGCAACAAAGCCTGCTCGTAATCGGCGCGAGTGGCGGTGTTGGCTCCATCCTGATCCAGTTGGCACGCAAGCTGACGGGCCTGACTGTGATCGGCACGGCTTCGCGACCGGAGTCCCAGAAGTGGGTAACGGATCTGGGTGCGCACCTCGTGATCGACCACAGCCAACCGCTGCAACCGCAACTGACGGCGGTGGGCATCCAGCAGGTAGACCACGTCATCAGCCTGACGCATACGGACAGCTACTACGCGCAGATTGTGGAACTGCTCAAGCCGGAAGGACAGTTGGCATTGATCGACGACCCTGCCACCCTGGACGCGATGCCGTTGAAGCGCAAGTCGATTTCCCTGCATTGGGAGTTCATGTTCACGCGGTCGATGTACCGTGCGGCGGACATGATCGAGCAACACAAGCTGTTGGATCGCGTGGCCGCATTGCTCGACGAAGGCGTGCTCAAGACGACGGTCGGCGAGCACTATGGCGACATCACGGTCGACAACCTGCGTCGCGCGCACGCGGCGCTGGAGAGCAACAAGACCGTGGGGAAAATCGTCCTTGCGCGTAGCTGACCTGGGTGAACTGGGCGCGATGATTGTTGAGGCGTCTGGTGGACCATGGCGGCAATCTCGCAGACTGGCCGGCCCTCCGCGGGGGGGGGCATGGCTGCGGATGGCTTGCGCAGGTCGTCAGTGCCCGCCGCTTACGAACCATGAATTGGCAAGATGAATTCAACGATAGTACAGACAAACCTTTCGGTGACGCACGTCAGCGAGGTCTTCGAGATTGCGCCGGATGAATTCTGCCGGCTGTTGGAACAACAACTTGGAAAGCTGGATCATGCCGCATTGGATCTGATGTATCGAGATCCGGCCGCCGCTGAAGCGCAGATGGCGGAGATGGGAGGTCCGCACGGGTTGATGCTGTTCGACAAGCTGGATCACGGCGTCCTGTTCGCACTGGGCGGCGAGCCACGCTTTTCCGTCCGCTATCACATCGGCAATCCTCTCGTGGCGTGGCGCATGACGCGGCATGATATGCGCGCCGCGTTGTACGCGCCGCTGACCTTGCTCGTCTTTGGCAATGGTGAGCATCTCACGCAGGTCGAGTACGACCTGCCGTCATCGCTCTTTGGTCAGTTCGGTGATGCCGTCGGCACCGTTGGCAAGTCTCTCGATGAAAGGCTGCGGACGATCTTCAGCGCATTGGTCGGCCAAGAGGCACCATGACTTCGCCGACGACGAAAGGGTTCTCGATTCCGGCTTCCGCAATGGGCATTGTGCTCGGCATGGCCGGTCTGTCGAACTGTTGGCGAGTTGCCCACACGTTGTGGGGTGTCGGGGCAGCGGTGTCCGATGCGCTGTTTGCGGTCACCACGCTCATCTGGGCTGTGCTCGTACTCTCATTCGTCGCAAAATGGCTCGCGCACCGCGATGAGGCCCTCGCCGAAGCCCGGCATCCGGTAGCCTGCTGCTTTATCGGTCTGATACCGGTGGCGACGCTGCTGGTCGCGGTATGGCTGCATGGCTTCGCGCCGGCGATTGGGGCGACCCTGATCGTCATCGGCGCGATTGCCCAACTGGCCTTCTCCACGCTTCGCAGCGGCGGCATGATGCGCGGTGGCCGCAAGCTTGAGGACACTACTGCGGTCATGTATCTGCCGACGGTGGCGGGAAACTTTGTCTCCGCGATGGCCATGACCTCGCTTGGATGGATGGATCTGGCAAAACTGTTCTTCGGGGCGGGGCTGTTCTCATGGTTCGCCCTGGAGTCGATTATCACTTATCGCCTCTACCTGGGCGACGAACTGGCGCCCGCAGTGCGGCCTACGCTGGGCATCCAGCTTGCGCCACCGGTGGTCGGCGCCACGGCATATCTTGCGGTGACGGGCGGCAGGCTTGACTGGCCTTTCTATGCGATGGTCGGCTACGGGATGCTGCAAATGCTGTTCCTGCTCCGGCTCTCACGGTGGTTCCTGGCATCTGGTGCGACACCGGGTTTCTGGGCGTTCAGCTTCGGGATCACAGCGCTGGGGATGTCATGCATGCGTGCAGCGACTATTGCGCCGGATTCCCTGTTCGCGAGCATTGCATTGCCGGTGTTTATCTTTGTCAATGTGGCAATCGGCTCGTTGATCTTGTTGACGCTGGGGCTGCTGTTGCAAGGGCGCTTGTTTCGTCGACCGGGTTGACCGATGTGAGAAAGGGATATTTGAAGGCAGGTTGTTGGTAGTACCGAAAAAATGCATAGGCAACGCTCAAGAGGCAGGGCCGCGCATCAAGGAATTTTTATGAAAAAGCTCACGACATCTTTCGGCGCGCCCGTCGTCGACAATCAGAACATCCAGACGGCCGGCCCGCGCGGCCCTGCACTGCTGCAGGATGTCTGGTTCCTGGAGAAACTGGCCCACTTCGACCGCGAGGTCATCCCCGAGCGCCGCATGCACGCCAAGGGTTCCGGTGCCTATGGCACGTTCACCGTCAC
>NZ_SCMX01000083.1 GCF_005503625.1 Cupriavidus sp. 2SB | reverse complement strand
TGGTTCAGCCGGTTTGAGATAGGGGAACTCGACCTGCGCGTACTGTGATACGCGCAGATCACGTGTTACCCATGTCTCCGAACACCTGTTACCCATGTCTCCGGTCTGTACACGCGGGAGAGGGGCGGGGGAGAGGGCAAGCGGTTCAGATCATGACGGGTCGGCAAGCAGAGCCTCAGGCCCTCTCCCCCAACCCCTCTCCCACTCTGTGGGAGAGGGGAGCAAAACAGCCGGAAGCGGTGAAAACACGGGTGGCAAATCAGCCAGTGTCAGCACCTCCGGCGCGGACGCTTTCGTTACGGGCACCGTTCCCACGACGTCGCCGATCAGGATGATGGCCGGGCTTTCGAGTCCGGCTGCGATCGCGTCCGCCAGCGTGAGCAGCGTGCCCGTCCACTGCCGTTCATCGCTGCAACTCGCCTGCATGACCACCGCTGCGGGCGTGTCAGGACGCATGCCTGCCCGTAGCAGCGCATCGCGAATCGAGGCGATCCTGAGCATCCCCATGTAGATCACGAGCGTGGTGCCGCTGGCGGTCAGCGCGCGCCAGTCCGGATCGCCATCGCCGCGCGTGTGGGCGGTCACAAATGTCACGCCGTGGCAATGTGCGCGATGGGTCAGTGCGATGCCCAGTGACTGCGCGGCTGCCACGCCACTGCTAATGCCGTTGACCACCTCCACCTCGATACCATGCCCACGCAGGAACGCGGCTTCCTCGCCACCGCGGCCGAATGTCAGCGGATCGCCACCTTTCACGCGCGCCACGCAGCGTCCTGCCCGTGCGTGCTCCAGTGTCAGCGCCTGGATACTTGTCTGGCTGACCGAGCACCGCCCCCCGCGCTTGCCCACGGGCACCATCTGTGTGCCGGGGCTCGCGTAGTTCTGGATCGAGGCCGGCACGAGATCATCCACCAGCCACACCTGTGCCTCGGCCAGCGCACGAACGGCCTTCACCGTCACCAATTCCGGGTCACCCGGTCCCACGCCGACGAGCCAGACCTTTCCGGGCTGCTGGACACCGCCCTCGTTCCGCTCCTTGATATCGCTCGCATTCATCATCGTTCATCCATTTCAGTGACTCGTCCCCGAAGAGCGCGTGGTCTTGTTGAAGACGTTGTACTTGCCGACCGGCCGGTCCATCGGCAGCCGCTTGACTTCGCGCAGCGTGGCCGCGTCGTAGACAACGATGGCGCCATCGGGCTCCATCAGGCTGACTAGCGCGTAGCGGCCATCGCGCGTGAATTCGACATGCGCGGCGGTACGACCCGGCGACGGTGTCACGGTGCCCACCACTTTCAGCATCTGCTTGTCGATGATCTGCAGGGTGTCGCGGCGCGGACTCATCATCGCGTCGGTCCACGCGTAGGGTGTGGCCTCGTGGCTGCGAATGAAGAAGCCCGGGCCGTTAGTGGGAATCGTCGCCACGGTCTGCCAGCTCTCCATGTCGATCACACTGAGCTGGCCCATTTTCAGGTTGGGCGAGGCCATCACCTCCCGGCCGCCGCGATACCAGGTGATGCCGCTGCCGAGGTGCGGCATGCCGCTCAATGCGAGGTCCGCGACCTTGTGCCCGGCGTCGAGATCGATCACCTGCCCGCCACCCGCCCGAGACGCGCCCAGGATGTGCCGGTAAGGCTGATCGAAGAAGAAATCGTCGAGCACGGTATCCAGGGCGATGACGCGCGGCTCCAGCGTGGCATAGGGGATCTCCCAGACCTCGGGGATATCGCGTAGCGCAGCGATGAATGACCCGCGCGGCGCGGCGTCGTACACGGCCGACACCCGCGACGATCTCCCGCCCTTCCCCACCACGGGATAGATCCGTGCGAGCGAAAGATCGTCGGCACGCAACAGCACCATCGTCTGCGGCAGCGTATTGCCGGCCATGACCCACTGGCCGTCGTCGCTGACGGCGACATTGCGCGTATTCAGCCCGACGCGGATTTCCGCCACGAGTGTCAGATTCCACAGGTCGTACTTGCTGATCCATCCATCGCGGCTGGCTACGAAGACGAAGCGACCGTCGCGGCTGAACTTCGGACCGCCGTGCAAGGCAAAGCGCGTGGCGAATCGATGGATGGGTTCCAGCTTGTCGCCATCAAGCACATTCAGGTGATGACTACCGGACTCCACCACGAGAAACAGGTTGAGCGGATCGGTGTCGAAGGCAGGCCGGCCCGGCAGGCTGCCTGACGCGTGGATCACCGTGCGCGACGCGCGGATATCGTCGGCTTCCCAGTGCGGCGTGGCTGCCGGCGCCGTGCGCAGCCAGGACACCAGTTGATCGAGCACTGGTTCGGACAACACACCGGCGAACCCCTGCATCTGCGTGGCGGGCCGGCCATGGCGCAGTACATCGCGCAAGGCATCGGGCTTCAGCCGCTCCAGGCTCTCGGGCAGCAGCGCCGGTCCCATCGCACCCAACCGGTCGACACCGTGACAAGCGGCGCAGTTGGCGCGATACACGGCGGCGAGGTCGTTGGTCTCCGCCGCGTGTGCCCCGCCGAGCGCCATGGCCACCCAGGCAAGACCGACAAGAAGCGCTTTCATCCGGCCACCTCCGCGCCGGGGGCCTCGGCGGTCTCGGCATCCAGCAGGTAGCAGCCCGGGTCCTCCGCCCAAGGATTACCACTGACTGCGTAGGCA
Organism: Cupriavidus sp. 2SB; assembly: GCF_005503625.1. Classification (GTDB taxonomy): domain Bacteria; phylum Pseudomonadota; class Gammaproteobacteria; order Burkholderiales; family Burkholderiaceae; genus Cupriavidus. Next base: position 25,266 of record NZ_SCMX01000083.1, on the reverse strand, counting down.
CGCACCCGCGTATTGCCATTGCAGATGTCGCGATGCAGGCACACGGCGCAGCGTCCTTCCAATGGACGGGGTGTGGCATTCAGTCCATGCATCAACGGATGATCCCGATCGCTCCAGATGTCGGCAAACGCGCGCTCGCGCACATCGCCAATCGTCACATGCCACCACATCGTGTCCGGATGCACGCGGCCGAGATTGTCGATATTCGCCACGCCCACGCCGGTGGCGTTGCCGCCCCAGTTCACCAGCCGCTGCCGCATGTCGGCAAGCCGACCTGGCTGGCGCCGCGCGATCCAGTACAGCAGCGCCACACCGTCGGCATCGTTGTTACCGGTCACGAAATCGCCAGCGTCGCCGCGCAGCGTTCGCTCCCACACATGGTCGAACAGCCAGTCCACTGCCACTCGTGTGTGGGCGTGATGCGCATCGTCGGCGCGATGGCTGCTGCCCCGCCCCGCATAGTTGAAATGCGAGAGATAGAACTTGTCGATGCCCTCGCCTTCCGTCAGCGCCACCACGTCGGGTAGCTCATCGGCGTTGGCTTCGGTCAATGTCATCCGTACGCCAACGCGCAGGCCGGCTGCCCTGGCCGCGCGCAGTCCGTCCAATGCCTGATCGAACGCGCCCACGCTGCGCCGGAAGCGATCATGCGTATCGCGCAGCCCATCGAAGCTGATGCCCACATAGTCGAATCCGGAGGCCATCAGGCGTGTGGCGTGATGATCATCGAGCAGCGTCCCGTTCGTCGACAGCGACAGATGAAAGCCCAGCAGCTTGGCTTGTGCGGCGATGTCGTAGAGGTCAGGGCGCAGCAGCGGCTCGCCGCCGGACAGGATCAGTGCCGGCACCCCCGCCGCCTTGAGTTGGTGCAGCACGGCGCGCGCTTCCTCGGTCGACAGTTCGCCCTTGAAATCCGTATCCGCAGAGGTCGAGTAGCAGTGCTTGCAGTTGAGATTGCAGCGCCGCACCAGATTCCAGATCACCACCGGACCCGCCGCCCTGCGCCTCGGTGCCACAAGCCCGCCGTCGCGCAGTGCCTCCATGAAACGGGACAGCCTAAACATGGTTGCCCCTCCGGGAAGCCGGCAGCCGCAAGCCTGTCTTCTTGAGGATGCGGGTGGACCACAGCACGTCGTGCGCGCGGCAGGCATCGCCCAGCAACACGCGGATTTCCTCCACCTGCGGCATGGCCTGCTCGCGCGACCGCGCATGTACCATCGCGAACAGGTTGTAGGGCCAGCCGGGCTGACGCCTGGGCCGCAGATAGCAGTGGCTCACAAACGGCAGCGCGCCCACCTGCTCGCCTAGTTCCCCGGCCCGGGCGTCATCCACATTCCACACCGTCATCCCGTTGGCCCGCCATCCCAGCGCATAGTGGTTCGGTACGGCGGCAATCCGGCGCAGCACACCCGCATCGCGCAGCGCGACAAAGCGCGCGAGCACCTCCTCTCCCTGCAGGCCAAGCGGTTCGCCCAGCACGCGCCAGGGCTCCGCGACGAGAGGCAGGCCACCCTGGGTGGCCGCGATCAGGGCCCGGTCGATGGCGTCGAAGGTATGGGCGGCTGCGAGGCCGGATGAGTCGGTATGTTTCGGAACGTGGACGATGCGGGACGCTTGCGGCATTGCTGGATGGCTAAACGGGTAGATACAGGTTGACGAAGAACTCGCGCTTCTTGGGGAATGGCAGGATGTCGATGTCCGCGCGAGTGGCAATGCGCACGAGCGTGTCCGGAACATCGGACTTGTTTGCCACCGCGACCACGAACCAGAGATTCAGGTGATGGGTACGCTCGTAGTGGTGGGCAACTTCCGGAAAGGCATTGATTGCGGCGATAACTGCTTCGAGCCGATGTGCGGGCGCGTGGCACGCGCACAGCACGAACTGGCCGCCGGCCTGTTCTATCTGGAACAGCGGTCCGAAGCGCGTCAGCACGCCGCGCGCCAGCAGCGCGTGCAACCGCTTGAGCAATTCCGCCTCGACGATGCCCAGCGATCTGGCCGCATCGGCATACGGGTGCGGTGTCAGCGGCAGACCTTTTTGCAGCGCGTTGACGATGCGGCGATCAATGGGATCGAGCCAGGCAGGCGGCCGGCCCGGCGTGTGGACAGGATTCATCCCGGCGTCGCCTCCCAGCTGTAACGGGTGCCGCGCTGCCGGTAGCAGGTGCCGCTGCGCAGCACCACGCCGGGCATCGGCGCCATGCCTGCCTCGCGATCAAACAGGTCCAGCGCTGCCTGCAGCTCAGGCTCGCTCCGCGCGTGGACCATCGCAAACAGGTTGTAGCGCCAGACCGGCTCCCGTCGTGTCCGGCAGTAGCAGAGGTTGACCGGCGCCACACCGGCAAGGCGGATGCCAACCTTGTCCACGCAATCGTCGGGCACATCCCACGCGCACATTGCGTTGTGACGGAAGCCGAACGGCCGGTGATGGAGGATCGCGCCAAAGCGGCGGATCACGCCGCTCGCACGCCATTGCGCGATGCGCGTCAGCACCCTGTGCAGCGGCACCCCGCACTGCCGTGCCAATGCATGAAACGGCTCCGGCGTCAGGGGCAAGCCCGTTTCAAGCGCAGCCACAAGACGCCATTCGTCATCGTCGAGGAGCGTCGCCGCCGGTGGTTGCATGCGCCGGCGGCTCCTGCGGGAACGCGCGCCCGAGATCGGAAAGCCCAGGTCGATGTGGTACTCGCGCTCCATCGGCAGATCCAGCGGCATCTGGCCCACGTCGGAGGCGATGCGCAACAGCAGCGTGTCGAGCGCGGCCCGGTGGCGCGCGCCCGCGACGAACCAGAGGTTGTAGCGATGACCGCTGCGCGCGTAGTTGTGGCTCACCGCGCCGTAGGCATTGACGCGCGCCGCCACCTCCTCGAGTTCAGACGGCGGCACGGCCAACGCGGCCAACGTGCTGGTGCCGATCACGTTGGGGGCAAAGACCGCGCCGATCCGGCTGATACGCCCCGCGCCCACATCGCGCGCCAGCACGCTCAGCACGGCGTGCTCCGACAAATCCATCGTCGCCCCCGCGCTGCGGAAGGGCCTGGGCTCGATGGGCAGATCGCGTTGGAGGCGGTCGTAAAAGCGTTGCTCGTCGAACATGGTGGTCACATGCCCATGCGCTGGGCGCGTGCGGTGAAAAAGATGCCCGAAGGCTGGTCAGCCGGCAGGGTCGCCACGCGTTCGAAGGTGGCGGTGTCGTAAATCTCCACGCGGTTGTCGTCCCGGCACGAAAGCCACAGCGATTCGCCCTTCGGGGTGAACTCCATGTGCAGCACGCCCCGGCAAGGCGTGAGTGTCTTGACCACGCTGCGCGTGACGGTGTCGATCACCTGCACGGTGTCGTTCTTCGGAAATGCAAAGTTCACCCAGACCTGGCGTCCGTCCGGGCGCGCCATCGCGAAGACCGGCTGCCCCGCCACGGCCACGCGGCCCGCTTCGCGCCAGTCATGCGCCGGATCTGCCACCAGCAGTTCGTGGCGCCCCACTGCTGGCAGCCACGCCTGCCCTTGCGCCATCGCCCAACCGCGCAGATGCGGCATCTTGTAAACAGGCAGCGGCGTCTCCCCCCGGCCATACCCCGACAGCACCTTGCGTGCCATCGGCGGCGTCTGCCAGAGATCGACCAGCGACAGGCCGTCCTCGCCGAACAGGCCCGCCAGGTACCAGCGGCCCTCGGGCGTTACCAGTCCATCGTAGGGCTGCTTGCCGGCAGCGAGCTTCGTGACAGTGGGCTTGCGTGGATCGGCGGCGTCGATGATCCAGATCTCGCCCGCTTCGAAAAGACTCGCAGCGAGACGCTGCCCGGGCAGATCGGCCAGACCGACCACCTTCGAGGGCCGGCCATCGCGGCCAATCGCCGGGATATCGGCCAGCAACGCAAGCGTGGCGGCATCGAACAGCTTGACCCCACCCGGTGCGTAGTTCTGCGCGGCCACCACGCGACCGTTCTGCAGGATGGCGCCGCCGATGCTGTTGCCCGCCTGCATGACCCGATGCGTGATGCGCATGCCGAGCAGGTCGACGCGCGTCAGGCCACCGTCGCGGCCGAACACATAGGCGTGGCGGCCATCGCGTGCGAACACTACGCTCGCGTGCGACAGATCGCCAAACCCCTCCACCGTACCGAGTCGCGTCATGCCGGAGGTCTCCACGATCTGGATGCGTCCGGATGCGCGCTCGATTACCACGCCGAGGTCGCCCGTTCCGCGCACGTTGACGGACGGCGCGGTCGAGCAAGCCGAGGCCACGCAGATTGCGCCAAGCCACAGCACCACTCGGCGCATCAGTCGTGCGAGATAGTGGCGGGCGAGGGGGTCGGCGGCGTGCCGGCCTGGAGTCGATCGATCAGCCATTGGGCTTCTTCCTGCGTCATGAACGGTTGCCAGGGCGGCATGGGCGTGCCGGGGCGGCCCAGCATCACCGTGGCCACAAGGCTGTCGCGTGGCTTGCCGGCCAATGCCGCAGCCGTCAGCGGCGAACCGAGTCCGCCCTGTAGCGTCATGCCGTGGCACGCGCCACAGTCATTGCGCAGCCAGCCGGCGAGTTGCGCCTGCCGTGCCGCCGATGGCTCGGCGTGTACGGCGGTGGCGACGGACACCATGCCCATCGCCAGCACGAGCGATGCCTTGCCCCGTGCCATGGATCAAAGTCCAAGCACCCATTTGGCCAGCGCATTCGCGTCGGCCTCGCTCACGGCGTTCGGCGGCATCGGAATACCGCCCCAGCGTCCGCTACTGCCTTTGAGGATGCTCTGCGCGACCTGGGCCGCGGCGCCCTTGTCGCCCTTGTACTTGGCGGCCACGTCCTTGTACGACGGCCCTAGCACCTTCTTGTCGACGGCGTGGCAAGCCATGCAGTTCTTGCTCTTGGCGAGTTCCAGGCTGGCATGTGCAGATAGGGGGAGCGCCAGAGCCGTCAGTGCGGTCATCGCCGTGCCAAGGACTTTTGCGGGATGCATGGTGTTCTCCTGAAATTTCGGATGGAAGGTGGGAGGCAGAGGATGGATTGGGCGTTGGGAGGAAACAGGCGCGCGCGGCGCCAGCCGTCCTCCCGTCCGGGCCAGCAAGTCAGTAGACGTCGTGCCGGGTGTTGTACGTGTTGAACTTGCCCGTGGGCGTGATCAGGCGCGGGTCCCGGATCACGGTATTGAGCTTGCGGGTCCTGTCATCGACCACCACGAGCGCCGACTCCTGATCCTTGGTGCCCCAGACCGAGAACCACACCTCGTCTCCGGCATGGTTGTATTCCGCCTGCACCACGCGCTTGGCACCGTCGCCCTTGAGGTTGGCCCACTGCGCGATCGGCAGCACTTCGAATCCGCCATCGAGCCGCTTCGTGTCGAACACGGCCACTGACTGGTTGAGCTTGTTGTCCGGGTGGAATGGGGTATCGACCCAGAGGTTGCGAGACTTGGGATGCGTCTTGATGAAGAGCGAGCCACCGCCCTGCCCCTTGAGCGTCTGCACCACCTTCCACGCCTGCGCCTTGTGGCCCTCCGGATCGGTGCCGATCAGGCTGATCGTCTCGTCGCCAAGATGGCTCGTGGCCCAGACCGGCCCAAAGGTCGGATGGATGAAGTTGGCGCCCCGTCCGGGGTGTGGCGTCTTGCCCACGTCGACCAGCGCGGCCAGGCGATCCTCCTTGGTATCGACCACGGCGATCTTGTCCGAGGCGTTGGCGGCCACCAGGAAGTACCGCCCCGTGGAATCGAAGCCGCCGTCGTGGAGGAACTTCGCCGCGTCGATGGTTGTGGTCTTGAGGTTCTCCAGGTCCGCGTAGTTCACCATCAGGATCTTGCCGGTCTCCTTGGCATTGATGACGAACTCCGGATGGAAGTGGCTGGCAACGATGGACGCCACGCGCGGCTCGGGGTGATATTCGTTGTCCACGGTCATGCCGCGTGTGGACACCACCTTGAGCGGCTTGAGCGTCTCGCCTTCCATGATCACGTACTGCGGCGGCCAGTAGGCGCCCGCCACGGCGTACTTGTCTTCGTAACCCTTGTACTTGGAAGTCTCGACGGAACGCGCCTCCATCCCGATCTTCACCTCGGCCACGTTGTCGGGCCTGGGCAACCAGAGATCGATCAGGTTCAGGCGCGCATCGCGTCCGATCACGTACAGGTAGCGCCCTGACGCCGACATCCGCGAGATATGCACCGCGTAGCCGGTCTTGATGATGTTGATGATCTGCTTGCTGTCGCCGTCGATCAGCGCCACTTCCCCGGCATCGCGCAGCGTGACCGAGAACAGATTCTCCAGGTTGTAGCTGTTCATCTTGCGCGTGGGCCGCTTGCCCACCGGCATGATGTCCTTGCGCGATTTCTCGATATCCGCGAGGGAAAATTCCGGCGGGGTCGGTGGCTCCAACTGGACGTAGCGTGCCATCAGGTCCACCTCGGCATCGGACAGGTCACCCGAGGTGCCCCAGTTCGGCATGCCGGCCGGACTGCCGTACTTGATAAACGTCTTCAGGTATTCCGTGCCGCGCGCCACCGTGATGTCCGGCGTCAGCGCCTTGCCCGTGGCGCCGCGGCGCAGGACGCCATGGCAACCGGCACATCGCTCGAAATAGATCTGTCTGGCCGTGTCGAACTCGCCGGCCGTCAACGTCGGCGGGGATGCCGCATGACCCTGGCCGATCCATAGGGCCAGCGGCAACGCCGCCAGCGCGGGGAACCTCCATCTCTTCGCCTTCATGATTCTTCTCTTGCGAGGGTGGGAAAAGCATTGGCGTGGTCAACACGTCCGATGCGCCCATCATCGGGATAAAGCGAGAAAGCGGGATTGATGGCAATCAACTGCCCGATAGGTCGGGTGGGAGTTCAGCGGAGAACGTTAGCGGCGGGGGTTTTTGGTCCGAAAGAGCTTCGGATACCGAGGGGTTTTTGGCTCCCCTCTCCCGCGGAGTGGGAGAGGGGTTGGGGGAGAGGGTCGGAGGGTCTGCTTGCTGACTTGTCGCAAATTGCACCGCTTGCCCTCTCCCCCGCCCCTCTCCCGCAAGCGGGAGAGGGGAGAAAACAAAGGGTCCGCGAGAGAGCGACGTCAGCCTCGCGGCATCAGCACCCACATCTTGCCGCCCTGCTTCATGCGGCCGGCGGTTTCGCCGGCGGCGTCGCCGGCGCCCCAGAAGAAATCGGCGCGGACGCCGCCCTTGATGGCGGAGCCGGTGTCCTGGGCGAACATCAGGCGCTGGATCGGCTCGGTGGAGAGCGGGCGCGTGGTGGACAGGAACACCGGCACGCCTAGCGGAATCGTGGCCGGGTCCACGGCGATCGAGCGTTCGGCGGTCAGCGGCACGCCTAGCGCGCCCACCGGGCCGTCGTTGTTGGGCGGCAGTTCGCGGAAGAACACGAAACGCGGGTTCACGTTCAGCATTTCCTCGACACGCGCCGGGTTGGCTTTCGCCCAAGCCTTGATGCCCTGCATCGTTGCCTGCGAAGGTGTGATCTCGCCCCGGTCGAGCAACCACTTGCCGAACGAGCGGAACGGCTGGTCGTTGGTGCCGCCGTACCCGACACGCATGATCTTGCCGTCGGCCAGCCGGATGCGGCCCGAGCCCTGGATCTGCAGGAAAGCGGCTTCCACCGCATCGTCCACGTAGACCAGTTCGCTGCCGCGCATCGCCGGGTTCTGCAGCAGTTCGCCGCGTGCGGGCAGCGTGCCCTTGCCGAGTTGGACCGGGCGCCGGTACAGCGGCACCTGGTAGGCGCCCTGGCGCGTGCGCGATCCGTGCAGGATGGGTTCGTAGTAGCCGGTAATCAGGCCGCTATCGGTGCCATCGACATTGATCACGCGATAGGGCTGGAAATGGTTCTCGAAGTAGCTGCGCATGGCCGGCAGGTCTCCGGCATCGACCATCATGCCCACCGCGCAGACGCGGGTCCATTCCGGCTTCTTCTTCAGCACCTGGCAACTGGCCTGCAGCGCCGGCCACGCGGCGCGCACATCGTCCTGGCTCCAGCCGCCGATCTCGGCCCAGCTTGCCGGTTGCAAACGTCCGGCCGTCGGTGACGTGGGAGGCGGCGTGGTCGTGCCGCCCGGCGGCAGGATGCGCGGCGGCGGACCACTCATGCAGCCAGCCAGCAGCGCGGCGCCGAGTACCGAGGCCAGCAGCGCCAGCCGGTGGTTTGCAGTCGCGCGGATGCCGCGCAGGGAAAGCTGATATGCCATCGTGTTTGTTTGTTCCGCGTGGCGGGCAATGGGCTGCGGCGCGCCTTCGTTCTCACGCTCGCGCCAGCCTTTCACCCCGCATGTCCTACAATCTCAAGCCAGTCCATCGACTGTTCCCGGAACCCTCCGGAGCGCCCCCACCGTAGTTTCCAACTAGCGATGAGCCAGTTCTTCGAAAACCACCCCACCCTGCTGCTGGCCGTCGAGGCCGGCGTGGCGCTGTTCCTGCTGATCTTCATCGTGGTCTGGACGATGGGCACGGCGAAGAAGAATCCCCGCCCCACGCGCGCACCGGATGACCACCCTTCGCGTGCCAGCCAGACAGGACAGCCGGCACCGAAGGAAGCAGACCGCACACCGGACGCTTAGGTTCCGGCGCGTTTTCGTGTCAGGCCATATCGCTCAATGGAGCATGCGCGGCAGCACCAGGGCGAATTCGGGAATCGGCACCTCGAAGCGGTGGCCGTCCTCGGCCACGCAGAAGTAGTCGCCCTTCATCGATCCGACCGGCGTCGAGATCGTGGCCCAACTCGAATATTCGAAGTGCTCGCCCGGCTTCAGCAGCGGCTGGTGGCCCACCACGCCGAGTCCGGCCACTTCCTGCGTGCCGTTGTCGCTGTCGGTGATGATCCAGTGGCGCGAGATCAACTGAGCGGCCACTTCGCCGATGTTGTGGATGGTGATCGTGTAGGCAAACGCATAGCGCCCACGGTCGGGGTCGGACTGGTCAGACATGTAGTGCGTGCGCACCGCCACGGAAAACGCGTACTCGCTCATGGATCGACGGGTGAGGATGGTGGGCTGGCCGCATGCCGGGGGCGGCGGCTCGGGTGTCCGCATTGTGCGGCAAGCCCTTGGCAGCGGCAAGCGGGCATTCCGCGCCCCTTGCGAGACGCCGCCGGGCGAGATGGCCGCCGATCGGCGTAAAATACCGGCCATTCCGGCGGCATGGCTGCGCTGCCTGCCGCACACCGCCCGCTTTCAGAGCCTAGCCATGAGCCAACCCACGTACCGCATCGCCCCGTCCATCCTGTCCGCAGACTTTGCCCGCCTGGGCGAGGAAGTGCGCCGCGTCACCGAAGCCGGCGCCGACTGGATCCACTTCGACGTGATGGACAACCACTACGTGCCCAACCTGACCGTGGGTCCGCTGGTCTGCGAGGCCATCCGCCCGCATGTGACGGCCCCGATCGACGTGCACCTGATGGTGCGCCCCGTGGACCGCATCATCCCCGACTTTGCCCGCGCCGGCGCCAACATCATCACGTTCCACCCGGAAGCCAGCGACCACATCGACCGTTCGCTGGCGCTGATCCGCGACAACGGCTGCCAGGCCGGCCTGGTGTTCAACCCGGCCACGCCGCTGCATCACCTGGACCACGTCATGGATCGTCTGGACGTGATTCTGCTAATGAGCGTGAATCCGGGCTTCGGCGGCCAGTCGTTCATTCCCGAGACGCTGAACAAGCTGCGCGCCGTCCGCGCCCGCATCGACGCCTACACGGCGCGCACCGGCCGCCAGATCCTGCTGGAAGTGGACGGCGGCGTGAAGCCCGACAACATCGCCGAGATCGCTGCAGCCGGCGCCGACACCTTCGTGGCCGGCTCCGCCGTGTTCGGCAAGCCTGATGCCGATGGCGGCTACAAGGGCATCCTCAACACGTTCCGCGACGTCCTGGCGACGGTTGGCAAGTAAAGATGAGCGAAGACATCCTGCGCCGCACGGACTGGAGCGGTATCCAGGCGGTGATCGTCGATCTGGACGGCACCATGGTCGATACCGCTGGCGACTTCCACGCAGCGGTCAACGCGATGCTGCTGGCCCTCGTGCACCAGCATCCGAACCTGGGGCCGGTGGAGCCGATGTCCGCCGAGGAGATCGTCAGCTTCGTGGGCAAGGGGTCGGAAAACCTGATCCGCCGTGTGCTGGACGCCCGGTTCAGTCCGCTGCACGCCAACGGGCTGTTTGCCGATGCCTACGCGCTCTATGACCGCGAGTACGTGCGCATCAATGGCCAGTTTTCCGATGTCTACCCGAATGTGCGCGAGGGCCTGGCGGCGCTCAAGCGGCTGGGACTGCGCATGGCCTGCGTGACCAACAAGCCCTGGAACTTCACGGAGCCGCTGCTGGCCAAGACCGGCCTGGCGCAGTATTTCGAGCTGGTCTACGGCGGCGACGCCTTTGCGCTGCGCAAGCCGGACCCCTATCCGTTGCTCAAGGTGGCCGAGGTGTTCCGGCTCGATCCGTCGGCCGTGCTGGCCATCGGCGACTCCGAAAACGACGCCCGGGCGGCCCGCGCGGCAGGCATGGGCGTGCTGCTGATGCCCTATGGTTACAACCATGGGAATCCTGTACAAGCCGTTGATGCCGATGGTATAGTCGCCGACATTGCCCGTGTGGCGGCCCTGCTGGGCGCGCATCGGCGAGTTTGACGACTACGAGTATTACGCTCCCAGACGAATCCGAACACCTTCAATGTTCCTCAACCGCAAACGCAACTTTCTTGGCAGTGATCGGCAGGCTTGGCCCTGGCGTCGCTGGCGCGCCTCTCAACAGGCGTAAAGTGCGTTCGCGAGTTTCCTGACGGGCTTGCCAGGGCATTGCCAATCCGCGCAGCGGACCTTGGCAGCCCCCCAAGCTCAGCCGGACCGGTTCCCATGTTTCCCATGCGGCAACCGGCCTCTCCGGCAGATCCTTCCGCCAGCGCCGTAGTCCCGGTTGCGCTCCTGCGCCTGTGCTACGGTTAGCCTCGAGAACGTGCCGCGCGCCATTCCTGGCCGTGTGCGCAGCTTTGCGAAAGTCATGTGCACGACCGGCCACCCCGGAGCGGGGTCTTGCGCGAAGCATCCGCCCTCCTCCGCAGACATTCATCACGGTGCCGCCTGACCCGACCAAACTCGGCGGCGCCGCAAGAAGAGGACCGACATGACCGAACTCGAATTCAAATCGCTGGCCGACCAGGGCTACAACCGCATTCCGATCATCGCGGAGGCGCTGGCCGACCTGGAAACGCCGCTGTCGCTGTACCTGAAGCTGGCCCAGTCGCAGACGCGCGGCGTGAATACCTTCCTGCTGGAGTCCGTGGTCGGTGGCGAGCGCTTTGGCCGCTATTCGTTCATCGGCCTGCATGCCCGTACGCTGATCCGCGCCTATGGCCATCGCGCCGAGGTGGTCACCGACGGCAAGGTCGTGGAAACCCACGAAGGCAATCCGCTGGACTTCATCGCCGCCTTCGAGAAGCGCTTCAAGGTGGCGCTGCGTCCGGGCCTGCCGCGTTTCTGCGGTGGCCTGGCCGGGTACTTCGGCTATGACGCGGTGCGCTACATCGAAAAGAAGCTGGCCGATACGCAGATGCCCGACGACCTGGGCCTGCCCGACATCCAGTTGCTGCTGTGCGAGGAACTGGCGGTCATCGACAACCTCTCCGGCAAGCTCTACCTGATCGTCTACGCCGATCCGACACTGCCCGAAGCCTATCCCCGCGCCCGCCAGCGCCTGCGCGAACTGCGCATGAAGCTGCGCCAGCCCGTGGACGTGCCCGTGACGAGCCCGTCGGTGCAGACCGAGGTCTATCGCGAATTCGCCAAGGCGGATTACCTGGCCGCCGTGCACAAGGCCAAGGAATACATCATGGCCGGCGACATGATGCAGGTGCAGGTCGGCCAGCGCCTGATGAAGCCGTATCGGGATTCGCCGCTGTCGCTGTACCGCGCGCTGCGTTCGCTGAACCCGTCGCCCTATATGTACTTCTACAACTTCGGCGATTTCCAGGTGGTGGGCGCCTCGCCCGAGATCCTGGTGCGGCAGGAGACGCGCAAGGTCGGCGGCACGAATGGGGATGCCGACACCGCGCGCATCGTCACGATCCGTCCGCTGGCCGGCACCCGTCCGCGCGGCAGCACGCCCGAACGTGACACGCAACTGGCCACCGAACTGCTGAACGATCCGAAGGAGATCGCCGAGCACGTCATGCTGATCGACCTGGCGCGCAACGACATCGGCCGCATTGCCGAGACCGGCTCGGTCAAGGTCACCGACAAGATGGTGATCGAGAAGTACTCGCACGTGCAGCACATCGTCAGTTCCGTGGAAGGCACGCTGCGCGAAGGCATCAGCAATCTCGACGTGCTGCGCGCCACGTTCCCGGCCGGCACGCTGTCCGGCGCGCCGAAGGTCCACGCGATGGAAATCATCGACGAACTGGAACCGCGCAAGCGTGGCATCTACGGCGGCGCCGTGGGCTACCTGTCGTTTGGCGGCGAAATGGATCTGGCCATCGCCATCCGTACCGGCGTGATCAAGGACGGCAATCTCTACGTGCAGGCCGCGGCCGGCATCGTCGCGGACTCCGATCCCGAATCGGAATGGAAGGAAACCGAAGCCAAGGCGCGTGCCGTGATCCGCGCCGCAGAACAGGTCCAGGACGGCCTGGACGCCGACCTCTGAGCCCCGGGAGAGATGACATGCTGCTGATGATCGACAACTACGACTCGTTCACCTACAACCTCGTGCAGTACTTCGGCGAACTCGGGGCCGATGTGCGCACCTATCGCAACGACGAGATCACCATCGCCGATATCGAGGCGCTGAACCCGGACCATATCTGCGTCTCGCCCGGCCCCTGCAGCCCGCGCGAAGCCGGTATCTCGGTGGACGTGCTCAAGCACTTCGCGGGCAAGAAGCCGCTGCTGGGCGTGTGCCTGGGCCATCAGGCCATCGGCGAGGCATTCGGCGGAAAAGTCATCCGCGCCAAGCAGGTGATGCACGGCAAGGTCAGCAAGATCGAAACCACGCAGGAAGGCGTGTTCGCTGGCCTGCCGAAGCACTTCGACGTGACGCGCTATCATTCGCTGGCCATCGAGCGCGAGACGTTGCCCGATTGCCTGGAAGTCACGGCCTGGACGCCCGACGGCGAGATCATGGGCGTGCGCCACAAGACGCTGAATGTCGAGGGCGTGCAGTTCCACCCGGAGTCGATCCTGTCCGAACACGGCCATGCGCTGCTGGCCAATTTCATCAAGGCGCCGCGATGAGGCGCGCCGAATTCAACACCTACGCCTCTGCCGCCCCCGCCCCAGCCAACCAAGAATCCGCCATGTCCATCACGCCACAAGAAGCGCTGACCCGCTGCATCGAGCACCGCGAGATTTTTCATGACGAGATGCTGCATCTGATGCGGCAGATCATGCAGGGGCAGATCAGCCCGGTGATGGCCGCCGCCATCCTGACCGGCCTGCGCGTCAAGAAGGAAACCATCGGCGAGATCTCGGCTGCCGCACAGGTAATGCGCGAGTTTGCCAACCACGTGACCGTCAGCGATCGCCAGAACTTCGTCGATATCGTGGGCACGGGCGGCGATGGCTCGCATACGTTCAATATCTCCACGGCGTCGATGTTCGTGGCCGCCGCCGCTGGCGCCAAGATCGCCAAGCACGGCAACCGTGGCGTGTCGTCGAAGTCCGGCAGCGCCGATGTGCTTGAAGCCCTCGGCGTGAACATCATGCTGACGCCGGATCAGGTGGGCCAGTGCATCGAACAGACCGGCATCGGCTTCATGTTCGCGCCCACGCACCACCCGGCCATGAAAAACGTGGCGCCGATTCGCAAGGAAATGGGCGTCCGCACCATCTTCAATATCCTGGGTCCGCTGACCAATCCGGCCGATGCGCCGAACATCCTGATGGGCGTGTTCCATCCCGATCTCGTCGGTATCCAGGTGCGCGTGATGCAGCGCCTGGGCGCGCAGCACGCCATCGTGGTCTACGGCAAGGACGGCATGGACGAGGTCTCGCTGGGCGCGGCTACGCTCGTGGGCGAACTCAAGGATGGCGAAGTGCGCGAGTACGAGATCCATCCGGAAGACTTCGGCCTGTCGATGATTTCCAACCGGGGCCTCAAGGTGGCCGACGCCGCCGAATCGAAGGAGATGCTGCTCGAAGCCCTCGGCAACGTGGCGGGCACGCCGCGCGAGATCGTCACGCTGAACGCGGGCACGGCGCTGTACGCCGCCAACGTGGCCAGCTCCATCGAGGACGGTATCGAACGCGCCCGTGAAGCCATCGCCAGCGGCGCCGCCCGCGAGAAGCTCGACCATTTCGTGCGCGCCACGCAGCAATTCAAGTAAAACGCCATGTCCGACATTCTCGACAAGATCCTGGCCGTCAAGGCCGACGAAGTATCCGCCGCGCGCAAGAAGCGCGACCTGCCGAGCCTGCGCGCCGAAGCCGAAGCGCTGCGCGCCGAACCGGGGCTGGCGCCGCGGGGTTTCGAACGCGCGCTGCGCGACAAGATCGCGGCCGGCCATGCTGGCGTGATCGCCGAGGTCAAGAAGGCGTCGCCGTCCAAGGGCGTGCTGCGCGAGAACTTCGTGCCCGAGGCCATCGCCGAAAGCTACGCCACGCACGGCGCGGCCTGCCTCTCGGTACTGACCGATGTGAACTTCTTCCAGGGCCACGCCGAATACCTGAAGCGTGCGCGTGGTGCCTGCCCGCTGCCGGCGCTGCGCAAGGACTTCATGGTCGATCTGTACCAAGTCTACGAAGCGCGCACCTGGGGCGCCGATGCCATCCTGCTGATCGTGGCCGCACTCGACCACGGCCTGATGGCGGAACTCGAAGCCTGTGCGCTCGAACTCGGCATGGACGTGCTGGTGGAAGTCCACGGCGCCGACGAACTCGACGCCGCGCTGCGCCTGAAGACGCCGCTGCTGGGCATCAACAATCGCAACCTGCGCACGTTCGAGGTCTCGCTCGACAACACGCTGGCCCTGCTGCCGCAGATTCCGGCGGAGAAGCTGGTGGTGACCGAGTCGGGCATCCTGGGACCAGCCGATGTGCAGCGCATGCGCGATGCCAATGTCCACGCGTTCCTGGTGGGCGAGGCGTTCATGCGTGCGCCGGAGCCGGGCGTGGAACTGGCTCGCCTGTTCGCCTGAGCGGTTGCGAACGATGGCCATCGAACTCGAATTGAAGCTGGCCGTGCCTGACGCCGCCTTGGCGGCCGTGGCAGCATGGCTCGACGCCAACGGGCAAGCTCGGGGCGAGACGACGCTGCTCAACATCTACCTCGACACAGCCGCCCGCGACCTGGCGCAGGCACGTGCCGCGCTGCGGCTGCGCAAGAAGGGCGCGCAGTGGCTGCAGACGCTGAAGACCGCCGGCAAGAGCAGCGGCGGCCTGGCATCGCGGCACGAATGGGAAACGGAAGTGGCCGGTGAAGCCATCGAACTTTCGCGCTTTCCTGACGAGGCCCGCGCCGTGCTGGCGCCGCTGGCGGAGCGACTCGGTCCGGTCTTTCGTACCGATTTCACGCGCCGCACCTGGATCGTGGAGCAGGATGGCGAGCGGATCGAGGCCGCGCTGGATACGGGCGCGATCACCGCGCCGGGCACCGCTGCTTCCGAGCGCATTCAGGAACTCGAACTGGAATGGCTGCCGCGCGATGGGGCTGACGCGCACGCTGGTGAGGTGGCGCTGCGCGCTTTCGGCGCGCGGCTCGGCCACGTTGCTCCGCTGACGCCGTCCGATCTCAGCAAGGCTGCGCGCGGCTATCGACTCAGCGCCCCAACCTCACCCTCTTCCACTGCTTGATGCAATCCGATCTGTTCGCCACCGAGTCCTCGTCATCCCACACCACATCGGTTGCCTGCCTGCAGGATCAGGTCGATGCCTTGCCCAAAGGCTGGCGCGATGTGCTCGCACCGTGCCTCGGCAATGCCGACTGGCAAGCGCTCTGTGCATTCGTCGATGGGGAACGTGCGGCGGGCAAACCCGTGTTTCCGCATACGGTCTTCCACGCGCTGCACCTGACGCCGCCCGAGGCGGTGCAGGTCGTGATTCTCGGCCAGGACCCGTACCACGGCACGGGCGTGGTCGGTGGCAAGGAAATTCCGCAGGCGCATGGGCTGGCTTTCTCGGTGCCTGATGGCGTGAAGGTGCCGCCGAGCCTGCGCAACATCTTCAAGGAAATCGGTGCCGAATATGGCGCCGAGCCGGTGCGCGCCTCGGGCAATCTCGAAGGCTGGGCACGCCAGGGAGTGTTGCTGCTCAACACCGTGCTGACCGTCGAACAGGCCAATGCGGCCAGCCATGCCAAGCGCGGCTGGGAAGCCGTGACCGATTGCCTGATCCACGGGCTGGCGGCCTCGCGCCCGAACCTCGTCTTCATGCTCTGGGGCAGCCATGCGCAGGCCAAGCGCGCCTTGCTGGAAGGGCAGACGCATTGCGTGCTGGAAGCGCCGCATCCGTCGCCGTTGTCGGCGCATCGCGGTTTCCTGGGCTGTGGGCATTTCCGGCAGGCCAATGACTGGCTGGAACGCCACGGGCGGCCGGGGATCGACTGGCTGGCAGCCTAGTTATCGCGTTTCCCGGAACGAGAAGCCGTGGAAGGCTTCGGGCGGCAGGGTTTCCTGATCGACCTTGGAAACCCGGGCGGCCGGGGGGCCTTGCTCCATCCACTGCTGGAGTGCTTCGAGTTGTTGTCGCGAGCCGGTTGCGACGACCTCTACCGTGCCATCGGCGCGGTTTCTTACCCATCCTCCCAGTTGCAATGATGTGGCCTGTGCCTCACAGGCGGCGCGATAGCCCACGCCCTGCACGCGGCCATGGGCGAAGAGATGCCAGGTTTCGAAGGGTGCGGTCATGAAAAACTCCATGCCTAGGTAAACTACCTAGTCGGGTTGAGCGTTAGGGTTGAGGTCAGGTGTCAGCAGCATACGACGCCTTGGCCCTCACCATGGTGTGTTCCCCTCTCCCGGACAGCGGGAGAGGGGCTAGGGGAGAGGGCCAGCGGCTCAGGATGCGATATTGGTGTTTGAATCGCGTGGCCCTCTCCCCCGACCCCTCTCCCGCCATGCGGGAGAGGGGAGCAAGGATGGCGCTCGGGAGAGGGGAGTAAGGACGGTCGATTTCCCTTAACGCCCCAAATAAAAGATTCATTGGCCGCAGACTTTGCGCAGACATAACCTGCCGACTACACGGGCGCGGTACGTGCCCGGTCTGCTATGGGAGCGGCGCATGGATTCGGCGGTTCAGGCAACGCAGGGACGGTGGCTGGTGGCCGCCACGGCAATGACCATCCTGTTGGCCGGCTGTGGCAAGTCGGAGCCGCCGGCTGCAGCGCAGCAAGCGGTGCCGGTGCAGGTCTACACGACCCGCGCGCAGGATCTGCCCGTGACGTTCGATTTCGTGGGGCAGACACAGAGTGACCAGGCCGTCGATATCCGCGCCCGCGTGGCCGGCTTCCTGATCAAGCGGAATTACACGGAGGGCAGCCTGGTCAAGGCCAACCAGTTGCTGTTCGAGATCGACCACAAGCCGTTCCAGGCGCAGCTCGATGCAGCACGCGCGCAGTTGAACCAGCAGAAGGCGCGGCTCGAAGTGGCGAATGCCAACCTGGCGCGCGTGAAGCCGCTGGCCGAGCGCAATGCGTTGTCGCAGAAGGATCTCGATGATGCCACCGGCAACTATCATTCGGCGCGGGCCGGCGTGGAGCAGGCGCAGGCCGAAGTCGAGACGCAGCAACTGAATCTCTCGTACACCTATGTGCGCGCGCCCGTGGATGGCATTTCCAGTTTTGCTGTGCTGCCCGAAGGCGCATACGTCAGCACCACCAACAGCCTGCTGACCACGGTGTCCACGCTGCAGCCGATGCGGATCAACTTCAGTGTGTCGGAACCGCAGACCTTGCAATTCCGCGCCCAGCGCGAAGACAAATCGCTTGTGGTGCCCAATGACGAGCACTACACGGTGACCGTGGTCATGGCCGATGGCAGCAGGTATCCGCAGCAGGGCCGCATCACGTTTGCCGATGCCACCTACAACCAGCAGACCGGCACGTTCCTCGTGCGCGCGTTGATGCCGAATCCGGATGGCGTGCTACGTCCCGGCCAGTTCGTGCGCGTGCTGGTGGATGGCGCCACGCGGCCCAATGCCATCGTGGTGCCGCAGCGGGCCGTGATGCACGGGCCCAAGGGCGATGTGGTGTTCGTGGTCGACAAGGACAACAAGGCCATGCCGCGCCCAGTCATGGTGGGCGAACTCTCTGGGCCGATGTGGCGGATTGCCAAGGGTTTGCAACCCGGAGAGGTGGTGGTGGTTGACGGTGCGGGCAAGCTGACCGAAGGCGCACCGGTCAAGGTGACCGGAGAGGCGCCGATTGCGGCAGTGGGCGAAGGCAGCCGGCCGCCGGCTTCCACGCCATCGGCACCGGCTTCCGCACCATCCGCGCCGCCGGCTTCGGCTCCGCCTGCCGCCAAGTCCTGACCGGAGGCCCGCCATGCTTTCCGCCTTCTGCGTCAACCGCCCGATCTTCGCGATGGTCATATCGCTGATCATCGTCATCGGTGGCGGCGTTGCGATGTTCGCGCTGCCCATCGCCCAGTATCCCGATATCACCCCGCCGCAAGTCACCGTCAGCGCCACGTACGCAGGGGCCGACTCCGACACCGTGGCGCAGACCGTGGCCGCACCGATCGAGACTCAGGTCAACGGCGCGGACAACATGATCTACATGCAGTCCACGTCGTCGCCCACGGGGTCGATGACGCTGAACGTCTATTTCGATATCGGCACCGATCCTGACACCGCGCAGGTGCAGGTGCAGAACCGCGTCAACCTGGCGTTGCCGCAGTTGCCCGATACGGTGCAGAAGACCGGCATCAACGTGCAGAAGCGGTCGTCGAGCTTCCTGCTGCTGATTGCGGTGTATTCGCCCGATAACCGCTTCGACCAGCAGTACATCAACAACTACGCCAACCTCTATGTGCTGGACGCCATCAAGCGCGTGAACGGCGCCAACCAGGCGCAGATCATGGGTTCGGCAGACCTGGCCATGCGCATCTGGCTGCGGCCCGACCGCATGGCCGCGCTCGGCATCACCGCGCAGGATGTGCAGCGCGCCGTGCAGAACCAGAACGAGCAGTTCGGCGCGGGCAGCGTGGGGCAGGCGCCCAATGCGCGGCCGGTGGAACTGACGTTCCCGCTGGTGACGCCGGGCCGGCTGACCACGCCGCAGCAGTTCGAGAACATCATCCTGCGCGCCGACAACCAGGGCGCGGCGATTGTGCGGCTGAGCGACGTGGGCCGCGCGGAGATCGGCCAGCAGCAGTACACGCTGCGCTCGGCGCTGAATGGCAAGCCGGCGACGATCATTGCCGTGTACCAGCAGCCCGGCTCCAATGCCATCCAGGTGGCCAAGGACGTCAAGAAGACGCTCGACGACATGCAGAAGTCGTTCCCGGCGGGCATGAGCTACAAGATCTCGCTCGATACCACGGAGTTCGTGAGCGCATCGATCGACGAGGTGGTGCATACGCTGATCGAAGCCGTGATCCTGGTGGTGCTGGTGGTGTTCATCTTCCTGCAGAACTTCCGCGCCACGGTGATCCCGGTGCTGGCCGTGTTCGTGTCGATCATCGGCACGTTCGCGGGGCTGCTGGCGCTCGGGTTCTCGATCAACCTGCTGACGCTGTTCGCGCTGGTGCTGGCCATCGGCATCGTGGTGGACGACGCTATCGTGGTGGTGGAGAACGTGGAGCGCAACATGGCCGAGTTCAAGCTCTCGCCGCGCGAGGCCACGCTGCGCGCCATGGAGGAAGTGACCGGCCCGGTGATCGCCATCGTGCTGGTGCTGTCGGCGGTGTTTATCCCGGTGGCGTTCGTGTCCGGCACCACGGGGCAGCTCTACCGGCAGTTCGCGCTGACGATTGTCGTCTCCGTGGTGATCTCGGGTTTCTGCGCGCTGACGCTGTCACCTGCGCTGGCCGCGATGATCCTGAAGCCGGGGCATCACACGCCATGGCGCGGCTTTGTCTGGTTCAACGAGCGGTTCGACCGCATCGTGCATCACTACGGCAACTGGGTGCGCGGGTTCATGCGCCGCGTGGTGTTGGCAATGGCGCTGTTCGGCGTGATGCTGCTGGCGGTGTGGCAACTGTTCTCGCATATCCCCACGGCGTTCGTGCCGGCCGAGGATCAGGGCTACATCCTGGTGGCAGTGATGATGCCGGACTCGGCCAGCCTGGATCGCACGGAGAAAGTGACGCAGCAGGTAGCGGACATGTTCCGCCAGCATCCGGCCGTGGAGGATGCTTCGGCGCTGTCTGGCTACAGCTTCATCGACAGCCAGTACAAGACCAACGCCGGCACGGTGTTCGTCGGCATGAAGAGCTTCAGCAAGCGGGAGTCGGCGGACCTTGGCGTGCAGGCGATGCTGCACGAGATCACGCCGAAGCTGCGCGGGATTTCCGAGGCCATCGTCATTCCGGTCAACCCGCCGTCGATCCCCGGGCTGGGGTCACAGGGCGGCTTCGAATTCTGGGTGCAGAATCGTGGCACGGGCAGTACGGCCGAGCTGGAAGGCGTGACGCGCAACTTCATCAAGGCTGCGGCCAACCACAAGGAACTGGGGCGGCTGACCAGCACCATCCAGTCGGCGTCGCGCCAGATGCGGGTGGAGGTGGACAAGGAGAAGGCGGAGACCATGGGCGTGCCGATTGCCGATGTCTACGGCACGCTGCAGACGCAGTTCGGCTCGCTCTATATCAGCCAGTTCTCGCAGTACAGCCGCGTGTGGCAGGTCATCCTGCAGGCCGAACCGCAGTATCGCGCTTCGCCCAACAATCTCGAATACCTCTACGTGCGCGGCCACGACGGCAAGATGGCGCCCGTCTCGGGGTTGTTGAGCACGAAGTATTCGAGCGGACCTGACCTGCTCTCGCGCTTCAACAACTTTCCGGCGGCCAAGATCACCGGTGACGCGGCGCCGGGCTACAGCTCTGGCCAGGCGCTCGCGGCCATGGAGGCGGTGGCGCGCGAGACACTTCCGGCCAGCTACAGCTTTGCGTGGAGCGGCGAGGCGTTCGAGCAGAAGAAATCGGGCAACACCACGACCATCGTGTTCGTGTTCGGTATTGTGATGGTGTTCCTGATCCTGGCGGCGCAATATGAGTCGTGGTCGCTGCCGCTATCGATCCTGACCGCCGTGCCGTTCGGTATCTTCGGCGCGCTGCTGGCGATTCTGCTGCGTGGTTTGTCGAACGATGTGTACTTCCAGATCGGCATGGTCACGCTGATCGGGCTGGCGGCGAAGAACGCGATTCTCATCGTCGAGTTCGCGGTGATGAAACACAAGGAAGGGCTGTCGCATGCCGATGCGGCAGTGGAGGCGGCCAAGCTGCGGTTGCGCCCCATCGTGATGACGTCGCTGGCGTTCATCCTGGGCGCGGTGCCGCTGTTCATTGCCTCGGGCGCGGGGTCGAACTCGCGTCATTCCATCGGCACCGGCATTATTGGCGGCATGATCGCGGCGACCACGCTGGCGCTGTTGTTCGTGCCGTTGTTCTCGTGGCTGGTGGGGACGGCTGCCGATAAATGGGCGGCACGCCGTGGCAAGAAGGTGCCGGCCGGGCCCTCCACGCCCGCCGTGCCGCCTACGGGAGAACCGTCATGATTCCACTCCAACGGCTAGGCGTGCCGACCATGCTGACGATGGGAGCCCTGCTGTCCGCTTGCGCCATCGGCCCCGACTACAAGCGTCCGGAAGTGACTGAACCGACTGCGTATCGGATCGATTCCGGCATGCTGACGCTGGCCGCCGACAGCGACTGGTGGAACGCGTTCAATGATCCGGTGCTGACGGCGCTGGTGGAGACGGCGCTGCGCAACAACTACGATGCGCGCATTGCATCGGCCCGCATCGAAGAATTCCGTGCGCAGTTGATGATCGCGCGCTCGGGCTACTTCCCGCAGTTGAATGCCACGGGGTCGGCGGCGCGGCAGCGCAGCGGCTCGTTCAACGGCACGCCGTTCGCATCGTTCGGCGGCCCGCGCAACAGCTATGAGACCTTGCTGAATGCAAGCTGGGAGATCGACCTGTGGGGCAAGATCCGCCGGCAGGCCGAGTCAGCCGAGGCGAGCCTGTGGAATGCCGAGTACACGCGGCGCGGCATCGTGCTGTCGCTGGCGGCGTCCGTGGTGCAAGGGTATGCCACGCTGCGCGGGCTCGACGCGCAACTCGAGGTGGCGCAGGCCACGTTGGTCACGCGCGGACAGGCCCTGGACATCTTCAGGCAGCGCTACGAAGGCGGCGTGATCTCGCAGGTGGAGTTGTCGCAATCGGAAAACGATTACTACTCGGCGGAGGCGACGATTCCGCCGCTGCGCTCGTCGATCCAGGAGACCGAGAACGCACTGTCGCTATTGCTGGGCCGCCAGCCGGGTCCCATCGAACGCGGCGCAACACTCGCGCAACTACAGCCGCCCCCGATCAATGCCGACCTGCCTGCCGCGTTGCTGGCACGCCGCCCCGATGTGCTGCAGGCGGAGCAGCAGGCCGTAGCCGCCAATGCGCAGGTGGGTGCGGCGCTGGCGTTGTACCTGCCATCGGTCAATCTCTCGGCCTTTTTCGGTGCGCTGGCGAGCTCCCCCGCAGCGCTGTGGGATAGCGCCTCGAAAGTCTGGGGCTTCGGCGCGAGCCTCGCGCAGCCGGTGTTCCAGGGCGGGGCGATTCGCGGGCAGGTCAACGCGGCCGAATCGGTGCGCGACCAGTTCATGCTGGGCTACCAGTCCGCCGTGCTCAACGCGCTGGCCGATGTGAATACGTCGCTGGCCAATGGCACCGAAACACGTAACCGGTTGGTCAGCCTGCGCAAACAGGAGCAGAGCCTGACGGTCTACGCCGATCAGGCCGACGCGCGCTATGAGGGCGGCTATTCGAGCTATCTCGAAGTCACCGACGCGCGGCAGAAGCTGTTCGCGGTGCAACTGGCTTCCATCCAGGGGCAGGTCGATGTGCTGACCAGTGCCGCCGCGCTCTACAAATCGCTCGGCGGCGGATGGTCTGCGGTGCCAGACGATGTGCGAGGCGCGGGGCTGCAGGGCGATGCGGCGGCGATCACCTCCACCACCACAACAGCCACGACGGTCCCAACGACAGCTATGCCTGCGCGTTGACCGGACCCACCTCGGGTAACGTCAGCATCCCGCTGTTGAGCGAGTATCCGTACACCTCGCCATGGCGGCCCCAGTCGATGGCGATGCGGAGCACGCGCTCGGCTTCTTCCGGTTTCAGGAAGGCTTCCAGTTCGCGCAGCACCGCTTCCTCGCCCACTTCGCCATCCTCGCTCTGTTCGAGTTCGCGCCGGATGTGCGCGGCCAGCGCCACGTGGGAGAGCAACTGCTTGCCGAACAGCACCTTGCGCTCGGGCGGGGCGGTGTCGTAGTAGAGACGACCCAGGTTGGTGGCCGTGATGTCACCGCGCTCGATATGGGCGAGGCCCAGCAGTTGCATGGCCTCGCACGCGGGCAGCAGGTCGTCGTCGGTCAGGCCAGCTTCCGTTGCCAGGTGCGGCAGGTCGGCGCGGCCGAAGAACGGGGATTCGTGCAGCAGGTCGAGCACGGCTTCCATCTGGCTGATATCGGCATCGGGCAGGCGATAACCGATCTGCTGCGCGGCGGCCGCGGCGGGCACGCGCGCGCCGTGTCCAGCCGGCGACGTCATCAGCGCATAGATCTCGTCGATCAGGGCGCGCACCAGGGCATCGTCACGATTGCGCGGACGCGTGAACGGCACACGCACCTCGGCGCGCACGCGGCCCGGATCGCTGGAGAGAATCACGATGCGATCCGCCATCATCACGGCTTCCTCGATGTTGTGCGAGACGATCAGGATGCTACGGATATTGGCGCGGCCCGACTGCCATAGATCGAGCATTTCGTCGCGCAATGTCTCGCCCGTGAGCACGTCGAGCGCGGAGAATGCCTCGTCCATCAGCAGCAGGTCCGGTTCGGTCACCAGCGCCCGGGCGATGCCTACGCGCTGCCGCATGCCGCCCGACAACTCGCGCGGCAGGGCGCTGTTGAAACCGGACAGCCCGATCATGTCGATGGCTGCCTCGGCACGGCGCGCACGCTCGGCCTTGGCCACGCCCTGCGCTTCAAGGCCCAGTTCCACGTTCTGCTGCACGGTCAGCCAAGGGAACAGCGCGAACGACTGGAACACCATCGCGATGCCTTCCGCCGCGCCGCGTAGCGGCTGGTTGTGGAACAGCACATCGCCCCGGTCTGCCCCCACCAGGCCCGCCATGATCCGCAGCAGCGTGGACTTGCCCGAACCGGACTTGCCGAGCATGGCGACGATCTCGCCTTCGCACAGCGTCAGGTTGACGCCTTCGAGTACGGCGCGATCGGTGCCGTCGGCGGTGCGGAACATCTTGCCGACGTCGCGCAGTTCGATTACGGGCTGGCCTTGGGGCGTGTCATGCAGAGCCATCGTCGATTCCTTTCTTATAGCCGGGTGCGCGACTGCGCCAGGTCGTAGAGCCGGTTCCAGAGCAGGCGGTTAAAGCCCACCACGAACAACGCCATCACGCAGATGCCGAGCGCGATGCGCGGGAAGTCGCCGCGCGCGGTCATCTCGGCGATGTAACTGCCCAGACCGGTGGCGACGAGCGTGCGATCGCCCCATGTCACATACTCGGACACGATGCTTGCGTTCCACGAACCGCCAGCGGCCGTGACCAGTCCCGTCAGCAGGCTCGGGAACACGGCGGGAATCAGGAAGCGCCGCCACAGCAGCCAGCCCCGCAGCCCGAAGTTGCGCGCCGCCAGCCGCAGCTCGCTGGGAATGCCCGATGCACCGGCTACGACGTTGAACAGGATGTACCACTGCGTGCCAAAGATCATCAGCGGGCTGAGCCAGATCTCCGGGTTCAGGTGGAATTTCACGATAGCCATTACGGCTAGCGGGAACATCAGGTTGGCGGGGAACGCCGCCATGAATTGCGCGATGGGCTGGGCGATGCGCGCCACCGACGGGTTCAGGCCAATGCGGATCCCGATCGGCACCCAGACCACCGCCGCCAGCGCAATGAGCACCACCACGCGCAGCATCGTCAGCGTGCCAAGCCAGAGCACGTGCACGGCTTCGGCCCAGCCCACTTCACTGTGGACGAAGTGGAAGACGCGCCAGAGCGCGGCCAGGGCCACGGCGACGATCAGCGCATCGCGCAGGCGGTCGAGCCACGGATTCCATCGCACGGGAGCGGTGGGCCGCACCACGACCTTGCGGCGGCGCGCGCCCCACGACAGCGTGCGGCCG
>NZ_SCMX01000082.1 GCF_005503625.1 Cupriavidus sp. 2SB | reverse complement strand
TATGCGAATTGACACTTTTAATGCGTTTCGAGTGGAAGCAAATGTGTCAACACAACGGCGCTAAGCCGCGTCAGCTAACGGCAAGGGTAGTGACAGATTTAATACGCTCTACGTTTGCCGACCCGCACAGTCCGTGGCAGAGGCCGAGCAACGAGAACATGAACGGACTGATCCGTGAGTATCTACCGAAAGGCGAAGACCTATCGATCTTCTCACAAGGGTACTTGAACAGGATCGCGAAAGCGTTGAACTATCGCCCTCGGGCGGTCCTTGACTTCGCCACTCCGGCAGAAGCCATGGCAGAAGAGATCAACAAATTACGAACCGGTGTTGCATCTCAGACTTGAAACCGCCACCTTGTTCGCCAACTGAAACGGTCCGACATCAGACGCAAATTCAACGCATACACCCGTATGCTTGTCGCCATAATGCGACCACATCAAAGGATGGTCGCGCCTGTCTGTCATGCAAAAGACACCGACGTTCTGAACATGTCGACGGCCTATCGTGTTGTACGTCTCGATTTTTTCAGTGTTCGATTGCGCCATGAATCGAAAGGCGCGACCGCGACGCTCCTGCCGGCTGTGGCCCTGCTTTCGGCCTGCATTATTGTGGAGCTTGAGAACACTCTTCCGGTCCAGCACCGCGCGTGGATTGAAGCTGGGGGCGCAGTCGAATGGATCATTGAAGTCCGAGGGCTTGGCGAGGTAGATCTCCCCGTGGCTGAGTAGACGTTCGAACCTGGCCCACTGCACGGCTGCACTTAATGCATATAACTTGTAGAGAGACGCTGGCGGAGTCACGAGTTCCATGAAAGTCCTAGTCAGCATTGAGGAGCATCTCACGGACTGCCACCGTCTCCATGAGTCGATCAACCGATCCATACAGCGTGTGAGCATTCATGTTGTGCTGATCCAGATAGCCGAGTGCCCGCCGCCATTCAGATCTTGGTAGCGTGAACTTTACGAGTACGTCTTGTATGGCGTCCCGGCTCGCAAATGCCTCCATATGGCTGCAGATTCCATGCCGCCCTTCCCCGCTCCTCTTCCGAAGACACAGTGTGTATTCGGCCTGTTGTATATAGTGCCGAGGCGCAGTCCTGGTATATGGACCGAACGAGTAAATGGTCGGGCTCGCAGGCGATGTTGCCTTTCCCCTTCCCGTGGCTTCCAGGTATGCAAAAACCGCTACGCGCTCTTGGCGCTGTTCGTATGCTCTCGAATATGCGAAGAATGCGGCAACGTACGGCGACCTTGTCCAGTCCAGTAGCGGCGAAGGGAAACCGTGATGTCGCAGATAGACCAGGTACGCGTACTCGTCGGGCTGCGTATTGAACCCTGTCAACACTACGGCCGCCTGGCCAAACTCCTCGGCAAACTCATGTGGAGGTCGGATGTTCCACTGCTGTCCAGTTGCTGACTCAATGCCGTATCGTGGCCTGTAGGCGTATGCATAGTACTCTTCCAGAGTGTCGATACTGGGGTTGAACCGCTCAAGAGTGCTGATGATTGGCCACTCGCTATCGGCGTGGCCGCGGAAGAGCCATTTCGTCGAGCCCAGAGCTGCCGTGTCGGCCTCGCGGTCAATTGACTCGAGTTTGGCGAGCGCCTGATGAAACTGCGACCAATCATCCAGCTCGACCTCGAAACTATCAGCTGCACGATGTGTGATGGTCGACAGCGATAGGTCATCGAGTGCAACTCGCTTGAAAGAAGGAGTGATCGCCATATTCCCACCATGCCAAATGAATGCGCATATTGCCATACCGGAGAAGACAATACTGCCCCGCGGAGGTCTGCGCAGCTTTGGAACCGAAAGCGATCAGCGAGAGTCCCGGTTCAGAGCAAACTCGGTCAAAAAAAAACCGCCTGAATTAGGCGGCTTCCTTTCGAATGGTCTTGCGTCGCAGCTCGACCATATACTGCGCAATCTTTTTGTTTCGTTTCATTCGTACCTGCTGTGCGCCTACCTTGGACTGCCAGCGTCGGCCGTTGCGCAAAGCAAGCGCAAGAGCAATCCGAGATGGGCGAATGCGTGGCCTTGCCTCACGAATGAGTGCCTCAAGATGTCCGGTACCGGACTCCAATACTTCCAGCGTGACCTGGTCGTCGACTTCCGCCCGTTGGGGCGCTCGGCGCTCCAATACCGCAATCATTCGGGCCACGACGTCGGCTGGCGGCGTCAGCGCGTTGCTTTTCGTCGTCATAGCTCCACTCCATTTCGCTTCATATACTCGCCAAGTATAACCCAGCAGCTACTTCCGGGCGCGGTGTCGAATGTGAGGAAGCCGCCATGTCCCTTCGCGCGCCAATATGCAGCGCCTCCCCGCCGCTGCATCAGATCATTGAGCGACCTACACCCCACAAAATCCGGAGGAAGTGCTTGGATGTCGTGGGGAGTGAGATCCGCGTTGAATCCGAGCACTGGCCAAGTGTAGTAGCCATTTAGTGTATCGCCGGGCGCGCCTGCCGCGATGCACGACACCGCCGGAATCCCCAAGTGCAGTGCCATGCGCATTTCGGTGGCAATGCTGCGCACCCCTAGCCCCTTCCTCCGGTGCGGTCCAAGGATCTTGAAGTTTTGATTAATGATCAAGCGACGGGCGCCTTCGTCGGCGTCCCACGAAAGCACGCGAATCATTGGGTCTTCTAGCCACGGGTGACGGATCTCGAAGACGTAGGTCTCATCGTCGAATGACACTGAAATTTCGCTGCCGTCGATAGCCCCAATGAGCTTTGGTACATCAGCAATCGGCACGGGCAGGTTCTCGGCGCCAGGCTCGAGCGTGACGGCGGACTGCCCGGTGAAGTGCTGGCTGGTGATGCGGTCTGGCATCCGATGACTTCTTTAGATTGTTTTCAGGATTCTAACATGCTGGCCGGGTCACTTACGTGCGCAAAACATACTTTTTCCGCTTCTTGATAATCTTTCTTATCAAGAATGGCGAAAATAAGGTACGGGTCACCTACTTGAACGCACACTCTAGAGCTTACAATCGGAAGCTCGGCCTGCAACCCTCTTAGCTGGAGCGGTTTTCCAGGCATCTGGCAGGTGCCCCAGCCGGAAGATCAAACCATTTACCAGTCCCGCTGGACGAATCGTTTTCGTAGGTGTATAACGAAACGGCCGTTAATCACCTACGAGGAGCAGTTATGGCAAAGTCGAACAAAGAACGGGTAGACGATCAGCGCGCTGCACGCCAGCGGGCAAACTGGGTCGAGGTCCGCCTGTGGGTACCGTCCCAAGAGGATGCCGATGCTGTGAAGAAACTTGGCGCCGAGCGGCGCGCATTGGCACAGGAATTGATCGGCCTAGAGGAATTGGACGTTCCCGGCAGGGACGATCTTGTCCAGCGGGTCAGAGAAGCCATACGCCAGCAGGGTTCGAAAGCTTACGTCACCGAGTCCGGGCCAATCCTTGAATTGCTCAGCGCGCTTGCCGACGCGGGAAACGTACGCGGCATTGCGCGGGCTTACGCAATCTTCGCTCGCGCATACCCCATGAATGCGCATTTCGTTGCCCACTCCATCCCCGCGAAGATCGTCAGCAGACACTTTCCAAAATTGTTGCCGGTCGCCACCCTGGCGCGTATTTCGTCACTCGTACCCGATTGGCAAAGTCGCCTCATCGACTCCGTGGGCGACGAGGCAGCCTTTTCCGCCCAAGTCGCTCACCTTCACGACGCGCTCGGTACTGCGTCGAAAGGCTAAAAGCAGATGACAGCCACGGTTCGCTCGCGCCGCAGGTCCGTCACTCGGCGTCAACTCCATCGCGGTCACTTCGGCTTTCTGCGCGCCACCATTCAGGGTCTGCACGCCCGGAGCATGTGGGACCGCTACCTAGCGGAAGAAGGGGAGATCGAGGCTGAGGCGGATGCGCGCGCCGCGGCCGATGGCGGGGAAGCTGACGCCTTTTCGCGCCATCCCAAGGTCAGGCGCGTCACGGCGTGGCTGCGCGACGAACTGGCGGCAGCTGCGCGGCGCACGCAGCGTCCAAGCATGGCCCGCCTGGTGCGCGTGGATCTGCGCCAGATCGGTCGGCCGGGCGCCGGCCTCCCCTCGTTGGAGGATTTTGCCGCCGCCGAAGGGCTGGACGGCTTCAGCGAGGCCGAGCAGCTGGCCGCCTATCAGGAGCAGCACGGCACGGCCCTCGAACGGGAGAAAAAGCGCGTCGCCCTCATGCGAAAGCAGCTGGAGGCGATGGACTGGCTGGAAACGCAGTATGCGCGCCCGGTGCTGGTGGATGATGGCTGCCGGGCCTGGCTCGCCGACACGCTGGCCAGTCGCTTAGAAGCTGCTGGCGTCGAAACGATCGGCCAACTCATCGACCGCATCAACGGCCTGGGTACAGGCTGGTCAACGGCGCTGCCCGGCATCGGCGCCGGCAAGGCCCGTGCCGTGGAGCGGTTCCTTGAGGCCCACCAGGACACGCTTACCCGCACGATTGGCCAGCACGTCGCGGTGCCCCGCCGGCAGCGCTACGCGCATGAGCTCGCCCGCGTCGTGCCGCGCGCGACGGGGCTGGTGCCCCTAGACAAGCTCGTGGTCCCAGCGGAACTGGATGGCCGGGCCGGAACTTACCGTCGACCACAGGCGCAATGCCTGCTCTCCGCCCACAACGATTACGAGGCGGTGCTCGCCTGGCTGCGCGCGAAGCCCGGCCTCCCGCCTGAGCAGGTCTCTCGCATTCGCGAAAAGCGTCGCGACATCAGCACGGTACCCGGCCCGCTGGACTGGCTGCAGACGCTCTCTCACACGCAGCGCGCCTACCGGAAAGAAGCCGAACGCCTCCTGCTATGGGCAATCCTCGTCCGTGGCAAGCCGCTCTCTTCAATGACGCACGAAGACTGCATTGCCTACCGGGAATTTCTCGCGGCGCCGCCTTCGGACTGGTGCGCGCCGCGATCGCGCGAGCGGTGGAGCCCGATCTGGCGCCCTTTCGAGGGACCGTTGTCGGACCGGGCGCGCGCCTACTCGATAGGCGTGCTCAACAACCTATACCGGTTCTTGGTGGACCAGAACTATCTGATGGGCAATCCATGGCATGGCGTGCACGTGCCACGCACCGCCGCGCCCAAGCTCGATGTAGGCCGCAGTTTCACCGAGGCCCAGTGGAATTTTGTCCGTACAGAGGCCACCGCCCTGCCCCAGACGTCGGCCAACCTCCGTCTTCGATTCGCCTTGTCGTTGCTGTACACCACGGGCATGCGGCTGTCAGAAGCCGTAAGCGTGACCACTGATCACCTGGAGTGGGTCAGTTTCCCAGGCGCCCGTGGCGATAGGCCGGTGGAGGGTTGGCGTCTGGAAGTGCTGGGAAAGGGAAGTAAGCTCCGGCGCGTGCCGATGGCGCCCGTCGTCATAAGCGAGCTGGCCACGTACCTCGCACACCGCGGATTCCGGTCAGAGCCTGACCAAGGGCGCTTGCCTCGGAGCGTCTTTCTCCTGGGCGAGGCCATTGACGCTGGCCAACTAGCGCCTTGGATGATGCAGCGACAGCCAGATGCCGCCCGCGGCGTCACGCCTGACACCCTATACAAGCAATTGAAGGGGTTCTTTGCTAAGTGCGCGACTGCCCTGCAACCTCACGACGAGCGTGGAGCTGAGCGGCTGGCCGCTGCCAGCACTCATTGGCTTCGCCACACTCATATCTCGCACGCGCTTGCCGCTGGCGCACCGTTGGAAGTCGTCCAGCAGAACGCTGGCCACGCTTCCTTGGATACGACGACGAAGTACGTCACCACCGAAGAAGCACGGCGCATGGCGGCGATGCTTGCGGTCTGGAGCTCCGACCGTAGCGAGACGATGGAACCCCCCGCTTCAGAGGGGTGAGTTTTTTGCGTCGAATATAAGGTCCCTCGAGCTATACGTAGAGCGTCGTTCAATCCCGAGTGGCGCACTTCTACAAGGCTTGAAATGACAATCTTCACCCTCTTTCCCAACTGGCCAGAATTCGCGTACGTCGTAATCGGCGGCGCTCTCCTGGCCCTCGGTCTCCCATTTGGCGGCTTTCATGGCTGGTCGCAAAAACAGTGGTCACTGGCGACGGCAATTGCAGCTACCTGTATCGGTACGGCTGTTCCAACAATGGCCACGGTCTCGGCAATAGGCAATCCCGACGCCCTCCCCGGTGTTTTCGCGTTCTGGTCCCTAGTTGCGGCGATGAGCGCTGTGCTTGGCGGTAGATGAGGTAGTTTATTCGGGGGGGGGGGGCTCCCCCCTTCTTGCTAGCCTTTGGCTGCCACTGCGGCACATTTTGGTCACAGCGGCGTGTCGGAGCCGAGACTCATTTTGTCGTACGTTCAGTATATAAATTTAGTTCAGTCGGTCGGTTTTGTCGTGCCTAGTCTGCAAGAAAATTCCCGGTTGGACTGTTTCTTCGTAGAAGACTGGTTGTTTACCCACGGGGTTAACGTCTCGCATTGGTGAGAGATGGTTGACCATCGCCGCTCCTCAACCCGCCAGCCGTTCGCTGCGCCGAATTGATGCCGGCAACTGTTGACGCAAGAGCGCGAGCGACTGGGCGAGGTGGCCGGCCACGTCGTTGCGGCTGCGTCGATCGGGCTCGCGCATTTCCTTTGGGGTGAGCGAGGCAATTTGGCCGGAGGCCAATGCCTCGAGCTGACCCAAAGCCGCATGCAACGGAGTGGATGACGTAAAACTGCCTCGGCGGACGACCACAGACACTTCGTCGACCGAAATGGTCGATCCGTCCGGCAACTCAAATTTTTTGCCGCGCAGGCTCACTGCCAATTGGCTGATCCGGTTCTGCGTTTCGGCGGCTTTCCTTTCTCGCTGCTGTTCCTGGTCAGCCATATCCGCATGCTCTTTCGCGATAAAGGTGAAGTCGACGTCCTTGGACAACAGGGAACTCAGGTAGGCGTAAAGCTCTTTGCCCTGCAGCTTCTGAAGAGCGTGTTTGGTCACTGCCACCACATCGGAGAGCCGCTTGCCCGCTGCGCGCGCAGCCTTCATGAGTTTGAAGATGGCTGTGACCGCCAATGCGTTTCGCTCGGCCAACCAGGCCAAGTCGGAAGGAACTGCTTTCCCATTGATGGTCTTGAAGGCGTGCTTCCGCTCGGATAGGTTCTTTTCGGCCTCCTTGCTCCCGATGCTCGGCGGCTTGTAAGTCATTGATTTAAATGATTTTTCTGTCAAGTTATCGGAGGTGCGCGAGGAAGCACCTGCAACTACAGCGTTGTCGCGGTGCTGAGCGACCGCATGCTCAAAAGTACGTTGCAAAAATCCGAGTGCTCCTAATAACTTCAGAGTGAATCGAATCCTTCCGATGTTTTGAAGCTTCATTCGTGTACGGAGCTGTTTCTCGCGTTCGATAAGGCCCTGCCCTTCCAGGGTCGACAACGCACGATAGACAGTAGCTTCGCTAACTCCGACATGACGGGCCAACGTTTCCTTCTTAACGTAGGCTAATTGGTGCATGTTTTTGTCGTTAAGAGAGAACCGAATCAATGCTGCTAATACCTGACGGGTCGTGATTGAAAGATCATTAAAAAATCGGGATTCGTACGCGAGTGCAATCGCCTTCATAACGCGCGAAGGAAGAAAATCAGGGCTTTCAAAGCTATTGGAAACTTCTTGAGTTACCGCTTCGCATTGCGCGAGCGATGTCTGCTTATTAATCGCAAACTGTGCTTCTTTAGCGTACGCACTATTTGCAGAGAAAATAAGCTCTCCACCGACTGCTGTATTGGTCGTCATCGTTTGCTCATTTAGTTTTTATTCGTGAAGAGCATTGACACGACGATCCGAGCTTCCTACACTCCAGTTGCGAGCTTGAGTTTGGAAGTAAGACCGAAGTCAACGCATCACTGAGAAAGCCTGGAGTTGCAGCTCCGGGCTTTTTCTTTTTGTCTTTTGCGTCTAGGGGCTCATTGGCGCTCCAGTCGATTCAAAGGCCACAAAAGAAAACGCCCCAGGGTTACTGGGGCGTTTTCTTTTGGTGTCTGGGATCGAGGTCCATTTAGCCGGCTAAATGGACCGGACCAGGGAGACCCGTATCGCTGACTGTCCGGATGCTCGTGCCGAACGTTTAGCCGGCTAAACGAGAACGGTGGGACGAACGCGTTTAGCCGGCTAAACGCAGGAAAGGTCCGCAGGTTGCCAGCGTTTAGCCGGCTAAATGGCTGCGCGATCAGAGTGAGAAGGGTAAGGGCGTTTAGCCGGCTAAATACCAGTCCGCCTGAGCGGACACTAGCATCCAACTGGCTTAATGATGTAGCAATGTCGAGGCCGAATGACTTCCCCATGCGTTGCATGGAAGGGGAATGCATGTCGGCCATGACTGAGTGCATCATACGTCTCTTTTTCCGGCGGAGAGGCGCTCAAGAAGAACTTCCTTGATTCCCTCGCCGCCGCCACTGTTCAGCGCATCGACAGCGGCACCTAGGATCTCGAGCAACTCCTGCTTCGCCTCAGTCGAAAGAGCAGCCGACGGCTGGAGTTTTAGTTCGATCCCGCCATTGGCGTACTCACGCAGTGAGCCGCCCTTGGCGGAACCCACCATAATCGGGCGATTCGTCAGTGCGGCCTTGCGTTCCCGCTTCGCACCAGGTTCACGAACGAATTGACGGACCAGCGCCTCGATACCGCGGCGGGAGACGTTCTCGTCGATGACCTTGTCCACGAGCGCGAGCAATTGATCGTCGCCCAGCTGAGACATATCCCCAATCTGCCGTGACAACTCAGCCGCGACGGTGTAGGGGAATGCCTCACTATGCTCGGCCATCCGGTCAGTTACCTTCTGGGGGAACTTCCCGTAGGACAGCATATTGCTGATCGTTGCCTTGCTCCTATCAAGCCGTTCAGCCAACCATTCCAGCGTGGCGTGACCTTTGCCGACGAGCTCGGCCCAGCGCAGACCCTGGTCAATTTGAGAAATTGGCTCCGTCGAGTCAGTACGCTCAAACGAAACGGCATAGAACTCTTTCGCATCGTTGGGATCGACCGCACGCTCAAGCGCCCAAAGCTGGTTCCATCCCAACTTCTGCCCGCTCCGGAAACGCGTCTCGCCATCGACGATGAACCAATAACCCGCCTTAGCGGGGTTCTTCGTGACAATGATTGGCGATTCCTGACCGTCCGTGGACATCTGGAGGCTTAGCTCCTTGATGCGAGCTGCCGAACGATGAATCCGAGCATTCCATGGATGGGTTTCCAGTCGATCAATGGCAACCGGAAAGCCCCTTACGGCCCCGTCATCCAAGCGGATGGAGGGCTCAGAAACCGTTACGGGCGCGTGTTCAGCCGCGACGATAGCGGGCGCAGGCGCAGTCGTCACAGCATCGGTCACCGGGACCGTGGCGGCGCCGGCCGATCGCTTGGGAAATGCCGCAATCTTGAAGCCGCCGCCTGGCACGGGTGCCGCGGCCGGCGTGTCGCCGCCCGGCGATGCTACTTCTGCAACTGGCGGCGGCTGGAAGGAACGCTTTCTTTCAGTCATTAGTTAGTCGCCCTCCTCGATTCGGGAGCGTCGTCGAACAAGCCCGGCGTTTCGCCACGTGCGAACGTCTCTTCGGCAATGTTCATCACAAACTTGCACACGTTTCGGATCTCTTCGTGCTGCCGTTCCAGTGCGCGCGTCCACCCCTCAAACGTGACGGGCAGCACCTCTTCAAGCTCGTGACCGATGTCATGCATCAGCGAACGTGGGAAGCGCTCGGATTCACCCACGTGCGGGGCAATCGGAACATCGTCACCGAAAGACCGCTGCAAGGCGCTCATGACGCGAGCGCTGCGGCTGTTATTCGCCTTGAAGAAATTGGGAACCGCGACGACCTGGGGAATCGGCAGTTGCGACTCCGATAGCCCCGTCAGTTCGTTCGCAAGGAAACTGAGCGACTTCACAGTCAGCGCATCGAGGCGAACCGGAATCAGTAGCAAATCGGCTGCAACGATTGACGCACGAGACACGACAGACGTAGACGGCGCGTTGTCGATCAGGATGATGTCGATATCCTTGAGGTCGCTGTCGGCATGCGCTGAAATCCAATTCCGCAGAAATTGCTCGCGGTTCGGTTGAATTGCCAGTCGATAACCCAGCTCGCCAAGCGTAATGTCAGCAGGCACCAGCTTGGGGCCATGTTCCCCATACGGTTTCACGATGATCTCGGACAGCGGCAGCGTAGTTTTTTCCCCATTGGCCGGATACAAGGCATTGAGGAAGGTATGCTTGACGAGCCACTGATTCGGCTTGCCGGCGTCCGCGACTTCATCTGGCTGGAACCCGTTCATAACGGTCAGCGACGCTTGGTCGTCCAGGTCGATGGCCATGACGTTGTAGCCCTGCAGAGTCAGTTCCGCCGTGAACTCGTTCGACAAGGTGCTTTTGCCAACGCCACCCTTCGGTACGTAAACGGCAATGACGAGTGGACGCTTGAACTTGACCTTGCCGCGATGGCGCTTGGATTTCGCCAACTGGAGGATCTGTTCGAGCGAATAGACAGGGCGCGTAGTGCTGCCTGCCGGAACCCGATCAGGAACAATCCCCTGTTCTTCGATCATCCTTCGGACGGTTGCCTCGCTGACGTCCAGCATCGGGACGATGTCTGCAAGACGGTACTTGTTAGTCTTGATTGGCACTTGGCAATCCTGAAAGGGTTTTTCGGCAAAAAAGCACGATTTCCCTATCATAGCAAAAATTACGGGCTACGCTATAAAAAGTGCCTTGTTGGTGAATGTTGCGGTGCCGCAGGCTATTAGCCAATAGAAACATGTTTTCGCAGTAGATTGGTTCTGTTGCTTTTATCCAACCGAAGTGCATGCTTTCGGTCATCGTATATGCCGTATAATGCATTTTATGCCCTGTCTCAGGCTTGGAGAGTGCTGAGAGAGGCAGGCCCATGTTTTCGGCAGATTTGTGCGACTGTCTTAAGCAGCACTTACAAGAGTCGTGCCGCTAGGCAAGCCCGGATTCGACGACAAATCGCGACGTCGGATTCTTCTTGGCAGTTGAAAGAAACATGGAGCTTCGAGCGCGCGTGAGACCCACATAAAAGAGCCGCCGTTCTTCGGCTTCCGTGCTGCCTTCGTCCGGAATCACCGTCTCTTCGAGACGAATCAGCGCCGTTTGATCCCACTCCAGCCCCTTGCTGGAATGGAAGGTCGTAAGGACGATGGCGTCTTCGCCAGGCTCGTTGTTCTTCCGACGCAGAAAATCGAGTCGGTCGGAGAACGTCCCATTTAGTCTGCTGAGCACGTCATACGTAGTGTTGATCGCGCGCTTGGCCTGATCCGATGTCGCCTTTTTCAGCATCCATTCGTGGACGCCATCAAGCACCAGGGCGTGAAACTCCCGTTCACAAAGCGCTCGCCATTCGGCCATCTTTTTGGTCAGTTCGACGAATTTTTCTGCCGCGTCCTCGCCGAGGCCTGCTTCGATCAAGTCTTTCTTCTTGACGCCTTCGGGAACCTTTCCGGCAGCGAACCTCTTATGGATCGTGTGCAAATCCGTGGACCCAATGCCGGTGTAGCCGAGGATTCCGTCAAGGCCGTTGCTCGTTGTTTGCTGAATAAGTTGGAGCAAGTTACCCATCAGTGCGGACTCAGGACGATCCAGGATCGATCGTCCCGCAGCGCGGTAGTACTTCACACCATGCGAACGGCAAACTGCTTCGACAGGGTCAAGAATACGATTCGTCCGAGCAAGGATGGCCGCGCTCTTCCCGGCGCGAACGGCCGCCGACATGGCCTCAACCGCAGCGACACCTTCCTTGTACTCGTCGTCATACCGTTGGAACTGGACAGATCCACCTTGGCCCTTGTTGGAGCGGAGTTCCTTGATGATCCGTTCCTCGTTGTTGCGGATCACGTTGTCGGCCACACTAAGGATTTCTGAGTGCGACCGGTAGTTGACCCCAAGTACGATCTGGCGGGCGCTGAACTCGCCAGCGAAGGCATCCATCCCTTTTTTTCCGAGGGCCGACCTGAAGCCGAAGATAGACTGATCGTCGTCCCCTACCAGTGTGGTCGTGGACCCAGATCGCGCGTGGATTGCAGTCCAAAGTGCCTGAAGCGAATCGCAATCCTGGTACTCATCGACCAATAGCACGTCGACGGCGTACGGCTTGATAGCACTGGATTGCATCCCCTTGACCGCGTGCCGCATCAAGTCTTGAAAGTCCACACGCCCATTCCGCTCCAGTGCAGCTTGATAGGCCACATATATCTGGCTTTCAACGCTATCGTCTGTGGGTGAGCCTAGCTCGGCCTTCAGACGCTCGATGACCGCAACCGCTTCCTCGATCTTCCATTCAAGCCCCATCTCCTGGAGAACCTGGACAATCAATGCCGCACGATCGCCATCAGAGGCAATATCCGGTCGCTTTCCAGCCACGGACGCCAATTGCTTATATGCGAGCGAGTGGAAGGTGCCGGCGATCAGCCGCTTCTTTGCCGCTGGGCCCGCCAGTGCGAGTATCCGGTCGCGAAGCTCGATTGCAGCATCCTTGCTAAAAGTGACCGCACCTACGGTCAGTGATGGGTCGCTCAGTAGCAATGCGGCCTTAGCGGCAATCGTCGCCGTTTTCCCAGCACCAGGAACAGCTACGGCCACGCAATGGTCGCGGCACTCCACGACTTCGCGCTGCGACGCGTTCAGCTTTTCGAGAACTTCAGCGAGAGACATAACTCGGTGTGGCGAATGCCTTGGGAGGGCCATTGACCGACATGGTCGGACTTGGTCCCTGCAAGTAGGAGAAAGTGCCAGCAACTGCCAGTAGCAAGCCTCGGTCCGCCATACAAACTGGCACTAGGAGGGACATAGTCCCACCATGTCCTACTTGCTGGCACAACGTCAGACTAACGAACTGGGTGACGCCGATCAGCTATCTGGCAGTTGGTGGCACCAAGTCCCACTACATCGCATTGCGACGGACTTGGTGCCACCATAGTTGTGCACGAAAGCACTAGATGCCGCGAACCGTTGTCATGAGCTTCAGATGCGTCGTGTAGCTGCGCAGGCCGAGTGGCTGGAACTTTCGCAAGAAACGGGTTACTTCATCATTGACATCGCTCTGGTCGCGAATTCCGTTCCACACCATGAAGTCGAACTGATCCATAGTCTGGTCGAATTTGATGAGTACCTGTAGCGCCCGCACGGCGAAACGCGAGTACGCCTGGACCTCGAGTGAGAGCGAAGGGCGCTGGATGGTCGGTACAAAGACGATCTCCTCCTTGCTGCGCATTTCGGTCTCTCGCTGCTCACGATAGGCCTTGGCAACCTGCAGCTGTTCGTCGACGTAGTCCTCAAGCTTGGAAAGCTCACGCTCGAAGTAGGTTTCGAGCGTGGACAACTCGGTGCGAGTGAACGTGCTTTGCCCGAAGCGCTGAAGATTCAGCGACATGCGGTTCATGTACGGCCACCATTGTTCGAAGAGGGGCCGCAAGCGCGTATGGTTCAACTTCAGAGCGATGGGAACAACAGCAGCGCCGGCAAGCTCGCGATCCAGGATCTGCATGCCGAGCTCACGACGGCGGCGGATAATTGCCTGACGCTGTTCAGGCTGTAGCTCACGAAAAAGCTTCCGGGTGCGCTCGACTTCCGCTTTGCGTTGCTCGTGGTCGGCCGTGGAGATTAGGCCTTCCTTACGCAGTGCATCGGCGGAGGCCTCCATCTCGTTGAGTTCGCGTTCGACGTCGCCGCTGCTGTCCAAGGCACCGAGCGTGCTCGGATTCGGGGGGGAAGCCGTGGTCGCCGCCGGATCCACTGGGAGGTCTTCGTTGGGGGTGAGGTCGGTCGTGGTCATGAATTTCTCCTGGGCATGGCCCATGTAGTCAGCAAGCGGCCGGATTATTTTCCGACGTGGAATGACGCTGCGAGGCGCCAGCAGAGTAGGCCCACCAGGCAGACGACATAGGTCCACCAGTTGGCGAGCAAGGAAAAGGGGAGCAGCAGCGCGGAAGCACCCAGCCCAAAGCAAAGCATCAGGCCGTGCGCTGCAACGTGGAACGACACAGGGTTCGCAAAGCCCGCACTGGCAGCGCGGATCTTCCGGGTGACAGAACCATCGTTGAACACGGCAAGCAGTAGGAAGAGTGCGCCGAACAACCAGTGGTAGGCCACACCGGCGCGGTACAAGGCTCTGTAAATGGTCAGCCAAAAATGCTTCATCCAACCGCGGCCGAAATCCGACGCACCGCCGTCGGATACTGCCGTCGAAGTATCCGAACCAGAGAATGAAGCCTTAACGGCACCGGTTTCAATGAACCACCTGTGAAATCGTGCGTTCGCGAGCAAAACCGCGCTTTGGGCTTTTCTCTGACCCAGCACTCGTTCAACGGACGTTTGTTCGGCCTCGCTGATCTCAAATGCCGACTGGTCCTGAATGAAGGGCGCCAAAGTGCAGATCATCAATGGCGAGACGATGAGCCAGAGGCGAACATGAGAAGCGAATCTGCTATTGCCGGCCATGATTTAGAACCAACGCAGAGCTAGAAAGACGGGAAAGGATGGGATAGCCACGATTGCCGCCCAAAACATCGCTGGTTTGATGACGGCGATCTGCACGAGAGCGAAGCACGCCGGGGCGGCGCCCTCAGCGAACGCCACCGGTCTTTCCCCTTTGTCCGGTGCGGTCGAAGTGATCCACTCATGCATGGCCAGTGCCAGGGTGGTATCCACCCCGCAGACCCGGGCGGCTATTCGGGCCGGAGCCTGCCGGAACAGCATGGCAGCGTGCCTCGCGTCAGTGTGCAAAGTTGCCAGCGACATCGTAGCTCTCAAAGTAGCGGGAGAAGGCATAGCCCGTGAGCACGCGAGCAGCCAGTTGGAAAGCGGCGCATCGCTGTGTGACCGGACCCGGTACGCGTTCTTCGACGACCTGGCAGACATATCCATCAGGCTGGCGCTGCTCGAACGAGGGGATGGATTCCTGGAACGGATCCCAGACGTTGTACCTCTCCCCTTTGAACGCGGCGTAGCGCTTCTCATAGAGATCATGAGCGCGCCCGAACAGCCCTTTCATGAATGCGACATTCGGATCACCTTGCTTGCGCGCAGCACGCCAGGCGGTGATGGCATCCAATAGCATTTCCTTGACCAAGGGTTCGTCACGGACCCGGAAGTTCACGCCGATGTAGTCGACCACACGAGTACAAACGTCATCGAGATCGGGCGAAAGCGTGAAAATAGGGGCGAGCTTCGTTGAAAGCTTGTTTTCCTTGACAACTTGTCGGAACAGACTGCTGCGCATGGATGGTTAGTCCTGAATAATTGGAATACGGCCCTGGTAGACGGCGCCACCGGAGATCCGCAGAAAAAACTGGAGGTTGGGCAATTGCATGAGAAGGTCATGCGGTATGAGCGGGACCTTTTCGAGCTGTGCCGACCGAGATACCGAGCCAGTGAACTCACCAACATGGGCTTCGGTGCCGGTGCTGGTACTACTGGAGACGACAAGGTTCCGAATCGCGGTGGTCCCAGCCTTCTCCGCAAACCACTGGGCGGTGTCGATGTCTTCCAATCGTAAGACGATCTGATTGTTCAAATTGCCCAGAACCTGGTTCATTTTTGCAACGTTTCCGAGCTTGGCAGTGAAGTCGGAGCGAGTCTGATAGGCGATGAATGCCTTGAAGCCGGCACCGCGTCCCTTATTCAAAAGCTGTAGTAACTGCTCGTTGATGGCCTCAGCCGCCTCGTCAACCTGAATGACAATCTCGGGAGGCTTGGCGTAGAAGTTGTAGATCGCCCCTGCGACCGACGCAATGTCGGCAAGCAGCATCGACATGACGGCCTGGGCCACCATCGAGTTAGATAGGGAATCCGCGCCGACGTAAAGGACTGCCTTCTGCTTTATGACCTTGTCGATATCCCAGATCTCGCGGTCGTCATGGAAGTCGTCGGCCTTCGGCGCCAGCATCAGCCCAGTCTCACCGGTGGCCAGCATCTGCAGAAGGGGCAGGGCGGACGCGATGATTCGACCGTAATGGTCCCGATCGTGCTGGAAAGTCGAGATGAGGCCGTCGATGGATTCGTGACCGTTGCCGACGTTTGCGAAGCGCTCGATGTACATCCGTACCATCGCATCTAGCCGCGTGCCACCGCCCTTTTGTCCGACCTGCTGCATATAGCCGGCAACCTCTTCATCCCAGTCTGGCTTACCGGCTTCTGGGAAGAATCGCTGCAGCGCGCGCTCGAGCAGGTTGTTGATGCCGTTTTGTGCGTACTGAAGGATCGAGCGCAGATTGGGCTTGTCGCCCACATAGAGTTCGCCCTTGACAGACCGGTCGATAAATAGGAACGCAAATTGCCGGAAGGGGCCTTCCTCCATGAGCTGCGCGATACGCGTCGGAATCTCCGAGGGCTGCGACCAGTTCTCCAACGGATTGAGGCGAATGGATTGTGACGGCGCCGCCTGTTTCCAATACAGAAATTTCCGACCCGTACGCTCGCATTCTCGCCGGCATCGAGCGACCCACTCGGGGTCGTTCTTCGGGTCGATCACAATCAACACGTCGTTGGGATTGTGAATAACCTGGGTCGAGATGATCTCGAACGTGCGCGTTTTCCCCGCTCCGGTGGTACCGCTGATGGACGTATGACCGCCCATTGCCTTGTAGTGAAATGGAATAGGGTGCTTAGTCGATTCCAGGCCAGCGATCCAAGGCTTGCCCTGGGGCGAGCGGTCCGCGATGCTGCTCCCCGGTGCGAACGCCTTTTCGATGGCACGTACAGTCTGCTTGGGGAGCCACTTAGGTAGCCCAGGGATGTCCGTCGAAGGCATGCGCAGAATGTCGTGCGCGAGCTGGCAGTGCTTCTGCGTCCATTCGTAGCCAGTCCCGAGGTACATTGCATCCTCATCCTTGTCCCTGGAACGGAGTTTTTGGCTCTGGGCGAGAAGCGAGTCGATCCTTTCGACCGTCAGCCACTTCGTGGAAATAGCGAGACGGAATTTCAGGGCGCGCCAGACTTGAGTCGAGCGGAACAGTAGTACCGTCAGGCAGAGCAGCGCGAAGTATCCAGCGTGGGGGATGCCGCTGAACAGGACAAACACCGCGGCGAGGCTCCATCCGAGCGCGGCTCGGATCTCGTAGATCGGTCGGAAATGATTGGTATAGGGATTCATCACGACGAAATCGGAGCGATGAGGTTTCCCACCTCGTCGACCAGCAGAATGCTCTGCGCGTCAACCCGGTAGAGATGCTTGCCCTTGCGGAGGTGTTCAACCAGCGTGTCAGACGCCAGTCCGTAGTTGCCGAGCATTCGCTTGCTAACGGCCACTTTCCCATCCACGCGAGTGACCTTTGTCTTGCCGGTGGCCACGTCTTGCGAGAGCGCCTTGAAAAATTCACGCATGAGATTGGACGTTCCCGCCAACGCCTGGAAGGGGTCGTCCGCTAGCGTTTCCTTTCGGAGCGTGCGCGCGCCGTCCAACTGCAGGACGTTCCGCGACGATGGCTCTTGCGCTTCTGGTGTAGACGGCGATTTATTGTCGATACTCGGCGCAGCAGTCGGCGCCCCCGGCTGCTTGACTTCGCCAGTTGGCACAGAAGACGGACTGGCCACTGCGGTACAAGAGGGGCCGGAAACGGGAACGCCGTCCGCTTTCGCCAACAGCTCCGCGGCCGGAGCCGGCGTCGAGTCCGGAGCAAACTCGGCTTGACGGGCTTTCACCTCGAAGGTTGTCAGGGTCTCAATGGCCTGACGGGCCACTTTGTGCAAGAGAGATTCGAGACCGCTAGGACGCGGATCAGGATTGATGGCGCCAAAAAGGTCGGTCAGCACCTCGCTGTCAAAACGGCTCAGGCGTTCTGCGCCGAGGATCTCGCGCGCCAGGAGTGCCGTGCGCATTCGTTCCGGCTGAAGAGCGATTTCCCGCCGCGACACACGATAGCTACCTGTGCCGACCCAGTTTGAGAACGCACCATGAGCGGCAGGAATCCATTCAGCGCCGTCGCTGTCGCGGTAAAACTGGAAATGGCGACAAGGCTCATCGAGCCGCGAGCAACATGCTGCGAGGAACAGTGCATAAAGATACTGGGGTTCAAGCAGTCTCCGGCGCTCCGAAGGCTGATTTGCCCCAAATTTCTGCGCGCCGGACAATCGCATAGCGAAATATGCAGCCTCGATCGTGGCACGGAAGGCGCCCCCAGGTTCCGCATGCTCATTTGGGCGAAGGGGTACGCTAGAAAACCACTCTGCGCACCGGATAAGGATGCTCAACCATTTGTCGTCGAACTCCGCCGGCGTTGTCTCATTGGCGTATTGCCGAATCAACGCTACACGGCTTTCTTGCGCCGATAGGAGGGCCGCAGGAGGCAACGGTTGGTGGATATGTGTACTCATTTTTTGCTGAGAAACTTGCCGATTCCACCCGCTGCTTTCAGGCCGATCCGCATTGCGCCGCCGCCACTGACGCCACCGCCTGAACCGAAGATCCCAGTGGCAATCTTGGGGAGTTCCAAAGCCACGATT
The DNA here is from genome assembly GCF_005503625.1 of Cupriavidus sp. 2SB. Classification (GTDB taxonomy): domain Bacteria; phylum Pseudomonadota; class Gammaproteobacteria; order Burkholderiales; family Burkholderiaceae; genus Cupriavidus. Next base: position 9,557 of record NZ_SCMX01000082.1, on the reverse strand, counting down.
AACATGAAGATAGCGACACTCATCGCGTATGCTGCTCCCGCCAAGGTTGCTGTACCAACACCTTTCTGCTCCGAAAGCGTCGACACGAGGGCACTTGAGACGAGTTTCGCCATGATCGTTGCAACCACTGTGTACATGGACGCGCCGATCATGAAGTCGAGCCAGGAGGTGAAGTAGCGGCGGGTGTACTCAGACAAGCCTAATGCAACGGCGATGGGGCCGATAACGATGCCAATGGCCGCGGAGACCTCACCCAACGAAATGAAGATGACATACAAGCAGGCAGCCGCAGCGCAGAAGACAAACGCTATGACAAGAGGGATGCCGGCGAAGATGATCTTCAGCACATCGCTGATGCCCTGGGCCGCCGACATCGATTCAATGTACGAGTCCATGAATCCTGCCCCGACGCTGGCAAGTGTAAGGCCAGGTGTTGTGGCGTCTGTGCCCGCGATTTTGGTGGCAAGGGACTGGAAGTAGTCGTAAATGCCGGGTCCGAACTTGTCATAGCCCGCGTAGATCGACGCAAATATGCCAAGCAGTAGAATCGTCTCGAAGAAGTCAGTCCACGCGGATACAGGGTCCGACGTGGCGGCAAACCGCAAGCCCGCCAACGTCAGCGTGATGATGCCAAGACCGAACGCAATCTTGTCCGCGTCCGGTTTCACTGTCTTGCTCAAGGTTGTCGCGCCGGCAATAAGTCCCGTCCTAAACGACGTAAATTGTTCGAGCCACTTCTGGATTGACTCTCCGATGGTGCCTTTCTGTGCCCCGAGACCCACTGAAGGTTTGTTTGGTTGCTGGGCCTCGGTTCCCGTGTCCGGCCCGGAGGCCTGGGCGTAGACTGCGCCGGAGTGCAGCGCGAGTACCGAGAAGAGCAGCACGATGACGCGAGCGAACCACATCGGGTAATCCTCTATCAATTGGCTTGCAACTTGCGCGAGTACACCCGTGCGCGCAGCTGCTTCAGCTCTTCATCCTGCGCCGCGTTAATGGCACGCATGGCATCGGCGCTCTGCGCTTCCTTGGCAACGTTCTGCTGGTCCTTGTCGGCATCGGACTGGGCGCGAACGCTCATGAGTTGGAGTAAATCGGAGTTCTGGCTGGCCAGCACATCCAGCATCTGGTTCGTTGTCTGGGCGGTCGCTTGTGCTGTTGGCGAAAGCTTGATCTGCGATTGAATTTTCTCGCGACGTTTGGCAACCGACTGGGTGTTCTTGAAGACCTGTTCGCCAAGGCTGAACAGCGCCTTGGCGGTCTTGTCGCCATTGGTCAGCAGGGAACGCTGGTCTTCGAACCATTGCTCCTTGGTTTTCCCGGACGACACGACCATGCTTTGGATCTTCTTCAGGTAGTCGGCGTTATCCTGCACCGTCCCATAAAGATCCTTTAGCGTGGTGCCGTACACTTCGTATTTGCCGATCTCGTCTTTGATGCTGTTGAACTGATCCATAATGGCCTCGGGGTCGAGGCCGGTTGCCTGCAACAACTGGTTGGCCATCATCTGGTATTGGTAGACGATGTTGGTGTTTTCGTACACCTCGGACTTGATTGACTGCAGAGCCGAGATGGTGGTTTGGACGAGGCCCACCCAGTCAGTGACAGGCAGTGCGGCGTGGGCGGTTGATGCAACCGAGACCGATGCGGCGACGGCGATGTTGGCGATCCACTTCTTCACTTTCTTCTTCTCCCTGGGTTAGGCCGCGCGCGCGAGCATTTCGCGGACGTAGCGTTCCTGCCAATCGGGCTCGCCCGACGCATGGTGGTTGTCACAAATAGACTGGGCGACGCCGTCGGATCGCAGCATTGCGACCATCTCGTCGTTGAATGCCGTCTGAAGCATCCGGGTCTGCGTATTGGTGATCCAGAGGTAGTCCCGGTTGGGGACCGCGTCGGAGATCATCTGGATCTGGTCGTTGGTCAGACCGAACTTCTCCCCATAGAGCTCAGGGGTCGTCTTGGCCTGGCTGTTGGGCAGATAGATCCAGTTAGCGATGTTCTCCTTCAGGATTTCGAAATTCGCCACGCGAGCGATCTGGCGCAAGGATTGGGTCGCCGCCCAGATCGAGCCGTTGAGCTTTCGGATAGTGGTAATCCAGTCCTCGAAGCGCTTATAGAACCGTTCGTTCTGGAAGAAGAAGCCGCATTCCTCCACCTCGATGACGGTGTAACGGATGCCGTCCATCGACTGGCTGATCCGATAGAACGCGTAGTCGGTGAAGAGAGCAGCCGCGCGCGGGAACTTCTGAAATAGCTCGCCGCACTCGATGCAGAGGTTGTCGCTCACGGCGAAGGCGTCATCCACGTGATCGAAGAAGTGACCGTATTGACCGCCCCTAAGCCAAATCTGGAGTCGCTCGCGCAGTTCACCGTGGACCTGCGTGGCGAAGTTGCTGAGGGTCCATCGTTCCGGGCCATAGCTCGCCAGCAGCTTCACTGCTTCGAAGATGTCCTGCTTTTGCTGCGGTGTGGTCGAAAAGCTGTCGTCTTCAATGGCGAGCGTCAGCCATTCGGCGACATAGGTAAAGCTACCCGGATCGGAGAGCAGTGAGAGCGGATTCACCGGCGTGCTAGCCTGGAATTTTCCAGTTACGTCGATGAATGCCCCACCGCTCAGCAATGTCGGAATACGCGTGGAGCGATCCTTATCAAAGCGAATGCGTCGTGCACCGTGTCGGTCCGCTTGCGACACCAGGAAGTTGAGGAAGACGGACTTCCCGGCGCCAATCGGGCCGATGACGAACAGGTGGCCGTTGCCACCCGGCTGGTGCATGTCGACGCGCTGAGGGGTGCGGTGGCGTGTCGGCAGGCAAGTGAGCGGCGGCACTTCGGTACCCCTCTTCTCCGATAGCCAGGCGTTCCGGGTTGGACCTTCGAGCACCGAGCGCACCGGTGCGATATCGGATACAGCAGGTGTCTCGACAAACTGCAGTCGCCGTTGCTTGTCCCAGCGCCCAGGGAGGGTGCTGTTCCACGCCGGCATCAGGTTGGTCTTTTCGCGGATCGCGCCAAATCCGGCGTTCGTCAGCGTGCCGACCACCTCGCTGACTGAATCCTCCAGTTCCGATTCCGTATCTGCGTAGATGACGATGGAGATATTGGCGAAACCGTGCTGGACGCCTTCGGCCGTCAGGCGTTTCAGGGCCTTGCCAGCTTCCTTGGCAAGCTCCTCGCGCCCCTCATCATTCTCGTTTTCCTCCTTCGCCACATACTGCTTGACCATCGAGCGGAGGTTGACAGCCGCCATCTTGTAGAAGCGGCGCACTTTCTCGATGTAGGCCGTGGCCCGCGCGGTATCGAGAAAGCGGAACATGATGCAAATATCCAGCTCCGCGTCCACCTGCAGAAGGCTGTCGAGCGCGGCTTCCTGGAAGCTCATCCACTCCTTTACCGCCACAATCGCTGCGTAGCGTTTGCCGTGGGCGGACTCGAACAGCAGGCGCTCAGCGCCCACGGTGATTTCAGATTCGCTCAGATGGGTGTCAAGCAATGTGACGGGAAACCGGATGCGTCGCTTCGGCACGCTGGGATTCGCAATCTGATGCAGCGCCTCGTAGCTTTCCTGCATGGCGAGGCGGGTTGGCTTGATGCGCGGAACACCGCCCGTGAAGGCATCCAGCATGGCCTCGAAGCGGCGCGTGTCGGAGCGGATCTGCTCCATATCGAAAGCGAAGGCACTGCGGGACAGCACGGTGTCCTTGGCAGCTTCGACAATGGCGCCATAGACTTTCTTGCCGCCGACCGTCATGTGATAGCCGATTTTTTCAAAGAACTTGGCTACGCCGGTTTCGGGCGTATAGGCGATGCTCAGTGAGTGCGCATTCCGAAAATAGCGCCCGGTCGTCATGTGCGCCTCATTCAGGGCGTTGAGACGGGCGTCGGTACCATTGCTGAATTCGCCGTCGACGTAACCTTTGGTGCGCCGGTGCGTGAGGCGCCACCATGCGGTAATGCGGTTGTCGAACGAGCGGCAGGCCTGGTCGAGCTGCTCACGTGCGGAGGTGATATCGCTTGCGTCGGCACTGTCTGCATCCACGCCGCGGAACTCGTAGGTGGCCAGCAGAGAGCCATCCTTGTTCAGGATGAGTTCAGGTGTGATCGAGGTGAGCCAAGGGGCAATCTCAGCCAGCGGGCGTCGCTTGAGTTTCAGCATGGCAGGTCGCTGTCAAAGCCATAGGGTCGGCGGAAAACTGGATGCGACTTGCCGTGCCACGGAAGTGATTCGTAGAGGTCGCCGTACTGGTTGTAAAGGTTCAGAATCTGGTTCCACCACGGATCTCGGCTTGTCAGCCACGCCAGTAGCGCATGAACGCTCAATCCCAGGACAAAAAACGTCACAGGGATTTGCCAGCCGCTTCGGTAGGTGACGTAGATCAGCAGTGCGGTAATCGTGCCGTTGGCGATGGCCAAGGTCCGCACCGCGCCGGCAATCAGTTGCGGCATGGACAAGCCGATGCTCACGTGGTGTTTGCGCATTTCAGAAGCCCGTGCAGGACGCAACAATATTCAGCGTCTTGAGGATCGACGGCGCAGCGGCGGCCAGACCGATGCCCACGCAAGCGCCAGAGATGAACTTCGAGAGCGAGGATTCGGCGTTGGCATACGCGATCGCGCCAAGCACGATCACGATGAGCCCCAGCACGAACAGGTACTTGGTGTTGATGAACGTCGCCAGGCCGCAGATGAAGTTGCCGAGATTGCCCAGGAACGAATCGTCAGCCGCCACCGCCGATGTGGCGACGGCCATCATGCCGATCATCAGCATGGCGGAGGGTGCGTACTTGCGGGCGGTGGCGCGTACGCGCGGATGGATTGCGAGCTGCATTTCGAGGAAGACTCCGTTGGTTAAAAGACACGTTTGAGGTCGTAGTCGTTGTCGCGAAAGCCTTTGATTTCAATGATTTCCGAGACGTGACGCATTTCGCCGGTTCGTTTCATGTGCACCACATAGTGGATGCAATCGGCAATGAGCTTGCGCATGTCGTCGAGCTTCCAGCCGGAACCGGGTGGAATGCCGAGCAAAGCCATGCTCTCCAGTCGGGAGAGAGCGGAGCGTGCGCTGCTGGCGTGAAGGGAGGCCATACCGCCATCGTGGCCGGTGTTGAGTGCCTGCAGCATGTCGAACGCCTCGCCAAACCGCACTTCGCCAACGAAGATGCGGTCGGGGCGGAAGCGCAGCGCCAAGGCGACGAGGTGCTGCGTGGTGACGCCCTTGTCCTTGTTGGACAGCAAGCGGACCTGGTTAGGTACGGTCAACTTCAATTCCATCGTGTCCTCAATCGTCAGAACACGATCGCCTGCCGGGACCTTGCCCGCGAGGGCGTTGAGGAAAGTCGTTTTCCCTGAGGACGTGCCACCGGCGACGATGACGTTCTTGCGGCGGACCATCAGTTGTTCGAGGGCGCGTGCAAGAGCTTCGTCTTCCTCCCCGCCAAGAAAGATCGGCTCTTCCTCCTGGGTTGTGGCGTTCCGTAATGAAAAGGCGCCGGCTCGCGCGTAGTCCGCGAGGGACAGGTTCGTTTCCCTGTGTCTACGGATGCTCAGCGCGTGACCATCAATGGCAGTCGGTTGCATGACCGCCGCGATCCGCAGGCCCTTGTGGCCGGCATTGATGATGCCTTGCTCTGTGCCGCGGACTGCGGATTTTTCGACGGAGGATGCGAGTGAGCGGACGGCGCCCTCGACCTTGAATGGCTCAAGTACCACGTCCAGCTTTGTGAGGACGCCGCGGCGTTCCACCCAGATGCTGTCGTGGCGGTTGATCATGACTTCTGCAACGTCCGGCGCATGGATGACGTCGTGCAGCGGCGCGAGCGACTCGAAGAACATCGAGACGGCGCTTTCGGCCAGCTGCGTGAGCTGTAGAAGAGGGTGGTCGTTGGTCGGCGATTCCATGCCCCGTATTGTTGGCGGGGTACGTTATGCATGGACTGCCGAAAGCTATGGGATTTTGGCGAGCTTTCTCAGGATTTGATGTTCGGTCACGCCGCGCCAGTCCCGGCGTGGTATCAAAAGTCTGAGCACGCTCATCACAAAATCCTAGAAAGCTCACTTTTTTGTATCGTCTTTCTAGGGACATCGATCTGGCTGCGCCGGTGACTCAGCGCATACGACTTTTCAGGTATATCGCAGAATTTAAGAAAGCTGAGTGAAATCACATAGCTTTTTGGTGATAGTCGGCGGGCATTAGCTGATTCAATGGGCGGCATCAAATTGGATAGCCGCAGCATGCGCCTTACTCGCAAATCTTCCGACAAAGCCAAGCCCCTGACCGTTGCGCCGGGGATGTATGGCGATGAAAGTCCGGAGCAAGCCATCTTCGACCGTACCACGCGAATCAGCGTGGACCGGAATCATTGGAAGCTGGCCACCGTTGGGTTGGGCGTAATCGCAGTGGCGGCGATCCTTACGCGTGAGCCACCGCCTTCGGTCGTGAAAGTGGTCGGTGTGTCGTCGGACGTGACTGGTAAGCCGATCACGCGTGAACTGGATGCCTTCCGCCCGGATGAGCGACAGGTGCAGGCCGCGCTCAAGGACCTGGTGCAACGTTGGTTCACCATCGAGCCGATCCTGACCTCCCAAATTGAAACGTCTCGCATGGCAGCGAACCTACGTTCCGTGCGCGAGCAGATGCTGGGCTCGGCCAAGGAACAGTTCAAGGCGTGGGTGGACGAGGATGAGCCGTTCCGTCAGGTCACGTCGTCGCCCACGCTCACGCGGGAGCCAAAGTTCACCAATATCGCGAGCCTGCCGGACAGCACCGTGGTCGTCGAGTTTGTGACTACGACCACCGAAGACGGCTTCAAGCCGCGCAAGCAGCGATACACGATTACTTTCCGGTACCAGACCAAGCCGGCGGACAAGGAAGCCGTGCTCGGCACCAATCCGTTTGGCGTGTACCCCATTTTCTTCAGCATTCAGAAATCCGCGGCCTGATCCGCGCACACGCTCATGGACGCCCGTACTTCTTCCCGATTCCTCCCTGTCGCCATCGCCTGCTGTATCGCGCTGGTGCTGTCTGTTCCGGATGGCCACGCTGCCGAAAAGATGCCCCGTCGCCCAGGAGCCGGGATGGCAGGTCTTGGTATCGGTGACCTCAGTGATGCGATGAATCCCACCAACCCGTTCAACGGCGGCGTGGATCCGGTCGCGCTGCCGGGCGACTCGCGGCTGGTTGTGTTCACCTACAGCCGCGACCAGATCTTCCGTGTCCTGAGCGCGCCGCTCAAGGTGACAACCATCGAGTTCCCGGACGATGAGCAGATCATTGGTGATCCGGCTTGGGGTGAGAACGTCAGGTGGGACTACGATACCGACGGTGCCAATCACCTGTACGTGAAGCCGCAAGCTGCCGGCCTGGTCAACACCTTGTCGGTGAACACCAACAAGCGGAGCTACGAATTCACGCTGGTTTCCTCGCCGCTCGGCGGCATTTTCTACCAGAAGGTCCGGTTCCGTATTCCTACGTCCATTTCTGCAAAGGTGAAAGCGCGCAATGACGCGCGGCCCGAGCAGGCCGACGACGGAAAGGCTGGCGAATCCGACAGCGGCCGGAGTCTGGATGCCGTTGGCGTACCGCCCGACCAGCTGAATTTCGACTACAGCATCTCTGGGGGCGCGGCGTTCAAGCCGGACACGGCCTTTGACGATGGCAAGGCGCTCTGGCTGCGCCTGCCGGCTGGTGCCCTGCAGAACTGGCCGGTCCCGCTCATCAAGGACGGCAGCGACTACGTGGTGGTGAACTCCGTGACGCGCGGTCGCTATCTCGTGGTGCAACGGCTGGCCGACACCGTGGTGCTGCGTTCCGGTAGCGATGAAGTCAAGATCGAGCGTCGTCGCCGCATTCTGGGGTTGTTCTGATGCGCGGCAACAAGAAGTCCGAGAACGTCACCGACGTGACGGAAGCGCAGGAGCGTACTGTCAAGGGGAAGCTCCCGCGAAACGTTGTGCTCGCCTTGGGTGGCGTGGCCGCCGTCATGGTTGGCGCGCTGGGCTACTACTACCAGACGATTTCGGACCAGCAGCAGGATGCCAAGGCCGAGCAGCAGCGCACCGACCAGATCGCCCAGCGCGCGGGCAGCGCGGACACGGGCCAGAGTCTGGAGGCCACGATTCGCGCACAGGCGGACAAGGCGCGCGAGGAAGCCGACAAGCAGCGCAAAGAGGCGATTGCGCCGGACACGAAAGCGCCTGTCATGACCGCTGGCGATCTGACCAGTGCGGCCAAGAGCACGCCCGCATCGCCGGATGCCAAGAAGAATGCGCAAGATGACCTCTTCACTGCGCCGGTCTTCAAGAGCGGGACGCGGAAGTCCCAAGTCAATCAGGCAAAGCCAACGGCGGCGCTAGCGGACATCACCGATCCCGCGCAGATGCGCGCGATCCAGCAGGCTGTGGCGGCGAAGGCAGCGGCGGCGAATGCGGCGGCTCAGAATCCTGAGGGCGCGGTGGCTCAACCGGCGTCTGCCGATCGCCAATTCTTGCGCGACGCCGGCAGCATGACCACACTGCGTACAGGTTTCGACGGCAAGCTCCCCCGTTGCACCCTGAGCCGGGGCTTCAACATTCCTGCAAATTTTGCGGGCGGTCTGAACTCGGACAAGCCGGGCGAATTCCGTGCAACCGTGTCGCAGGACGTCTACGACACGGTGAAGGGCACCTGCAAGATCATCCCTGCCGGCAGCACGCTGGTCGGCATGTACAGCGCTGACATCGCAGTTGGCCAGGAACGCATCCTCACGGCCTTCGTGCGCATGCAACTGCCCAATGGCAAGACTGTGCCGCTGATGGGCATGCAGGGCGCAGATCCGGACGGCACCGCCGGCAATACGGGTGACGTCAACAACCACTTCCTGAAGATCTTTAGCGGCGCGCTCATCATCGGCGCGCTGTCGTTGCGCTTCAACGACAACCCGACCACCACAACGGTCGGGCCGGCCGGACTGGTGGCATACGGCAACGCGGCAGGGCAGGTAGCGACGCAGACGGCCCAAACGATCCTGAATCGCAACCAGAACATTCGCCCGACCATCACGACCGAGCCCGGCCAGAAGATGATGGTGCAGGTCAAGCATGACATCGTGCTGGAGCCTTATCGTGACTAAGCGGCTCGCGGCGTTCTTGCTTTGCGCTTCCGCGTCCTTTGTTGCCAGTGGGGCAACGATCGATGCCGTCATCAGCCCCAACGCCATTGTCGTGAATGCCGATGGTCAGGCGCGCGTGCACACCCTCGAAGGCAAGCCCGTCTTGTACTGCGGGCTGGACACATTCCTTGCCTGGTCGGCGCGGCTGCTTGGCGTGCAGATCGAGGCGGGTGGGGACCAAGGCCCGACCGTCACGTTGGCGGGAAAGACGGTGCCGCTTGCTCGTCTGTTCGCTCGGGAAGGGTGGTTGCGCCCGCCACATCTGGATGACGCCGCTCAAGAAGCGCTGGCGGAGCGCCGCGGCGGCTGGGCATGCGCGCCAAAGACCGAGCCGTTCGCCCAGATGGGCAGCCGCGTGGACCCCAAGATTACCGCTGGCATTGCCATGAACGAGTCGTCGTATCGCGGCCGCCC
>NZ_SCMX01000081.1 GCF_005503625.1 Cupriavidus sp. 2SB | reverse complement strand
GGGCGGAGGGCAATCGAAGGTAGTGCAACCGGACGGTTTCCGGCTATGCGCATGATACGCAACTTGCGCACCTGTGCCACCGGCCGCCTCATGGGCACACGGAACATGTCTAACTCCATCCTCGAATCGGGAAATGCCAGGACACTGCGAGGCGGCGATTCTGAGGCCGCGGCCGGTCCGTCACAAGGCACGAGGACGGGAGCCACTGTTTCCAATTTTTCACCAATCGGGATTTCGGACTGCCAAGGGTGCACCGCGCGGCAGAATTACTGGCAGAAAAACAGGGAACGCTGTCATTTACGGCAAACGCACGCGAAATTACCATCTTTTTGCCGCTTCGCGGTCAGGGTGTGTACGGAGGGGGTTTTTCCGGCACCCGCTGAAACAGAGAGATTCCGAAATGAATGCAGGACGTGTGGCGGTGATGTTTTTTTGCAATGCGAGGCCGCGCTCGCTGCCTGACTCCGCCCCATGCCCGCCATGCAGCCTGAACACGTAAACCGCCTGGGCATCCTCGGCCGATCCGTGGCGATGATCGTCCACGAGGCCATGCAGCCGATGGCGTCGGTCGTCACGCGCGGGCAGGCAGCCCTTCGATGGATGCGGCAGGACACGCCGGACACCGCGGCAGCCATCGCCTCGCTGGAGCGCATGGTCAGCGATGCACAGCGCGCAGCGGCAGTGCTTGCCGAACTGCGCTCGCTGGCGTCTCCTCCCTCGGTCGCCGCGCGCCCACGCGAGCGGTTGCCGCTCAATGGGCTGCTGCGCGATACCGTGCGATGGTTCGACGAGGAGTTGCGCCGTCAGCAGGTGCGTCTGCAGGTGGACCTGCCGCCCGACGATGTGTGCGTGACCGCCGACCGCACCGCGTTGCGCCAGGTATTCCTGAACCTGCTGCTCAATGCACTGGAAGCGATGGCGGACTGCCCGGCGGACGCGCGGGCGGTGTCGGTGACGCTCGCCGTCATGGACGGATCCGCCGAGGTGGCGATCGTCGACGCGGGCTGCGGCATCGCGCCGGACGCCGCCGATACGCTATTCCGCGCCTTCTACACCACCAAGCGCGATGGCATGGGGATGGGCCTGGCGATCTGCCATCGCATCGTCACGACGCACGGCGGCAGCATCCACGCAGAGAGCCAGCCGGGAGGCGGCGCGCGCTTCGTGGTGCGCCTGCCGCTGGGCAGTACGCCTTCCGACCCGCATCACGATCCAGACGCGCCTCAGGCTGCTTCCTGAGCAGCGGCGAGATAGCCGTGGATCTGCGAGACCACCGCGGCCCCCTCGCCCACGGCCGTGGCCACGCGCTTGGTCGATCCGGACCGCACGTCGCCAATGGCGAACACGCCGGGCACGCAGGTCTCGAGCGTATGCGTGGGCAGTCCGGCATGCGTGCCGGTCAGCACGAAACCCTTTTCATCCACCTTCACCCGGCAACCGCCGAGCCATCCCGTATTGGGCTCGGCGCCCGTGAACAGGAAGACATGTTGTACGGCCTTTGTTTCCCGCACGCCCGTATCGCGATGCCGCAGCACGGCACCCGTGAGCTTGCCCTCCCCGAGCAGATCCGCCACCTCGGTGCGCGTATGCACGGTGATATTGGGCTGCGCTGCAATGCGGTCGATCAGGTAGCGCGACATGCTCTGCTCCAGGCTGTCCGCCCGGATCACCACATGCACATGCGCGGTATGCGTGCCGAGAAACACCGCCGCCTGTCCGGCCGAATTGCCGCCACCCACCAGCACCACCTCCTGCTGCGCGCAGAGCCGCGCTTCCACGGGCGATGCCCAGTAATAGATGCCATGTCCTTCGAAATCCGCGCGATGCGGAATCGGCGGACGGCGATAGGCCGCGCCCGAGGCGATGATGACCGTGCGCGCCTGGATCACGTCTCCGGTCCTGGTCAGCAAGCGATGGATCGATCCGCATTCGAGCCGCTCCACTTCCACCGGACTGGCAATGTGGGCCCCGAACTTCTGGGCCTGGGCATGGGCATTGGTCGTCAGCGCCTGACCGGAAATGCCGGCCGGAAAGCCCAGGTAATTCTCGATGCGCGCGCTGGCACCGGCCTGGCCGCCCGGCGACAGCGCGTCGAGCACGATCACGCGCAGGCCCTCGGATGCCGCATAGACTGCAGACGCCAGCCCCGCCGGACCCGCGCCGATGATGGCGACGTCGTAGACCAGCGTGGCATCGATCTCCGGCAGCAGTCCCAGGCAGCCGAGCACCTGCTTGATGTCGGGGCGGCGCAGCACGCTGCCGCTGGGACAGATGACGAGTGGCAGATCGGACGGCGACGCTTCGAACTTGCCAAGCGTGGCGGCAGCGCCCGCATCCACATCGATATCGAGCAACGAGTACGGATAGTTCTGGCGACGCAGGAAGGCCTGCAGGTCGAGCAGCGCGGGATCGCTGCCGTGCCCGATCAGCGTCGGACCCCGGCCGCGCTGGATCAGCCCCGCGCGACGCAGCAGCAGTGCCTGCATGATCATCTCGCCGAGCATGGCTTCGGCCACCATCAATGCGCGCAGGCAGGCCGGGCGCACGACGATGGCACGCACATCCTCCACCGCAACGGCGTCCACCATTTCCGGCATGCCCGAGAGGTGGCCGATATCAGCCGAGAAATTGCCGGGACCATGTTCGGTGACCAGCGCGCTGTCGCCAATGCCATCGGGCTGCATGATGCGCACGCGCCCTTCGAGCACCAGCAGCATCCCGATGGCCGGATCGCCGGGACGCACCACGGTCTCGCCAGCACGCCACGTGCGCTCGCTGCCATAGGGCGTGATACGCGCGATATCGGCATCCGACAGGTGCGGATGCATCTGCTGGCGATTATTGAGGGCGTGATTGATTGGGGCGTTGGCGGATTCCATGGCGGCACGCTCTGCGGTGAAGTTGTCCTTGCAAGCAGCGTAGCAGGGCGCGTCGTCCACCTCACTCATGCACTCGGACGCACCAGTAGTACTTACGTATGCGTGCCTGCCATGCACGGATTCTCCGCCTGCCTCCCAAGCCAATCCCAACCTGGGATTCCAGCGCCCACCCCATGCATTGTCCATTTTCGGAAACGCCAGTGATGCCAGACAAGAACCAATCCCCGCCGTCACCCGACGCGGCATCGGGCCCGACATCGGACACACTCGACCGCGCGTTCCGCATCAGCCTGCCCAACCGCGCCGATGCGCTATCCACCAGTTTCGCTGCCAGCTATGCCGGCATCATGGCGTTCATGGCGGTAGCCAGCGAAGGCAGCTTTGCACGCGCCGGCGAGCGGCTCGGCATTGGACGCTCGGCAGTCAGCCGCAACGTGCAGAAGCTGGAGACACAGCTCAGCACACGGCTGTTCCTGCGCACTACGCGCACGACGCAACTCACGCGCGAAGGCCAGCGCTTCTACGAGAACTGCAGCCAGGGCGTGACGCATATCGTCGAGGCGATGAACGACATGCTCGAACTGCGCGAAGGCCCGCCGCGCGGCCTGATCCGCATCAGTTCGACGGTTGGCTTCGGCCGCAAGATCGTGGCACCGCTGCTCGACAAGTTCATGACCGCGTACCCCGACATCGCCGTGGACCTGCTGCTCGACGACCGCCCCACGGACTTCGCTGCCGACCAGATCGACATCGCCTTCCGCAACGGCCGCATCGAAGACTCGAGCATCATCGCCCGGCAACTGATCCCGATGCAGATGGCGCTGTGCGCGGCGCCTTCCTATGTGCGCACGCACGGGCTGCCGCAGACGCTGGAAGATCTACGCCACCACCACTGCATCAATTTCCGCTTTGCCAGCGGGAGAATCTTCGAATGGGAGTTCAAAGTGGATGGCCGCGTGCGCAAGTACATGCCCACAGCGCGCCTCACCTTCAACGACGCAGACCTCGTGCTCGACAGCGTACTGCGCGGCTGGGGCATCGCGCAGATCGCCGGCTACCAGATCTGCGACCACCTGGCCGCCGGCGAACTCGTGGTGGCGCTGGGCGCCCACATGCCCGACGATCGCGGCCACTACATCTGCTACCTGAGCCGCCAGCACCTGCCCACCCGCATCCGCGTGTTCATCGACTTCATGATCGAGCACATCCGCGCACTGCAGTTGAACTGCCTGACGCATTTCAATGCGGAGGACGGACCGATGGCGGCGTGAAGGACTGGCAGGTACGAATGAACCGCACCTAATAAAAAACCCCGGGAGACCCGGGGTTCTTCATGGACTGGCTGAGTAACTTGCCGATCAGGCGAAGTTCTTTGCAGCGAAGTCCCAGTTCACAACGTTCCAGAATGCCTCGACGTACTTCGGACGGGCGTTGCGGTAGTCGATGTAGTAGGCGTGTTCCCACACGTCGCAGGTCAGCAGTGCCTTGGCATCGGTGGTCAGCGGCGTGGCGGCGTTCGAGGTGGACACCAGGTCCAGCGAGCCGTCGGCCTTCTTGACCAGCCAGGCCCAGCCCGAACCGAAGGTGCCGACGGCAGTCTTCGTGAACTCTTCCTTGAACTTGTCGAACGAGCCCCACTTGGCGTTGATCGCGTCGGCCAGGGCGCCGGTCGGTTGACCACCGCCGTTCGGCTTCATCGATTCCCAGTAGAACGTGTGGTTCCACACCTGGGCTGCGTTGTTGAACACGCCACCCGACGACTTCTTGACGATCTCTTCGAGCGATGCGTTTTCGAAGTCCGTACCCTTGATCAGGTTGTTCAGGTTCGTGACGTACGTCTGGTGATGCTTGTCATGGTGGAACTCCAGCGTCTCCTTCGAGACGTGCGGAGCCAGGGCATCATGGGCGTAGGGAAGCGGGGGGAGCTTGTGTTCCATTGTTCTGTCTCTAGGTTTTGGTGGGGAGAATTGCCGATTGTAGGTGACTTGCCAGACCCGCGCAAACGACGCCGGAAAGCCCCCTGGGGTCATGTTAGTTTCGCCCGCATCGATTGAGAATCAGTCGCAGTGTGACTGCATCGGCCGCATTCAGAACGTGCCGAGCTTGGTTTGCACACCAGCGATTTCCAGGTCTGCAGTACCTTCGGCGAGATGGGCCTCGACGATACTTCCGGCACGCAACGCATGAGGCGAACGCAGCGCGTGACCACGGCTATCGAGCAGTACCGCGTAGCCACGCTCCAATGTGCGCTGAGGCGCGAGCAGTTCCAGCGCCCCGGATACGCGAGCCAGGCGTTGCGCCTCGCGTTCGTGGCGGCGCTCGGCTGCCGCGTCGAGCCGGTTGGCCAGCCGGTCCACGGTGGCCTGGGCCGCAACGGTGTCCGGCTTGCACGCACGCCAGCGCATGGCTAGCACATCATGGCGATGGCGCTGCGCGGACACCGTATCGCGCAGCGCCGCGCGCAGATGCCGCGAGAGGTTGTCCACGTGCGCGCGTCGCTCCTGCAGTTGCGCCTGCGGGCTGCGCAGCCTGCGGCCCAGCCACTCCAGGTGCTGGGCGCGGCGTTCCATCTGCCGGTCCATGCTCTGCGCCAGCGCGTCACGTGCGCGGCGTGCCGCCTGCAGCAGGTGCGCGCGATCCGGGCTGACCAGTTCGGCCGCACCAGTGGGCGTGGGTGCGCGCACGTCGGCAACGAAATCGGCAATCGTGAAATCGGTTTCGTGGCCGACGCCCGACACCACCGGCAACCGGCTGCGCGCCACGGCATGGGCCACCACTTCCTCGTTGAACGACCAGAGATCCTCGATGCTGCCGCCGCCCCGGCACAGGATCAGCACGTCGCACTCGTCACGCGCGTTGGCCGCGTCGAGCATGGCAGCGATCTTCTCGGCGGACCCCGCACCCTGCACCGGCGCGGGGTATACGATCACCGGCACATGCGGGGCACGTCGCTGCAGCGTGGTCAGCACATCGCGCATGGCTGCTGCCTGCAGGGAAGTCACCACACCAATCGCACGAGGGTGCGGAGGAATCGCGCGCTTGCGTTCGGCATCGAACAGACCGGCCTGCGCGAGCTTCTCCTTGAGCCGCAGAAAGGCTTCGTAGAGATTGCCCAGCCCCGCGCGGCGCATGGCTTCCACGCCGAGCTGCAGTTCGCCGCGCGCCTCGTACATCGACACCACGGCGCGCACTTCCACCGCCTCCCCCTCGCGCGGCGTGAAGTCCACGTGCTGGTTGCGGCCTCGAAACATCACGCAGCGGATTTGCGCCCGCGCATCCTTTAGCGAGAAATACCAGTGGCCGCTGGCGGCGCGTGTGAAGTTGGAGATCTCTCCCCTGACCCAGGACAACGGAAAGCTGCGCTCGAGCACGCCGGCAATCGCGTGATTCAGTTCACTGACGGGAATCACCTCGCGTGTCCGCATGGGCGGCTGAGACGGCGCAAAACGCGAAAGGTTCTCGTTCTCTGGCATGGTGAACAGCCGCTCAGGCGGCGTGCGATGGACATGTCCACAGCATAACGGGTATGTCAAGAGGCATGGGTCATGTCGCACGTGGTTCCGTGCAGCCCGCATGGCAAGGCACAAGCCATTGATTCTTATGAATTTTCCGGCGAAGCTAAAAAACAGGCAATGTAAGAGAAAACCTTACGCGTCAACCACTTACCCAAATCGCAGGCGGCTTGTTCACAAAGTTATCCACAGCAACTTTGGATAAATGATTTGTCAAGAGCCCCGGCTGTGGACAACGTATACGCCGGCATCAAATCCACTCCCTGGCAACACGCTTTGCGAAGCAGACGGAACGTGCTCGGAATCGACCCAGCTCCCGCAGGTTTGCGCAATTTTTAGGCAATCCGGCACGGCTCCATAGCAATCAAGGGTTTACGTCGCTTCTCCCGCGCTTATCCACAGCCCTTCCACAAACCTCCACGGGGCCAATGTGGAAATCGGCCTGACCGAGGCCAACCCTGGCGCACTGCGCCGTGGAGGCCGTCTGCACAATATTTACGCAGCCGCGCAATTCCCTTTATTAATCAATGAGTTGTGACGGTTCTCCGAGAGCTTTCCACAGCCGGTCCACAACACTATCCCTTCCGATTGTGGATAGCCGTCCCGAGAGATGGGCGAGCACACCCGAAACGCATGCGGAACAAGCAGAATACGGCATCTGCACAAAAAATAAGCAGGACCCATCACTTCCTTTGCATTCAACGGCTTAGGAAGCTTTTCCGTAGACTGTCCACAGCCGGTCCACATAACTGTCCAGCTTTGGTGTGGAAAGCCGCAGACAGCACGCGCCGGAGTGGCTTGCCGCTGTCCCGTGCGCGGGGTAGAGTGGCGCCTGAAATTTTTTCGAGCATTGCCGCTGCGCAGCCTGAACTGGCGCGCATCAAAGGCTGCCGCGTAGTCCGGTTCATCCAGGCGTTTTATTTCGGGTCTGTCGTTCGTCCGTAGATTTCGGGGGTCCACGTGTTTTCCATCATTCAAGCGGCCGGCTGGCCGATCTGGCCATTGCTGCTCGCCTCGGTCATCGCACTGGCGCTGATCGTCGAACGTTTCATTTCCCTCAAGCGCGGCAAGATCCTGCCGCCGCGGATCTATGACGAGGCGCTGTCCGCTGCCCAGCAGCGCAAGGCCACGCCCGAGGTCGTCAACAACATCGAGAAGAATTCCCCGCTGGGCCGCGTGCTGGCCGCCGGCCTGCGCCACGTGGTACTGCAGCCGCAGACCTCGCGCGACGCCGCCAAGGACGTGGTCGAGGAAGCCGGCCGCGCCGTGGCCCATGACCTGGAGCGCTACCTGAACGCGCTCGGTACGATCGCTTCAGTGGCACCGCTGATGGGCCTGCTGGGCACCGTCATCGGCATGATCGAGATCTTCGGCAGCCAGGGCGGCACGGGGGCCAATCCCGAGCAACTGGCCCATGGCATTTCCGTGGCGCTGTACAACACCGCCTTCGGCCTGATCGTGGCGATTCCCGCCCTGGTCTTTTGGCGCTACTTCCGTCGCCTGGTCGATGACTACGTGGCCGAACTGGAGTTCCGCGCCACTGCATTCCTCGACGCCATCCTGCCCCAGCGGCGGGCCTGACGCGCACCGGATACCGTCATGCGCTTCCGTTCCCGCCAGCGGCGCGAGGAGCCGGAGATCAACCTGATCCCGCTCATCGACGTGCTGCTCGTGATCCTGATCTTCCTGATGATCACGACCACGTACTCGCGCTACACCGAACTGCAGATCCAGTTGCCCACCGCCGATGCCCAGCAGGCGCAGCAGCGGCCGTCCGAGATCGTGGTATCGATCTCGGCACGCGGCGTCTACTCCATCAACAAGCACGTCATGGAGCAGAAGGACGTCACGAGTCTGGCCGATCAACTGCGCAACGCCGCAGGCCCGACCGGCAACGGCCCGCCACCCGTGGTGATCGTCAATGCCGACGCCCAGGCCACGCACCAGGCCGTGATCAACGTGATGGAAGCCGCCCGCGTAGCCGGCCTGTCGCGGCTGACCTTCGCCACGCAGGCGTCGCAGTCGCGCTGACACGCTGACGCAGCAGGCCCCGCGCCGCGCGCCGATGGACGGCAAACTTGCCGCATGCGCTGCGCAGTGCCCATAATGTCTGCATTCGACCGGTGCCACCCTCGCGGTGGCATCGTCCTTCTCCATCGATCCCCTTCATGCCCGCTCCCCGACACACCCTTGCCGAGTTCGTCACCGCCCAGTGGCAGCGCCGCGGCTGGTTTGCCTGGCTGCTGTGGCCGCTCTCGCTGCTGTTCGGGCTGATCGCGCGCATCCGGCGCCATGGCTACCAGCAGGGCTGGTTCAAGTCCACGCGCCTGCCGATGCCGGTCATCGTGGTGGGCAATGTCACCGTGGGCGGCACCGGCAAGACCCCGGCCGTGATTGCGCTGGCCCATGCGCTGGCCGATGCGGGACTGCGCCCCGGCGTGGTCTCGCGCGGCTACGGGGTGACGCTGAAGCATCCGCGCCGCGTCAAACCCACATCGCAGGCCAAGGACGTCGGCGACGAGCCGCTGCTGATCGCGCGCGCCACCGATGTGCCGGTCTGGGTCTTCCCGGACCGCGCGCTGTGCGCACAGACGATGCTGGTCTCGCACCCGGGCGTGAACGTGCTGCTGCTCGACGATGGCCTGCAACACTACCGCCTGCAGCGCGACTTCGAAATCGTCATGTTCGATGGCCGCATGGGTGGCAACGGCATGCTGCTGCCGGCCGGCCCGCTGCGCGAGCCGCTCTCCCGGCCGCGCGATGCCACGCTGATCAACGACCCGAACTTCAAGGCCACGCCTGACAAGCCCGATGTCTACGGCATGCGCCTGGAACTGGGCGAGGCGTGGCAACTGGCGGATCCCACGATGGTCCGCCCGCTGTCGCAGTTCGCCGGCCGGCGCGTGCTGGCCGCGGCGGGCATTGGCAACCCGGAACGCTTCTTCGCCAGCCTGCGCGGCGCGGGGGTCTCGCTGGCCACCACGCTGCCGCTGCCGGACCACTATGACTTCGCCGATGACCCGTTCGTCGGCAACGATGATGCGCTTGCTGCAGAGGTGATCCTGATCACGGAGAAGGATGCCGTAAAATGCGAGCGCTTCGACGACCCGAGGATCTGGGTCGTACCCACCACGCCCGTGATTGATGCGGGCCTGATCGACAAAATCCGCCGCGCCGTGATGGCGCGCAACCCGGCCGTCGCCACACCCGTTACCACGGGGCAATCCACAGGCGCGGCCAACGGTATCGACAAGGAACACCAGGATGGACAACCGGCTGCTTGAAATCCTCGTCTGCCCGCTTTGCAAGGGCAAGCTGGAATACGACCGCGCCGCCCAGGAACTGATCTGCCACGCCGACAAGCTGGCCTATCCGATTCGCGACGGCATTCCGGTCATGCTGGCCGACGAGGCCCGCCAGTCGGTGCCCGGCCGCGTGGTGGAACCCTCGGGCAACTGACCGGCCCGTATCGCATCATGAGCCTTCCCGTTTTTACCGTCGTGATTCCGGCCCGGCTGGCCTCCACGCGGTTGCCGAACAAGCCGCTGGCCGATATCGGCGGACATCCGATGATCGTGCGCGTGGCCGAACGTGCGCATGCCTCATCGGCACAACGCACCGTGGTGGCCACGGATTCGCCCGAAGTGGCCGCTGCCTGCGCCGCCCATGGCGTGGAAGCCGTGATCACGCGTGCCGATCATCCGTCGGGCACCGACCGCCTGTCTGAAGTAGCCTCCCTGCTCGGCCTGCCCGACGACGCCATCGTCGTGAACGTGCAGGGTGACGAGCCGTTGATCGAGCCAACGCTGATCGACGAAGTGGCGCTGCACCTGGCCGCCCATCCCGATTGCGCGATTGCCACGGCGGCCCATGGGCTGTCCGATGTGGCGGAGGTGTTCAATCCGAATGTGGTCAAGGTGGTCTGCGATCAGGCCGGCCGCGCGCTGTATTTCTCGCGCGCACCGATTCCCTGGGCGCGCGATGCATGGTCAGGCGTGCCGGCCCAGCCGGCCGCCACCGCCAAGGTGCCGCTGCCCGACATGCCGGTGCTGCGCCATATCGGGATTTACGCCTATCGCGCCGGCTTCCTGCGCCGCTTTCCGACGCTCGCCATCTCGCCGATCGAGCAGGTCGAGGCCCTGGAACAGTTGCGCGCGATGTGGCACGGCGAGCGGATTGGCGTGATGGTAACGGCCGCTGCGCCCGCGCCGGGTGTGGATACGCCGGCTGACCTGGAACGTGTGCGTGCATTGTGGGCGCAGGGCATGGCCCAGGACGGACCCTGACCGGGCAGGCGCCCGTTGACCATGGTTGTCCGCCGAAGTTCATACTGCTGCAACCTGCATGCAGGCCGAATCACGGCGGCCCATGGCATAATGCCTGCCGATACAGAGCCTCTGGCCGCGCCCGCGTGGCCGCAAAGGCTCGGTGGGGAGATAGAGAGCGAGCCAGCCCGGTGCGCACCGCTGACCAACGTCCAGAGGACGAGGCAGCCGCTGCAGCGCTTCGGGCCCCGCACCTGAGCGGACGCCAGCATATGCCTCGGCCATCACGTCGAGCACTGCCGCGCGTAAGTCCTGCGTCAAGTTGCGGCGTTACCCTCCGTCCATCCCCGCCAGACCGAATTCAAATACCTTGAGGACCCGTAAATGCGTTTGATCCTGTTGGGCGCGCCTGGCGCCGGCAAAGGCACGCAAGCCAAGTTCATCTGCGAGAAGTTCGGCATTCCGCAAATCTCCACGGGCGACATGCTGCGCGCCGCGGTGAAGGCCGGTACGCCGCTGGGCATCGAAGCCAAGAAGGTGATGGACGCGGGCGGACTGGTGTCGGATGACATCATTATCGGCCTGGTGAAGGACCGTCTTAAGCAGCCCGATTGCGAGAAGGGCTACCTGTTCGACGGTTTCCCGCGCACGATTCCCCAGGCCGAGGCCATGAAGGAAGCCGGCGTGGCCATCGACTACGTGCTGGAAATCGACGTGCCGTTCGACGCCATCATCGAACGCATGAGCGGCCGCCGCGTCCACGTGGCGTCGGGCCGTACCTATCACGTCCGCTTCAACCCGCCGAAGACCGCCAACGTTGACGACGAGACCGGCGAGCCGCTGATCCAGCGCGATGACGACAAGGAAGAGACGGTGCGCAAGCGCCTGGACGTCTACTCGCAGCAAACGCGTCCGCTGGTCGATTACTACTCGGACTGGGCCGCCAAGGGCGACGCCTCGGCCAAGGTCGCCCCGCCGAAGTACCGCAAGATCGCCGGTGTGGGCGACGTGGACAAGATCACGGCCAGCGTGTTCGAAGCGCTGAAGTAATCTGGTGCTTGGTTGGTGGTGGTGAAAAAAGCTCAGCTTCGGCTGGGCTTTTTTGTTTTTGGGCTTCTCTACCCGCCTGTTTTGCTCCCCTCTCCCAAAGGGAGAGGGGAGCAAACCAAGCGCGGGAGAAACTGCTTAGTGGTCGTGCGGGTTTCCTGAGCCCACAATTTACGTTAACGTAAACGGCACTCAAACCTACACCACAAGGAGACAGGCGGATGGACATCCAGGGCAACGTTTTCATCGTGACAGGCGGCGCGTCGGGGTTGGGCGCGGGTACGGCGCGGATGCTGGCGGCGGCGGGCGGCAAGGTGGTAATCGCCGATCTCAACGAAACGGCAGGCCAGGCGCTGGCGCAGGAACTGGGCGGGCAGTTCGTCAAATGCGATGTCAGTTCGGAAGCCGATGGCCAGGCTGCTGTGGATGCTGCGCAGAAGCTTGGCAGGCTGGCAGGGCTGGTGAACTGCGCGGGCATTGCCGTGGCGTCCAAGACGGTTGGCAAGAACGGTCCGCATCCGCTCGATGCCTTCGAGAAGACCATCCGCGTGAACCTGATCGGCACCTTCAACATGACGCGCCTGGCTGCAGCGGCGATGGTGCAGAACACGCCGGACGCCGAAGGCGAGCGTGGCGTGATCATCAATACCGCCTCGGTGGCGGCGTTCGATGGCCAGATCGGGCAAGCTGCCTATGCGGCGTCGAAGGGTGGCGTGGTCGGCATGACGCTGGCCATTGCGCGTGATCTCGCGCGTGACGGCGTGCGCTGCATGACCATCGCCCCGGGCCTGTTCGAGACACCGATGCTGATGAGCATGCCGCAGGAAGTACAGGATGCACTCGGCAAGATGGTGCCGTTCCCACCGCGTCTGGGCCGCCCCACCGAGTACGCCAAGCTGGCGCAAGCCATCATCGGCAACACGATGATGAATGGCGAAGTGATCCGCCTTGATGGCGCGATCCGGATGCAGCCGAAGTAAGATCGAAGCGCTATTCCGCCGGCATCAGCATCGCCAGCATCATCCCCGGCGCGGCGGGCGGCACGAGCGTCAATTGCTCGAAGGCGATCAGGCCGCGCGCCGGGTGATGAAACCCGCGCCGGCCACCCTGCCGCTCCTCCACATCCTGCGAGCGCCATGCATTGGCAAACGCCGGACTGTCCGCCATCAATTGCTCGATCAGCGCACGCGTTGGCGGGTCTTCGGCATGGCGCAGACTATGCACACGGAATTCCGCCACGAGCCGCGCCGCCCGGTGCGGCCAGTCGGCCACTAATGCCTGCAGCCCTGGCGACAGGAACATCGCGCGCAGCAGGTTCTTCTCGCCCGACGCCTCATCGAGCCATCCCACGAACAGTTCAGCCGCCGCCTGATTCCAGGCCAGCGCCGTCCATTGTCGATCCAGCAGATACGCCGGCAGGCCGATGGCATGAACGCTGGCCAGCAAGGCGGGCGGCACGCCGGGGTCGGCTTCGGATCGCGGCTCGGGCTTGCCGGCGAGCGCAAACAGGTAGGCCCGCTCCGCGCGCGACAGCCGCAGCGCCTGCGCCAGGCTGTGCAGCGCGCGTCCCGACATTGTCACGGGTCGTCCCTGCTCCAGCCACGTCACCCATGTCGCACTCAGTCCCGCCAGTTGCGCCACTTCCTCGCGCCGCAGACCCGGCGTGCGGCGGCGCCGGCCCACCGGCAGGCCGACTTCGGCTGGCGACAGCCGCTCGCGGTGACTGCGCAGAAAGGCGCCCAGTTCGCCATCGCGCGAAACGGATGAGGCTGGCGATACGGGCTGCGAGAGGAAATCGAGCGGTTCCACAGACATGGTGGTGATTCTTATACCAGGATAAATCGGTGACTTGTACCGGGAAAAAGCGAGGTCTACAGTACGTGAACCCCGGGCCCAGGGCAATTGAAACCGAATCCCCCTCCACAAGAACGAGGCACCTCCCATGCAACAACAAGAACTCGTCGCCGCCCAGTTCGGCGCCACCGCCAGTGCGTACCTGACCAGCGCCGTCCACGCCCAGGGCGCGGACCTCGAACAACTCAGGCAGGCACTGGCTCACCTGAAGCCCGTGACTCACAGCCGCGTGCTGGACCTCGGTTGCGGCGCGGGCCACGCGAGCTTTGCTGCAGCCTCGATGGCAAACGAAGTGGTGGCTTACGATCTCTCCGCCGAAATGCTCGGCGTGGTGGCGGCAGCGGCCACGGATCGCGGTCTCGCCAACATCCGCACGCAACAGGGCGCCGCCGAAACCCTCCCATTTGACGACGCCAGCTTCTGCGCGGTGGTATCGCGCATGAGCGCACATCACTGGCGCGACGTGCCCGCCGCCCTGCGTGAAATCCGTCGCGTGGTGAAGCCAGGCGGCAAGGTGGTACTGATCGATATCGTCGGCGCCGAGGACCCGCTGTGCGATACGTGGCTCCAGTCCGTCGAACTGCTGCGCGATCCGTCGCATATCCGCGACTACACGCCCACGGGCTGGACGCAACTGTTCAGGGATGCCGGCTTCGATGTCGAGGTCTCGCCGGTCTGGCGCATCGAGATCGAGTTCGCCAGTTGGGTGGCCCGGATGCGCACGCCCGAGGTGGCGCAAACCGCCATTCGCCACCTGTGGGACAAGGCACCCGCCGAAGTGCGTGAGCGCTATCGCGTGCAGGCCGATGGCAGCTTCGCACTGGAAGCGGCGCTCTTCACCGCCTCGCCCCAGTAAGCCGGCAAGTCAGTCAGTCACCGCTTCGGCTGGAATCGGCATGGTCTGGACCATGTTCCAGACTGCGGCGGCGGCTGGCGATAGCGAGCGGTCCTCACGTCGGACCATGACGATGTTGCGGTCCTCGCGCGGCGTCAATGGCCGCGCGACCAGCGGCGACGCCGCCGGCAACGGCAACGAGAACGACGGCAGCACCGAGGCGCCGATCCCCGCCTCTACCATCCCGAATACGCTGGCTGAATGCCCCAGCTCCTGCACCACGTGGGGCACCACGCCATGGCGAGCCAGGATGCGATCGATCAACGGCCGGCTGCCGGACGCAAAGTCGAGCAGCACCAGCCGCTCCCCATGCAGTGCACGCCAGGGCACCGATTCGGCCTGCGCCAGTGGATGATCGCGGCGGCAGACGAAGCAGAATGGATCGGTCGCCAGCGGCGATATCGTCAGGCCGTCGCGGGTCAGCGGATCGATCAGCACGCCGAAATCCACTGCCCCCGCACGGATCTGTTCCAGGCCGTCGGCCTGCACGTTGTCGCGGACATATAGCCGGATTTCCGGATACTCGGCCGCGCAGGCCGACACGTACATCGGCATCAGCCGCGCCGAGATCGTAGGCGCGCTGGCGATCACCACCCTCCCCCGATAACGCTCGCCAAGTTGGCGGGTCTCTTCCAGCGTGTCGTCGAGCTGGCCCAGAAGTCGCTCCAGAGCGGGAACAAGCGCGGTGCCGGCATCGGTCAGGACCACCTCGCGCGTAGTGCGGTCGAGCAAACGTATGCCAAGCGCCTCTTCAAGCTCCGCCACCCCGCGGCTGACGGCGGGCTGGGTGAGGCCGACGGCATCTGCCGCCCGGCTGAAGCTGCCGTGCGCCGCCACCGCGAGAAAAACCCGCAACTGCCGCAGTGTGTAATTCATGCAACTAGGAAATATATGGATGCAATAAATGAATTTGCATTCTAGACAAGACAAGCGAACAATACCAAGCGGAAACCCTTAAGCACTATCCCCAATGTCAGCCATCCTCGCCCCTTTCAAAAAGATCTACGACCTTATCGACGGGTTCGTGCTGATCATGCTCTGCGCTATCGGCGTGGCGCTGCTCGCACCCGAAATCGGTGCCGGTGACGGCCCGCTGCAACTTGGCACCGTGACCAGTCTTGGGGTCGCGCTGGTGTTCTTCCTGCACGGCGCGGCGCTGTCGCGCGACAAGCTCGTGTCCGGTGCCAAGCACTGGCGCCTGCATGTGTTCGTGCAGTCGTTCACGTACATCGTGTTCCCGATCGTGGGTGTGCTGCTGATGTTGTCGCTGCGCAACCAGTTGCCGCCTGAGTTGTTGCTGGGCGTGTTCTACCTGTGCGCGCTGCCGTCCACCGTGTCGTCCTCCGTGGCCATGACGTCGATGGCGCGCGGCAACGTACCGGGCGCCATCTTCAACGCCACCATCTCCGGCCTGATCGGTATGGCGCTGACCCCGCTGCTGATGGGTCTGGTGATCAGCGCCAGCGGCGCCTCGATGCCGCTGGGTCGTGCACTGATGGGCGTGGCGCTGCAACTGCTGCTGCCGTTTGCGCTGGGCCAGGCGGCACGTCCGCTGATCGGCAAGTGGCTGGCCACCAAGAAGCAGATCACAACCAAGATTGACCGCGGCGTGATCGTGCTGATCGTGTATTCGTCGTTCTGCGATGCCACCGCTGCGGGCCTGTGGCACCAGTATTCGTGGCAGACCATTGGTGCCGTGATGGGTATCGCCGCCGTGATGTTGTTCGTGATTCTCGGCACGACCACCTTCGTCGCACGTCGCCTTGGTTTCTCGATCGAAGACGAGATCACTGCCGTGTTCTGCGGCTCGAAGAAGAGCCTGGCCAACGGTATCCCGATGGCCAAGATCCTGTTTGCCGGACACCCGGCTCTGGGCCTGCTGGTGCTGCCGCTGATGGTGTATCACCAGTTGCAACTGATCGTCTGCTCGGTCATCGCGTCGCGCTATGCGCAGCGGGACGATGTGGAGGAACGGGGGGCGGTGCGGGCTTGATTTGAGTTTGCTGCGGTAATGAAAAAACGGCGCTTTGGCGCCGTTTTTTTGTTGCTGCTTGCTCCTGCCTTGTTTGTACTCCCCTCTCCCGCATGGCGGGAGAGGGGTTGGGGGAGAGGGCTGGAGGGTCTGCTTGCCGACCACATCGCCATTTGAACTGCTGACCCTCTCCCCCGCCCCTCTCCCGCTCGCGGGAGAGGGGAGAAAACCGGGAGTAATTGAGCACTACACCGACGGATTTTTCGACAGCGGCGGGTTCTTCGCGAAATACGCCTTGATGCCGCGCAGGATGGCGTTGGCCAGTTGTTCCTGGTGGGCGTCGTCGTTGAGCTTGCGTTCTTCCTCGGGATTGCTGATGAAGGCGGTCTCGATCAGGATCGATGGGATGTCCGGTGCCTTGAGCACGGCAAACCCGGCCTGTTCCACGCTGCCCTTGTGCAGCCGGTTGATGCCGCCGATCTCCTGCAGCACGGCCTTGCCGACCTGCATGCTGTCGTTGATCTGCGCCGTGGTGGAGAGATCGAGCAGCACGCGCGAGACCTGGGCATCCTTGTTGCCCATGTTTGTGCCGCCGATCAGGTCGGCGTTGTTTTCCTTGTTCGCCAGCCAGCGCGCAGCGGAACTCGATGCGCCGCGCTCGGACAATGCAAACACCGAGGCGCCGCTTGCCGTGGGCTGCACGAAGGCATCGGCGTGGATCGAGACAAACAGGTCCGCCTGCACGCGGCGGGCCTTCTGCACGCGCACGTTCAGCGGCACGAAGAAGTCCGAATCGCGCGTCATCATGGCGCGCATGTTCGGCTCGGAATCGATCTTCTTGCGCAGGCGGTGCGCGATCTGCAGCACCACGTCCTTCTCGCGCGAACCCGCTGCGCCGGTGGCGCCGGGGTCTTCACCACCATGGCCCGGATCGAGCGCCACGGTCAGCAGGCGGCGCATCTTGAACTGGCTTGGCGGCGGTACGTTGGTTTGTGCCACCGGCGGCGGCACCGCCACGGCGGCGGGCTTCTCGGGCGTGGGCTTCGGCTTCACGGTTGCCACCACGGGCGGCGGCGCGGTCGTGGCCGGCGGCAACTGGCCGCGATCCTCGAACTTGCGGACGATGGCGCCAATCGCGTCTTCCTCGGCACCGGCCGGGGCGCCTGCGATCTGCTGTTCGGCGCCGTGCGGCGGTGGCGTAGAGGCAAAGCGGCGCTGCTTGTCTTCGGTATCGCGCACCAGTTTCCAGAGCGGATCGGGCGGATTGACCGGATACAGGTCGAACACCAGCCGGTTGCGATAGTCGCCAATCGGCAGCAGCGTGAACACCTGCGGGGAAACGTCTTCCTTGAGATCGAACACCATCCGCACGACCTTCGGGCGGTTCTGGCCCACGCGCACGGACTGGATGTATGGGTCATTCGACGTGATCTTGGCGACCAGCTCGCGCAGCGTGGGCGAGAGATCCAGCCCGTCGATATCGACCACCAGCCGATCCGGGTTGCGGATCATCTGGTGGACAGCGACGAGCTTTTCGTCGGATTCGATGGTGACGCGCGTGTAGTCCTCGGCGGGCCAGACGCGCACGGCGACGATGCCGGCGCCCGACGCAATCTGCGGGCCGGCCAGCGTCAGCACAACCGCCCCGGCGCTGACCTTCAGGGCCTGCGCCATCCATTTGCGGCGGGCCTGGAACAGTCCGTCGGGTCCATCGGGTCGGTCGGTGGCAAGTCGCTTGATCAGCATGCGTTCAGCAAGGTAAGTCCAAGGGCAGTATAGGCGCGCAGGGTGGCCATGCGACGATCGGCGCCCGCTTCGGCATCGTTATCGGCTGGATTGGCGCCATTTTCAACCGCGGATTGCACACGGTTGTCCGATTGGAGCAACACGTGCAGGTCGGGTTCCCCTAACAGTCGCCCCGCTTTCTCGGGCCACTCCACCAGGTTGAAGGCCGGTTCGGCGAAACAGTCCCGGAAGCCAGCGTCGATCCATTCCTCGGGATCGGCAAAGCGGTACAGGTCGAAGTGGTAGACGGTGAGCGGCGAGCCGTCGGCGCGCGCCACGGCGTAGGGCTCGCACAGCGTGTAGGTGGGGCTGCGCACCTTGCCGGCGTGGCCCAGCGCGCGCAGCACGGCGCGTGAGAGCGTGGTCTTGCCCGCGCCCAGGTCGCCGGAAAGCTGCACATGGACCGTGCACGGCGGCATATTGCGGACGGCTCCGGCCAGCGCAGCGCCGAACCGTTCGGTGGCGGCTTCGTCAGGCAGCGGCAGGATGCGTTCTTCGAGCAGGGGCATTGCGTACAATTCAGGGATGATCGACCGTGCAGTGCCCGCCCCGTCCCCCGAATCTACAGAGACAGATCCCGCGCCGGCGCATGCCAGTCCAGCTTCCGAAGCCTCCGATGCTTCGCAGGCGGACCTGGCTGCGCTGGCGGCGTCCGTTCGCGCCTGGGGCGCCGAACTCGGTTTCGATGCGGTCCGCATCGCGGACGTGGACCTTCGGCATGCCGAAGCGGGCCTGCTGGCGTGGCTGCAGGCGGGCTACCACGGCGACATGGATTATATGGCGAACCACGGTACAAAGCGCGCCCGTCCCGGCGAACTCGTGCCCGGTACGGTACGTGCCATCGTGGCCCGCATGCCCTACCTGCCCGCGCAGGGTCCCGACGACTGGCGCGGCCACGAACAGGCCCGGCTCGACGACCCGGCCACGGCCGTGATCTCGCTCTACGCCCGGGGCCGCGACTATCACAAGGTGCTGCGCAACCGCCTGCAGCAACTGGCCGCGCGCATCGAGACCGCCATCGGCGCGTTCGGCTACCGCGTCTTTACCGATTCGGCACCCGTCATGGAAGTGGCGCTGGCCAGCCAGGGCGGACTCGGCTGGCGAGGCAAGCACACGCTGCTGCTGGATCGGGAGGGTGGCTCGATGTTCTTCCTCGGCGAGATCCTCGTCGATATCCCGCTGCCGGCCGATCCCGCCACGGAACCGCATTGCGGCCAGTGCCGCCGCTGCATCGACGTGTGTCCCACGCAGGCTATCCTGGCGCCCTACCGGCTGGACGCGCGCCGTTGTATTTCTTACCTGACGATCGAGCACAAGGGCGCCATCCCGGAAGCATTGCGCGCGCCGATGGGCAATCGCATCTACGGCTGCGACGACTGCCAGGTAGCGTGCCCCTGGAACAAGTTCGCGCACCGCGCCACGCTGCCCGATTTTGATGTGCGCAACGGCTTCGACGCGCCCGACATGGTGGACCTGTTCAACTGGACCGATGCGGAGTTCAACCAGCGGCTCGAAGGTAGTCCGATCCGACGTATCGGACACGAGCGGTGGCTGCGGAATCTGGCAGTGGGCCTGGGGAATGGACTGCGGAGTGCGGGGGCGAATGATCCGGTGCTGGCGGAGCGGATTCGTGCGGCGCTGATGGCGCGTCTGGATGAGGCGACACCGCTGGTGCGGGAGCATATCGAGTGGGCGCTGGGGCAGGAAACCTCGCCACTCCCAACTGTTTTGGTTCCCCTCTCCCGCGAGCGGGAGAGGGGTTAGGGGAGAGGGCCGGCGTTTCGCCCGTCACAAGCCTGGTCAGGACTTGATGCGCTGGCCCTCTCCCCCGCCCCTCTCCCGCACGCGGGAGAGGGGAGCAAAACACGGCAGGGAAAATTCATTCCACCAGCACCAACCAGAACGGCGTGGTCACCACCGCCGCAATCGTCATCGCGGAAATCGTCGCGGCCACCATCGGCCCATTGCCGCCCATCCGCACAGCCAGGATGTACGCGCTCGATGCGGTGGGCAGCGAGGCGTAGAGCACCACGATCTGATACTGCAGCGTCGTCAGCGGCAGATACTTTCCGACGATCCACGCGAAGCACGGCATGGCCAGCAGCTTCACGCCGGTCCACCAAGCCATCGGCCCCAGCGTGCCGGTGGCGCCGCTGATCTGCAATCCCGCGCCCACGGTCATCAGGCCCAGCGCCGTCGATGCGGAGCCGAGCCGGTTCAGCGTCATCGCCACCACATCGGGCGGATGCAGCCCCAGCAGGTTCGTGATGAGCCCCGTGGCCGTGGCCAGGATCAGCGGGTTGCGCGCCAGCTCGCGCAGCAGCTTGGCCTCGCCGTGGCGGGCCAGCGCCCAGACGGCCACCACGTTGCACGCGGGCACCGTGACGCCCACCACCAGCGCCATCAGCGCCAGCCCCTCGCCGCCGCCGAGCCGCGCGGCCAGCGCCAGGCCGATATACGAGTTGAAGCGGAACGCAGTCTGCAGGCCCGAGGCGAAATCCACCGGGTCTGGCCGCAACACGAACTTGACCAGATAGCCGGTGGCGATGCCGAAGGTCATCGTGGCCACGGCCAGGCCCAGCATGGCGGAGGTGGAGGAGAAATCGAACGTGGCGCTGTTGGTGGACTGCAACAGCAAAGCGGGGAACAGCACGAAGTAGACCAGGCGTTCCACGCCACCCCAGAAGGCCCGGTCGAACGGGGTGTAGCGCACCAGCAGCCACCCGATGAGGATCAGGCTGAAGTCCGGCACCAGCAGCAGCGCGGCAGACATGTCTCGAATGTTTCTCTAGTTATCGTGGGTTCTGACGACCCGCTTCGTCGAAAGTGAAGGCTAGGGCAGATACGGATGGGTATTTTTTCAGAATTCCTGCAGCATGGCACGCTGAATTTCGTCTTGCCCGCAGTCCTGCCCGCACTGGCAGCCGCGGTTGTTTGCCGTCTTACATCGTCGTAGCCATGAAGTCCGCGCAGTCCCGAATCCTCCGCACGCGGCACGTCCGCCGCCTTGCCGCCTCGCTGTGTACCGCGCTGGTGCTGGGTGCGCTGTTGCCCACGGCTTCGGCCATGGAGATCGGCGGCGTACGGTTCGACGATGCGGCGCGCCTGGGTGGCAAGGAACTGCCGCTCAACGGCACCGGGCTGCGGCAGGCCTTTATCGTCAAGGGCTATGCGGCGGGACTCTACCTGCCGGAACGCGCGCGCAATGCCACGCTGGCGCTGGTCACGCCGGGTCCGAAGCGGTTGCAGATCCGGCCGCTGCGCGAGGTGGAAACCACGGCATTCGTAAAAGCCCTCAACGAAGGGCTGCGCGAGAATCATTCGGAACTGCAGCTCAAGCTGTTGTCCGACCGGGTGTCGCAACTGGAGCGCACGATGGCCCAGATAGGCCCGGCGCATCGCGGCGACATCATCAATTTCGATTTCACGCCTGACGGCGGCACGGCCATCACGCTGAACGGCATCCCTCGCGGACAAGCGATTCATGGCGAGGATTTCTACCAGGCTGTGCTGCGCATTTTCCTGGGTGAGCACCCGGTGGACCGCAACCTCAAGCGCGGACTGCTGGGCGGCTGATCCGGTAAGCCGGCGTGCCATGGCAACCCGCCCATGGCGCTCCAGTTGATGCAACCTCGCCGGACGCGATCCGTCCGGCCTTATGACGGGAGACTCTCTTCTCATGCAAGCTCGCAAAACCATCCTGACCGTGGCCATCGCCGCCGTTGCCTCCGTGGCATCGGTCGCACACGCCCAGACCGCCTACCCCACCAAGCCGATCCGCCTGATCATTCCGTTTGCACCGGGCGGCACGACCGACATCGTCGGCCGTGGCGTGGCCGACCAGATGAGCCGCATCCTGGGCCAGCCCGTGGTGGTGGAGAACCGCGCCGGTGGCGGTGGCTCGATTGGTGCCGACGCCATCGCCAAGTCGGCCCCGGACGGCTACACGATCGGTATCTCCACGGTGTCGACCATGGCCGTGAACCCGGCCTGCAACCCGAAGCTGTCGTACGACCCGATCAAGGACTTCAAGCCCATCGCCAACGTGGCGAACGTGGCGAACGTGATCGCCGTCAACCCGAGCTTCCCGGCCAAGGACTACAAGGAGTTCCTGGCCGTGCTGAAGGCCAACCCGGGCAAGTACTCGTTCGCATCGTCGGGCACCTGCGGCTTCGGCCACATGCTGGGCGAGCAGTTCAAGGTCTCGACCAAGACGTTCATGGTCCACATCCCGTACCGTGGCGCGGGCCCGGCACTGAACGACGTGCTGGCCGGCCAGGTGCCGATCATGGTGGACAACCTGCCGTCGTCGATGCCCTACATCAAGGCCGGCAAGCTGCGCCCGATCGTGGTGGCCTGGAACAAGCGCGTGGAGGGCCTGCCCGACGTGCCGACCTTCGGCGAAATGGGCCTCAAGGAGCCGAACGACCCGGCCTGGTACGGCCTGGTGGCACCGGCCGGCACGCCTGACGACGTGATCGCCAAGCTGAACGCCGCCGTGGTCAAGGCCCTGCAGGACAAGGGCTTCGCGGAGCGCCTGCGCACCGCTGGCGCCGAGCCGTCGGGCAACACCCCGGCCCAGCACGCCGCCGAAATCAAGAAGGAATTCGACAAGATGAAGAACCTGGTGAAGGTTCAGAACATCAAGCTGGAGCAGTAAGGGCATCAGGCTGCTGCTGACTCGCTCCCCTCTCCCGCACAGCGGGAGAGGGGTTGGGGGTGAGGGCAGGCGGTTGAAATCCTGACGCATACAGGCAAGGACCACAGCGATGTGGTCCTTGTTTGTTTTGTGGCGCGCGCTGCGGCTGGCCATATCGGCAATTTGAACGGCTGGCCCTCTCCCCCGCCCCTCTCCCGCCACGCGGGAGAGGGGAGCAAACCGAGGGGACCGCTCGCGGGAGAGGGGAGCAAACCGGGAGTAGTGGCAAGCCAAAATCAGCATAGAATTCCGTATTTCCGCCCTCTCTCACCGCCATGTCTCCCAAGTTCGATGCCATCCTGCCTGCGCCGTTCGGCAAGGTTGGCGTGCGCGTCATTGGCGATCAGGTGCATGAGATCGTCTATCTGCCTGACAGCTTCGACGAGATTGCTCCCGTCGGCACATTGCTACAGCGCGTGGCGACGCAGCTTGCCGCCTACTATGACAACCCCGACTTCGTTTTCGACCTGCCGCTGGCCGCGCGCGGCACCGACTTCCAGCGCAAGGTCTGGGGGGCGATTTCCGCCGTGCCGCGTGGCGGGCTGACGACCTACGGCACCATCGCCAAATCTCTGCAAAGCATGCCGCGCGCAGTGGGTCAGGCATGCGGACAGAACTGGTTTCCGATCGTGATTCCGTGTCATCGCGTGGTGGCCGCCAATGGGCTGGGTGGTTTTGCGCACCATGGCGAGGAAGGCTTCCATCTGGGCGTCAAGCGCTGGCTGCTGCGTCACGAAGGTGCGATGTTGCTATGACGGCGGGGCTCGATGACGACCTGTCACTGGTCGACCGCTTCTGTGACGCGCTGTGGCTCGAAGACGGACTCTCCCGCAACACCATCGACGCCTATCGCCGCGACCTCGCGCTGCTGACGCGCTGGCTTCACGAGAGCGAAACGTCCACGCTGCTGGCCGTGGACGACACCGCGCTCACCGCCTACTTTGCCGCGCGCCACAGCGAGACGCGGGCGTCTTCGGCCAATCGCCGCCTCACGGTGTTCCGGCGCTTCTACCAGTGGTCGCTGCGCGAGCACATGATCGAGGCCGATCCCTGCCTGCTGCTGCGTCCTGCCAAACAGCCACCGCGTTTTCCGAAGACGCTGTCCGAAGCCAATGTCGAGGCACTGCTGGAAGCCCCCGACACCGATACGCCGCTGGGCCTGCGTGACCGCACCATGCTCGAACTGATGTACGCGAGCGGCCTGCGCGTGTCCGAACTCACCAACATGAAGACGATCGAGATCGGACTCAACGAAGGGGTAGCGCGCGTGGTGGGCGGCAAGGGCAACAAGGAGCGGCTGGTGCCGTTCGGCGCGCAGGCCGGCGACTGGCTGCGCGACTACCTCGCCGAAGCCCGCCCCGCCCTGCTCGCGGGCCGCGCCTGCGACGAACTGTTCGTCACGCAGCGCGGCGAGGGCATGACGCGCCAGGCGTTCTGGCACCTCATCAAGAAACATGCGCGCGAGGCCGGCATTCACGCGCCGCTCTCCCCGCACACGCTGCGGCACGCCTTTGCCACGCACCTGCTGAATCACGGCGCGGACCTGCGCGTGGTGCAGATGCTGCTGGGCCATGCCGATATCTCGACCACGCAGATCTACACGCACGTGGCGCGCGAGCGCCTGCGCGAACTGCACCTGCAACACCATCCGCGCGGCTGACGTGCGGAAATCCCGATCATGAGCAAAAGCAAGCACGTCTCCGAAACCCCCGCCACGCAAATGCTGCGCAAGCAGGGTGTCACGTTCGGCGAACATCCCTACGATTACGTGGATCACGGTGGCACCGGCGAATCGGCGCGCCAGCTCGGCGTGCCCGAGCACAACGTGATCAAGACACTGGTGATGGAAGACGAAGCCGCGCGGCCGTTGATCGTGCTGATGCATGGCGACTGCTCGGTCTCGACCAAGAACCTCGCGCGGCAGATTGGCTGCAAGAGCGTGCAGCCGTGCAAGCCCGAGGTGGCCCAGCGCCATAGCGGCTACATGGTCGGCGGCACGTCGCCGTTCGGCACGAAGAAGCGCATGCCGGTCTATGTGGAAGCCTCGGTGCTGGCGCTGGACACGATCTACATCAACGGCGGACGTCGCGGCTATCTGGTCAGCATCGCGCCATCGGCGCTGACTGACCTGCTCGAAGCCAAGCCCGTCGAGTGCGCCCTGCCCGACTGATCCGCCCGCTATCCCGGCGCCGCGCTACAATCGCGCCAGCCCAAAATCAGAGCCGTCCCACGCCACAAGACCCATGTCGCCCACCATCGCCAACCTGCTGTTTGCCGTCCTCGCCTACCTGATCGGATCGGTGTCCTTCGCCGTCGTGGTCAGCAAGGCCATGGGCCTGCCCGATCCCCATACCTATGGATCAGGCAACCCCGGCGCCACCAACGTGCTGCGTAGCGGCAGCAAGAAAGCCGCCATCCTGACGCTGATCGGCGATGGCCTGAAGGGTTTTGTGGCCGTCATGCTGGCCAAGCACCTGGGCGCCAGCTACGGCCTGGACGACACCGGCCTCGCGCTGGCCTCGCTGGCCGTGTTCCTGGGTCACCTGTTCCCGGTCTTTCACCGCTTTGCGGGCGGCAAGGGCGTCGCCACCGCAGCCGGCATCCTGTTCGCCATCGAGCCGCTGCTGGGCGCCGGCACGCTGGCCACCTGGCTCATCATCGCGGTCTTCTTCCGCTATTCCTCGCTGGCCGCCCTGATGGCCGCGATCTTCGCGCCGTTCTTCTACGTGCTGATGTTCGGCGTGGATATCATCGCCGGCGCGGTCCTCGTGATCAGCGTGCTGCTGATCGCGCGCCATCGCAGCAATATCGCAAAGCTGCTGGCGGGCAAGGAAAGCCGCATTGGGGAGAAGAAGAAGGTTTGAGGGGTTGAACCCCTCACTGTTTTTGCTCCCCTCTCCCGCATGGCGGGAGAGGGGAGAAAACAATCGGTGAGAGAAAGGCGAACCTAAGCCGCCTGCGCCAGCGCTGCAAACGGAAACACCATCTCCACGCGCAACCCGCCTTCTTCGCGGTTGCTGATCGATAGTCGCCCCCCGCCCTGCCTGACCAGCCGATCCACGATCGCCAGGCCCAGCCCCGAATGCGCATTGCCGCCGCGTGCCGGATCGAGCCGGACGAAAGGCATCGTCACGCGCTCGATGGCGTCTTCGGGAATGCCGGGGCCCTGGTCCTCCACGGTCAGGCGCCAGCCTTCATGCGTGCGCGCCGTGGCCACATAGACGGGCGGCTCGCCGTAGGCATAGGCGTTGTCCACGAGGTTGCCGATGATCCGGTCAAGCTGCGTGGCGATCATGCGGAAGCCGTCGCCGGCCATGAGTTCGAGCACGACATGGCGCTCCTGCTCCAGAAACGACGCCGCCAGTTCGTGGATGCGTTTATCCACCGGCACAGGCCGTGCGGTCGGTTCGCTGCTCTGGGCAAACGTCAGGAACTGTTCGACGATGGCCGACATCGATTCCACATCGCGCGTCACGCCCGCAGCGGCCTTGGGATCGGACAGCATCTCGGCGCGCAGCCGCAGCCGGGCCAGCGGGGTCTTGAGGTCGTGGGCAATGCCCGCCAGCATCGTGTTGCGTTCCTGGTCGATGCGGAACAGGTCCGCCACCATCCGATTGAAACGCTCGATCAACTGGCGCAGTTCGTGCGGACCGCGCTCGCGCAGCGGCGGCACGGCCTGCTGGCGCGACAGTTTCTCCGCCGCTTCCGCCATGTCGCGCACCGGGCGCTGGATCTGCCACGCCACGAACAGCGCGAAGATAATCGCCACGCCCACCACCAGCACCACGCCCGGCATCAGGCGGTTATCGGGCGGCGGATTGTGGACGAACAGGATCGGCATGGCGATCCAGCGATTGCGGTTCGGCAGCTTGATCCACAGGCGCGGCGTGGACAGTTCGTCCTCCAGCCGCACTTCGGTGCCCTGCGGCAAGCGCCGCGTGAACTGCTCCACCAGCCGGCGCGGACGGCCAGGGTTAGGCTGACCGGCCTGCTGATCGACACCCGGCGTCTCGGACACCTCGATCAGACTCGGCAGCGCCACGGGCGGCTTGGCATCAAGCGCCCGTTCGATACTGTCGAGCTGGAACATCATCTGATCGACGGAATAGTCAATCTGCTGCTGGCGGCGATCCATGCGCAGGATTGCCAGCCACGAGAAATGGCTGATCACGAGCACGGCAGCAATCAGCAGCGCCATGCGGCCGAACAGGGTGTCGATGCGGAGCTTCATTGCAGGATGCTGTCCTCGGCCTCGTCGGGCACGAACGTGTAGCCACGCCCGCGCACGGTCTGGATATAGCGTGGACGCTGCGCATCCTCATCGAGCAGCCGGCGCAGGCGCCAGATCTGCACGTCAATGCCGCGATCGCTGATGCCGTTGGCCGTGCCGTACATCAGTTCGACAATGCGCTCACGCGACAGCACTTCCAGCGGATGCATCAGCAGCAGCTTGAGCAGCGCGAACTCGGTATCGCTGATCGACACGGCCTGCCCCGCACGCTCCAGCGACCGCTGACGGAAATTCACGCGGAACGGGCCGAAGGCGATGGATTCACGGTCTTCCGGCGCGGCGGCGGGCCGGGCCAGCTTGCGGCGCAGCACGGCGTTGATGCGCGCCAGCAGCTCGCGCGGCGAGAAAGGCTTGCCGAGGTAATCGTCGGCGCCGATTTCCAGGCCGACGATGCGGTCGATCTCGTCGCTGCGCGCGGTCAGCAGGATCACCGGAATGTCGTCGTTCTTGGCCCGCAGGTTGCGCAGCGCGGTCAGGCCATCGACCTTGGGCATCATCAGGTCGAGCACGATCAGCGCGGGCCGCTCGCGTTCGAGGCGGGCCTGCAGGCCGTCGCCGTCGTGCAGCACCGAGACGGCAAAGCCCTGGGACGTCAGGTATTCGCGCAGGAGGTCGCGCAGTTCGGGATCGTCGTCGACGACGAGGATCTGGGTAGGCTGGTTCGTTCGCATAGCCGAATGATAGACAGGCCAGCCGCCACATATTGCAAATCGGCCCGGCCGTTTTGTTTCTGGAGGTTACACCCGCGTCGCTGGTAATCCGCTGTAATAAAACCGTCCAGCCCTGAAATAGGTGGGGTGACGGCCGCACATTATGCTTGCATCCCATGACGCGCCTCGACTGGCGCCATCCCACCATTCGGCGGGTCGCCCTGTCATCGCGATGCGGCATACTGCTGCCACTTCTCCGTCACAGGCGGCTGCCCCGCTGTGCGAATACCGTTTGGCACGCACCTCTTTTTTGTCGTGCCGCTCCCAGGATTCCGGTCATGTCTCACCCAGAACAA
>NZ_SCMX01000080.1 GCF_005503625.1 Cupriavidus sp. 2SB | reverse complement strand
CCCGCGCATAGGAAACACAACCGACTCAGCATGCAACACAACGAACAAGAAGATCGGGAATATCCCGAGCCCGAAACCGTCCTGGCCATCCGCGGCGCCATCGTCACCGGCCAACTGGGGGGCCCAATGGGTCCGCCTGGCCATTGGTTGAATGAGTTCTGGCAGATCGGCGCCGCGCTGCGCGATCACGCCGAGATGCTGCAAGGCTTTCAATGCACCGCCCGGCGCGAGGTTCTCAGTACGACAAGCGAGTACCTGGCCTTCCGGGAGCCGATCACCGAACAGCCCGTCGGCCAATTCTGACTGGCGCATGTCGCGGGCAGGCATAATCCCGGGATTTTCAGCACCGGACCCTGCCATGCCCAGCGGCCTCCTCCAATGCGCCCACTGCGACGGCGCTCCCCTCTACATCGCCGGCCGGGTGCAGGCAGTCATTGTGTGTAAGGAATGCGGCATATCTACCCCGCCAATCCGAATGGATTCGGGAGATACGGATACGGTCTTTGCCCAGCTGAGCGCCATTTGGAACAACCGCGTCGAACACCGGCCTGCGGATCAGCAAGCCATTGCGATGACGGCCCGGCGCGCGCTCACTGCATCCGATATCCCCTACTTCCTGAACCTGGTCGCTTCTACAAGCACCGACTGGGAAGAGAACGGCCCCAAGTTCGCCGCTATGGCCGCGGCGCTCGCTGAACCCGGCTATGAGTTCAAGCACGTCGACCCGCCGGAAACCGTCGTCTCGCAGGCGGCCCGCTACCAGAAGCTTCTGAAACGCGCCAAGATTATCTACATCGATGGCGCCCCGATGGTCCGCTTCGACCATGTGCCCGCAATGTGCGCGGAGATTGCGGAAGAGTCCCTGGTCGACAAGGTTTGGCCGCTGCTAGACCTTCAGGAGTTCATCGGCAAGGCCATCGATGGCCTGCCGGATCATTGGCAACCTTGACTTTTCCGAGGTGCAGGCAAGCTAGAAGTGTCTTCACTACTCAGGGTACTTCCAGCATGATCCGCCATCTCGCAGTAGCACTCACCCTGGCGCTCGGCACGGCAGCGGCGTCCGCCAAAGACACAGCGCAGTGCCCGCACGTTCTCACCGCAGGCACGCCCACGGTCGCACAGGCGGCGAGCAATAACCGCCTGCTCTGCTACCGGGCCTACGCCGTTCTTTACTCGAGCCAGACCCGCACTGCCTTGTGGTCGGCGGAGCGCCTCACAGCCGCAGCCGTGGACGCAGCCCGCACGTTGCCGCGAGACAGCGATTTCTACGAAGAGGATCGTCTGCCGGCTCCTGATCGAGCACGCCTGGCGGATTTCGCACGATCTGGCTGGGACCGAGGCCACCTATCGCCAAGCGGTGATTTCGCAGACAAGGCATCGCAAGCCGAGAGCTTCAGCTTGGCGAACATCGTGCCGCAGAATAGCGTATCCAACCGTCGCACGTGGAGCCACATCGAGACTTCGACGCGTCGGCTGGCGCGACAATATGGCGCCATCCAGGTGGTCACCGGCCCTATGTTCTCGCGCGACAGTGCGACCCTCAACGGTAGGGTTCGGATCCCCGATTACCTATGGAAGGCTATCTATGTGCCCGGCGTCGGTGCCGGCGCCTATGTTGTCCGCAACGACGCAACGCCGGCATACAGCGCCATCAGCATCGAAGAGCTGGCGCACTTCACGGGCGTCGACCCATTCCCAGCGCTGACTCGCGCGCAGCGAGCTTCGGCACTCGATCTGCCAGCGCCTACGCCGCATCCTGGCGAAAAGATCTCCCGCCGCGTAGCATTCGCATGGCTAGTCTCGGGTGAATCGCTTGGGGATAAATCTGCTGCGCCGTCGCTCAACCGCCTTGTCGGCGATGCCAGTGCGCTCGCCACCATCATTCTTGCCTACGCGCGTTAGACGCTGATGGCCCCAGCGCCGAAAGGAACATGTTCCTTTCAAAAGCGACAAAAGAGGGGCCTGCGGACCCCTCTTTTGCCTTCAAAGCGCCGACAGATTTCAGCGTAGTAGCCAATAGGCTAGCGCACCGTAGTAGAGCGACAACGGAACGGCTGCACCGCAAAGCGAAGCAGCCACAAACCGGAATCGCGATGGGCGTGCGGCATGGGCGAGTTCGCGAGCACGGCTCCGAACCTGCGCTACCGTAGCGCTAACGAGACCGTCAGCGGCGGCCCCGTCCCAGGCAGCGAGCCATTCCATGTCCGAGTTATGTACATCACCGACGAAAAGCGAGATATCGGCCGCGCCCAAACGCCGTGCACGCTCCACGGCGAATTCCAGCATGAAAACGCTTCGCAATGGAATGTTGAGTTCCGGCTCGATCATCGCGAGCCAGCTGTAGTCTTGGTCGGGGAAAACCGGACCTGCCCTGTCGCCCTTCCCCACACGCCTCTGACAATTGAGCTCTAGATACTCGGCTGGCGCAGGAAAGCCGGCGATCCTGCGCCGCTCCGCAGGCGATATCGCGTGATATGCCGCCGAGCCACCGATGTCCTGCAGTCGTCGATGGCCGTTGCGCCCAAACCGGTCTGCCGCCGTCCGCTTTTCCCGCCATATGCAGCGACTCAGTTGCAACAATCGTGCCGGTGTCGCTGCCGCCTTAAGCTGCATGACGAAAGCGTCCCGGAGCGGGATCTGGGTCCAGTCGTCCATCTCGACTTGGATGCCACGGTAGAGCTTCGCAAAC
This sequence comes from Cupriavidus sp. 2SB, assembly GCF_005503625.1. Taxonomy (GTDB): domain Bacteria; phylum Pseudomonadota; class Gammaproteobacteria; order Burkholderiales; family Burkholderiaceae; genus Cupriavidus. The sequence goes on along the minus strand of NZ_SCMX01000080.1, from coordinate 25,605 downwards.
TTCGTTTCACCGAATACGAGCTCACCAGAAGCTGCCGCGATGGTACGTTCCACGAGGGCCTTGTACTGGAGGTTCGTGCCGCCGGTCAAACCATGCAAGACGCCATATACATGACAACGCACGCCGTTGTACTCAAACCTCGTCACATCGATGCGCTGTGGAACCTCTCCTGAGTCATTAAGCAACTCGGCAACGGACATGTACTTGGGCAGCTCGCCTGCGGCGCACTCCTTAGCCATGCGGCACCGCGTTGACCGCGTCCTTAAAACGCTGCCCAGCCTTGAACTTCACAGTGTTCGCCGCCTCGACCGTGATCTCTTCGCCGGTGCGGGGATTTCGGGCAAGCCGTTCGGCCCTTGTCCCTTTGCTGAAGGTTCCGAACCCCACCAGGCTCAACGATTCGCCTTTAGCTACCGCCTGGACGATGGCGGTCAGCGTGGCATTGAGCACCTGCTCAGCTTTCGTCTTGGACAAGCCATCGACACGTGCGGCGATCGCATCGATCAGTTCTGCCTTCGTCATTTTCAATCTCCAATTTTAAGAGGGAATCCGATTCAAGCATGCCGCGGTCACCCAAATTCCCCGAAAAGACAGCAGAAAAGTCCGAGCTTTCCGGTTTTTTAGCATGAGCACGCTCAGGCGAAGGGGGCCCATATCGCCGATGCCTAACCGCGCCTACCTTCGCGCCGACGCTGTCGGCAGCAGCGCGTATAAACATCTAGCTTGCGATGCGCCGGTATAGACTCTGGCGCGTTATCCCTAGCTCCGAAGCGGCTCTGCTCTTATTACCGCTGTGTCTGCGCAATGCCGCCTCGGCATCTTCACGAGATACCTCGGGCTTGCCGGCGGCAGCCATCGCAGCAAAGGTCGACAAATAGGCGCCACTCTTCGACGGCTTACTGTGGCCAGCAGCAAGAACGACCGCTTGAATTGCCTGACGATGAGCCTCCAGGTCCGGCGCCGCGCCACCCTTGACTGGCGCCGGTGCCCCCGCCTCCTCTTCGTACACCTGGTGTGCCCACCCATGCCGCAAACCGTGACTCGTTACGCCCAGGCCCTTTTTGTACACACCGTGCTTCCGCAGAACCGCGTTGTAGTAGTTTCGCCAGCGCTTCATGGAATATGAAGCCGGAGTCGTAGACCCACTCACGGGATCGATGACGCGTGCCGCCTTTTCCAGAACCATTAGCTGAAGTCGAATGGGAACCTCCCGCTTCCGGCCACCCTTGGTACCGTCGACGACCCGCAGTGTGTCCAAGTTTTTCAATGCGGTAGCGATCTTGAGCGACCAACTCTCCTCAATTCGTAACCCGAATGCGGCTTGTAGCTCCAATTGGATGGCTACACGCGGATCATCCTTCGCAATGTCGGCGATCACTGCCAGAGCGTCCACACCGCATCCTTCCCACGACTTGTCTCTCGTCGTCACATATGACCGAACGAGTCCATTCTCCTCGCGATCTGTGTAAGCACTTAGCGGACGAACGAGGTCGTGCTTGCCAAGCCATTGGCAGAAGGCCTTGAGGTGACTGAGCTTGTTCTCAATCGTCCCCCCTGTCTGTCCTTCCCGCACCCAGTACTCGACCAATGCCTGAATGTGCTTGTGCCGTAGCGAGTAAGGGCTCTCGATCATCAGGCCAAGTTCGCGGAGCTCCGCGAGTGAGCGACACACGGTGTACATCCGCCGCTCCTGCGTTTTGAGTGACGCGCTCTTGAGACTCATCCGTGTCTGGCTAAGGATCTTCCTCAGATTGTCCGAAAGTACCACCTCGGTCTCGGACTTCATTCGTGTGGGTAGGTCGTATTTAGCCAAAAGGCCCCGGATGTCGAACACCGCCGCCTGGCGCATGATTTCGCTCCTCTAATTGCTGTTCTCGACGCTGTGCGATCACGCGATGCCCCCGTAACACCGCGTTTGGCCTCAACGCCCCTCTCTGCCGTTTAACCACCGACCGTGGCCCTGCTCTTCCAGGTCCTTTAGCGATTCCATTGGCTGGTCAGCCCTCACGCGGAAGAAGCGTGCATGACTGTCCCGATCGAACCAACTGCGCTACGCGCAATAGGCTCGACGGGCTACCCGGTTGCTGGAGGGAACCGCTCCCCAACATGAACGCCACATGGTGCAAGCACCACGCTACGCCGCCCGCGTAACTCTTGTTGCGCTGTTCTTTTCTACGGCCGCGCACGCCGTTCGTATGAAGTTGGAGCGTCTGGTTGATCAGTTCAACCCACGTCCTGCCCGTCAGGTAGCGACATCTGAACCGCCGTGTATCGGGTTCACCGTTCGCATACCCCGCTTCTCGCCGCTGGGCTAGTGGAATAGATAGAGGCAACAATGTGTCCGGGTGTCCGGTTTGCACATGTCCTCATTTCAGCTCATTCCCCAAAACCGACCGCAAAGCCAATTGGTATCGCGGTGTCCGGGGTCCTCAGTGTGGGCCAGTATGTACTTGAGCCGATTGAAAAAAATGCCGCGACATTGTGCGGCTCGGACAGATGCGCCCCTAAACCCATTTGTAGGAAGGATTCAGAGGGTAGATTTGCCGCGCAAATGGCGGCGAGGTCGATGCGTCGGGGACGCGGTAGATGCGCCAAGCATAAACCACGATTCAAGCGTGTGGCAACGTATCGAAGCCTAATTTGGCGAGCTTTTGCGGACTTGACTTTGGTTTTGCGACGGTAGAGTGGGCTGTGACGATGTGCCACCAAGTCGGACCAACTGGCACTTGATCCGTCCATGTCCGAGATAGTGGCATCAAACTGAACCAACATCGTGGGACTTGGTGCCATCAACTAGGACATGGTGGGACTTGTGCGGACGTTTCCGAACTGGCGCATCGAGCAGAGCAACACAAACCATCTGAGAGGAATTGCGGTCATGAAGCAACACGCCGAACACATTAAGCACACGACCTTCGCCATCGACGTAGGCTACGGCAACACCAAGTCAGCCTGGGCTCAGGGCTCGGAGATCGCCATGAACATGTTTCCGTCCCTCGCACCGCTCGCGCCAAACACCGCGCTGAATAGCTTCGGCGGCGGCGTCTTCAAATCACGCAACGTCGTCACCGTGGAAGTGGATGGAGCGCGATACCAAGTGGGACCGGACGTATCGATCAGCGGTGCGCACGTACATACAGGTCGATCTCTGTCGGAGGATTTCGCAGCTACGTCAAACTATGCTGCGCTGCTGGCGGGTGCCCTTCATTACGCCGGCGCGCGCGAGGTAGAGCGCCTCGTTCTGGGGCTGCCGGTCCACAACACCCAGAAATACGCCGCCCACCTGAAAGACCGCTTCGCAGGCACGCATGATTTCGGGTGGGGCGAGATTCAGATTGGCAATGTACTCCCCCTGCCTCAGCCGCTCGGCACCCTTATCAGCTACATTCAGCAAAGCGGTAAGCAATACGATCCCGACAACGCCTACTTGGTCATCGACGTAGGCTATTTCACCACCGATTGGGTGGTTGCACGCGGCTACACGGTGGACGACACCCGCAGCGGTGGTGTGCCCGGCGGCGCGGCTCGCGTCTACCAGCAGGTCGCGAGCCTGATCACCGCTGACCGTGGCCAGCCGGACGCGGGCATCGAGCGCATCGACAAGGCCATCCGGGAATCCAAGCCCCTGGTATATTTTGGCGAGGATCTCGATATTGGCCCCTATCTGTCCGAAGCATTGGCGATCACCCAGCAACCAGTCAAGGAAATTCAGACCCGCGTCGGTCGTACTGATGATCTGCGCGCGATCATTTTGACTGGCGGCGGTGCACAGATCTATGCGCCGGCGATCCGCGCCGCCTTTCCCCTCAATGTCATCCACATGATGGATGCACCCTGCTTCGCGAACGTCCGCGGTTTCTACGCGATCGGGGCTGCGCGGCATGCAAACCGCAAGGCGTAAGGCGACGTCATGGACAAGCTGCAGATGACCGTGACGCTGTCCGAACCGGAGCTGCTCGCGTATGTACGGCAGTTCTCCGGGGCACGAGAGCGTTCCTTCATGTTGCGAATGCTCGCTATGCGTGGCCTTCAGGCGGGGCTGCAGAGTGGAGCCGATGGCGCGCTTTTGCCGCTAATGGCAAGCCCACCGATAATGCGCGTGGCGGAGGCGGACCCATTGCAATCCGCCAACTCCTCTACTGTCACCCAGGAAGAAGAGTTCCGGGATTCCGCGCCGCCGCTACGAGGCCAGCCGCCAGTGGCACCACCCACTGCGACACCTGACGGCGCCGCCCGTTCGTCTTCGATGCAGACCGCCGATGCCATGAAAGAACCGAGCGACGACCATTTCGATCCGCTGGCAGGCCTGGACATCGATGCACTCAATGACGCAATGGCCCGATACTAGACATACGCTTGACCTCAGCGAGTTGTGTGGCAATCTATAACAAACCTCAGGAGAATTCATATGAAGTTCTTTGACTACCTCTCGACCAACCACGACATTAACCGTTTCGTGTTCGCAGTCGTGATCTGCTACTGCGTACTGGAGGCGGCCGTCGCTTGCTACCGCGGCTTCAAGGCGCGGAAGCCAGCCTGATAAAAGCGGCGCGCGGAAATAAAAAAGCCCGGCATTTGCCGGGCTTTGTGTTTAATGGGATGGGTCCGCTTCAATGTACCGTCGTGGGCGTCAGGCAATAATCCATCGCCGAGTCAAATGAAAGGCCCTTCTCGACCAACGTCATATCACCGGATGGTTCACGTCGATAGACGTCGAAGAACTGCGCGTCCGACTGATTGGCCTGAACATCGCGAGTCAAAGTGCGACGCATGGCTTGGATATGGAGCTTGTTCACGATCGCGGTGAAACCCTTTTGCGGCATTGCATTTCTCCTGAGAGATCCTGCCACATTGGGAGTCCGCCCACGTGGGACAGACCCACGGGGCAGAGGTTGAAAGAGAACCGCCGGTTGGCGGGGAAAATCAGGCGGTGACCGCCTGTTGAGAAATCTGGCGCAACTGGAACTCTGTTCGCCATTCGTCACAGAAGTCCGTGCCTCGGATCTTGGGACGATGAAGCACTACCTTGAAGCCGGCTTGACGCAAGCGCCTTTGAAGCGCGAGCGCATCGGCTACGCCGGGCGACTTCCCCGTCTTCACATCAACAGCATCGAAGTCCGCGAAGATGTGGATCGTCTGGATACCAAGACCGTCAGGTACAACGAACTGGCTGAGAAGTACACGGTTAAGGCAGTACCAGGTCGGCACACCGAACTGCATGTACGCGGCGTAAGCCGTTTCCAGCCCTTCGGCGATACCCAACTCGCCATTGCGCGGCGCCATCAAGCGGACAGCACCGCCCGCCGGTGGAAGCGCCGACACGTCGTTGCGCTTCGAGGGAAGAATCTCCCCGTCTTCGCTGATCACAGTGGCCTTCTCAGGCCGATTGGGATCCAACGATGTCCGATGCACGGTTGCCATGCGGCCGTCTGGCAGCGTGAACTGCGCAACGATCGTCGGGAACCGTCCGATCAATTGCTTCTCGTGCCAGTACTCCTGTACGGCCAACCGCAACGACTGCGGCCGCGGGGCGCGTAGCCCAGGAACCCGGGCGGCAAGGTACTGCATCGCGAGGTCACCCGATGACAGAGGCGATGCCTTGGACCACTGCTGCTCGATCCGACGCAGCTTTGCCGCCGAATCAAGCGGCTTGCGCGTCGACACGGGCCGATCGGGTAGCTGCAATGGCGCCGGCGGCGCCGCGCCATTGAGCCGACACTTCAGCTCGTAGTAGGACATGTTGGTGTATCGGCGGACCAGCTCGAGGCCGTCACCGCCGCCAGGATTTCCGTTATTGCATTTGCGACACACCCAATCTCCGCGATCACGCTTGCGGGTGTAAGTGAACCGATCTTTCCCACCGCATATCGGGCAAGGGCAAGGTCGACCGCTCCAGAAGGCATCCGTCAGGACGCCAGCAGGTAAATACTCTGCAATGAGTGCATCCCACTGACGGGATTCCCAACTCGCAACAATCACGCTCAGATCTTTCATTTTCATGGGATGCTCCAGGTGGAGTAGGTTTGTCGATGCCTGAGACAGGCGAAGGAACGCTTGCTCAAAAGACATCCCGGCGGGTAGCCAGAAGGTCTTTTCAGCATGGCGCTTCGAGGGAGATGGAAGAATCAGTGGCGCGGCAGCGAATCGCCGGCAACGTAAGGAAGGTGCAACCGCTACCGGGAACCCGGCAGCAGTTGCAAATTGAAATTTCGACGCCTGGCTCCGGCTGCCTTAGCGCCGGAACGGTATCCCATCGAGCGCCAGAGGAGCCGCGAACGGTATGTCGTCGTCAAACTGATCGAAGCCATCACGCTGCGCCCCGCCACCGCCGTAACCTCCAGCCGGCTGTTGCCCAGCGTGGCGTTGCGACTGTCGATGGCCTTGTGCAGCACCGCCGGTGCGCTGACCAGCATTGCCACCTTCGTCCAGACCATTGTCATCGCCGCCGGACTGTCCGCCCTGACGGCCACCCAGCATTTGCATCTGGTCAGCAACGATCTCTGTGCTGTACTTGTCCTGGCCGGACTGGTCTTGCCATTTGCGCGTACGGATGCGGCCCTCAATGTAGACGGATGAGCCTTTCTTCAGATATTGGCCAGCGATCTCCGCCAGCTTCCCGAAGAAGGCAATGCGATGCCACTCGGTCGCTTCCTTGAACTCGCCGGACTGCTTGTCCTTGTAGCGATCCGTCGTTGCGAGGCGAATGTTGGTAACTGCGTCACCGCTCGGCAGGTAACGAGTTTCAGGATCGGCCCCGAGGTTGCCGACGAGGATGACTTTGTTTACGGATGCCATGTTGTTTCCTTGTCAATGAATACGGTTAATGGACCAGACCCAACGGTCCCAAAGCTTCTGCTTTTGCGTGCCCTTTTCGAAGATGGGACGACCGGTCGCCTGGTCAAAAGCGAGAACTTTCTCTTTATAGAGACGCTTGATGCCGACGCGCTCACCGACTTTAGAGCGCGCGTCCGCCAGGACGTCCTTGAGGCCTTCGCCCTGCAGCGTCTTCACACCATTGTTGGTGTCAAGCTTCACGGCGAAAGACGTATAAGTTGGCTTGCCACCTTGCTTTCGGTTGGGGAACTCCATTTCGCCCCATTCGATGAGCGTTCCGACGGTGTAGTCAGCTGACGAAGCTTCTTCGTGCGACGTGGTATGCGCGGTCCGCGCAATGGCAGAGCCTCGCCGATCCGACAGACCACGGCCATCGTGCGTCTCTTGGGCCGCCTTGTGCTCCACCGGCGACGACTGCGTGGGCTGCTGCTTGGCGTCACGCATCACCGTTTCCGCGACCGATTTGGGCGTCACGCCCTTTTCGTCGTAGACGCGCACCTTGGTCCAACGAGGAAACACCTCCGGCAGCAGCTTTGAGCCGAACGCTGTTTGCTGGATCAGGCTATCGAACTCCGCTCGAAAATGGACAACGCAGTCGCCCTCATCACGGAAGAGATGCGGCACGCCGCTGATGAAGATCTCGTATTCGTTATCCGCGCCGGTTCCAACAGCTACTTCTGCGGCTTCTGCGGCTGTACTGGCACCCTGCCCCAGGATGGCAACAGTCGCCTGCTTGATGAACTTGAAAAGCGACATGAGATTTCAGAGAAGAGAGCCGCAGCACTGTTGCCTGACCTCTTCGAGATCAGCCTTCAGTCGGGCATTGTTGAGGACAACGTCTTGCAGCACTTCGGGGCTAACGCCACACACTGCACAGACGTATATGTAGGGAAGCGCTCCGTCCCAATATCCAAAGATCCAACCGAGCGTCATGCAGTACTCCTCATGATCGAGCGGCTTCCTTCGGATACGAGCGCGCAAGAGTTCTGCGCAGTCAATCAACGATTCAGGCATGTTGTCGCCGCGACGGCTGTCACAGGCCAGGCTGATCAACGCATCGACCATCTTCTCCCGCACCGCCTCGCTCCAATGCGAGGGGTCAGGCAAAGGGTCAAGCTTGGGAGGCGGGACAACGATGGCGGCCGCTTCACCGAAGAAGTCCAGCTGCCATCCTGCTGTGTTTGTTTCCATGATGGTCTCCGGACAGGCATCCAGAGACCCACCTGTCGGCGGGTATTGGATACCCGCGACAGGTGGAATGAGGCCGCCCAGGATTGGGCGACTAGGGATTAGGAACGATCGTGCGTTCCGGTGCGACGGATAGGCGTGACCACGGCCGAGCGTTCGTACTGCTTCTCGGGTGGTTGTGCCGGCTGCTCAGCGGTCGCTTGCGGCTTCGCTGGGACATCAGGCATCGACACCTTGGGGGCGGCTGGTACGACCTTGCTCCACTGAATTGCTTTCTCCTTCAGAAAGAAGAACGCAACAACAGTGACAAACACACCAACGATGAAGGACTGTGAAGCCAGATACAACACCATAGCCAAAGCGAGAAGCTTGAGCGGGCGCTTGATCAGGTTATTGGCGAAGGATTCCATGGTTTCTCTCGAGAAACGTTGATAGGGGGATTTCCTGGCGGATGCCGGGCGATTATTCGATGCTCGAGGAGCAAGGAATCCGATGGCGGGCGCAACGCGCTTGCGGCATGCTCATTGGCATGGCGTAAGCACGCTGGGATTAGAAGGCGTCAGTGAGATGGCACCGTATGAGCTATCTGGTGCGAGTCGATGCGTCGATGACGCGGGGATGATTCTGATGCTATGGGCAAAACGTCGCCAAGACATTGGAGAAAGCTCACAAAAAAGGCCCGTCTTTCTGGTTTTTTTCGATGAGCGTGCTCAGAAATCCCGCCAACGCATACACGCACCCCGTCTTTACTTTTATTTACCTTTGTCTTAAACGTTGCTTATATGGACCCCTGACCATAGGGGTAAGTGCCTACAAGCAAGGCTCCAGCGTCCCGATAAGACACCCTTAGGCAAACAGCTTTCCACTCCCCTCCGGAAAAGCCGCATCGAAAAAGCGAGCTTTCTCCGATCTGAACGCTCCCTCGCTTTCGTAACCTTCACGTTAGCTTGACATCGCGTTCAGACCGATACGCTGTTTGTCGGGACATCAACAGAGAGTCGAAATGCCTCAAGGTAAAGATAAGAAAGCTCAGGCCGAGCAGCAGGCCGATATCGTCAACTACGCGGGAAGCACAGACACGGCACGATACGCGCTTGCACTGCGCCAGGCTTTCGGCGACATCCCGGTCAGCGAGGACATGCTGAGCCGTTTGCTGGAATGCATCCGGAACGTTCAACGCACCACGGACAAGATCAAGCGTCTAATTCTTGACCTGGGCGCGGACCTGCAGCAAATTCACGACTCCGCAACCGAGATCGCCGTCACACACTACGGCGATTCAAGAGCCGCACGGTCTCGCGGCTGGGATCTCTTCTTTCACATCGCAGAGAACCATCTTGAGCTATCCCGAAGCAAGGCAGAGCTCTACCTGAACCTTTACCGGCGCTTCTTGAGCCATAACGGCGCGTTGTCGAAGTTGAATGTCGGCGAACTTATGATTCTTCGCCGTAATGACTATACGGACGATGAGATTGACGCCGTCATCGAATATAAGGAAACGGACCCAACGTATCACCGAGACAACATCCGGAAGTTCGTCGACAAGCTTCGCCGGCAACAGGAAGACCTGTCAGAAGTTCAAAACAGGCTAGACATCGCCACCGGCGAACTCGCGAGCACTGTCGCAGAGAACACGGAAAAAGACTTCGAGATCCGCAAACTGAACTCCGAAATCTCTCGACTGACGGCCGCTTCGGATGCGAACAGTACCGCGCTGAGCGCAGCACGCGAAGAGCTGACGCGTCAAAATGCCACGTTCAGCCGGCTGCAAATGCAGATTCACGACCTCGAACAGGAGAAGCAAGAGCTTCAATCGCGGATCGCCTACTCCAAGGCCCATGCCCGCCCCGAGACCGTCCCCATCGAGATCGTGCCCCCAGGCTACGCGTCGCTCGAGGAAGCGCTCACCGCCAAAAATGAGCAACTGGCTGCTGCCCAGGCAGAATTGACCGCCCTTCAGAGCAAGCGCGACGCAATCGACCACGAAATTTCCGAGAACCAGGACGCGTTGGACCGTCGCACCCGTGCCAGCGAGAGCCTGCGGAAGCTCGTCCAGATGTTCGAGTCGCTCGTCTCGACGTTTGCTAGCGCCCAGTTGGCGGTCCAGCTTGACGGAGAGGTTGAAAAATACCGCCCCACATTGAGCGTGCTCGACGGCATTGTCATTCGCCTTCAGGCGGACATCCGTGCAGCCCTGAAGTCCGCATAAGAAAAGGAGTACATCATGCAAGCCCAATCTCCAACAGCGGATTTCGAACGACTGCTGCTTTCGCGAATGACACGAGACCGTATTCGCTCCGCCAACTATCATCTGACCGACCATTTGGCAGAAATTCTCTCGCACCACCCCGAGCTTGAGGCTACGCTCCAGATCGGGCATGAAAATGTGGAGCGCGTTCGTCAAGCCGAGGTCACGCAGCGCGAATTGATGGGCACGCCTTTCCTCGTCGTTACGCCTACGCTCACCGATGTGCAGGACTGGCGCTGTTTGGCAGAGAACACAACGACCACACTGGCAATCGATGAGCTGCGCTCCAACATGCCGCCGTGGGACACCGACGATAAGCTGCGACTGTTCTATAACAACCGCCACTACATCTGGCTGCTGGCAGAACTGCTCCACGTCAGCATCCTTGCGGCACCGCTTCTTGGACTGAGCAAGGATCTCGCAGAGTATCTCCGATCGCTACCCCAACATGTGCTTGACCGCGCGATCGCCCGGATCGATTTCCCGATCTTCAAGTGGCGGCTTCCAAGCAAGCCGTTTTGGATCGACTTCGATACGGGCCGCATCATGCCCGACACCCTTGCGCACCATTTTATTGCCGCGACGCCGATGCGTGCCGACAAACTCGCTGGCAAACATAGTTGGACACGCCTCACGTTGGAGCCGGTCGCCAAGCGCGTCTACTCGGATCTGATGATCCGTCAGAGATTCCGCGCGTCGATCGTGGCGTCGTTGCTCGGGATGAGCGGAACGTACACGCGGAACCAGTTCCAACAAATTCACGGCGACTCCTCCCCTTCCGGCCAACTCCCGTCCTCTACCGCCTGGTACTTCGAGCACGCCACGCATCGCCTCCAAGCCACGGCTATGGTTTCGTTCTACAGGATAGCGCAGTCCTTCGGTGCCAACGTCCCCGAGGCATTGATCGCGGCATACGACCTGTTCGAGAAGATCTTTGGCACGATTTCGAAAATCTCAGCTGACCGAGCGTGCCACATCTGTCGGATTATCTCGACAGAAGCCACGCTAGAATTGGCGCCCTGCCGTGTTTGCAGGACTCCCTATCTCATTGCCAACACGGCTCCCCGCATCGAACTCAGCCACAATTTCTCCTGCCCGAACTGCAGTGGCGCGCTCGGTGGCCCACACGCTGATTCCCGAAAGAGGAAGAAATAGTATTTATGTACATCGCACTTTGGCTGCCAGCCATACTCGCCTTCTTCTTGGCCCCTCGCGTAGGCCGCAATCGCTTTCTCTGGACAGCGATCTGCTTCTGCACCTCGTTGATTGGCCTCGTTGCGCTGATCTTGCTCCCCAGCCGGAAACATCCGAGGTTGGCGGAGTATCTCCAAGCCCATCCGCAGTGCCAAACGCAACACGGCGTCAGCTGCGCCTACTGCGGCTCGCGGAGCATTCGTCTGTGGAGGGAGACCGGTTTCATGGTCGCTCGCCAATACCACCTGTGCAATTCGTGTGGAAAGACTCTGTACACGTCCTAGCCAGCACCCCCTGGACGTGGGGTAAAAATTGGCGCTTTATTGCCGAATAGTCAAATGGGCGGTGATGTATCCTTCTGCCCTTGTCATTTTTGCCATTTGCTTGCAACGATGCGATTACTCCTAGCCATTCTGCTGCCGTGGCTGCAGTTCTTCACGATCGGGAGACCGTTCGCCGGCGTCGTCTGCTTGATACTTCAGGCAACAGTGATCGGCTGGATTCCGGCGGCCATTTGGTCGGCATATGCGTTGAGCCAATACAAAACCGACCAGAAGATTCAGGCCGCACTTAACAATCGCGGCCGATGATTTTTTCACGGGCTTGACAAGCGGATTAAGCCCGTAGGATGGAATTAAGCGGTTCAGATCGAGCCGCGGTCCATACCGAAAACAGAGGAAGAAGAAATGCAAAAGACCAAGTTCGCACTCTCCATCGTTTCTGCTGCTGCACTGCTGACCCTGGCCGCCTGTGGTGGCGGCGGTGGCGATAGCGCTTCTGCGGCGCAGCAGCCTGCAACGCCGACGCCGCCCGCGCCGACCATTACCGTTCAGGGTAGCGCCACAGTGGTTTCCGGTGACCCTCTTGCCGTCATCCTCGTGCCGCAGGGCTCATCGACCACGAAGACTGTTACCGGCACAATCTCCTCGGCTAGCTTCGCGGCTCAGTTCCAGAAGGCGACTGCCGAAGGCGCGTACACACAGTTCGGCGTTGACGCAAATAGCCTGGTGACGCTCAGTTCCGGCAAGGTCGTGGACGTAGCGGGCAACGGTGACTTCGCCATTGGCCGGTGGACTGACGGTGGCAGCTCTGTTGGCACAATCAACAGCAACCAAGGTTCCCACTACGCCGTAGGGAGGCCGATTAAGCTCCTTCCCGACTTGACTGTCGGAGCCCCGGATATCAAAGTGAATTGCTCTGCCGTAGCGAGCACTAGCCCCACCGCTGTAAGCGGCAACTTTGCTCCGGGTAAGCTCAACTCGGCCGTAGCAGTCGTTGATTTGACATTTGCCACGCTTGACAGCTTCAATCTCGACGTCGCCATCGGCTCCGATGCGCACGCCACCGCAGCTGTGACCGGCTCAATTCTCAACGGCGTTTTCATTGCCGGCGGCGTTCTGCAGCAAGTTCAGACTTTTGGGCCTTCTGCAACGAAGCCGTACTTGGCCATTGGTTATGCCATCCCTACCCCCACGAGTGGGGACGTTACTGGGGTCGTCGTTCTGAAGTGCCAGTAAGCCCCTCGCACGGCGTATGACGGCCAGCCCTGCTGGCCGTTTTTTTTGCTATCTTCGGAGAATGACGCGGCCTTCACGCGTTCATCACCGGTAAGGGTGCTTAAGAGTAGCGGATTGACGGTGAGGTCGTTGGCGCTCACTGCCTGCCCTTGGCATCCTATTCCTTGCCCTTTTCACAGCTAAAATAATAGAAATAGCCCCGTCGCGGCGGGGCTTTTTGGGGTCAAGAGCGACCTGAGTTAGCCGCCGTTGCCGCCCCCATCTTGAATGATGGGGAAGGCTTGGACCCACGCAGTGCCCGGCGGGCACGCGTATCCATCGGTCTGCCGATATCCCCTGTCGCCAAACGGCGAAAATGCGTCCGCAACGGATCCGGCACGATTGTCCGTCGAGTAGGCGCCAGCCCCCTGATAAATTCCCGGTGACCCTGCCTTGTAATAACAGAGCATCGGGTAACTATTCGCGGCGCCCGAGCCTCCATATTGCCATGTCATAGAGTGTATGCCCATCCCACCACCGGACGCAGCCTTCCACACACCCGATTGGCAAGAAAGTATCTTGCCCGATGCGTCGCTCCGAATCGACCCTTGGGGGTCCCCGCATGCTTGTCCGTCAAACACTTGCTGCGATGTACCTGTTGAAGGGACCAAGGCACCGGCAGCGTATATATAGCCGTCTGTCACAACTGACCCGTTCGCCCTCACGTTCCCGTACGATTGGATCGCAGAGGCGTTAACTTGAGCGGCACCTACGATTCCCGCAATGGATGCGTTTCCGTAGGATTGAAGCCCGTTGGCTGCCACGAGGTTGCCCGTAACGTTACCGCTCGCGGCTACATTCCCGGCTGCCGACACAGAACCATTAGACTGGAAATTCCCCACGCGATTCATCGCCTGGTTGTTCGCATCCATTGGACCGGTCAGATTCAGCGAGCCGTCGCGCTTGTAGAACTGATTCATGGACTGCGCGAGCAGTGAGGTATTACCTACTCGCATCATCAGCACGCCGGCCGGCGTTCCCGGCAAAGGGTTCGCCGCCGACCAACTTGCCGCCATTCCAGTGATAAGGGCGGGATTCTCCGCGTATGAGGCACCGCCATCCACGCCGGCCATTTGAACTGCGGCTGCCATCAGGTCTGACCGGATATTGCCGGTCGCATCCCGATAACCGGCGGTGGAATACATCTGCCCAGGGATCGTGCAATTAGTCAGACCGGATGCGCAGTTTGTGGGCGTCAGATTGATAGTGAAGGAGATGCCCAATGGACTCTTGTCACTGAATCCAATGGGCAACAACTGCAGGTTCACCAGATCCTGAATCGTCGGCTGCAACGGCTTGGGTACGGTTGCAGTGACGCTGCCCGCCTGAATGCTGGTTGGTGTTGTCGGACTGGCGGCAAGCACAGTCATATTGTCAAACACGTACGTGTTCACGACCTGCGCCACGTTCTGCATGTACTGCCCAGTGCCCATCGCAAGGGCGTCATCGATGGCGCTGTTCGTGGTGTAGACCATCGTGGCCAGCCCCACCGCAGAAATCGTCAGCTGAAAGGCGGCATCCGTCATCAGCATCTTGGTTCTCCTTATGCGAAACCCGGCCACACGGCCGGGTCCTTATACCTCAGTATCATGCAGCCAATCAGCAGAGTATTACCGCTCAAAAGCTCGGCAATTTGCTATCGCTTTTGGCGGCAAGGCTTAGGCAACGACGATGTTGATCGTGTTGTTCCCGCCTGAGCAGGAAATCTGCGACGGATCGACCGAGCCGCCCACTGCCTTGATGACGGTACCGTTCACCACGATCTTGCCGGCGCTACCTTGGTATGCCGCCACGAGGGAGCTGCAGGCAGCGTCAGGCTGCTGCGACAGCGTCCACTGGATGGCATCGTTCGCGCTCAACAGCTGCGCCGGCGCCACAGCCAGTTGCGCACCGCCGGGCTGGACGATCACGTTGCTGCCCGCCACCGTCATAGTCGTCAGATCCTTGAAGATGCCGTTGTTGATAAGGCCGGACATCGAGACCTTGCTGTACTGGCCGCGGTAGGTCGCTTTCGTCTTGCCCACCACCGAGTTCAACTCGGAAGTCAGTTGCTGGACTTCAGTGTCCGTCAGCGTACGGGCGAAGGCCACCAGCACGGCGATAAGCACGATGCCGGCAACGAGCAGGTAGATACCGTACTCCTCGATAATGCCGGCGCCGCGCTGACGGCCGAGCCGGCTCTTCGAGCTGATCGGCCGATCCTTGAGGGGCGTCAGCGCCGGAGCTTTCGTGGCTTCGATCGAGACGTCGTGTTCGTTGATTTGTTGGCTCATTTTTAAATCTCCTGGGGAATTGAAATCAAGGTTGGGGGGTGACAGTTGACGGCGCGACATGCTGTTTCGACATGCCCACAATCTGGGAACGTCCCTTCATCTCCATAGCGATGAAGAAGGGGGTGAACGACAAGCCTGTAATGAGGAACGCCATCGCAACCGACATACGGCGATTGAAAGCCGCAGCCTTCTTGAGCATCAAGGCGGGGGTATCCTTGAGCATGTCTGCGGCCACCTTGCTCAGCATCTTCGAGAGGTCTTCCTCGTACTCGGCGATATCCTGGATGTTGAAGCTGGTGTCCTTGTCGAAAAGGCCCGTGTCGAAGACCTTGCCCCCTTCGTTCGGGATGTACTCCAGGTTCAGCTCGATGCGCTCGATGTGGTACGCCAGGTAGGGATACGCGTTGTCCCGCATCAGCGACAGACCTGCCGACAAACTCTTACGATCGCCGCCGACGCGCTTTGTCACAGCGGACAACCCCGCGAAAAACTGCGCCCCCTGGAAGCGACGGAAAAAGTCGAACGGCAGCAGGTTCCGATCCATCCAGCCCCGGTGCTTGCCGACGTATCGCGTCAGCGCCCGCGCCGTCCATAGGACGATGCCAATCTCGGCAGCCAGCAACAGCCAGCCCCAATGGCGCAGGAACGTCGTTCCGATGTGGAATGCAGAGCCAAGCGGGCCATATTGGCTAGGATCGAGCAGCGCCTGGAACGACTTCTCCATCTTCGGGCCGGCGTAGAACGCCATCGTCCCCAAGTAGACGTGAAGGATCAGGAACGTAAAGACGACGCCGGTCAGAATGGCGACCATGCCTGTGCGCGCCTCTTTCAGCGCAAGCAGGTTCGCACCCAGCGTTTCCAGTCCTTCTCGAATGTCGCCGCCCTGCTCTGCCACGGCAAGGATCGGGATGTCCTCATCCGGCACCGTCCCTCGGAAGATCTCCGTGACCGTGGACTGCTGCTTCTCCCCGTCCAGGCCTTCGAAGCGCGCGAGCCAATGCGCCGACAGCTTTCCCAGCGGCTCACCAGCCCGGCGTGCGGCATCTTTGGCAAAGAAGTTCGATATCGGCTCGCCGGGCATCGCGGCAATACGCTTGGCCAGTGCGCTGTAGTACGTACCGCGCTCGGCGCGGAACCGGAACTTGGCCCAGAAGAGACGGTCGGCAAATACGCGGTCGCCGGCACGCAGACCGGGACCAACAACCTTGCCCTGCACAATCTGGCCAAAGCGCTGCATGGATTTGAGCACTCAATTTCTCCGTTGCATTTCACGCTGGCGCTTTGCCTCATAGGCGTCCAGCGACGTGATGCGTTCGACTTCGCGCGGATCCACGATCCCGGCGAAGACCTTGTACATGGCCACCTCGAATACCGTCTTGCCCGTGCTGTCGGGGATATCGAAGCCTGTCGTTCGCTTGGTGCGCTGATAGGCCGCGAGCTCGATGTTCATGGCGTCGCGGATGTAGACGAGATCCTGCTCGTCGGGCTCGAACATTTCGGCCACCACCGTACGCCCACGTGCGCCATTCAGGTCCGGCAAGTTCGGCCGGGCGCAGAGTTCGCAGCCCGCCGGGTTGCGCAGACGGATGCCCTCCACATCGAACTTGAAAAGTCGCTCGATCTGCTGCAGCTTGGCCGCGCCCAGAACGTTCTTCATTTCCGCGCCATGCAGGCCGCAGGAGCAGGTCTTCGGGAGCAGCGCCTGGTAGACGTACAGGTTGATAAAGCCGGGCGTAGCCAGAACGCTGCGCGGGATGCGAAGCTCACCGTCGGACAGTCGATCGGGCGCCGTCAGGGCACTTGGGGCGTGGACGGTCGTGAGCGCACGCAGGCCTGCACCGGCGACGTCACGGAAGAGACCGGCGGACTCGTGATCGCGCAATTCCCCCACCATCACAAAATGGGGGTTCATCCGCTTGATCTGCCGCTTCATCGCAATGAACGGATCTTCGTCGCGGTTGCCAGCATCCAGCGTCCGGGAAACCGAGAAGTGATGCGTGCCCGGTGCGATCAGCTCCACCGGATCTTCCACAGTCATCTTGTTCATCCATGCCGGCAGCCGCTGCATCACGGCCTGCGCGGAGGTGGTCTTGCCGGAGCCGACCACTCCCACGAACACGGTGCCTCCGCCGAGGTTCAACGTGCAACGATCCAGGAGCGCCGATTGCTGCGGGAAGTAGCCCAGATCCTCCACAAAGTCGAGGATGTGAGTTTGAGCCTCTTCGCGATGAACCCGCATCACGGTCAGATGACCGTTGACGCTCTGCGCAGACGCCCAGCGGCAGACGACGCTTTGCCCGTCAACGCGAGTGCGAATGCTCGTCTGCTGTGGTAAAGCGCGTGAAAACGCGTTGTGCGAGCCGCCCTTCCCTTTCTGGAATATATGCGACAGCGTGTCCAGCAGCACACCGGTTTCCATACGAAACTCGGGCGGGTCCACCAGATAGCCATCGATGGCGAACCGGATCTGCGAATGGGTGCCCTGGTCGACGATCTCCCAATGGATGTCGGAGGCCGTCTCCCGTAAGGTGAAGCGCAGGATGGCTTCAAAGTTGTGCCATAGCGCGCTTGCTGGGCGGCGGCCTGTCGCAGGCGTGCCGTCGGCCAAGCCCATCGGATCCACACCGCCGCGCGAGAGCGTCACCATCACCTGCGGCGCGGCCACATGCAACATCGGGGTCGCCGCGTCGTAACGCAGACGCAGCTGGCGCAGGATTTCCTCGGTGACGTCCGAATTGACCATCTCTCGGGTCAAGATCACCGCGAAGGTGCCACGACCGGCAGCGCCGCTACCTTCCGACACCAGCACCGGGCAGATCGAGTGACGCAGGGACTGCGACAGACTCAGTTCCTCGTAGAGCGTACTGAGGAAAACAGGCAAGTCATCTGCCGTGCCGATCTCCGTCGCGACTGCTGGCGGCGGCGCGAGGGTGGGCTCGACCGACGCCGCCGGCATGAACGACGCGCCGTTGCCGGTCAGCACGGTGACGCCATTCATACCGGCCATGCCGGTTTTGGCCTTTTCCGATTTGGAGAACAGTCCCATTTCGGCACTCAGCGCTGCGCAACCGGCGGCATCCCACCCGGCTGGGGCGGCGCGATCGGGGGCATGATGGGGGCAGCCGGCATCTGTGCAGGCTGCGGCAACGTCGACGGCATCTGGAAGGATGGAGCGGCCGCGCCGGGCAGACCACCTTGCGGCAGTGGCGACGACGGCCGCGCGGCGTTCATCCCCTCGCCGCCAGGTCGTTGTTCAAACAGGTTCACAGCATCGTCCTGCTCGTAGGGCGCGAAGAGCTTGGACTTGCCCTTCGTAAGCGTGGTGCCGCTCTCGGTGATGGCGCTCACGGTATAGCCGCGCCACTTTGCCCCCACCCTGGCTGAATAGGTCTCGCCGCCCCATTGCACATAGCTGCGCAGCGACATGGCGCCACCGGCGGAGCGGCCGTCAACGCCATAGAGGGCGATCGTGCGCGGGCGTGAACGCTCTACCTCCGCCTTGGCCTGCGCAGGGTTGGGTGCCGCCGACACCGCAGCGGGCGGCGCGCCCTTGTTCAGATCCTGCTCGATCTTCTGAAGCGCCACCCGTCCATCAGCGTCGATCAGCTTCTGTGTGATCGTCTTGGTGTCGTCGTCGGCGTAGGCACCGCCAACAACGGCGAGGCCCAGGATCGCGGCCAGCGTGCGGCCAGAGTTTCGTGCGAAGCGCATGGGGTGTCCTTTAATCGCGGGCGTAGGCATCGCCCTTGACCGTCAACATGAATTTGGATTGCTTGAGATCGGGCGCGGCGTCAAGGTTCACGGACAGCTCAATGAAGGTGACCGTCACCGGTGTCGGGAACGCTTTGAACTCCGTCGCGTTACGCAGCGGGCCGGACAGTTCCCAATTACCCACTTTTACGGGGTGCTCGATAGAGGCAGGCCCCTGCGGTGGCACGAATCCGAAGTGGCCGAACTCGCCCAGCTCAGCCTTGCCCGCCACGGGCCGGAGAACTTGCAATTGCGATCCGAAGTCCGCACGCAGCGACATGGAAGCCGGCAGGCGGCCGACCACATCGCCCAGGCGCCGGGCCTCGCCCATCCGGACGCGAGCGGATACATCCACGGCGGCGTCACCCTTCTGGAAATGCGGATTCGCTGCCCAGTCCGGGATCGCCTCCAAGAACGTCCGATTCGTGGCACCACGGGTGGTGTCTTTGATGACGTAGGTCGCAACGCAATCCGACTCGGGGGTTACGACCTGCTCGCATTTGACCGTCGATAGCGTCCAGCCGCCCACAGACAACGGCGCCACCGCGGAGAACCAGTGCGTGAATGCCGGCAGTGCACTCGCTGCCGGTGCGACAGGTGCAGCGCTGCGCGAAACTAGATCCTCGGCATACAGTTCCGCAGGCGTCTTCTGAGGCGGCGGCGGATGCAGACGGCGCTGGTAAGCCTCATATTCGGCCTTGCCGTAGTGCCACCCGACAAAGCCGACGGCAGCAAGCGCCGTCACGATCAGCAACTGCTTGCGCTGCGTGGTCGCCCGCGGCTTCTTCAGAACCGCCGCCGGACCGGCCACCTCTACCAGCTTTGCCAAATCAAACTCGACGTGCGAGACGCGGCGGTCCTGCGGGAGCAACGCCAGCAGTTCCGGCGAATTCCCAACCAACTTGAACTCGCCCTCGAACTTCGTCGGGAAATCGGCCACGAGCGCAGACAGCGTGCGCTCTTCGGTCACGACCTGATCAAAACCTACGCGCGGCCTGCCTTTGACGATGCCGCATACAAAGTAGATCGGCGCGGCGCCGGCGTGATCGAACCTGAAAACGAACAGCGCGTTGGGGACCAGTTCCGGCACGCGCGAGAGCGCGGCCGCTGCCGAATACAGCTTGTCCTTGATCTTGGCCTGCGCATCGGCTCCGCTGAGATAGCCCATGTGCAGCGCCTGGTCCTCGTGCCAGATGCGCGCGGCACGGACTTCCTTCGCAATGTTGGCAGCCAGTGTCGTCGGCGTGCCGCTCCCCGTCAGGGTGCGCCACTGCATGCCGAACACCAGCTTCTTGCCGTGGATATCCAGAATCATTGCGCAACCCCATCAAGAAGCCCGCCGTTTGTAGCCCCGAAGCGGTACCGCTTGCGGAGGAACGCGCGGAACTCAGCCCCATCGCGTACCGGTACGGACTCATTGCCCCGCATGCGATGCAACGACAGATCCCCTGTCGACGGTAGATCCAGACGGTTGCGCAGCGCATGTTGCCACTCGGCGCGGAACTCGTTACGGAATCCAAATTGCCGATAGGCGAACAGCGCGCCCATCATCGCCACAAGCAAAGTCGCTCTCAAGAACAGTGCGAGGAGATCGGAAAGCCGCTCGGGCGCCACCTGTGCCGCGAGGAGGATCGACTTGATGCCGGTGACTGTACCGGTGCCGTCCAGCAGCAATGCGCCGACGGCAGTCCAGAACATCATCAGCGGCACATATCGAGCCAGCCAGCGGCAGACGTTGACCGCCAGCACGCCGGCGTTGCACAGCTGACGAAGATACGTCGACAAGGAGAATGCCGCGCGATGACGGATGGCAGCGTACTCATTCTCCGGCACGGCGCCCAGGTCAATGCCGTCGATACGCACATGCAAGAAGCCGACGTCCTCCGAGTCGATACGATGCTCCAAATGCAATCCGTAGGCAGATAGCGTTGCTTGATACGCCAACGTCAGCAGGCACGTGGCCAGTGCACAACCAATCATTTCCGCCGGTCGCTGCATCGCGAGCATAGCGATGCCGGGTAGCCACATCAGCACGGCGACCCAGTAATGATCGCGGTAAAGCCGGGCGATATCGGCCCAAAGTGTTTGGATGCGCGCCATGTCAGCTGCCGTGTTGAACAGAGGGCTCGCCCTGGTCCTGCACCATGACGGTCGCCAGCACGAGGGTGAAGGTCCGGGTCTTCGACGCAGTCATCGAGCCCCCGAGAATCATCGGCAGTGACTCGCCGAGCGTGCGGCGCGTCAACTGCGTGTCATCCTGCTCGAACGCGGTCATGACGACCGTCTGGCCGTTGCGTACGATCAAATCCTGCTTGGGGATTCCCTTCGCCACGAGGTTGATGTTCTGGATCGACTGCTGGTTATCGCCCGTGCCCGAAGTGAACTTCTCCAGCGGCCCATCCTGCTTCGACTGGTCGAAGGCGATCTGCAGGTTCACGTCGTCGCGCGTGGTGGCATCGGCATAGACCTGCAGCTTGAAACCCACCGTGGCCGTCGACGTGCTGATACCCGGAATGCCACCCGTGCCGCCAGCGGTCGTTGTCGCCGGCGTGGTGCTTGAGACGTAGGAGAAAGTGCGCCGGTTGTTGTACTGGAAGGCGTGGCGGTTACGCATCGACACGGGAATCGTCACCGATGACGTCACGGTGCCGTACTGCTTGAGCGCGCTCATGATGGCGTTGGTGCCCGCGAACTGGCCCGAGTTCATCGTCAGGCCAAAGCTGCCGGCCGTGCTCGACACCAGCGTCGACGGCGATAGCGCCGACAGCGTGAAGCCCGGCACGTTCTCCAGCGCCTTGGTCAGCACGGCGTTCCAGTCCACGCCAGCCTCGCCGTTGTCGGCAACGGACAGGTCGATCATTTGGAACTTGAGCGTCACCATGCGCGAGTAGATGGCGATCTGGCGACGGATGATGTCGTCGGCCGCCTCCACCGCTTCGCGCGTGTCACGCATCGTGAGCAGGCCGGTACCGCGGTTCAGGTCCAGATCCCCCACCATCGTGCGCACTGGGTTCAAGCTCTTGCGGACTTCCTCCAGATCATCGAGTTCCTTCAGCTCGGCCTTGGCCGCAGCGTCAATCTGCGACGAGTTCGAGCTACCGCTGTTGCCCGTGCCGCCGGACCCCTGAGACGTTTGCTTGAACTCCGTCGTAAACGAATTGGTGCCCGGCTGAATCGGCAGTTGCCAGGTCTTTGTCACCAGCCGGTAGAACCGAATGACGCCCTTCGAAGGCAGGAATTCCCAGTTGATGCCCAGACGCGTGGCCACCAGATCCAGCATGGTCGCGAGCGGCATTTTTTCGCTGTTCTTGAACTCAACGTTCAAGGCGTTCTCGACCAGCGGTGTGGTCTGGATGCCGGCAGATCCCCCAGCGGCAGTTAGCGTAGAGGGCAGCGGGCCGCCTAGCGACGGTGCGGGACCGAGAGCGCCCGCCGGCGTCGGCGTACCACTGACCGGCGTACCCCGCAAAGCCTGCTGCGCCTGTGGGCCCAGCGAGCGAGGCATCAGAACGTTCGAAGGCAGGTACACGTCCGAGTCGATCTTGACCGGGATACCGGTTGCCATCGTGATGCGCTGGCCGACCACCGCAAGCGGCATCGTCTTCTCGGGGAACATCACCCACGTGTCGACGTTGTTGCGCAGTGCCAGCGGCAGCGTGACGTTCCGCGCGACGGCCACGCGCTTTCCCACCAGGAACGGGCGGTCAACGTCCTGCTCCGCTTCCACAGCGGCGCGGTCTTGCCGGATACGGGCGTAGAGATCCTGGGTGGTTTGCGTGGCTTGCGCGCGTGTGTCGTCGGTCGTCTGCCGAACATCCTTCAGCAACGTCGGCGAGACGCAACCGGCCAGCATCGATGTAACGAGCGCGGCACCAGTGGCGGGACGGAGAATGCGGTTCAGCTTCATTGTTCGCCTCACTTGGACGGATTGCACTTCGTGGTCTTCTTCACCACGCGCACATAGTTGTTGGAATAGAAGCAAGGCTTCAGGCTGTAGTCGGTCATCTCCGTGGACGAGAGGACGCGACGAAGGGCTGTTTTGAAATCTGCGGTGAACGCATCGTTGCCACCGATCTCCACGTCCTGGTCCAGTTCCCAAGGCGCAGCCGTCCAGCCAGTCTCCCGGGCCCACTTCTCGACCAGCAGCCTATAGTTGCCGTCGGCGGTAGAGACAGTCCAGTCGCGCGGGCCGGAACCGGTCGGCAGTGCTGCACCCGCAGCGGCCACCGGCGTCACTACCGTCGCGGGGATCGATTGGGCAATCGGCGTCGAGGTGTCGCTTGCCTTGGCAATGAGTGCCGGAGCCTCGCCTACCTTCGGCTGCGCGTTGCCACGACCGTCCGACAGCAGCTGCCAGCCGCCACCGGCCAAAGGCTTGCTCGGCTCAAAGTTGCCCGATGCGGACGCCCCAAAAGGCGAGGTACCGGGTACGGCTGCGTGAGCGCAGACGGCGATAGCGGCGGCGCCGCTCAGCAGAACCCGGCACATCCGGGACATCGATCGAGGCTGGTACATGGCTGATTTCCGTTATGAATTCGTTGGCTTATTTGCTGGTGGACTGGAGCTTCTGATAGACACGGTTGGCGTACCGGAGCCGCTTGTCTGGAGCGCCGGCGTTGTAGCAACCGACCGCCGTCCACGTTTCCCCGTATCGGCTCAGGCAATCCGCGAGAATCCACGTCCCCACGTACGCGTTCGTACAGGGGTCGAACAGGCTCTGCCGCGTAATGCCAAACTTCGCCAGGCGCGGCAGGTGCGCCGAGTTGATCTGCATCAGGCCGATGTCCTCGCTGCCGTTCGTGTTGGTGTTGGTCACCCACGAGCGCATACCGGATTCGACCTGCGCAATCCCGCGTGCAAGCGTCGGGCTTACGCGGTGGAATGCTGCGGCTTCGTCCAGGCAGTCGGCGTGCGCACCGCCGGCCACCGTCAGCCCGGCAACGACACACAACAGGAGGTAATGGCGCTTCACACTCATTGAAGGGCGGCTCGCTCGTAGAACCGGACTTCTGGCAGACGGTCCACCCGGACGACATTCCCGTCCGCGATCACAGTAAGGTGATCGGACACTCCGTTGAACTTGAAGTACCGGTCCTTTTGCTCGCCGCCGCCCTGGTGGTTGTCGCCGAATACGGAGATGCTGGCCGAGGACTTGGCAAAGCTCAGATAAGTGGCACCGTCCTTCTCAAACACGCGCTCCAGGCCCGCATCGTTCTCGCGGGGGAACAGGAAATTGATGCCCGGCACACGTGCGACTTCGACGCGCTTCGCTCCACTGCTCGCCGTAAAGCTGTCGACCGTCGGGAAGGACAGCACCTTTTCGGCGTCATCCCATCGCGTACGGAGCTTGTCACCCGCGCCATCGCGCACTTCCAGATCTTTCGGCTCGGTCTCGAAGCGGACTTCGATGCGACCGTTCTTGGCGTCGCGGATTGCCAACGCGTTGAATGCCGAGGCCAGTGTCGGACCTTCAGGGAGCGGAGTGCCTGCCGCGGGTGCGCTCGCGGCCGGGACCGGCGTCGGGACTGCCGGCGTGGTTCCAGACGTGGCCGAGGCCCGGAGCATTCCGCCGGTCGCGGTCTCCACGGCGAACGCCTTGGGCGGCGTGGCACGCAGTGCAACGTTCCGGCGGCCGAAATCCACCTCTGCGTACAGGTTGCGCTGCTCAAGCACCTGCGCCAGCGCCTGCAGCCAGTTCTCCCCGGCCCGGGCATCCAGTGAGACATCGTCCGTCAGCGGAATGTCTTTCTGCGCCGTGCCGCTCCAGCCGTTCGGCGCGATGGACTTGACCATCTGCGCCAGCGGCAAGGAGGACCGGCCGGCGCGCACCAGCGCGATATCCGAGTAGCTGCCAATCAGAGCCAGGCGGCCCGAGATCGCGGCGAGGCTGCGCGGCATGTCGCCACCGGGGTTGGCTGGCTCGGACGTGAAGCCATTCGCCCGTTTCCAACGTGCTACAACAGGCTGTCCGTTCACTGAATAGCGGACCACTTCCGGCACACCTTCGATGACCCAATAGGGACCGTTCTGGATCGCGCCATCGGCCTGCACCGATTGCCCGAAGCGCGGCTGGATGTACGTGGACAGTCCGTCGTTGAACACCATCGCAGGCCGGTCGGACGCGCGGGCCACAACCTGGTAGTCGAAGTCGAGCGGGTCGGTATCGGCCGCGATGGCCGGCGCTGCCAACAGCGCCAGTGCAGAGAAAATCAGCGGCCTGATCATTGGAAGCTCGCAACGTGTTTCATGAAACGTGAGAAGTAAGGCCCGCCACGCTCCGGGTTGGCGCTGTGGTACCAGGCCACGGCCTTCATGGGGGAGCCGCTGCGCTGGAGGTTCTCCGCAAGGATGTCCTCAGCCACGCGGATGTTTGTCGCCGGCGCCAGTGCTTCCCACGGGGAGGCAAAACGCTTGCCGTGGTAGCACCAGTTGACCTGCATGAGGCCCACGTCAAAGTCGCAGCGGTCGCTCGCCAGCAAACGGTTGATCGCCGAATAGGCTTCTTCCCTCGACGAGAAGAACATGCCCCGCCCCGCAACGTTTAGCGTCCACGGCCAAGGGC
>NZ_SCMX01000007.1 GCF_005503625.1 Cupriavidus sp. 2SB | reverse complement strand
GCGTTAACATGAGATCGCCGCGTAGCGATGGCTGCGCGGCGATCCTGTCCTACGGTGCAAGTTTCGGGCGGAGGCGCCACACGGCGCCAGCCTACTCCCGAGCGTCGGAATCGCTAGCAAAAGGCATCTACTGCACGCGGACGCTAGGGCTCAGTCCGCTGCTTCTTCTCGAATTTAGACAACTCCTCGAGTTGCGATCGAACCTTCTCTAAGATGGCGCGTTGCTCAGATCGCGTACGCGACCGCAAATATGTGAGTGCCACCAATGTAAGTGGATGTACGTTGAGAGCCTCGGCAAGAGAATCAATTTTGTCCAGTGTCGGACTCTTTAACCCTCGCTCTAGGCTACTGACGTATGTCCGGCTGGAAACCACATCCAGCGCCTCTTGCGGAGCTTTCCGGAACCGCCGCACTGTACGCAACGCACCACCAAAGTTCTCTCTGAGCGTCATGGGAAGAGCTGAAGCAAATCCCATAATCTCGTCTTTATGAACACTATAGAGCTACAATCTATAGTGTTCATTACCTTGGAGAGAGTCGTGTTCTTAACGCAGGAAGCTTGGCGTCATCCCAATCCTTCATTACAAGCCCTGGTTGCACCCGCCCAAGCCTGGCAATGCGTTAGCGTTGACGAAATGCGCCCTAGCCTTCTGTTGGAGGTGAAGCACCTCGACCCCAGCGAACTGCCGAATTGGATTCTGTCCTCGTCAATGGAGGACGTGGTCGATATGCTTATTCATGCGCCAGAGCGAATCGGCGCCGTTCAAGCACTGGTGCCTAGCGGGCTGCACAAATCAGGAACCTGGCATTTGGAGCCAGTGGTCGGCATCGACGAATGGGTTCTGGGCAATCGCTCGGGACTTGAATGCCATACGGAATCGGGCGAGCGGTACGCATTTGTGCCGAGGCCAGCGAACTCGGAAACGCACCGTCAATGGAAACTTCCTGCTGCTGCGCTCTGCGATGGAATGACGACCTGAGCGGCAGTCCTGCCCGGCTGCCTAGCAACTTGTGCGACTGGACGTCAACCAGCTCGCGCCATTTAGTGCACGCGGCCGCGCCTGACTTGGCCGCCATTGTTCGGCAACGACACAGCAATGCATAGGAAATGTGAGGCCCAAACACATGCGAACGGTGAGCCAATTAGATCAGCTTCGAAACCACGTACCGATTGGCCAGGATCGCCTTGGCGCGTTTGTCGCGCTTGCCTCGATTCCACAACCATACATTCGCGAACTGATGCAGTTGATTCAGCGGGAGATGGTCCCCATCTTCCATCACGAATCGGCAGGTGACTGCATATATCCTTGGGATTGGTACGCGTGGCTGGAGAATGCACTCTTTTGCCCATTTTGAACGCGAAAGAAACTGCCACTGCTGATATGGCTAACACAAGCAAGCCGAGTGAAAAGCTGCGGGCAGACGTTGTTGCCCTGCAAAAACGAAGTGTCCAGGTTGGCTGGCCCTGGCAGAGATTTCGGACAACGCCAAGTCGCACAGGCCCGTTCGTAGTGCCTATAAGGGGAAACTTCGCGTATCGCTGACAGGGCTCTAAGCGATCATTGACTGCTGCAACCGGCGCAAACTTCGGAAAGTGCCCAGTCGCGCTGATGGCGCTAATGTTGGCACTCGACCATGCCGGTGCAGCACGCCCGGTTAGCCGCATACCCCGTGATCCCTTGCTTTGGGCGGAAGGCTAATTCTTGCCCTACAACTACTGCGTCCACGTCTCCGCACGCCGGTTAGGGCGCCACAAGCGGGTCGGCCGAGCCACTATCCGAACGCCATGCGCCACAGCCACCACGTGACGGCACCCTCCCCATCCTGAACGACGAGCTGGCCTCTCTACCCCTTCTGACGCGAACTGGAATCAAGTGTGAAGGTTCAGGCGCAATCCGCTGCAAGCTCAGTAATATTAGCCGCGGTGATTCCGAAAAGAGTACAGTTGATCGCATGCCGCGTCCGCACGGCAAACGGTCCGCATCACGCTTTGATGATGTCAGGACTCGAATGCACCAATCTGTGCGAACAATGACAAGTCGAATTTCTGTCATTTTTGTCGTTATCCGTGGCAAATAATCGGCAACAACAAATGGAGAAGGTCGGTACGGCCGCCTCCAGCAAGGCTTTGGGGCGATTGAAAGCCCCGCGTACCGACCTTAATGGCGCGACGTACCGACCTTAATGGCGCGACACAACACAAAATGCCCAAGACTTCTGCTCAAACAAAGTGCATTGATTATCCCAATACTCAGTCCAGCGGCGATACGGCTGTGTGCTAAGGCGAACGTTACCGCAGCCAGGACCTGCACCGCGGGTGTACTCCTAAATGAACGCCGCACGCTCGGTGGCAATTGGCCGGTCTCAAGTTCCACGAACTGTCCTATTGGTGTGACATGCCGCCCGCGTTCCGAATGACAAGACGCACCATTTTAGGCATCAATAGATGCTATAAGTCCTGCTTGTACTCGCGGAGGTTCCCATGCGTACGACTATTGCGCTTGACGACGAATTGTTAGCCAAGGCGCAAGCCTATACGGGCCTGTCGGAGAAAACGGCAATTGTGCGCGAAGCGCTAAAGGCCTTGATCCAGCGTGAAGCGGCCAAACGACTCGCGAACCTTGGCGGAAGCCAACCGGGCATCCAAGGGGCGGCGCGGCGCCGGCAGGACATCGAATGATTCCTGTCGACAGGTCGATGTGGATTGATCACATCAACACACACCCCGCAGAAGGGCAAAGCACCCCTGTGCAGGCGAGAGCGCGTAATGCGCGTCAGGGACGGGGCATCGATCCGAATTGGAGCAAGTCTGCTAGTCGAGAAGCGCCCCGTTCTCCTCCCGGCCTCCTCGTCCGGCACATCCTTCGCAGGGAGCCGCGTCAAGGAGGCGTCAGAGTAAGCTCCATTGCCCTTTTTAATCGGATCCTCGTTGCGCAGATCATGCCGATCGTCGTCGCGCGCCACATCGGAAGCCACATACGGACCGAACTAGAGTTTCAAGGGACTGGAGGAAATTCTTGTTATCGTCTGGACTGGTAGACCACAGCCGGACCGACGCACGCCCACTTGAGCAGGATTGACCCAATGAAATCAATGGCCCTTAGTGTAGTGCGAGCAGATTTTGAGAAGACGATAGTCTCAGTCTGCAAGAACAGCGAGCCACTCGTCATCAAGAGACGGCGTGGCGCACCTGTGGTGCTCATGTCGCTTCAGGCCTACGAGAGCATCCAGGAGACGCTGCACCTGTTGGGGACCGAGAAGAACGCGACCCGGTTGCGTGAGTCCATTACGGAGTTTCGTGCGAGCCAGCCCCGGCGCAAGGGCACCAGACAGTACCCGTAAGCCTCCCCGTTAGACCAGACAATGTCCGCCATTTTGGGAGGGCGGAGCTAGTCCGTTTTGGCCGAATAGCTATTTCGGAGGGCTGAAAATGCAAACGGTACGGGCCCAGCCCTCCTCCCTCTCGGGATGAAGCATAGGTAGCCGTACCAAATTTATTTTAGTTTCGTACCGGTACTATTTTCGCCCTACAAACATCTGCTGAACGGCCCCGCCCCTCGCCTCAGATGCTGAAATAGGTTCATCTCCTGAATCTGCATGAACAATCGCTGCACGCCCTGCAGTGCGGCCCACAGCCGGTCGCATTCGAGGATCGTCAGCGCGTGGTGCAGTTGCTTCATGCGCCCTCTGACGAGCGGGCCACCAACACTGACGACCTTGTTCGCAAACGGAAGGTACCAGTGTCGATCGACTACTTCAGCCCGTTGATCGCGCTCTGCCACGGGAGGCACGCACGGGACTGACCGGCGATCGCTGGGACACCACCTTTGCGCACACGCCAGGAATGCAAAACCACGGTGGGGCGGCAGATCAATCCACCCTACATGGATGTACCGCCACGGAAGCCCCTCGCCGGATATGCGCACGCGGGCCGTACGTCCTCGCCCTCCATGCCTAGGCCCTTCTAGCCAGCACCACGCACGCCCGCCGCTCCCAATTATGAGCACTAAGTCTGAGAATCTTTGCAAGGTACTTTGAGAATTTGGGCCTTACTCTGAGAATGGACATTGTCTGTTGTCTCGATGGCATAAGAGACTTGAATCTTGTTGATATGTGTGTAGAATCGGGAATTGCTAAGACAATAAGGCATGACGCGCCCCTGCGCGGTCGATCGCCTTCTGAACTTGATCCGTAGCCACGTCGGAGGACCGAACCTATGACAAAGTCCATGCCTGCACAGGGTAGTGGTTCGCATAAGGCAGCACCGGCGCGGCGAGTTTCCGCAAAATCGCGAAAGACGACCGAAGTGACCGCCAAAAAGACTACGCACGAACAGCTCGGCGCTGAAAGCACTGCGCCCGAGCACGAGGGTGAGGCCTCGGGCAAGCGCCATGTTGATGGTATTCGCCTGATCAACCAGATCAGGAAGACTCTGATTGACCGTGGGCTTCCGCAGCGGACGATCTCCGACATTCTCGGAGTCACCCCGGTGTACTGGAACTCGATCATGAGCGGTAACCGCTCTATCAAGTCGCTTGGTAAGGATCGGTTCGACAAGATTGCGGAGTGGCTCGGCATCCCAACCGTACAGGTACTCAATCAGGCCGACTATCTCTCGATCGAAGACTTCTATTCCAAGAAGGACCTGCACGAGCAACTGTGGCTGGCCATCGTAAAAATGGCTAACGACCCACAGTGGATGGCCTACGCGCCTACCCGCGAAGAATGGGATGAGCTCCCTCTGCGTGTCCAGATCGGATACGCAGCGCTGTATGAGCGCGACTATGGGCGTGTACTGACGGCGAAGGCTCAGATTGAAGTCCCTGATCTAGTCAGTTAAGCGGCCGGCGACCCCCAGCCCAAAAAAAAAGAGACGCCCCAGATCGAATCTGGGGCGTTTTCGTTACAGGACCAATTCCAACGTGTCATCCTGGGTCGAGGCCACGGGTTCACTGGCGCTCGGCAGGACTGCAGCAGGGGGTGGGCTCGAAGGTTGGGGTGCTTCTTCGAAGGCTGGTGCCGAGTCGCCGATGGCGAAATCGGGTTGAGAATGCATTGGCACGTTGGCGGCCGGAGGCTGAACACCAGGCGTGGCCGCCGGCGCAGCTGTTTCCACATCGAGCGGATCAAACCTTACCGAGTCTTCGGAGAGAATGTTTTCCGCCTTCATGCACCGGGACAGGAGCGATGACACCATCAGGAACTGCACGCCTTCAATGTTCTGCCCTTCCGGAACTGCGCCTAGGACCTTGTCGCATACTTCGGCCAGTCGACTGAACTTCGTCGATAGGACGCCCATCGCTTCCGCCTTGTTGCGAACACGGCGGATCAATCCCAGGACGCGGCTGCTGGTGCGCCCTGCGGCCGGCCCTTTCCAGGACTTTCGCACGTCTTCCGCAATCTCGAGCGCCGCCTGGCCAACCAAGCCTTTTACTTCAGCGTGGAGCGCGTCGTCCTCACCAAAGAAGCTGGTGGACTGGATGCCTGTAGCGGAAATGTCAAAGGAGAGCATGCGGTCCATATCGTCCTTCTTTGGCGCGTGCAGGCGAATGAGATCCGCTCGCGTCTTGCCATTGTTGGTCGAGCTCGCATTGACCGGTGCATTCGCCCACTCATCGACGATCCTTGGGAGGTTGGCCAGGAATTCGGCCTTCTCTTTCATGAATCGCGCCTTGATGTCCGTCATCTTGCTGGAGAGCCCAACGGCTTCGCTCAGCGGTACAAAGTAGCCGCGCACACGGTTGTGGATGCGGCGAGCGACGCCAACTTTCAGGATCTCCCGCTTCGCTTCCGAACGATACTTCGAAACCCACGAGAAGGAACCTCGCGGAAGCATCTTGCCGACCTCACGGATGAAGTCATCCGCCTCGACCGTTTTCTCCCCGGTGCTGCCTCCGATGATGAAGTCAAACAGAACGACATCTTTCAGAATCGCCATCTGGCTGCTAGCCACCGTCGTTACTTGGTTCATGTGTATCTCCTGAAGTTAGACAAAACAGGCCCCTTGCACAGGCCTGGCTCTTCGATATGCCGGACAGGGGGAAGTAACTGACGGTCGCAACTAGCGAGGGTTGGTCGACGATGTTCGCTGCGGGTGGTGGGAGGACGTGTCTGGCCAGGCTAATCGCGTTCTAGAGCCGTGTAACGCATTCCCGGACATCAGTAATTCTTCACATTACAAAGGAGAAACCATGGACGAATGCACTCGCACAGCAACGCAGCAGATGGCCGGCATGGGTGGCCCCTACCCTGCCCTTGACTTGAATGGTCGCCAATACGGTGCGTTGCAAGCCGAGCCCGTCGCGGGCCAGGCCGGTTTCTATCAAACGAATCCGAACGGGCTCCTGTTGTTTGGGATCGATCGCGAGCCTTTCGCGTTTGTCGTAACGGATGAGAGGCAAGGCCAGTTCATCGTTTCCTGTTTCAAGCATGGGAGCGAGATCCGGTTCATGTTCAGTACAACGAGTGCGGACGAGCAGCGCTTGGGCATTGCGGGGATGAGTATGGCCAGCGAGGCGGAACTTGTCCGTTCTCTGGTCAATCAGCTTACTTGGGACTCCGAAAAGGGGCGAGCTGAGTTTGCCGCGAAAGCTGCGAAGTACGCCTGATCAACCCTCCCTCAAGCCCCTCCTGGTTCGCCAGCGAGGGGTTGTCCTTTTGCCTGCCCTCCGATCTTGTGTACGCGGCGGCGGAGGGCTGCTGCTGTATGCATCCTGCGTACTGGCTACCGAAAGATTATCGACGGCTGTTCACCATCTCTCACCCGCAAAGAGAAACCTAGGTGTGTGCGGCCGAAAGCTTCACAACCCGTCGCTAGGTGTTTAATGCGTAACCGTCTCGCGGGAAGACATTTGTATCAACAAGGAAGGCTCCATCATGGCGAAAAACCGTGCTGTACTGGGCTTTCTCGCTGACTTGCTGAAGAACCTGTCTTTCGCAACGTTCGGTCTGTTTGGCTTTGGTGCCGCAGAAAAGATGGTCAAGGGGGCAGCCCTTACCTCTTCCGACGTTGTGTTAGCTCTGTTCGGAACCGTCTTGTTCGTCAGCTTCAATGCGGTAGCGTTGTGGCTGTTGAAGGACGACGAGTAGTAATGTAGTCAGCGTACTCTTGGGGAATAGGAAATGAGTGCTGCGCAGATACTACTGGCAGGCCTGATCACAGGCCTCGCCCTGTTGACATGCTATGTCGGAATTACTGTTAAGCGAAAATCGCGCGAGGGACAATCTCGTGTGGTCCAGTAACGGAGGCCAATATCAATAACTTGTCCTCCCCAAAGAGAAGCGCCCAACCACCCCCCTCATGTGACATTGTTCACCTGAGGGGGTTTTTCTTTTCCGCTCGATCGGAGTGTCCCAAAAGAAAAACACCCCCAGCAAAGCCGAGGGTGTCTTAGGGTTGATTTGGAGCTACTCGCCGATGATGTTCTCCCATGCATCGAGGACTGCCTTGCGTTCTGCGCCCGTACCGAAGTCGAGCAGCGTCATGCTAAGCCCTTCCTTGAATGCGGTGGTGCTGTCCAGTCCCGTTGCCATAAGCAGGCGGTGGGTCAGACCCCAGTTCAAGAGGTTGCGAGTGGTGATGGTGAACTCGAGCGGTTCCCCATTTGCACCTGCATCTTCATTGAGCCCAACAAACCGGCTACGCAAGCTACTGGCCAACTTCGCCATTGCCGTTGCCGCCGTCTCCGGCATGCCGACCTGGTCCTGAAGAAGTGCAATCTCTTCCTCGACCGACAGGTAAGTGGCATTGACAACGAAGAATCGGTCAAGGCTGGCGATGTTCTGTCGCTTGACACCTTTGTAGAGCGACGCGGAGCCGCCGTTGCCGCCGGCCGAACCTCGTCCGTTCGTGTTGCCAGTGGCCACAATCAGACAACCAGTTGCGATCTTTACTCGTTCCCCCGTTTCCGGAACCAGTATGTCGTCGCCGTCCAGGACTCCGTTCATGCTCATTGCAACCGAGGGCGGAAGCTGGTCGAACTCGTCAAGCAGAAGAATCGAGTTCGGCGTGCGCGCCCAGCGGAGAACCGGTCCATCCACGAACACCATTTCAGGAGTCGCCGAGAGAGCGGACGCCTGTTGAGGTGCTGCAGACGCTTCGGCTTCTACTTTCTGCGGTTCCGCATTCTGCGGCACTTTGCAGAGCTTGTACGTGCCAAAGAGCTGGGTTGCCTCGGAGTCTTCACTGCACTGGTAGCGAAACATGGATCGTCCCGTCCGAGCACAAACCTGCGAGATCAGTGCCGTTTTGCCACATCCCGTCGGTCCGTAGATCAACAGGTTGCGCTTCATCGTCGCCTTGGTGAAGTTGTTGGGGAGGGCTCCCGACGCCATCCAGACGAGGATTCGGCGGAGGGTATCGGGTTGGAAGGCAAAACCTTCAATGACGTCTGGTGTGTCGTCGTTGGCTGCGAAGACACGGATGGTGGTCGTCGACTGCGAGCCGTGAGCGCGGAAAGCGGCACCATCAACACCGAAGACTGCGTCGATCGACTTTCTTTCAATTGCTGCTGCTTCCATCGTGTTTCTCCTGAGAGGTGGGTTTGACGGCCCCTTGCAAAGGCCTGGCGCTCAGATATGAGTCACAGGGGACTGGAAGTCAGAAGATAGGACGTGTCGACTGCGCCTCGCTGTGTGGGCAGCCGCCTTCGTGGCGCGGGGCTAAGAAAAAGCCCCAGGACGGAAGTCACTGGGGCTGTGGGGGTTAGCAAATTGCAGCTTCGAGAGAACTGAAGACAGCAGTTGCAAGCTCACGAACGTTGTTTGCCACACCGTAGGTAGCGGAGAGACCGTGGAATTTATGCACGTGCTCCGCGCCGATCAGGACAAATCGCACCTCAACACCGAACAGCGCAGCCTCGCGCAGCGCGGCCTCAAGGATGTCTCGATCGCCCGGATCACCATCGGTGACCACGGTCAGTACCTTTCGCGCTTCGCTACGCCCAATGAACTTCCTGAGCGCCCATACGACTGCGAGATGCGTGTTGGTGCTACCAGTAGCTTCAGTACGGAGCCTCTGAAGCGTAGACGACCAGTCATCCTCAAAGCCTTTCCACTCGCGAACCGATTCGTTATAGGTCGCCAAGCCGAAGGGAATGTCAGCGCCGTCAAGCACCTCCCCTGCTGCAACAATGACACGGCCAGCAGCGTCCTTGCGATCGACCTTGTGGGCCTGGATCGGATCTTGAGCCGATGGCTTGTGCGCCGCAGCGTGGAGATGCGGGGCTCGCTCCGAGTCAAAGGGTTCATCCATTGAGCCGGATTCATCGGCGAGAAGATAGACACAAGTGTCCAGCTCGTCGTGCCGGGTCTTGTGACGGAAGACTTGGGTATCACCCAGCGGCACTCGCCACACCCGATTTGAACGAAGCTTACCGCTTGAGGAACTCCGACGCGTGGCAGTGGCGAAGGCCTGAAGAAGGTCCTGCAACCGCAGGGACAATGCGGAAGCTGTAGTCCTGGCAGCAGAACGCAAACGTGAGCGGTTCTCCAATGAGCCACCATTGGCCGGGGCGCTGAACTCGTTCAACTCTGACGTATGACTGCTACCTCCGCCGCTTTGGGCTTCCTGGATCGCTTCGTTGGCCTCGCATAGTACTTCTTCGAGCCCCCTGCCATAGGTGCCCATTTCATCGGGGCCTGCTCCGAGAACGGCATTGACAGCCTCGGCCAGCTCATTGTTAGACGGTTCATAGCCTCCCGGCTCGGAACCATTCCCTGAGTCATTTCGGGCAGATGTTTGCTCGGCGGGATCGCCGGCATCTTGGTCGTCCTGCGGCGAGTTGGATTGTTGTTCCCCACATTGAGAGTCAGGCTTGTTATCAGCGGCAAGCTTCAGCAGGTCGAGGATGCGGATGCTTGCTTGAATCGCACCTTGAGTATCGCGCGCTGTCGCGCCTTGCAACGCAACGGCTTTGACCTGGCCGGTCAGCTTCGTGCCGAAATGCTTGATGGCACGGGCCCGGAAGGCCGTGGCGAATTGACGAAGGCACTCCTGGTCGAGGAGCTCCGAGCGCAATTCAGTTACAAGCCAACCGGCCAGGACCGCGGCGGGTGTGTCGCTATCGTCTTGAGGCCCCTGGAAGATCTTGCGATCGACGAGAAGCTCAATTCCCTTGCGTATCACCTTCTTTGACCCGGGAAATTTCATGGCGCCAAGTATCTCACCGCGGGGGTCTTCCAGGATGTTGGTAAGCTGACCCGCGAGATTGCTGGGCGGAACTACGGTGAAGTCCGTGTGGTGGCCGTGGCAGACGATCTCGTGAGAGATCAGTGCTCGCAGTAGGGTCGCATCTTCTTCGGAACCGACCGCCGCCATTTGCGAGAGCCGCAGTACCAGACCTCCCGGGTTTGCCGGATCAGGGCCAATCGAAGCGGTGGGGATGTTCGCCCACTCGAGCCGGACCGATTTTCCGTTCTGCTTGGCCTCTGCCAGCAGCAAATGAGCGTACAGATGCAGATGGCGCATTGATACGCGCGGCTGTTTTTGATCCATGTCGATCTCCTGAGTTGAGTTGAATGTCCGCTAGGTGCGGCCGTTCCTTGCTCAAGGAGATGAAGGACAGGGAGACAGAAGACTCGCATTCCGCTGGGGAGTGCGCGACGACGATGAAACGGAGGGGTGGAAACAGGGCACGATCGGCACTTGTGGCAGCATCAATGTCGAGCCGGCTTACAAGCCCGTGTACCCAAGGTCGCGAAGCAAGTCCGTAACGGCGTTCACGATGGTATCTCGCGCCTGTTTCGGGTCGGAAATCGAGACCGTCGGGGCAGGAACGATCCCCCGTTCGCAGTAAGCCTCAATGATCTCCCGCAAGTGCGCAGACGGTGTGATGTCGGGCCTCTCAACTGCCATTTGTCCGACAATTACCTGGAATCGCTCGAAAGTGGTGGGACTGACGCGGGTCGACAAAGCGTGATCCGCGCCCTCGCGCTCTGCATAGTCGATGTTCTCGGCGTCGGCGAGGTACGGCTGCAGGATGGGTTCCAGCAGGGCCTTGACATCAGGCGCATCCGCATACTGAAAGGACTGGGTTTTGAGCGACCGTGCGAGGAATGTGCGAAGGCTGGGGGTCGACTCTATCTCGCTGAGCCCCCTAAGTTTCTCAATGACATCGTTCGCGTACTTCAGGGCCGTCGGCTGGCTGATCCGGAAGTCCTTTGCTACCACGCGAGAAATGTCACCAGAGATGATCCGATGATAGATCGCCACCTTGACCGGTAGCGGTGTTGCCTTAGCCAATCAATCCCTCTCACATAGGCTACTCAGTAACCAAGCCTAGATTCCTTGCGCCGCTTTCAATTTCCTTTCGGTCCAAGGTCACGCCCCAGAAAAGAAGCCGGGAGCTCCCAGTCTGCGCGCCCCCATCGCTGTCAACATCACCGAAGCCACGGAGATCGGCATCTCGTTCCGCAAGAGCAAATCCGTCATTGCACTCGACCAGTTGCCGCAATCGGTCCATGGCAGCGGCGTCTGGTTCCTCCGGGAGATACAGGAAGAAGTACCCTTCGCCGCCTTTGCGCGCCAGGCGGCCACGTAGTTGGTGAAGCGGTGACAACCCAAACCGATCAGGATTCACTACAACCACAACACGAAGCGATGGTAGCGTGACCCCGACCTCGATGACCGTTGAACTAACAAGTACGTCGATGGCGCCGGCCTTCATTTTAGCAATAACTTCTGTCTTGTCGCTGTCAGTTAAGCCGCCGTGTACCATACCGACCCGATCGCCCCACTTTGCGCGGAATCGGACATACGCTGCCTCCACTGAGTTCCTTTCGCCGTCACCCCTGTCTTCTGCCATCGGGTAGATGATCGCGGCCTGTCCGCCTTGGCGAATTTGATGGTGGACGAAATCGAACAGTCTAGCCCCATCCTTACGATGGACAATCCGGGTCACTATCTTCTTCTTGAAGGGCGACTCGCGGAGGATCGATACCGCGGTGCCGCCGAACTTGATCAGCGCCATGGTACGAGGTATCGCAGTCGCAGTTGCCTCTAGCAGATTCGTGTGGTCGGCCAACAGGCTGTTCTTCTGGCCGACCGAGAACCGCTGCTGCTCATCAGCAACTACCAGGTCAAAGATGAGGGAGGCGCCCTTTGCCGCGGTGATGACCGCGGTGGTTCCAACGATGATGCCCTCCTCCAGTTTCGAGCCAGACACGAGCGAGCAGACGGGGATGCCGGGGAAGAATTCCCGCAGCTCGCTGGCTAGCTGGTGAACGAGGATCTGGCTCGGGGCAATGATGGCTACTTGGGCACCCTCCTGATATGCAGCCACTGCGGGCACCATGTAGGTGACCGATTTGCCGGTGCCGACATCGCCGGAGAGTAATCGGCGCATCGGAAATGGCGAGCGCAGATCCGAGACGATGTCATCGATACCCTTGTGCTGCCCGGGTGTCAGCTCGTACGGAAGCCTGCCAATCAGATCTGCAACCTTGCCCCGGTCGAGGGCGATCGACGAACCTGAAACAGGTTTCTGGGATTGATTGCGGATCGCCTTATTCAGAACAGCGCGCAAGGCCAACCGGTGCGCGGCCTGGACGGCGGCAATACCTTCCCGCACTGACGCCGGCGCGTGCAGATCTCTGAGCAGGTCTGCCGGATCGTGGTAGCCGGCAGCAGCCCGGAAATCCGTTTCACGCATGCCAGCCTGCTCCAGCAGCAAACAGGAGGCCTCATTCAGGCGTGGAAGTGCTTCATGCACCGCTTTTGCAAGAGCTTCCCCCTTCACCTGCCCCGGCTTGCCCATGTACATGGGGATGATCTTTCCGCGATCGCCCTCCGGAACAATGTGCGGATTCAACAACTCGCGGCTGCCTCGCCAGCCCGTTTTCAACTCACCGTACAGGTGTAGCTCGTCGCCAGGCAGAAATGCTTTCCACGGCCAGACCGCCCCGATAACAACAATGGATACGCCGTCGCCACGACCATCTACCCCCCGAACTGCCAGCCTAGTGGCGTCTTTCCACCGCGTCGTTTGTTGCTGTGCGGCATCAAGCAAGCACACCTCTGTGAGTGTTAGCACGAGGTAGTGGTTGTGTCCCGTATCAGGGATCGGCAAGACGTAAAGAGGCTCAAGGTAGTCGCGGTACTCGCGCGGTGCCGAAAGCAAACACTCAGGGAGCGATCGGAAGCCAAGACGCGACAACCGTCCAAGTTTCTCGGTGGTCATGGCCTTATGGATAATCTGCAACATAGAGACTCAACACGTACACATACTAGCATGGCTGAGGTTTAGAGGTTCCACAAAGAAAATGCCCCGTGACTTCGTCACGGGGCATGGCAGTTGCTGTGCGTGTTCTCATGCGTGCGCGAGATGAATGCTCCCGTTCGGCAGGAATTCGCTAAGTGGGCGTCGCTTCGTACGGCGATGGTTAATTTCGTCAAGTCGTTGCGATTTGATGGCGTTGTAGTAGATGTGCTCATCTTTGGCCGTGCGCAAATTGACCAAAAGCTCCCAACGGATGATCCGCAGGTTGTTGTCGAAATGCCACTCGATCGGAACCTTGTCGTCGAGCAGTCCCGCAGCCTGTTGCTTCAATACCAACGACATAACCGCTGCGCCGTCGGGAGAAGCAACGGGGAACTCGAACGAGTTGCTCCAAACACGGCGATCGGCTGGGTCGAGGATGCGGCCCAGTAGCGGTTTCCCCCAATCGCGCGGATGTGAAAAACGGTTGGCCCAGTGTCCCGCACCCACCCATTCTCCGGTCTTCATACTGCACTCCTCTGATGTTGATGGAATGCCAGGCTTTGAAGGATGTCCTGACGTACCGATATGCGGCACGCGAGCATCTAAGGCGCGGGTGGCGGCTGGCAGGCGGCCGTACGTACGAAAATAAGCCTGCTCCAGAAAAATGCCCGGATTGCTCCGGGCCTGAAAGGGTGTTTAGTGATTGGTCACGGGGATGGTCGGGTTGGTCGTGATGTCCTTCATCTTCTCGCTCATTCTTTTCTGGATATCGTCGATGTTCGGCAGCTCAGTTGCGGCCATGATGTCTCCGACAAACTCACTCATGTCGATTGCAGAGAAGTCGATCTGCTGGAACTCGGCGGTGGTGAACCCTTCGCAGTTCGGACTCTCTGGAGTCCCCCACCCCTTGCCGATCTGGGGTTTGCCTTGCTCATTGATGATCTTTGCCAGTTTGGAGTTGTAGCAGCAATACGCCTCCTTGGTCTCAAGGCACACCCCCATGACCTTATTCGAGCAGTACGAGCCTACCAAGTGGCAGAGGTGCGCACCACGGTGCATGCCCAATTGCATCTCGTCCTGCTCGCACGACATGAGCTCCATGACGATCTGGATAGCAATTGCAGCGGCAAACGAGTACGGGTCGAAGGCGAAGCCATTTCCAAGACCATAGATAGTCTGACCAAACATGCCTGTGGTCGTCTCACCGGCGGCGAGGGCCGTTCCCCCGACCGTGTAGGAGACCCCATACATTCCAAAGGAAGCACCAAAGTTCGATGCCATCTCGATACCGTCGTAGCCGAGCGCACTCATGCCAGCCTGTATCCATTCGCTACTCTTGTACATGTAGTCGAACGCGTACTTTGCGCCGAACTTAACGGCACCTCCCGCGGCCTGCATCATGATCGTGTTATTGGACTTGGCCCCGGGGTCGGTCTTGCAGCAGTTCTTCAATCCACCGAAGCCCTTCCGGCACGATTCGGCCACTCCCTTGAAGAAGTTGTTCGACTCCGCACCATAGACACCGGCTTCTCGGGCGGCCTCCTTTCCGGCTACCACGCGTGCGAAGTCGTCATCCCCAGGGTATCCGGTGTCCCAACAGGTCCCGTCATAGCACGAGGTACGTCCACTGCAATCCTCGCCTGTCGTTGTCTGGCCTTCCTTGGTCACACACTTGTATGTGATTTGCTTCATCACGCATCCGACAGGATCAGTGCTTTCGATGCACACTTCGTCAAGCTTCTTGCATCCCTTGTCGATGTACTCCTGGCAGTCGTTCTTGGGAGTGGGGTCAATACAGGCGTAGTCGTCTTGCCATCTCCAGCACGACTTGTAGACCGGCAGCCCATTGATGACTCGGGTTTCCGCCGGCTCCACGCACTTGTGCGATGCGAGAGTACAGAGTGGGTTCGTGGAATACGGGTCGCACTGTTTTGTGTCCAGCGCGTCTTTAGTAATCGTGTATGTCTTGTCCAGAACAACCGTGTTCGGCGGAGGCGGCATCGACGGGTCGTCGCACCGATAGGTTCGCTGCTCAGTCAGACATGTACCGTCCCAAGCAGCGGCGATGCACTTGGTTGACGTTTGCCAGCATCCAGCTAGGTTGTAGAAGGGAGCGCAATAGTCAATCGACTCCGGCTTCTTGCACTCGAACGTATCCCGATAGCGCCAGCAGTCGCGGTACACATCGGTACCGCCGATGTTGCGAACGCCGCCGCCTTCAACGCAGACTTCGCCCACCCGTCGACATTCCGCAGCCTCGAGCGGGGCAGCTACGAATAAGAAACCAATAAGCCCCAGAATGACGGATAGCACCCGTCTTCCCCAAGGAGTATTCCAAGCGTTGTTCATAGTAGGTTCCCAAGCCTGAAGAACTGGCGGGGCTGTGCCCGCGTAGATTTCTGAGTCGCCGCGAGGCTCATCGGAGTTGGCCCCGCAATCTCTCTGGTGTTTCTTGCGGAACCGCAGACCAATCGACAGTCTCTGCGGGGGGCGAGCCGTCAGTGCAGAGATTCAGTTCATATGAGAACTCGAGTGGAGCTGCGCCACCGTCTTTGAGCGGGACGTGCTCCTGCCGCATGTTCACGCTCAAGCGGGCGCACTCGCCCTTGTAGCGTTTCACTACTTTCGCCGACATCAATACGGGGGCTGTTGAATGGCTCTTCGCTTGCCAGTTTTCAGCAACGGGACCATTTAGGATTTCAGAGGCTTGCCCGCTCCTGATCGCTGCAAACAGAACATCCTTCGGGGCCGCAGCCAGAGCGTGCGTACAAACCAGTGAGAGGAGAGCTGCGACACCGGCTGAGATAGCTGCACGACCAGCCAGCGTATGACATGCAATCTTTATGTTCATTTGCGATACACTGAAGGTAAGCGTAAATGTTATGTATTCTGATGCGTCGCCATTGCATTTGCAAGGGCCCGTGTCGGTCGGGCGGCGAGGAAATGTCGGTTTTCACCGTGAAAACGGCTGGGCGACGAAATGTGCATTAAACGACTCAAAATGGCGGATAAGTTATGTCAATGACACATGAGGATTTGACCGCCCTCGTTTATCTGGTGCCAGCGACAGTGGGAGCTTTGGTGATGAAGGCCGGATCGGGCCGCTTGGCCGTGTTCTCGTTTTGTGTGCTGCCGGGAACGCTGATCCATGAGCTGCTTCACCTCCTGGTGGGGGCCATGACAGGGGCAAAGCCGGTCTCCATGAGCCTCTTCCCGACGCGGCAGCCGGATGGTCGGATCGCGCTGGGATCAGTCACGTTCGAGAATTTGCGGTGGTTCAATGCCGCCCCTACATGTCTCGCGCCGCTGCTGGGACTGCCTGTCGTTTGGCTGATTGCGAAGGCGCGTGTTGCTGAAGCGTGGAGCTTCGAGCAGTGGGATTTACTCATCTGGGCCGGTCTGTCAGCGCAACTGCTCTCGTGCTGGCCCTCTTCGACCGATCTCGTGCAGTCCCTTCGATCCTGGCCGTTGTATCTGGCCGGCGTCAGTCTGGCGATGATGCACTACCTATGAGCATGTGTTCGGGTGCTGC
Source organism: Cupriavidus sp. 2SB (assembly GCF_005503625.1). Taxonomy (GTDB): domain Bacteria; phylum Pseudomonadota; class Gammaproteobacteria; order Burkholderiales; family Burkholderiaceae; genus Cupriavidus. Next base: position 116,637 of record NZ_SCMX01000007.1, on the reverse strand, counting down.
TCATATCCCACAGTCGAGACATCAAGGAATCCCTATGGACACCATCGAAGGCCGCCGGTGCGGCAACTGTAAGGCGGCGGTTCGTGCAAACGTCAGAGGTATGGAAGGAATGCTCTGGTGCCAGCCCGGCCACGCAGCCGCGCAATCCGGCGTCAGCTGCGTTGAGTCGGTCTTTATCAATCCTCAGAGGCCTGGCTGCGAGAAGCATGCGTTACGGGATGACCCCATCCCAGAGGCAAGCACGTCGGAAGAATCGGCCCCAACGGGCGCCGCGGATGAAGGGCGCGATGTCGAGGCTAGACCGAGTGAGGAGCCGGTCATGGCCTCGCGAGAGGCCCCACATGGCAAGGAAGGATCTTTCCCATCGGGGTACTTCCTTTGAATGCTGCCAGCAGCTTGATTCGCCAGTGCTTGTGAAACGCAGCCCTCCCCAAATCGCGGGAGGGCTTTTTTTATTTGTGGCTGAGTTCCATCCCCTAATTGCAAGGACGGGGCGGACGATCCGCCGCCGAATTTTTTGTCAATCCACTTTGGAGCAATCATCATGAACGCAAATGAAAAGATGTTCGGTATCCTGCCGGCCCAGGAAATTGCGGGTGAGATCCTCTTGGAGAAGTACGCCAAGGGTGGCGAGAAGACAGTCGCGGATGTCCGGCGCCGTGTTGCTAAGGCGCTGGCCAGTATGGAGCGCGCTGAGGACCGAGCCGATTACGAAGTCAAGTTCCTTGACGCGCTCGAATCGGGTTTCGTTCCGGCCGGCCGCATCAACTCTGCAGCCGGAACGGATATCCAGGCGACGCTCATCAACTGCTTTGTGCAACCGGTTGGCGACTCGGTATCCGAGGCCAAAGATGGAAAGCCCGGGATTTACACCGCCGTAGCAGAAGCGGCTGAAACGATGCGGCGCGGTGGGGGCGTGGGCTATGCATTTGGCGACATCCGACCGAACGGTGCGTTGGTGCGAGGCACGTTCTCCCGAGCGTCTGGCCCGGTCTCCTTTATGAAGGTCTTCGATTCGTCGTGTGCGACGGTCGAGTCTGCCGGTGCTCGCCGCGGAGCTCAGATGGGTGTGCTGCGTTGCGACCACCCAGATATCGAGCAATTCATCCACGCGAAGGACAAGGGCGAACTGACCAATTTCAACATTTCGATCGGGGTCACTGACGCATTTATGCGTGCCGTCGAAGTCGGCGAGGAAATCGAACTTTGGCACAATGCAGAGCCCCATCCGGAAGTGCTGACGGCGGAATCGTACCGTCGGGATGACGGGACGTGGGTGTATCGAAAAGTGAGCGCGCGGGAGCTGTGGGACCAGGTCATGAAGTCGACCTATGACCACGCCGAGCCTGGGGTTCTCTTCCTTGACCGGATGAACTCTGACAACAACCTCTACTACTGCGAGCAGATCGAGGCAACGAATCCTTGCGCGGAGCAGCCCTTGCCGTCTTACGGTTGCTGCTGCCTGGGCTCGGTCAACCTTACGAAGTTCGTGCGGAACGCCTTCGGGCCCGAAGCACACTTCGACTTCGAAGGCTTCAGGGCTCTCGTGGCCACGGGAATCCGAATGCTGGATCTCGTACTTGACGCCACGTTCTGGCCGCTTCCGAAACAGCGGGACGAAGCCATGTCGAAGCGACGCATCGGCCTTGGGTTCTTGGGCCTGGGAAGTGCACTCGTGATGCTGGGAGTTCGATACGACTCCGATGCGGGACGCGAGCTGGCTGCGTCAATCTCGGAGTCGATGCGCGACGCCGCTTACGCAGCTTCGGTAGCGCTCGCTGTCGAAAAGGGTTCGTTCCCGCTCCTCGACAAAGAGAAGTACCTCGAGAGCGGCTTCGCAAAGCGCCTGCCCCAGGATATTCGAGATCTGATCCAGGAGCACGGCATTCGCAACTCGCACTTGCTGTCGATTGCACCCACGGGGACTATCACCCTCGCGTTTGCTGATAACGCCTCGAATGGCATCGAACCTGCATTCTCCTGGACGTACAACCGCAAGAAGCGTATGCCGGACAACAGCTATCAGACGTTTGAAGTAGCTGATCATGCGTACCGCCTCTATCGGCATCTCGGTGGGGATGTTGTGAACCTGCCAGAATGCTTCGTGACGGCGCTGGAAATGCCTGCGATCGACCATATGCGAATGCTGGAAGCGGTCCAGCCGTACATCGACACCAGCATCAGCAAGACGGTCAACGTACCTGAAGACTACCCTTACGCGGATTTCCAGAATCTGTACCTGGATGCGTGGAAGGCGGGTTTGAAAGGACTGGCGACCTATCGGCCTAACTCCGTGCTCGGTGCCGTGCTGTCGGTGGAGGCTCCTGCATCGCCGAGTCCAAGCCCGACGCCCACGCCCATCGCGGACGATCCGTTGCGCATGCCCTTCGACAGCCGGCCCACCGGCGAACTGGAGGGTGTCACTTCAAAGGTTGAGTATTTTACCTATGAGGGGGCGAACACCGTATATCTCACGGTGAACTTCATGCGCGTCAAAGGCATCGTTGATGGTCAGGAGGCGGAGATCGAACGACCGGTGGAATTCTTCATGCCGGCGGGCCAGCGGAATGACGGCCAACAATGGATCTCTGCCAACATGCGGATGCTCTCGATGGTGGCACGATCCGGTGGTTCGGTAGCGAAGGCAGTCGCAAACCTCCGGGAAGTCATCTGGGACAAGGGTGCGGTGCGCTATGGGCATTTGACGCGGGCTGATGGATCGAAGGTGCCGCTGCACCACGATTCGGAGGTCGCAGCGATCGGATACGCCCTGCAGTCCATTCTGAAGAAGCGGGGGTTCCTTGCCGAGGACGGTAGTCAGGTACCGGCAGCGGAGCTCGCCAGACGCCTGTCGAAAGCCGACGCAGCCCTTGCTTTCGACGAAGTCACTTCTGACAGCAGCACCGTAGTGAGCCTGGGTCAATCGATCGGGGCAGGACTCGGGAAGAAGTGCCCGGAATGTGGCGCTCACGAACTCCATCGCGTCGATGGATGCAGCAAATGCCAAGCGTGTGGTCACATCGGTAGTTGTGGCTGATGCACTGCCAGCCGTGAGGCTCGCGTTTAAAACTAAAGGCCCTGGATCGTTCAGATCGCAGGGCCTTTTTTCTTGAGCGTGACGGCTCTAGTTTGTTTGCAAAAGTGTCTTTTGATAGCTGATACGCTTGTCTGCGCCATGCGTAGCCAACCAGTTGTTTGCAAAGCCTAGCGCCTGCCGTTGTTCCGTTTCATCCAGGCCGAATGAGGAGGAAGAAACAAGGCTGCCTCCCGTCTGCCGCCGATTCAGGGCGCCATAGATCATCCACCAGGCCGCGGACATCATCTTGCTCTGCCCTACCCCCTTCCCGTCGCGGTACATGAGCGACAGGATTGCCGGCGCATTCGGTTCGGATGCATTCGCGGCCTTTTGTATCCACGAGGCGGCGGACTGGTACTGGCCACGCTGGTACAGAATCCTACCGAGCAGGTAGAAGGCCTTGACGTTGCCCCGGTTCGCCCCTTCATTCGCCCACTTGTACGCTTCGTCCTCGTTCTTGTTCTTCAGGTAGTAGATGGCGAGCTGAACACTCGCCTGTTCGACGCCGGCCTTCATCGCAGAGCCCTTGAAGAGCTCCATGGCCTTCGCCTCGTCTTTTCTTACACCCCTTCCGTAGTACGTCAGCACCCCGAGGTTGTACTTGGCCAGCGGGACGCTTTCCGCGGACCGTTGGAAGTATGCGGCTGCGGCCTTGGAATCCTGCTTCACACCCTGCCCATTGTCGAGCATGAACCCCGCGAGGTTCTGTGCGCGGGCGTTGCCATTCTTGGCTAATGCAAATATCTCAGGCACCGCCTCGCGATTACCAGCTTGCCAGCTGGCATAGAGACGCATCACTTCACTCGTCTCTTTCGCCGTAGCGAGGAGATCGTCGAGCTTCGCGGTGATGTCAATGGAGGCAGTGTCACTCGGAAGGGATGACGGCTTGGCGCCGCCTGCCACGCGCGGAGTGGCTTCCTCCTGCCCCGGCTTACCGGTGGGAATGTCCGAAGCATGTGCCGCGGTGGCGAATGCGCCCCACATAGCGGCAGTTAGCGCGCAAAGCACGAGATTTCGCATTGGGATACTATTGGCGTATTGATACGTGTATTGTATGATCCGGGCCATGAAAAAGCTACTGACCTTCGTCATCCTGGCCTCCGTGAGCCTGCAAAGCTGGGGCTATTGCTTCAAGGAGGCGGCTAAGCGGTACTCCGTCGATGAGTCATTGCTGCGCGCTATTGCAAAGACGGAGAACGCCTCGTTTGACCCCAATCTGGTTCGAACAAGCAAGGAGGGTTGGGAGTTCATGGGCCTCATGATGGTCAGCTCGATCTGGCTGCCAGAACTGAAGAAGTTCGGGATCGATCGGGAAAGGCTGCTTGAGCCATGCGTGAACGTGAACGTAGGCGCCTGGGTGCTCGCTGACGGGATGCACAAGTACGGCAGGACCTGGAAGGCAGTTGGCGCGTACAACACGGGCAAGTACTCCAAGGACGACGATGCCCAGATCCGCTACATCAATAAGGTGTGGAAGAACTTGCAGGGAATAAATCGATGAAGCAGATGTTTGGCGGCGCTTTTGCTGCAATGGTCGTTGGGTGGGTGGTTTACTCAGCAATCGCCCCGGAGCCGTGCGAGCGCGTCTACCGCTCGGCCGGGCCGGTGCGGATCGGATTCGATGCGGTGCGCTGGGGCGGGCAGAACTTTCTGAGCCAGGATAGCCGGCTGCGTTTGATCAGTTGGAGCATCACGGCGGACAACACAACCCAGAGATTCCTTGGTCGGCTGTTCTACGGCCCGACACTCGACTGCGGGAAGTAATCACAATGAGAGAACCAGACTTATTCTTCAATACCGGGACGCATGATCGTGCGGCGGCGGAATACTTGAACGACATGTTCTCCAGGGCCGCGGTAAGACGTGCCGCCGACATTCACATGTTGTACGAAGCAGAGGGCACCACAATTCAATATGGCATCTCTGGTTCGCTGCATTGGGTCGACCACATTGATCACAACTTCGCTAAGCAACTCGACGAGAAGCTCCGGGCCCGTGCCAACATTGCCGCCTCGGATCGTCATAAGCCACTGGATGGGCGTCTAAGACTCAAATTTCCTGACCGGGCGGTTGACGTTCGGGTGTCGATCCTGCCGACACTGACCGGGCAAAAGATCGTTTGTCGCCTGATGGACAATACTGCCTCCGTTGCGAGTCTCGACGAGATTGAGATGACGCCGATGGCACGGTCTTGCTTAGAGGACATCCTGCAAGAGCCGAATGGCCTTTTTCTCGTCTGTGGCCCCACGGGGTCGGGGAAGAGCACAACTCTGTATGCCGCGCTTCAGCATCTCAACAATGGGAAGCGGAACATCCTGACGCTCGAGCAGCCCGTCGAGAAGGTCCTCCCTGGGCTCACACAGGTCAACATCAATCAGCACATCTCGTTTGCCGAGGGGTTGCGTGCAGCACTCCGCCAAGCGCCGCATGTCATTCTGGTTGGTGAGATCCGCGACGTCGAGACCGCGATGATTGCCATCCAGGCAGCAAACACCGGGCACCTGGTGGTTGCTACCGTTCACGCGAATAACTCGGCGATGGCGATCACACGTCTACTCGATATGGGTGTGGACGTTCAGACGCTGGCCGATGCTCTCCGCGGTGTCCTCTCCCAACGGCTCGTGGAAATTCTGCGGCCAGATCCGGAGAGAGGGACCCGGGCTCCGACCGAAGCCGAAGTGGACTGGATGGAGGTTGCCGGTATCCATCACGCCGGTCTCAAATTCCCCGCAGGCGTACAGGAGACCGACTATGAGGGCCGGATGCCGGTTATGGAGTTGATTCGGGCCGATGCTGCGGTGCGAGCGGCAATGCTCGCGATGAGCGGGGAGATGGCGGTTTTCAATGCAGCCATGCGCCAATCGCAGTTCGAAACCATGGCGCAAGCCGTGACGCGCATGGCCGCAGCCGGTTTGACCTCCATCGAGAAGGCCATGCAGCTTGATCGGGCCGAAGCGTTGGCGCCTGAGACGAAGCGCGTCGGTCAAGTTCTCGTGGAGCTCGGACACATCACGCCTGAGGAGGCGTATGCAGCGGCCGTACGGCAGATCGAGCTCCGTAAGGGTGGCAAGGTTCGGCGGCTCGGACAGATCCTCGTCGAAGAAGGGATCTGTACCGCACGGGAGGTGATCCGGGCAGTTGGTTACACCCAGGGCGCTCCGGAATTGGTCCGGTACTTCATCACCACCGGCAAGGTGTCGGCAGATCTGGCGAAAGAGATGGAGACGCGATGGCGCCAAGAGCGGACCAGTTGCTCACTCTTTGACCTATATATTGAACACAAGCACCTTACAGAGGAAGATTTCAATGAACCGTCGCTCCTTTTCTTCAATGGCCGTCGCGTTGTTCGGCCTGCCGCTGACGACGCTGGCACAGGAGTCGTCACAGGGGTCGTCGGCACCGCAGCTGCCCTATAGGGAAGTCCCGCGGGAAGCGGAGGACAGTAAGAAGGTCCTGATCTTCATCTCTCTGACTTGCCCTGTTTGCGCCGCGTACCACGAGCAGATTGCGAAGTGGGCACTGTCGCTACCTAAGGGCTGGAGTGCGGAGTTTGTGCCGGTTGTCGAGGCACATCGTGACACCGTCATCGCTGCGAGGGCCTTCTATGCGGCCAAGGCTTTGAATGCCACGTACCTTCCTGCGTTCTTGAGCTACGCCTACTCCGCTATTCAGGACCGCGGTATGCCGGTGAGTGACGGCAAGACTTGGAGCTTCATTGCCTCGTCATCCCATTTGCAGGGGTTTGATGCTGCATGGAAGAACGTGAACCCCGCTACAGTCCAGGCCGCATTCAACAAGCTCATCCGGTACCGGATCGATGCGACGCCGTCTATTGCGATCGGTGGTCGCTATGTCATCACGCCCGACAGCACGAACGGCGACCAGGAGCTCTTCTTCAAGCTTGCAAATGGCATGGTCTCGAAGGCCATGACCGGCTGAACACTGGCCTTGGCGAGCGGCGCCGATGGTAGCTGCTCGCCAGCCCAGATCCTGATGCTTCAACTTCCCATGATTTGATTGCTGGGCCTGAACAGTCTCAATAGGCACCACCCCCGCCAATACGGTTTGCGATCTCTCTCCTGAGATCATCCGGCGCTACATGAACCGGCACCAGGCGCTCCTCGACCAAGAACCCTGTCAGTTGATCGGCAAATGTCTCGGCGGCCCATTCACTTCCCTCTGCAATGCGTTTCTGCCGCGCAATCAAGGCGGCCTGGATCGCGAGCACGCCGCGATCGGAGAGGCCAATCCGCTTGATCTTCACTAGGCCCTTTATCTCGTCGTCCATACCCGCCAATCCAAGATCCATCTGACTATCGGTTGCTCAAAGAAAAGCCCCGGATTTCGGGGCTGTTTCCAATCCTTCAGCGACGTACAGGGGTCTATCGACCACGCACGCCTCGGCGCAGGTCCTCCATCTCCTGGTTATGCATGACCTCTTGCCGGTGGATGTTCGCCTCGTACTTTGAGAGCTCGAGGAGACCAGCACCGCCTGCCGCTTTCCCGGTGGCCACGGCCTGCCGTGTAGCGTTCTGCGCAACGAACCCGAAAGTTGCGTCGGCCGGTAGCCCATCCTTACCAACCGATGCGCCAAACTTCTGCGAGTATGTCTCGGCCGAACGCAGAAGATCCTTCTCAGCTTTGATGACATTGGCGCCGGCCTTCCCATAGGCCTCCAGGAAATCGTCAGTGCTCTTGAAGCCAAGGTTCGCGACTTGTCGAGCGTCGAGGACCTTCTTGCCACCGAGCAATGCGCCGTTCGGAGACTTGAAGGCGCCCTCCAGCCTTGCCATCTCCTTCGCGGCCGTCGAGACACCTGCTTTCGCTGCTTGGACGCCTTGCCACCCCTTCTTTGCGGCTGCAGATACATCGTAGAGCTTCTTGAGTCCACCGGCGGCGCGCATCACGGGTAGCATGGTGACACCGGCTTCGATGCCGGCGGCCATATAGGGGTGGGCCTTCTCGAAGTCACCCCACGCCATACCTGCTCCCGCGAAGCCGCTCTTGACGGTACCCACTTCACGATGGAACGTGTCTCGCACCTGCTCGGGCGAGATCACAGCCGAGGCCGATTGCACCGCATCCTTCTGGTCGGCAATTCCCTGGCCGACCCCGGCGGTGCCGTTTGCAATCTTCTGCTTGTCCGCTTCATAGTTCGGGAGCGAGTTGTTCGTGAGGCGATCCAACCGCGCTTGGAGGTCTCCCGGGCCCGACGCAGGCGCAGCTGGCCCGCCGCCGGCGGCGCCTCCATTGCCGGTATTCCCAGGAGACGTGCCACCGCGAACAGCGGTCGTGCTCGGGCCGGATGCCGCGGCGGCGCGGCCAGACGCGTCCGGGGAATGGCCTGCGCTGCCGCTCTGTTGCAGCACATGAGGGTCCTTGAGTGACAAGTTGCCCGCAGCCGGATTGGCCGAAACAGCAGCTGCAGCCGGGGCCACCCCCTGGTTGGCGTTAGGGGAGAAATTGGTTGGCCCGTTGATACCGCTAAGCATGGACATGATCTTGGACGTCGCCCGAAACTGATTCGTGTCCGCAAGCGCATTGAATCTGGCAACCTCTTCGCCCCCGCTGATGTTACCAGCCCGTTGGATGCGGTTCTGATGCTCGGCAAGCTTCGCCTGGTAGCCGGGGACGTTTGCTATCGCGCTGCTGTTCATTTGATCAAGCTCGTTCCGGGCGGCGGGATTCGCGAGAATCATCGGACCGAGTTCTTGGTCACGAACCGAGAAGCTCGTGTCCATCGATGTCTTCATGCTCACTGCTTCCTGATAGCGCTGCTCTGCGGACTGGACGCGAGCAGTAGACTGACGGAGGGACGCCGAGAGGCCCTGCGCTGTCTTCGTGTCCTCGCCGGAGTACCGATCCATGGAATTCTGGGCACGATTAGTTATGCTGTCGGTCCATGACTGGTCAGTACTCACCTTTTGTGACATCGTCTTCGAAAAGTCCTGGGCGCTGACTCTACCTTTCGTGGCAGTCGCTGCGGCCTGTGCCGAAGCCTCAACGCCGCCAAATGGGCTCTTGAATCCCGCGCTTGCGGTGATCGCCGCTTGGAAGGCTGATTTCTCCTCTGCCGAGAACTTGTGCGAATCCATCGCGCTCTCGGCGGCCTCCTGCACCTTCGAGGCGCGACTTCCGTAGTCCTTACTCATCGCCGTGATATCGGATTCGCTAGACTTAAAGCCGCTCGAATGAGCCTTCATATAGCTCATCATCTTCTCGAACGAGGCTGCCGCTTCGGCCTTCGTCGACTGCACGTCCGCACTAGCACTGGAAACGTTGTTGTCAAGCATCTGGCCTGCGCTGTGAGCGCGAAGAGCAGCATCTGCGCGTGTCATTCCAGACAGCGGATTTCCGGTGATCGCTGCACTAGATTGAGTGGCCGCGCCGACATCCGTGATAGGCCCGTTACGCATGATGTCAGGGCTTGTCTGCTTCTCGTCAACATGGTCGCGCCCTGACCACCGCCCGGCAAGAGAGGCCATGGACATGGCGGTGCCTGTCAGCATGGCGAGTGAAACCAGTGGCGTCGCCGCGAGCATGTCAGACGCCACCGAGAGTCGAGTGGCCAGGATGTCGTAGTAGATCGCCGGGAAGTTTGAAAGCGTCAGCATCCCGGAATCAATCTGGGACAGCTTCTCGGCAACGTCGTTCTGGATATACATCTGGATCACTGCCGAAAACGGCAGCCAGCTCGACGTCCAGACACCGAACAGGAGGTACTTGATGTACATGCCCAGTGCGCCGCCGCCCTTCATTACGCCGTAGATGATGACCAATGGCGCGAAGCTGAAGAACATCAGCTGCATGAACACCATCGCCGGCATCATGGTCTTGGAGAAGAACGAGCCGGCGGCTGCAGAGTCGGTTCGGCTCTGCTCGAACGCCTGGGTCAACTGAACATTGCACTGATTGAAACTCCCCTGATCAGTGTTGCTCGACATGCAGTTGAACGTGTTAGCGATCGTGTTGTACGTCAGTGCGTTGATCATGAAGTCGCGCGAACTCTGGGCCATGCCTAGCGAGTCCGTTGCCGTCTTCCACCCGCCAGGTAGCACGTTCTGCAGCACGTCCTCGACATCGCCTTGGCCCCACGCATTGCCCGTGGGGCTCTTCTCCTTCATGTTCTTGTTGATCAGCTCCTTGAGGCCACGGTTGGTGCCATTGAGGAACCGGACGTTGGCGTCCTGCGAGATCAGTGCTGCCGATTCGTTGCAGGAGAGTGACTGGCCTTGCGGATTTGCAGCGTTCCAGTAGGTAGTGATGCCGTTGTCGCGTGCATGGGTCAGAATGTAGTTCAGCGAATTTGCGCTTGATTTCATCGCGTCCATTGAGAACGAGGTCGCGTTCGGCGTGCAGTCCAGGATGAATGTCCGAATGCTGGCAGACAAGAACACGTCAGCATTGTCAAAGCCCCTGCGCAACGAGTACAGAAGCTTGAGCGGCGTCACAAATCCGTCCGACGTGACAGCCATATAGCTGCCGTTCACGCTTTGGAAGGCGGTATTAGACAGCTGGAAGAGCTTGTGGCTTGCCGTCGTGAAGGCGCTTGCAGGAAGCGAGACGATCATCGGCACATTGTCGACCCTCGCGACGCTTCCCGTGTAGATGTCATTGACCAGCACGGAGGTAGGTATGGTGGTGGTCCAGACCACGGCAAAGAAGCCAAACAATGCGCTGACCGGGCCCATGGCGCCGGGGACAGGCCCGTCGCTCTGCTTGCCGATCATGTACAGGATGCCGGAGATCAGTGCCACAAGCCCGCCAACCAGAAACGTGCTGTTCAGGAAGCCCTGCTGGTTGAGGATCATGGCCACCGCGTTGAGGGCGGCATAGAACGAGCTCGGGTCGCCGACGACGTAGATGTTGAAGTCGAGCATAGCAGTCCCTTATCGGATTTCCGGCTTCACGAAGACGGCCGGATTGTCCTGGTTGATGGCTTTCGTGTAGGCAATTGCCTCATTGATGGCAGGCAGTTGCTCGGTTGCCGCACGGCGCATGTCAATCACCTCGTGCAGCAGGTCGCTCTGCGCCTTCAATACACGCTCATCGGCGGTGTACTTGGTCCCACCGAAAGCCGCTTGGGCAGCAACAAGCGCCGATTCGGCAAACTTGATGGTGATCTCATTGATGATGACGGGAGCCATCTGCCTTGCGATGTGATCAGCGGCGCCAGGCATTGCCTGAACCTTCTTCATCATCCCAAGCACCGGCGCACTCACGAGGCCGATGAACGTCTTCTGCTGGCTGGTGAAGTTGCAGGCATTGCCAGAGCAGAAGATCAGCTTTCCGACGATCGAATCTGCCGTGGTGGTGGCTCCCGTCGCATCTCCAAGAAGCATCGTGTAGACGTAGCCGCGGACGCCGCTGAAGTTGATCGACGCGCGGGAGATCCTCCGGCAGCTGCCTTCGTCATATCCATCTTGGCAGCGAAGCACGTAGACAGGCTTCTCACCGCCCATATTGCCATCGCGAAGGTCCGGGAGGCGCAGAGTCGGCGACCAGTAGCGACCGTTGTCGACTTGCACGCTGCCGTCCGGGTTCGTCTGGTCGGAGTCGTTTTCTGGCCCCACGACGACCGCACCCACGAGACTCATGACGATCTCATTCGCACCATCCGGATTGGTTTCGGCGGTCGATGGATTCCCAAGCATTTCACCGGCCTTGCTCGACTTCAATGCCTTCCATGTCATGTTCCCCAGTTCAGGAGCTTTGCCGCTCGCCGCAGCAGCTCGCGTGCCGGAGTTCGGTTCCGGAAGAAAGCTGTTGATTCCCGCGAAGAAGTCAGTGATAGCGCCAGAGGCAGTCTCCACTTCGGGGGCTATCTTCTGACCGACAAAACTACGGATCGCATCACTGGCGCCGGACTTGTCCATAATCGTGGTGGCCAGCGAGCACGTATTCTTCATCATCGAGTTCAGGGCAGCGATCTTGTTCTGGAAGTCCTGCATCAGCTTGCCCAGGGCCGGGTTGATCGCATCGATCGCGGCCTTGAATGCGACGCCGACGGCGTTCGCGGCAATCTGGCGGAACAGCGCAACGAGCTGATCGGCGTTGATGAAGGAGAACGAGCCACCGAAGAGGTCGATGCCGCCACACCCGGCAGAGATGCGCGGAGGATCGAACGCGATGAGGTTGATGTTGCGGATGGGCATGCGTACCGATGCGCCGCCGCCGACCAGGCCGCCTCGGGACTGATTGGTGAACGATGACGGTGTGGTGCTGTTCGACATAAACATGCCGTCAAGAGCGTCTTGCAGCCCGGCATGCGCGGCACCTGGGAGCCCCAGAAGCCAAGTCATCAACGATAGCGTGACGACAATCCGCTTGAGATTTAGTTTCATGGTGGTGCTCCGCATTAGTAGCGCCCGTCAAGGCGGTCTTTCAGATACTTCACCCAGGCTTTCGGGTCATCGCCAGCGCCCTTCTTCATGTCCTCGTTGGACAGAACACCGCGGTCGTATGTCCGGATCTTCGCGGCCAGGTCGGGTGGCAACAGGTTGTTCGATTCAGCAGCAATGATGATTCGCTGTTCAAGCTGGTCCTGAGCCATCATTCCCTGCGAGACCACGAAATAGTTGTTGGGCGGAACCACAAGAACTGTCGTGGGCGTCAGGCGGAGATTCAGGAGCTTGGCGTGGCCGTTGTCGTTCGCAAACGTTGGAACATTTGGCAATGGCCTGCCATCCATCGAGATGAACTTTGTGATGAATCCGTACTTCTTGCTGATCTCCTGGACGCTATTGGCCTGGGGGCGGCAATACTCACACTTCGAATCAAAGAAGACCCAAAGACCGCCTACCTTTGCAATGTGCTTGAGCGCCTCGGAGGTACCTTGACCAAGCTGCCGCAGGAAGAACGCCTTGGTGTAAGCGGCAATCGGTACGCGGTTGTTCTCATCAAGGAATGGATCGGCGGCGACCACTCGCTGGGTCATCTCCGCATAGCGTTGGGATTTGTCCATGGCGACCCGCTGCGCGTACAAGTACGCTTCGACGTTCTCTCTCGTCGGATCATTGATCGCGGCGTCGAGGAGCTTAGGCATGCTTGCGCGGAGCCATTCCACAGAGAAGGGCTCGTCCTGAGCCTTTTCAGGCTTTTTTGGTTGGGCGGTATCCTGCTTCTTCGGTGGTGCAGGTGGCTGCTGTGCCGGCGGTTCGGGAGGGATCTCATCCTTCGGATCTTGGTACCAGAACCACCCTTCCGCTTTCCGTTCAAGGAAGCGAGTCGGTGTACCGTCGTCTTCCCTGGCTTGCGCGGCTCCGACGGTAAGGGAGAGCAGTGCCAGTACGAGGAGTGTCTTTGCCATTCTTTACCCGTAGCAGTTGGCTGTAGTCACGTGTGGATCAGATGAGCGGCGTCACAGAGCCAACCAACGACCGTTGGTCCAGGAAGCCCCAGTAACGGCCGTCATAGCTACGCGGAAGCGTTCCGATCACGAAGAGCTTTCCAGGAGGCACAACCTCCTCCCGGTCAAAAGCTCCCGGACCACGGCCGAGCTTCTGGTTGAGCACTAGGTCCCCGATGTACTTTCCATTCACATACGCTCGGTCGTTTGTCACCCGGACCGTGTCGCCCGGAAGGCCGGCTACCTGCTTGGCTATCATTTTTCCGTTGAAGGGTTCGAGCATCAGCCCCTTGGGGGCGATGAACGCGATGATGTCACCGCGTTGGACAGACTTCGGGGCGCCAAGCTTCACCCAATACAGCCGCTCAGGCATGCATCGGATCGGCGTAAGGTCGAGCCCAATCTGGTAGTGCTTGCGGAACTCGGTGACGGCAGCCAAAGCCACGAGGAAGCTCAATACAGTCCACAGCAGCGAGGCACGAAGGAACCGAATGCGGTTCTGGTCCTTCATCCCGAGCCGAATGCGATCGAGATACTGATGGATCGGGTAGTGGAATCGCATCAGTTCACTCGATCTTGATTCCGAGCTTCTGCGCGACTGCTGCAGTCACATCCACGCTGCCGGGCCTGTTCAGCACGACAGAGGAGTTCACGACGATGATGCCGGCCTGGGTGTACTCCGACAGTGCGTTGTTCAGTTGTTGCACGAACTCTTTGCCCTGAGATTCCGCCTGTTCGACTGTCATCCCGGGTTTCGAGAGTGCCGCCTTCGCCTGGAGCTCTACCAGCTTTGCCCCATCAACCATGACCACCGGCGTCGCTTGAGCGCGATCGCCGGTAGCGAAGCTCCAGGTCAGGACGCTGGCGAACGCCGAAAACAGCGCGGCAACGATGATCGTCGTCAGGAGCGACACGCCCCCTTGATCAGGCGAGCGGCTCGGGGTGGCAGAGGACGGCTGAGTGGAGTGAGCAGTGGTGTCGGTGTCTTGGGTCATGGTGTGCTCGGGTAAGAAAAGTGTTCTGCAGGAAGCGCGATGGTCCAGCGGACAGAAACTCGCACATTTGGTAATTACGGAAGCATAACACGTACGGATACGACGTATGGCTAGAAGTGCGTGGTGAAAAGAAGAATGCCCGCAATTGCGGGCATTTTCCGAGGATCGTGTCGTATCTGCTACGCGGCCAGGAGCGCGTCCTCGGCTGCCGCTGCTTCCTGGTCGATAAAGCGATGGACTGCTTCGACGACACTATCCCCGCGGTCGATGGCATCGAAGATGGTGTCGCGCTCGTCATCCTTGGTGGAGAACAGGACCTGTGTGAAGCGGTCAACGGTTAGCCGGAAAATGCCCCACTGGCTTTCGCTCTGCTTCACCATGACTTCCGAGTACTTTCCGGGAATCGTATGCACAGTCTTGAGCATATGCGCACCGTAGGGCTCGATCTTGAAGTGCCCGCCTGCGATCGCACCGTCAATGGACTCGCTGTTCTGCTTCAGGATGAACTGCCATGCCGAGTTGGCGGCAATTGCGCGAGCGTTCGGCGAGTTGTAGAGGTCTTCAATCGATTGCGTGACGATCAGCACGGCGCCCTTCTCCTTTCGCGCCTTGCGATAGAGGGCCTCCATTGCCTTGCCCATGACGGGGTCGTCGAGCAGTTCCCAGGCCTCGTCAATGATCAGGATCTTCTTCCGACCACGTGTGAGGAACATGTCGTAGTTGATGCGCGACATCAACTGAAGCAGCACAACCTGCTGGAGCGCCTTCCGACCCTTCAGGTCGCTAAGTTCCAGAACAACGAAAGCGTTGTTCATGTCCAGGTTGTTTTCGCCCTCGAACCATCGAGTGTAGGCCCCGCCTGCGAACGGATAAAGCTGACGGCCAAGGCGCTGGGTGTCTTCGTCGGGCTGCTGCAGGCAGAACTCGGCCACCGCCTTGACGGACGCGTTGCGGCCATACTTTTGATAGACGCTGGTGATCGCCTCTTCAAGACGGGACATCGCATACGCACCCAACGCCTCGTCGGGGGCTGCCATTTTGGCGATCATCGCCTTGATGATGTCCATTTCCTCCTCGAGGTTGTCTATGAAGGTGAATGGATTCAGGCACAGATCAGAGTCAGCCTTGAACTCGACAAATGAGCCCTTGGCTGCCTTGCATAGCTTGAAGTATGAGCGACCGGCATCAATTGCCCAGACTTTTGCGCCCTCGGCCAGGTAGTCGCTGACGATCTTCTGGGTAAGGAACGACTTACCGGCGCCGGCCTCGGCGAACACGATGCCGTTGTAATTGGTTGTTGACTCGTACAGATCGATCAGCGCAGGTTGTCCGCGGCGCGTTACGAGGAGGAGCGCCCCATTTCGCCCGCTGCCGGTCCATTCACCGATGACTGGCATGAACTGCACGGCGTGGGTGACGCCCATCGTGTGAAACCGGAACAGATTCTGGATTCCCTCGAGAGATGTGTTCAGAGGCAGGAGGTTGTTCCAGAGGGGCTCGAGAATACGGCTGTCCTCTCGGATCTCGAATGCCAGACTGGTGTAGTAGGCGCGCAGGCCGGCCGCGAGCTTGTTGAGCTTCTCCTTGCTGCGGGAGAACAGGAAGAGCGTGAAGTTCGCCTCACAGACGATGGAGCCCTTGCCTTCGATGTCGTGGACCAGGACGTCCATTCCATGCTTCTTGTAGCCAAGAGCTGGGATCAGGTGCGCCGTTGGGCCGAATACCTGGTGATTCAGCATGGAGGATCGGCTTTTGACCCAGTCGACCTTCTTCACCTGATCAGGGTAGTGAAGGGTCAGCACCATGTAGTAGGGGTCTGTGATCTGGTTCGACAGGCCCAGGGGGTCGCCAATCATGTGGTTCATGATGGCCAAGCTCGCCCTTTTCGGGAAGTGCTTGACGCTCATGACCTTGGCGAAGTGCGCCCCATCATTGAAGTTGATGAGCTTCGGATCGTCGTAGTTGATCGAGTCACCGGGGAAGAAGACCTGCTCTCGGATAGGACGGGTTTCGTCGTAGTGGAAGCTCGGGTGCTCGTACATATTCGCGATCAGGCGGAGAAGAACGAGGTATCCCTGAGCGTCGAGCTGGACGGTCTGGAGTTCTGCGGCCTTGAATGCTTCCTGAACGCGGTCGACTGTCTCCCGAGCAGCCGCGATATCCGCGGCGGAGGGGAGTGCGCGAGCGCAAGGCGTCTTGATCGTAAGGATGAGCCGCTGCCGGTTCACCAATACGCCACTGCGGGTAACCAGAGGCTCATGGCGGCCATTCCGGACGTACGAGACATGCTGCTCTGCGAGCGCGCGGAGCACTTCGTTCTCAGTGTCTTTCCCTGCCATGTACGCGTCGAAGAATTCGTCTGCGTCGGGGGAAGACAGGAGTCCGATTTGAATAAATGTCCCGGCCGGGAACGGCATACTCAACGCCGAGCGGAACTTGTCGACGGTCGCGTCGTCCGCGCCTTTCAGCGGTTCCGCGATGAAGCAAGCGCCCAGATAGTGCTCGCCCTTGTCGGACGCCAGGAGCAGATTTGTATCCGGGTCCCACGCGCGAACAGTGATCTTGGCGTAAGGAACGTTGTCCCGGTCTCCGTCAATGGTGGGCGTGGACTTGGAACCCTTCGATTTTTGAGACCCGAGCATCGTGATTTCCTTGCCTTGTGATTCTGAATGGGGGATACGTTTTAGAAGACAAGTTCGCGGCCGGAGCCGCGAACCAGTTTCGAGATTGGCAGTGCAACGCGGCCTCCGACGAAAGCCGGAGGCACGAGCATTACAGAGTTGCCGTGAAAAGACCTTGCAGGACGCCAGGGCCCAGGGAGGCGGACAGAGCCACCGCCACACCGGTCACCACGCTCATCACGGACTGCTTGACGACGCCGATGGCCAGGCCGACAGCCAGCGAGCCGAGCGCGAAAACCGTGCCCAGCGAGCCGGTCATCCAGTCAGACAGTCGGGTCACGATCTGCGCGAACGTGGTATCCGAGGCCGCGGACGCGTTGACCGCAAGCACGAGTGCCATCATGGCCATGGTCAGCAGAGCTTGCTTGTTGTTGGTAATGCGGTTCATGGAAGATTTCTCCTAATGTGGAAATGATCACTCGAGGTTAATGTCCGAGGGAGATGGCATGCCAAGCTTCGTCACATCGGTCCCCTGATACGGCTGGTTGGCGTCTGCCTGCGGCGCATCCCCCCCGGGAGTTCTTTGCGCTGCAGGTTTCCCGTTCGGCCGGCCCGATTCCTGGGGAATCGGAGCGACCGCTGCGAGCTCACGATGAGGAACAACCATGCCCTTGCCGGCGAACTCGGACTTGCCGAACGACCAGCGGCGCGGTTGTACCTCGGTGTACAGATATGACGGGTAGTGAAGATCGTCCTTGCTATCGATCCACGGAGCGATCCAGATGCGCATGACCTGCGCCGGCTTGCGGACCGGGCGTGCCGTTCCGTTGGCCTGGGCGGAACCCGGGACGGACGTTTGGATCAGCCCTGGCGCACCTGCGGCAACACCGCCGGTGAGCTCAGGGCGCGCAACGTTTCCCTGATCGTCCCCCGCCTGAACGCCACGAGCTCCTGAAGACCCAAAGGGGCGATCGCTCTCCGTCGGTTGCGGCATCTGGTTCGTCGATTTGTAGACGGCCAGCGGCGTCTTGCAGATGATTCCCTGCGGCATACCCGGGCACGAGAAGGAATCGTTGTCCGCTGTGTTCAAGATCGATGAGCAGCCGGTCGCGAGCAGTGGAAGCGTCGCGAGAAGAAGTCGAAATTTCATGGTGGGCCTCCTTGACCCGTTTACTTGAGTTCGACGCCCTTGATGAGGACGACAGTCAGCTTGCGGCCAGCATCAATCTCGACCACCGGCGTCATCTCCTTTGCCAGTTCCAGGTAGAACTGCGAAACCATGGTCGCGGAGGAGGAGAAGCCTTTTGCCACGCCGGTTTCGAGGATCGATTGAGGCGTCGCGCGTTGGGTACTGATGAAGTTGTTGCCGCCGGTGCTCAGGTCCAGGCGGGGCACTTGCGTTGGCGTGAGCGCCGTTGCGAAGCCGCTCAGGACACCAGCCGTGAGAGCCTGCGCGATCTTCTGCCCCTGTTTGGAGACGAGGCGGCCACGAGCGCCAACCCGGCCGTCCTCGCCGACTACGTAGCCGTCGACCTTGGCTTCCATGGTTTTGCCTCCTTCGCGGACACAGGAAAGGGTTTCAGTCCTGAGTTGGGCCCGCTCGCTCGACAAGATCCCGAAGCCGGATACCAGTACAAAGCACTCCTTGATATCGTGGCTGTACTGATTCGGCAGCAGCGCTTCAGTCTTGATCCGCATCACAGCCGGCATGGGATTCTTCTGCGCAACCGAGTTGGTGGGCGCATCCATACCGTTCAGAAGGATCGCTTCGAACATGGAGCCCGCGGTGAGGTACGGTGTCGGCTTCGATTCCTGCTTGGCTTGAGCTACAGTGGCCGTGGCTGCATTGCCCGATACTCGAATGCGCGATACTTCCTGCTCTTTGGCACGCTCTGGCGGTTCCTCTCCGGCCTTCCCACCTTCGGTCGGAACCGGCAACGGGTCGGAGAGTGCCGGCGCCTTCCCAGGGGCGGTGCCTTTGCGCTCCATGGCCTCGAGGCGGCCCTTCATTTCCATGAGTTCTTTCATCATGTCCGAGGTAACGCCGTTTGCCGGCTGCTTGCGTTCCCTCTCCATCTCGTCGATCCGTGCCTGAAGAGCCCTGCTGTCTTTCGCGGCTGCCTCCAGATCGCCCTTGAGTCTGTCGACGTCTTTCTGGGTGGCAGAGTTCTGCGCGGACAGCTGTTCCCCCGTGGTGTCCTTGGGCTTGGGAAGCAGCATGTTGCTTACCGTTGGCTGCTCAACCTGCTTACGGGGCTTGCTGTGCGGTTTGATGAACAGCGACCCGATAGCCACCATCGAGCCGAAAAGCACTGCGATTGCGATGACCGTTCGGGACCGTGGTGGCAAGTCCAGCCACTTCTTCTTGAACTTGTCGGAAAGCGACTCAGACATGTCAGTTGCTCTCCGTCTTGTCGGAAACGATGAACACTTCGGTCGACTCGCCCTTGCGCAACGCGGCGTATGGGAAGAAGGCCACGGCACGCACGCCGTCGGTGTAGAACGCGCCCTCGTCGAGATCGACGCTATCGGCCGAGGCCTCGATGCGGTAGCGGAAGATGTCGTAGGTAGGGCCCGAGTAGCGGGTCAATGGGTAGGCGATCACCGGCCCCATCCGTGCGACTGACTTCGGAAGAACGCCGTCCGAGAAGCCTTCCGGCACCTTGCCAAGAGCGATCTGACGCAGAACGTAGCGCAAGCGATCGGTATAGACCGAGCTGTCGGCGCCCCGCTCTTCGTCGCCGGGCACTGCGCCCGTGCTTGCAGCGGGCTTGTCCAGTTGGAGGGTGATCGTCTGTGCAGGGAGGCTCTTGGGGACGAGCGTCAGCGAAACGACAGGATCGTTTGGCTTGTCACCGGTCACATACAGTGCCACCGAGCGATCGGTCTTCATCGTGACGTAGAGGGACTGCCCCACCGCCTTTACTTCGACGTCAGCCGATTGCCCGTCGATGGCCTGGGGGTTTGCAAACGGTGTCGCGATACGATTGGGCAGGCCCGACGAAACGTTGATCACCTCATTGCGGTCTGGGCTCACGCGGACAACCTGCGGCTTGTACACCTGGGTGTCGCCTGGCATGGTGCCCAAGCCGGGCAGGTTCTGTGCGGGGACTTTCTGTACCCGCTTGGCGGCAATCTCCGCGAGGCGAGACTCTGCCGCCGAGAGCTTCTTGCCGGGGACCGGCGGGGGCAGTTCGTCCGCGAGGACTGGTAGCGCGATCAGCGCGGCGACAGCTAGTGCGAGGCGCTTCATTGCGCAACCTCCTTGGTTGTGTTCAGGGGCTGGATGCTCACGGATTCGGCGGCCTGCTGCTTGAGGATCTGATCGGCCTGCGTAGCAGCACTCTCCGCTTGTCGACGGCGGGCCTCTTGAGCGAGGACCGGATTCTTCTCGATCCACGTGAGCGTATGAGGGTCGGAGCCTTCGTAATGGTCAAGGCTGTCCACCCATGGACGCCCGTCACGCATGACGACCTTCATCTCGATTACATAGTTCTTCGTATCCTTGCCGCCGATGCTCTGGGTGGTCATCTGGCCAAGGATGAAGACCTTCTCCGTCTCCTTCTCGGAAACAACCTTCGACGGGTCGAAGCGAACCGAGCCGCCGTTGTGTTTGAAGACTGGGTTCTTGCTCAGCACCAGCAGTTGCTGACGAACGTTGGTGTAGACCCGTGGGGTGACCAGGCCAGAAAGCCGCTCGATCACGAAATCGACGTTCTTCGGAGTGATGTTCGCTGTGAGCGTCGCCACGTACGACCCGAAGCTCTCCAGATACTCCTGGTCGGCAGATTCCCAGCCAACGGAGACCGCCTTTGTGAGGTGTGGCGGCACGATGCGAGTGACTTCGTGGTCGGTGACCAGCTTGCCAACGGCAATGACCACGCCCACGGCAAGAATGACGTTCGACAGAATCATTACGCTGGCCAGCTTGTTGGAGCCCTCCCATGTGGAGGTAAGCAGCGGCATCTTCATCAAAACTCCGTTCGGTTGCTGTACGGATACATAACACGTACCGATAATAGATAACTAAAAAAGGGCGGGTTCTAGTAGAAGAAGTCGCGCTTCGAGGAGTCCTGATACTGCTTGTTCAGCGCCATGAGCCCAGCCCAATAGCACAGGTGGTAGAGGATGCCTTCCAGCGAACCATTCTTGAAGCGTCGGAACGCCTTCACTGCCCCGTAACCGAGCGCCATGCTGACGAGCGTGAAGTAGCCGCCCAGTGAGATTCCGCCGGCTAAACAACCGATGAAAATGATGGCTTCGTCAAGTTCCCAGAAGAACAGCTGGGGTTGATTGTCGACGTAGCGCGGGATATCAATCTCTTTCACTGGCCTGCCCCCTGCGGAAATGCCAGGACGTCAATGACCGCCCGCCGGTTCCGTACGCCATCACCAGGGGCAACCGGCTCGAGTTTGCCCCGCCCTTCAACACTGATCCGAGCGGGATCGACGCCCTTTGCCGTCAGGTAGCGACGAACCTCGTTTGCGCGGACCTCGGAGAGTCGCTTGTTGTACTGAGCGGTTCCCACCTCGTCGGCGTGGCCGACCACGGTGATGCGCGCCGATGAAGTCTGGGCCTGATTCAGCACTTTGGCCAGCGGGCTCCAAGACACAGGCTTTGCCCGGTTGAACGAGAAATGGAGAGTCGCAGCCGCTACGGGCGTCGAATCCTTGGGCGCGGCGTTCAAGCTGGCTTCCTCTGCCGCCAGGCGAGCTTCCTCCTCCGGTATCAGTGCGCGCGAGCGTGCGGGTTCCATGACCATCCAGAAAGCGCCATCGCGCTTCAGTTGGAAGTTCCGCTGCTGGTCGGACAAAACGTGAGCGCGATGGGCGGGCTCAATTGCGATGCCGTCGCTTTGGGGAACGACGATCTGATGCGCGTCCAGCGCCCACGCCTGCCACGCGAGGCTCGCGAACACAAGGGCGACTGCCGGTTTGAGAAGTCGGGTCATTGCGATACAGGATGATGTGATGGCGAAGAATAACGCGTACCGATAAAGAGTGCAACGATTGCAAACGTTTCGCGAGCACAATAGAATTATAACGACGTGTTAAGTATTCGCAAGCGTAAGCCGAGACAAGTCTGTCCGCAACCCGGCCTGTAGGCCTTATCCGACGTTGTGCCGCATACCTCTTCGCAAGGCATTCCCGCATCAGTCATAGGAGGGTCGATGAATGAGTGAAAACGGCAGCAACAACAGCAAGGGGACCAACTTACCGGTTCCGGGGTGGATGCAAGGACCCTTGGGTGAAGGCTGTGCTCATGTCTGGGACAAGGTGTTTCATACAGATCCAACGTTCACGAAGGAGTTCAGCCACGGCGGGTTCTCAGGTACTGCAGTTACTCCAACCTACCTCGTCCAGAAAGCCACCAAGCTGTTCGGTCCAATGGGACTAGGTTGGGGGTGCACCATTGTTTCGGAAGAGATTCTGGAGGGGTCTCCGTTGGGCTGGGACGAGAACGGCAACTCTTGGGGGCGCGAGCTGATCCATAAATTGCGCGTTCGCTTCTGGTACGAGATGGAGTGGAGAGGTGAGATTCGACGCGGTGAGATCGAACAGTTCGGCCAGACGACGTTTGTCGGGCGTACGAGCCACGGCGTCTTCACTGACGAAGAGGCGCCAAAGAAGAGCTTCACGGATGGGATGAGCAAATGTATGTCGTTGCTTGGATTCGGCGCTGACGTACATATGAACCTCTTCAGTGACGTGAAGTACTTGGAAGGCCTACACGCCAAGTTTGGTAGTCCGGATCGCGGGCCTGGGCTCACCGACACCCCTCCTCCCGGAGCGAGTGGCGTCGATGCAGCACCGCCAAGGCAGCGTGCAGGTGCGCAGAGTCAGCAAGCTGATTCTGCCAAGTCCGATCGCTACACCATGTACAAGACCAGGCTTGACGACCAGAACCAAAAGATCGCCGACGTTGCGATCGCACGACAGACGGTTGAGCAGGACGCAGGGCTCACCAAAGTCGAAAGCGCCCTTCTGTTGAGCCACCCGCGCCTTCAACTCACCCAGCAGTCTCCCAAGGACGAGATTTTTCTTTAACCCACTGCCCCGGTCGCTTCTCGCGCACCGGGGCTTTTTTGCTCGACGCATGCGCACCGGTACCAGGAAAGGATGCAGGTGCGCTGGAAATGGAGGCAGCTCTCATGAGCATTGATCAGATTTATCGGACAAAGCTTGGCGGAACACGCGACACGCTCGCACTCAGTTCCATGGGCGCCGGCGCTTTGATGACATCACCCTACTTTGCCAACATACCGGCGGCTGTCCCAATGGCACTTGGCGCCGCCGGCGCAACATACCTTGGCACAAGGCTATTCGACTTCTGGCGCCAACAGAACATCCTCGAATCGAAGATCAGCATTCAGTCAGCCGCGGCGTTGACCAAGCCGGATGGTCTGTTGCTGGGCTTCACGACAGATACCGGTAAGCCAGTGTATCTGCCAGATGACGACTTGATGCGGCATGGTTTCATCGGCGGCCAGTCCGGCGTGGGGAAGACCGTGATGGGCAGATTGCTGATGTTTCAGCAGATCCAGCGGGGCGGCGGCCTGATTTTCATGGACGGCAAGTTGACTGCAGAGGACATGGAGACGGTCTACCAGTACTGCTGCGCGTGCGGTCGCGAACAGGACTTGCTCATCCTCAA
The DNA here is from genome assembly GCF_005503625.1 of Cupriavidus sp. 2SB. Lineage (GTDB taxonomy): Bacteria > Pseudomonadota > Gammaproteobacteria > Burkholderiales > Burkholderiaceae > Cupriavidus. The sequence goes on along the minus strand of NZ_SCMX01000007.1, from coordinate 92,943 downwards.
CCCCGGTGATCCGGACAAGAGCCACACGTACAGCCCTATTCTGCGCGGGGAGCCAGACGAAGTATCTGCGCGCGTCCTCTCGCTAATTCCGGCAACCGACTCGAATCCCGGGGCGGACCACTATAAGCAGAGCGCAAACCAAGGCATTACAACCCTGGTGGCCGCGATGCAGGCGGCCGGGCTAGCCTACAACTTCATCGACTTCACGATCCTGCTCATGAATCACAGAGCGATGGAGGAGCTCGAGACGCGGCTGAAAAAGACGCGCCCCCATCACGACGCTACGAAGAACCTGTCGCTATTCCTTGAACAGTACAAGGGTGGTGGAAAACCTGGCTCCGGGCTGGAGAACATGGTCGACATCAAGCGGATGCGAGAGACCTTCGGCGGAGTTGGAGGCCGCATGTATATGTTCGGGACCGGTAGCTTCGGCAAGGTCATGAACACCTACACACCGGAGATCGATCTTTTCGAGGCGATCAAAAGCAACAAGATCATCTACGTTGCACTGCCGACCATGGGAAAGAACGAGGCGGCATCGAACTTCGGGAAGATGTTCCTCGGTGATCTTCGTACCGCCATATCTTGGGTGCAGGCACTTCCTGAGAGCCAACGCCCGAATCCTCCCTTCTTCGTCTTCATGGATGAAGCAGGTAGCTACGCTGTGCAATCCCTGGCCCGCCCATTCGAGCAGTCACGCAGCGCACGCATCGCACTCTGGCCCGCGGTACAAACAATGGCCAACCTTGAGTCTGTATCCGATGAGTTCAAGGAGATGGTGATCGGCAACACCTGGACGAAGATCATGTTCAAAGTGGGGACACAGGCGACGGCGGAAGAGTGTGCGGAGCTCATTGGCTACCAAACGGGTATTGCCAAGTCGTTGAGTGCGACACAGAACCAGAGTACGAACTCGCCGTTGCTGAATATGACTCCGGAGGGTGGCGCTGGCGCAGGTTCGGGATTCTCGGAGGGCCAGCGGGAACAGGAGGAATACAAGGTTTCTCCTGACGATCTCAAGGCGCTTGGCAAGGGTGAGTGCATTGTCACGTACGGCGGAGATACGGTCTTTAACCTTCGCGTGCCCATGATCACGATTGACAAGAAACTGCAGCGGGAGATCGGCCCACTCCGCATCAACCACTTCCGACGACCCCAGGTTGAAGGTGCCGACTTCTTCAAGAATGCCGACAAGTATCTCGGGGGGAGCAGCGTCCCCAGCGGTGGGCGGAAGAGAGATTTCGGTCAGGAACTGGCGAACGAGTAGCCCCCGCGCACGAATTAAGGGCAGGGATTGAGTAGCAGGCCCTCCCGCTCGCTCACGACTGGGCGGGAAGGCTGGAACACAACGTACGGAGCAAGATATGAGTGAAAACCTAAACTGGGAGCATGGCTATGATCACGTCGGATTGGATGGTGTTTCTGGTGATCGCGGGGATCTGTCTGACCCTCGCGATGTGCATCGCTGGCTTGAGAGCTTTGATTGTTCCAATCTTTTCAAAGATCTTGACGCCTTCGATCTTAGCGATTCTGACGGCGACGGCGAAATGGCTCCTGTGGGGGATGAAGAAGCTACTGGACTCGCACGTCCTTTTAGCGAAGAACTTGCTCTCGCCGCACTCAGTAATATTCCCAACGCTGGAACGACCCAAAAACGGCGGAAAGAAGATTACCTGAGAAACCTGACAGAGGAGGACTTCGAGGAGGGCGTGGAACGTCTCTGCTACCGGATCGTCAAGGCGAACGTTGAGGCGTTGTTCGACAAACGGACCAAGCCAGATCAACTGGTGAAGGCGGCACAGTGGCTGTTCGGGCGCACGTTGGGCGAAGTGAACTTTGAGCGGTGCTGCGAAACGCTGGGGACGCGCAAGGATGTCCTTCGACTGCGAATTCACTATGAGTTCTGGCGTCGCTGGCTGGTCCTGCCCGTGGAGTTCCCCTTCATGATCGATCCAGTGCCTGATGCCGTCGAGGGGGAGATCTACATTGTCGCAGGAGACGAAGGCTACATGTTGGCGCGGGCTGCGTGGTTGCAGCCGGGAATCCGGTCGGCCGCTCTTCTGGAAGAGGCGTCCGGTGGCGAGAACGTGGACCGATATCGCCGGGCGCTGCAGCAGATGGCCGAAAGGTATTTGATGTCGCAACAGAACGACAACTGGTATCTCACTGGCCGGAATCCTACGTTGAGGGCGATCGATCTATCGGCTACGCCGTACCGGCCGCTGGCCAATCAGATCTCCTGGTCGAAGCTGTACTAGCTCCGGGCTAGACTCAACATAAGCCGGCCGCCCTTGGCGGCCGTTGTTCTTTTTTGCGCCGGGACATCAAAAAAAAACCAGCTCTCGGGAGGGGAGCTGGTCGGGAGAAAAGCCTACTCAGGGGTCAGGTAGAGAGGCCATTGGAGGGAATAGTCACGATCCCCAAACTGCTACTGCACGTCTCACTAGGCCGTCAGGCCAAGCAATGGGTGTAATACTAAATGAATCGAAACGATACTTCAAGAGTAGTTATGCGTGTTATGCGCGGATCATGAGCGCCACGAGCGCAGATCGCCGTCATCGACGTGGACGACGCCTTTTGACGGGTAGAAGCCAACTCCGCCCCCCCGCAAGTGCTGAGCGAGCTTGCCCATGTCAGCAACGGAGACGCCGGGGATAAAGATATCCGCAGCGGCCCCCTTCATGTGCCTGGAGTCACCCTTCCCGCCGACGGCTTCATTGGTTGGTTTAGTGCGGTAGCCCGAGGTCAATGCGATTACCTTCCGACGTCCGTTCATTTCCGTCCAGCCTTGCATTCCATAGAGAATATCCAGCAGGGTGGTACTCATCTGAACTGCGGCATCGGCACGTACATCGCGCATCAGGCGGCAGATAGCGAGGTAGCCTGGCCACACCACGCGGTCGTTGGCCCAGTATGTCTCGCTGATCTCCTCGATGACTCCCTTACGAACCTCCGTCTTGATCCAAAGGCGCCTTGGGCGCTCCCAGAAATGCGGGTCTGTCCGTGCAAATAATGGGTCGGTGCACGTGGCGATCAACGCGCCGGCAGTGCAGGTAAGAAATCGCCGTCTGTCCAAGGGAATGCACTCCATTGCTGGGCGCTCTTGATGGCCGTCAAGCCTTCACGCCCGTTGGTAAAGCTGGACGCTATTTTAACGCGTATGTGGAAGACTGGCGTAGCGATCCCGCTACAGGTGGGGTACAAAAAGAAAAAGCCCGGCGGGGAAGCCGGGCTTGGGTGACTACATTTTTAGACCGAGTTTGAGCTTGAGCTCCTCGTTGAGATCCTTCGCGCCAGGTGGCAGCGTGTACGTACCGATCGGTCCGCCAACTGCAGCCTCCAGGACAGGTCGAATTTTCTCCAACGCGGTTCGCCCTGCATCATCATCGTCAAATGCAGCCAAAACGTCTGCTCCGCGGAACGTTTCGAACCATTCTGGGCGCCAGTTTTCGCAACCTGGCAGTCCCATTATGCTTCGCTTCGTGCCCAGTGCGACAGCAGACAGCAAGTCGATGCAGCCCTCGGTGATCAAAATGCGTTGCTTCGATTCACCAAGCCATCCCCACGGAGCAATCGTTCCGTAGCGTAGCGATTTGACCTCGTCGGATCGCGTCGCACGCAAGTAGCGAAACTCCGCAGCCCTCCGGTTGTTCGACACCAGAACCAGAGGACGGAAAGCTGCTGCAGGCGCTTTTGATCCTTCCTTCCACAAGCCGGCTCTCGTCATGAGGTCCTGCCCAATGTGGTGAAGTAGAAACTCCTTTGCTTCCTTTGGGTTTGACGGAAGCGTCAGAAGGATGCCCTTTCGACAGGCGGTTCGAGTGATCTCCGGCGAGATTCCTCGACCGGCAAGGTACTCGATACCATCGCGAGACGGTTCGGGCAGCGCAGCAACAAGCTTGGAGAAGACTTCTTCAAGAGCCGAGTCATCCCTCTCGATCGCTGGCTTCGGCTTTGGGGGCGTGTACGAACGGATAGCGTCCGTGTCAGCACCGCTGAGCTCCAGCGCAGTCTCGACGGGAGACTTACCCAAGTACAGAGAAGCAGCTTCAATCACGTCACCGTGCTTGTTGCACGCGAAGCACTTCCAAGTGTCGTCCTTCACACTCACCTTCACCGAACCCTCGGAAGACGCACCGCATTCCGGATTCGGGCAGATCGAGTAACGGATCGTGCCGCTCATGGGCTTGGGGATTGCACCAAGCATGCGCTCGAAGACCCAATCGAGAGGGAAAGCTTTGCGCACCTTGGAGAAATCGACTTTCCAGTCCTTTGGATTGCTGTTAGCCATCTGGATGCTCCTGATGAAATTCCTTGATGCCAGGAGATGAATCACGCAGGTCCATAAGTGGGGCCGTTTGGGTCGTCGCTACCCCGGGGTAGTTTCCCTTGTCCGGTGATGGCCGATAGACTTATGGTTACGTGGTACAGAAGCCCTCTTTGTGGGGTTTGGTCAAGAAACTGCTAATGGAGGTCGAGAATATGGACTATCGATGCGCGGTACAGGCGGTTGCCACGCGAGAGAGAGGCTCCTTGGAGCTAGAGGAGGTGCCGCATCACGTCGTCGTCGATCGCGGACTCGATCTGGTTGAGACAGTCCGAGTACTTGCGGTGGACGAATGCGCTGCCGTCGACATGGTGAACGTCATGAATGATCAGGCCTACGCTACCCTCTCGAGGGTGATCTGACGGCTTTATCAGGCTAAGCGTTTCATACCCCGGTGTCAGGTGCGTTCCGGACGGGGTAACAGGTTGAACTGAAACGCCAACGGTGCGACATCGAGAGGACGCTCTCGAACCGTGAAGTGGGCAAGGCCCCTCGACAGTGAGATGTCGAGGGGCCTTGCCTTTTTTATGGACACTGAGGCTATCAGACAACATTGCACGTCTGTGCCTTGAGTCATTGCGATACAATGACGGTATGCATACGTGATATGGCGTGACAATGCAATTACGAACGCCGAGCGCCAAATTGACCAGGGACCGAGCCTATGGACATACATCATTCCTGTCCCTCGTGTGAGGGCAAGAAACGGGTGAGTGGTTTCGTTACGGACTCTACAGGAAGGCTCCGTCTGACAAGAACGGCTCCCTGCCCGCAATGTGACGGAGTAGGCACGATAACAGACGAGCAATGCCGCTGGATTGCGATCGGTAGGTCGCACCGCCAAATGCGGTTTGCGCACAAGGAGTCTGCCGCTGCCGCGGCACTGCGCCTCGGTCTGTCCGTGGACCAATTGACCGCGGCCGAGCTCGGGCGCTTGCCCCCCGCCATCCTGGCCCTTCCCGGCTCGCCGCCTGGCCAATCGCCCATCTGAGCTGACGTCTCGCCGGCACCGGCTGTTCCCCGCCGGCGGGCCGCATCAACACAGCTGCAGAGTCACCATTCAGAGGAGAGTCCTTGTTCTCAAACCTGCACCTTTACCGCCTGACCAAGGATTGGCCCATGACATCAGACGGCCTCGAAGCCTTGCTGAAGAAGCGGCCATTTCATCCATGCGGCAGCCAGGATATGAAGTCATCTGGTTGGGTCAGCCCGCGGGACAATGGCCCGCTTGTTCATGCCCATGGGAAGCAGTGGTTGGTTGCCCTCCGCATTGAGACGAAATCGGTGCCCGGGGAGGCCATCCGGAAGTTGGTCGAGCAACGGGCACGTGAGTATGAGGAGCGAAACGGCTATAAGCCGGGCCGCAAGGTGCTCAAGGAGATTAAAGAGCAGGCCCTCACGGAGCTATTGCCACGGGCTTTCCCAAAGCAGGCGACGATTCAGGTGTGGATCAATGCCGCCGATGGATGGGTCGCGATGGATACCTCGACTCCGTCCAAGGCCGACGACGTGGTTAGCGATCTGATTCGAACGGCTGAAACGATCCCGATCGCGCTGGCCCAAACGAATCTCTCGCCGGCCCAGGCGATGTCCGACTGGCTAACCTCGAACGAAGCACCGTACAACTTCACGGTCGATCGCGAGTGCGAGCTGAAGGGCACAGACGCAGAGAAGCCAACGGTCAAGTACACGCGCCTTTCATTGGAGCGAGACGAGATCCGGCAGCACATCCTCGAGGGAAAGCGTCCCACCAAGCTGGCGATGACGTGGACTGACCGCGTTAGCTTCATCCTCACAGATAAGTGCCAGGTTAAGCGGATTGCGTTCCTCGACGCCGTGATGGGAGAGGTCAATCTCGATGGGGAGGACGCTGAGGCCGTGTTCCAGTCCTCTTTTGCCATCATGACAGGTGAGCTGTCACGTTTTCTCCCGGACCTGATAGAGAGCCTGGGAGGCGAAGCGGAGTACGTTGCAGAGTGACCGCGGCGGGCAGCAATGCCGGGGGCACCAGAGGCCGGACATCGGTGGCAGCGCATGAGCGAGCTGCTGGTCATAGCGGGTGGTGGGAAGTCAGGAATGCACCATCACTCAATTCGTCGTTGAGCCTCCGACTGGGGGTATTGAAAGGAAGCGTTTGATGGCATCGGTAAACAAGGTGATTCTGGTCGGGAACCTCGGTGCGGACCCGGAAACCCGCTACATGCCCAGCGGCGATGCCGTGACCAATATCCGGCTGGCGACGACCGACCGCTACAAGGACAAGCAGTCTGGCGAGTTCAAGGAAGCCACCGAATGGCACCGTGTCGCCTTTTTCGGGAAGCTGGCTGAAATTGCAGGTCAGTACCTGCGGAAGGGTTCGTCGGTCTACATCGAAGGCCGCATCCGCACGCGGAAGTGGCAGGATCAGTCTGGCCAGGACAAGTACAGCACCGAGATCATTGCGGACCAAATGCAAATGCTGGGCGGCCGGCAAGGGGGCGCGGACGGACACGATGACGGTCCGCCCCCCCAAGAGCAGGGGTATGCAGACGATGGCAACCAGGGAGATAGCACGTTCATCTAAGCCGCCCTCCTCCTCCCGCCGACTCTTCTCAGCCCGCATCGCGGGCTTTTCTTTTGCCGGCAGCACGCGTCCGTGAAGGCCCTACTACTTGCTGTGACGCATATCCGATCGCAAATCAACCCAGAATGGAGATCTGACATGAATCATCAACAGCAAGCTCGGAAAGCCTTTGAGACCGAGTTGAAGGGTATTGGACGCCGAATGGAGGTCGGTTTTGCTCTGGCAGGACGGCGTTTCGAAGTACAGGACTGGGGTCTGATCAACTTCCATGCCACCGAGACGCTGGCCATGCGCGAGATGGAGGGCTCATCGGATGCGCGGATTCTGGCCGTGATACCGGCTGAAGTCCAGTTTGCTGCAAACGGCAACGTTCGTCTGTGGAATTGCCTTGGGGAGCCCGTCGCGCAACGGTGGGACCCACCATCGCAGCAGGAGCTCTTCCGCTCTCATGATCTCCATCTCCCCTATGTCAGGTCATCGCAAGGGTCCGACATCCACTAGGAGATCAAACATGGCAATCCTGCATATCCTCAAACTCGCCGCACTGGCGTTTGTGAACCGTCTCTTTCGTTCTCAGACCGTGTCGACCACAGGGAAAGACCCCAAGGGCTTCAACATCTATGAGTATGAAGGAACGCCGAGCGTCACGCCCGGATACTTCATCGTCCGTTTCCGTCATGTTCTCAATGGTGAAGTTCGGACCAAGCACCGTCAACGCATGACCGACCAGGAATGGAAGGCCACGCGCGAGCGACTGGAGCAAAGCCGCGAGGAGGCCGGGGTGTTTGACACCGCCGCCCTTCCGGCGCTGTCCGTGAATAGCCACGACGGCCACTAGTATCGGAATCAACTGCACAGAAAGGGTCCGCGTCTATCGATGCGGACCCTTTTTCTTACGCGTCATTGCGTGCCATACCAAAGGGCAATGCAAATGCACACTCAACCAATGTCCGGAGTATCGTCATGCAAGTTCAAGAGCAAGAGGTGAAGTTTGAGTCGCTGGAATTGTGCCTGGGTCGTAATGGAGAGGTCAAAACAAGCGGCCTTCTGATCCGGGACCTCGACGGCTACATTGAAATGCAGCCTTTGACGTCGCGCGGGGTGCCTGCACGATGCCTCATGCAGATTCCCAGCGATCAGCGCGTGCTCAATCAAATGGCCGAGGTGTTCACACGCCTGGCCGCGCGAGCTGCTGAGTCGCGTGGAACATAGAAATAAAGGCGGCCCGGATACCGGTGCCGCCTTTTTACTTTCGCCCTCCAGGTGCGCTCGAGTGGTGGTCGTCGGAACTAGATCGCGGTACTGCAGGCCGCCGGCATGGAGCCAACGATACGGACACTTACCGAGTTCGGCTCGACCTTGTCGATCGCGAGATGGGTGCCGGCCATCGAAATCAGCCGCAGATCATTCATGTATGCCAAGTCGCGCGAGCCGCGGATTCGGCCGGAAGCATCGGTCCGAAGGACGCGGTACTTCGCCACGCCGTCGTTGGCGCCAAGGAATACGGTTGAGATGCCGCAGAGTGCTGGCCCGCTGGTCCGAGACTTGGTGATCACCATGTCGCCCGGGGTGATCGAGACAGGTTCCTGCATCTCGTAGGTATCTCCCGTCGCCTTCAGTGCGTTCTCGAGTACTGCGCCGGTGTCCGTAATGGCGAAGTAGCGATTCCGGGCGAAGAGCGAGCTGCTCTCAGGGGCGGCCTTGACCAGATAGAAGGTCCTCCCCTCCTTGTCGACGATCTTTGCCGCCGGCGCAACGCGGGCGCCAGCCTTGAGGGACAGGGAAGCGTCGCCGGCCTCGAGCTTCACCTCTCGGACAACCTCCAGGAGCGGCGTGGTCGTCTTGGTCGAGACCGTGAACTCCATGAGCTTTGCACCTGGTGCGGCGGTACGTGTGTCGCCGGGTTTGACCCCGTCGGCGCCATTGATGCGCTCGACCGCCGGGCGAACCTGCTCGACAGGTACAACGTTCGGGAAAGTCGATTTCACCGTCGTAGTACCGCCGGCGATCGCGGAGAGGGATAGGGTCGACATGGCCACGGCCATGCCAAGCATTTTCTGCATAATTTTCTCCTTGGTAACCACAAGAACCGGGTTTGGAGGCTGATGTCCTGGGCTCAAGCCCCGCTGGCGGTCGGACCGGTGCCGTCCCGCCAGCAAGGCCCGTTCATCGCAATGTGCCGGGCTGATTCTTGGCTCGGATGGCCGCGAGGCGGTTCTCAGCGAGCTTTGCGATCGTTGGCTGCGCCCGCCGGCGGATCGTGTCCAGGGCTAGCTCGACGGACATGTTGCCGGCCACCGCCGAGTAGGCTGTCTCCGGCGAGCAGCCGTCGTCAAGCACGGATTCGGCCTCCGCACTCGCAACCACAAACGTCGGCACTGCGGTTACCTTGAACGCCTTGAAGAGGTCCGGATGGATCTCCCATGGGGCGCCCGCTCGGTTGACTTCGAGCGCGGCGAGCTTGGTTGCTTTGAGCGACCCGTCCTTGAAACCGCGGACCACCATAACGGCGCCCGTCTCCTTGGCCTGTCGAGCCAGCTCAGTAAGGACGGGCTTTGGCATCGAGAACGAGACAAAGATGATGAGGTCGTTCGCCCCCTGCTTTGCCGGCGCCGGGCCACCCTTCTTGGCCTCTGCATACTGCTGCATGATGTCGTCCAGACTCTGCGTTCGCACTGGCGGCGGCGCCTTAATCGTGGGGACCTCGACCTTGAACGTACCCGGCTTCACCGGCTTGATGTTCTGTCCAAGGACTGCTGCCGCCTCTTCTCGGTGCTTGGCCATTTCTGTCTGGATCTCGGCTTCGGGTGGTAGCGAGAGCGACTGAGCGATGGCCGTGCCAGCCCAGCCATTAGCCAGGAGAAGCGCCGCTGCAGCAATCACGTTTGCGGAATATCGCATAGCCAAAGTCCCTCCAGCCCGGCATGGGCAATTCAGTGTTTGTTTGGGTAAGAATGGGCGATCGCCCGATCGGGTCGCAGCATTTGCCGGCGATCTTGACGGTCTGCGGAATTGGGTACAGGCGCGTGAACTTGTACTGCCGCTTATCCATGATGATCTGCGGGTAGTAGCCGCACATGGCATCGCTGCCGAACGCTGACCACTGCGTTCCGGCGGCATGGAGTTTGGCCAGAACGCGCGTCGTCTGGAGCCGCGCAGTCTGCTCCATGCTCAGGTGAGCCTCATTATTCCCTGTCAGGGGATACATGTGCCCGTAGGCGCCCGCGGCCCAGAAGATCTCTGGGATCGGAAAGCCTGCAGTAGCCGCCACTGCATCGGCTGACATTGCGCCGATGGCAACCATCCCTCCGAACGGGAACGCGTAAGGCGCGATGATGCCGGCGAGCTCATCATCGTTGTGCGTCGGGTCGGCGAAGGACACCCAAGGGATGTCAATGCCCCGCTGGTCCAGACAGGAATCGTCCAGAATCGCGCCCATGACGTACAGTGCCGGATTGATGTAGAGGTTCACCTGCATGAACGACGTCCGGGTAGACCCGATCTCCCCCGACTGGTCATCAGAGATCTGGCCGAAGGCATCGGCATTCACGCCAGTGTTCACCCTCACCCCACCGAGCAGCGGGAAGCAGCCTGGAACGGCAGTCACATCCGTCATCATGTCGAACTCCCAGAATGACGTCGGGATGCCGACTTTCGGCGGGTTCTGGCAAAAGCAGATCGGGTTCACGGGGCCAGAATCGAAGTCGTCCTGGCCGCCCCCGAGAAGAGTCGCGGTGCCGAACAACTTGATCGGCATCATGCATGACCAGCACACGTCGGAGATCAGGTTGGGAAACTTGCCCGTGCAAAGCGCGTCGGCGTTCGCAGTGCCAGAACCGAAGAGTGCACCGGCGAGCAGGAGGGCCGCTGAGATGAGTTTCTTCATGGCGCGAACTCCTCGACCTGCAGCATTTTCCCCTTCTGGGAAAGCACTGCCGGGACCCGCTTGATGCCAAAGTGCTGAGTCAAAATGCCCTGCTGGTCAAAGTAGACCGGTCGCTTCCATTCGCGATCTAGTTTCAGGAAAGAGCCCGCGACGAGAACGACCTTGTCGCGGGGATTCTCGTCGATGCGCTTCTTGGCGTACTGGACTTGCTTCGGGTCGCGGCCGTCGATGAACACGATGGCCTTCGACAGAGCAGTGAAATCGAGCGGATTGAGTTTGGTCCCCGCGGGAACGAGAACATTGCCCAGGTGATCCTTCACGTTGTCAGGGTAGGTATAGGTAGGATCGAACGTCCACACCTTTGGACCGGTTGCGGTCGATATACCCGGAACTGGAGGGGGATTTTCCAGGTTGGAGAGCTGCTTGTTCCTGTAGTCTTCCCAGAACTTCTTCAGCTGGCCCTGCTTCTCCATGTTGGTCAACCGACCTTTGATCATGTCGACAGCGTCCTGCTCCTGGATGTCCCAGGTATTGCCGTATCGGCCGAGAGACTCGGCAAACGACGCGCAGGCGATGGTAGAGAGTGCCAAGCCAAGGAAGAGCGCTGTAGTGCGGCGGCTTACCTTCATATGGGCTCCGATCAACGAAGTAGATAGCACAAAACCGCGACCTTGGCCGCGGCTTTCGATGCGCCACTCACCGTGAAGGCGAGTGGTTGGGAGACACCTGATTACTTCGCACCATTGAGCCACGCGTCGATTCGCGCAGCGTCAGCGGCGCCCGGCAAGATGCGGCCATCGGCGCTGAACAGGGTCGGGGTGCCCCGCACGCCGAGGCCGTCGCCCAGTGCAGCAATACGCTTGATCGGGTTGTCGCACTTCGCCGCCGGCGCCGGGACGTTCTGGGTGACGAGCTTGTCCCACGCAGCAGCGCGTTGTGCGGCCGGCAGGCACCAGATCGACTCCGACTTGGCACTCGCCTGCGGGTGCAGTGAGTCGAGCGGGAACATGAACGTATAGATGGTCACGTCATCCAGCTGTGGGAACGCTTGCGCTTCGAGCTGCTTGCAATACGGGCAGTCGGGGTCAGAGAAGAGGTAGAGCTTGCGCGTGCCCTTGCCTTTCACGCGCACGATCGCGTCCTGAATGGGCAGCTTGCTGACGTCGATCTTGTTGGCGGCTTCGCGTTTCGAGGCGGTGAGATCCTGGCGCTTTTCCATGTCGTACATGCTGCCGAAGAGGAAGTAGTGCCCTTCCTTGTCGGTGTACGCGATGTTCTTGCCCATGGTGAGCTCGTAGATCCCCGGAATCGGGGTGGCCTCGACGCTGGTGAAGTTCGTGTTGGGATACTTGATCTTCAGTGTCGCCATCACGCTGTCGGTCTCAGGCGAAGCATGGGCAGCGATGGACATGGCGGCAAAGGCCAGAGCAGCAGCAATCTTTTTCATTCGTGTTCCCTCAGGTTCAGTTGTCGGAAGGGGTATCCAAATACGATCGGATCTTCGGTTGCCCGCGTCCTGCGATCAATGAAGATTCATCACACGTAACTATACACGTTATGTATTGAATTGGCGTCTTCTGTATAATTTGACGTCGTGGAGGGCGCGGGTGTGGCGAATGAGCCACATCGGCATGGCGCTTGGTGGATGCAAATCTGGCCGGCGCGGCTGAATTGGCGTGAAATCTCCTTTTGCTCGCCGGAGCGTCCCCTGCCCTCCACAAGGCATCATCTTGGATAGAGCAGCTTCACCCTGGCCCCCCGCCGGGAGAACTGCATTCACTGGCTACGGATTTGAGGGACAGCACGTGACTGAAGGGCGTACGGAATTGCTCTATGCGGCGTTTAGAGAGAGGGTTGAGTATCACCTTCTGTCGGCTCTGGTTCGCGGCAAGGCGACGCTGGGGCGCGACGATGTGTCCGCACAGAATGCACTTGCCCAACTTGAGGCCAGGCTGAAAGCCGTGGGCCGGTGGATTCGAGTTCATGGTTTCGTCGATGTCGCCACATTTGGGCAGCACTCGAGCGCGGCCAACCTTTCGCGCAAGGCAAGGGCCTTGATCAGTGTTCCGGGTGCGACATTGGAGTCAGCGCGGCGAGTCCTGACGGCCGAGCGGGTCGAGTTTCTGTGGGCGGAGCATCTCGCCGCAACGCTTGACGAGGACGAGACTGCAGGGGCGATCGACTGGGTTGAACTCGTGGATGCGCAGGGCAGAATCATTGGCACCGGCAGACCGCGACATGGCTCGCTGGTTTGGGAGCTCGTCGAGCACCTCGCAGAGGACGAATGTGCCGCTCGCACTGTGTCTGCCGCAGCAATGGATGCGGATGCTACCCATGCACGGCATGAAGCCCCCGATCGCGCAGCGGCGCTGGTTGCGGAAGCGAGCTATCAACGTTCAATCGTCGCTGCGGCGTCCTTCTGGCGCCAAACCTACGCGGGGCTCGGCGGGCCGCGTTGAGATCCAACCCACCAAAAGAAAAACGCCACCGATTTGTAGTCGGTGGCGTGTGGGGTTAAGCAGCTTTCAGCTCGGGCCTGACAAAGGATGAGAACGTCAGGGTTGCGCTCTCCTTGAAGGAGATGAGCGTCTTGCCGATCGCTTTGAAGACAGCAATCCACGGCGGCACACTGATAGCCTGGCCACAAACTTCGTGTCCAAACGTCTGCGTGGTTCCTTCAACCATTTCCGTCCAGATACCCTTCGCGCGGCCATGTTCGGCCACCGTAGGGATACGCAACAGGTCGGGATCAACCGGATGCTGAATGAACGTGCCGGTGCTCTGGCGTTTTGCCAACGTCTTGTTCAGGGTTGGTAGCTTGGTTGCAGTGCCATCGACCACACACATCCTAAAGCCCTTGCCCGCGGCCTCATCGCGAATCATTTTATCCTTCAAATAATCGAGGCGGCTCCACGATTTGTCGTCAAGCGGTACCTCGTCCATGATTTCAGCGAAGCAATGCTCTTGGGGAACAGGCACCTCCACCATGTCAAAGTCGAATGACAGTGGGTTGGTGACCGCGACCATTGCCATCCGCTGCCGATGCTCGATCATGTTGAAGTCCGCGGCATTGAGCACCGTCTCGTGAACAACGTAGCCCAGGTCCCTCAGCATCGATCGCGAGATTGAAGCGGAGGCCGTTTTCAGCCAGTTTGGCACGCACTCGATTACCACGAACGCCGGCGACGTCTGAGCCACGGCCGCGAGGAACGGAACGACCAGATGGCCGACGTCAGGATGGTCTTCGGGATGCGTCAGCTTGAGCTTACTTCGCCCTGCGCTGGATGCTCCGCTGCACGGAATTCCAATGACGATGCCGTCCAGCTTCGGAAGCTGGGACATTAGCCACGAATCGAACACCACCTCCTGCATCGGTGCCGTGAGCAAAATCGTCTTGGCATCGTAGACAGGGTTGCGCTCGACGGCATGCGCCATGCAATCCGCTCGGATCTCGTTGGCAACTGCAAGCCTGGATGCGACGCCCGCCGCTTGCAGCCCCTCGTGCGCAGCACGATCCAGGATGCCAATGCCAGCGGAGAACGAGCCGATCAGCAACGGCTCACCTGCATCGAGCTTTGCCTTCAGGCGCTCCAGGCGCTCCATGGCACGGAGCTCCGAGGCGATGGGTAGGATGAAGATTCGATGGTACTTGACGACGATGCGAACTGCCGTCAAACCCAGCTTCACGAACATCCCGAGAAGGTCGCTGTTGTTGATGTCGATTACCGGGATCTCACGATCGCGGACGATCTTCTTGGAAACCACACGCTCGCCGCCGCTCGTAACGACTTCGAGTGTGAGCATGCACCGTTCCTTGTCGACCTTGGGGTTGAACTCCACGCCCGGGGCAAAACCTCCCCTCATGGCTTGGTCCCCATCGATCCAGAGGCGTGGGTTGCCGCGCCTCTCGCCGAGAGTCCGAATCTCCATTGTTTCCAATTGCTTGCTCATGTGTCATCTCCTGAGGTTGAAAGGAGCCACTTGCGATGGCCGTACGCCAGGTGATGACCACCAGGTGGCTGTAACCTGGTGAGCGGTGGGAGGTCGGGCAGGACGCGGAGGCGGGTCGGGTATCCACGGCCAGCGCACGCTATGCGCAATGCGCAATGCGCAGTGCGCATAGGGCAGAAGGCGGCAGCTGGTGACGGGGCTATGGGGTGGATGGAAAAGGAAACGCCCCGGCTGTCTTGCTAGCCAGGGCGTCGGTGGTGCAGTTCATTGATATGGCAGGTCATCGGGCTTTGAGCAGCTGTTGGATCTCCGCAGTGACGGGGCGAAACTGCCCTCGGTGCCCGTTGGTCGGTTGCGCCCTATGTGTGGGAACGGTGCTGGGGAGCTGCACCCTGGGGGCATTCCAGAGGTTGATGGGGGGAATCCTGAGGTCAGGCCAGGTGATCACGAAAGCCTCCTTTGCGTTGGTCTGTGATCGGGTATGGCTCACAGCGTCAGCTAATGGCCGCGCAGAAAAACAAAACCCCCGTGAATAACACGGGGGCGTAGAGGCTTGACGGATCAGGGTGTGACCGATGGTCGTTCGCATACGAGCTGGGTTGCCTGCCCACCGGAGGCAAACAAGGTGAACGCGGCAGGAGCCCGGCCATAGAACCGATCCATGTCGGCGAGCTCGGCCTTCAGCGATTCCTCGCTGGGGCATTTCACCAGAATCCGGTCGCCTTCGGCGTAGCACATGGTCCAACGCTTTTCGAGGTTGACCCAACACCCGAAGTAAGGGGCATCCTGGTCGGTGTCGTACTGTTGCCAGCCGGCGCCGCAGAGCTTGCTGTCATACACGTATCGATCCCGGCTAACAAACCCGAGCGCCAGATCCGCATCCAGATCGCGATGGACGGTATTCCCGCGTGCATTGACTTCCTCGCGGTACATCCCTGCCGCAAGCTGATTCCGCCGGCGACGGTAGTCGAGGACGTGTTCGGCTCGCTCCTGCTTAGTTTTACTCGTCGCGCGACGGGCATACAGCCAACTGCCCAGCGCTTCATGCATCTGACGGCGAAGTTCGTGCTTGGTGGGAAGGGCTTCATTCATCTGTATCTCCTTGAGGTGGGGAGCGTTTGCGTGATGCTTGGCTATGCAGATCACCCACCTGCAATCGAGATACAAGGTCGTGTACCGCATCTCCGAGGTAACAGATAACGGAGTCAGTCACGATGAAAAAGCTAGCCTTCGCGGCATTCCTTGCGATGCCGGGGTCATTTGTCATGATCGCCCTCCTCTGCATTCATCCTCGGATGCGTGCGGAGATGGCGGAAGCTTCGGGAATGAATGTCCTCCTTGACACCTTGAATCGAAACGCGGCGCTTCTGCTGCTGGTAGTCGTGCTCTATCGCCACTCGATGGCCGATCGGCACGTCCGCCGATGATGTGAAAAGGCCATTCGGGTTCTCCCGATGGCCTTTTTTCTTTGGGGCTTGCGATTGCCGCCGGCCAGGACCACGCCATGGCGCAATCTGAGACACCCTATGCAATATTGCGCGCTTGTGCCACGCTTCCGCTTTGGCCCACAAGACACACGTTCCTGGGATGTCGGAGAACCACTATCAGACGCTGGGAGTCAGCCCTGACGCTGATGCGGCAACTATACGCACCGCGTACCGGCGCCTTGCCCAGAAGTGGCATCCGGATCGACTGTCCAAGGCCCCGGAAGCCGAGCGGAAATTGGCCGAAGAGCGGCTCAAGGACATCAATCGCGCCTACGCCGTTCTGTCCGATGACGCGCGCAAGCAGGCCTACGATGCGCGCACAGGGTTCGGCGGCTTCGCGGCAGACGACGAAGCCGACGGCGATGACGATTTCGATTCTGGACCGAGCCGGCATCAACGCCAATCCTCGCGGCGCAACCCCCCGCCAAAGCCCCCGGAGCACGGCCGCGACTTGTTCGTGAAGGCCACTACCGATGTGCAGACAGTGCTTCGTGGTGGGTACGTGAGAGTCGGCTGGCTCGCCGATGACGACTGCCCGCTTTGCGACGGGACTGGCTTCCTTTTCCACGCATACACGACGGAGTGTCCTGAATGCGGCGGTATTGGCTGCTACGCGTGTAGTGGTAGGGGCCGAGCTAGGGCCAGGACGCGCTGCCCTTGGTGTACAGGACGCGGCTACCTATCGAGGGATCATCTATTCGAAGTGACGGTGCCGGCAAGGACGCACAATGGTTGCAACCTCCGGCTACTTGGGAAAGGCGGCCCAGGCTTCAACGGCGGCGCCCCAGGAGACCTCTACTGCATCATTCAAGTCAAGAAGCACAAGCTTGGCCACGTTCGGGGACTGAATGTCTACACGGAGATCCGAATCGATTGCATCGACGCAATGCTTGGTGCCACCCGAACATTCGAAGTCTTGGGCAGCGATCTCCAAATCAAGATTCCCGCCGGGACACGCGCCGGGAAGTACCTCAGGCTTGCTGGGCAAGGGCTGAGGAGCGGGGATGGGTCCGGGGACCTGGTCCTTCACGTCAGTATTGATATCCCCAAGGGCACGTTGTCGGACAAGCAGCGCCTTCACCTGCGGCGATTTGCTGGGTTGGAGCCTGAGCCGTCAACGGACCAGGAACAGGCCAGGCCAGCGACCACCCGCCATCCTGAATCCGAGCCATTGCGAGCATCGGAGCGCGAGACACCGAGGATGCGGCAGATCGTCTATGCCGAGGCGGTGGCCGACTTCCACATTCGGACAATGACAGCGCAGGAGTTCGCCAACTACAGCCTTGCCTCCAAGGCGTTCTCAGATTATGCGGACGGTTTCTATGCCTGGCGCGGGCAAAAGCAAACGGCGCAGCGCTTTGCCGATTTGCGCACGAGCATGCTATCGGTGGAGGGCATCAACAAGACGCTGTTCGCAGGCCAGCATGCGCCTTCAACGCTGGTTTCCTTTCTGCGGGCTCTCCGGCAGATGGAGCTCGGGGACCGATTGGTAGCAATCGGAAACTATGCCTGTCTGGTCTACGCATCGGCCGCCGGTGCCATCATCACGGACGCATCCCGGCACCGGCTCTTTGGTAAGCGGGTGCAACTGTTAGCTGCCGGCGCGTTGACACCAAAGGCTCTGATTGATGCTCTGCGGGAGGTCGATGAGACGTTTGAGGAGTTGGTCGGCCACGCCGGGAGATTCAGTGCGTTGAACGCTGCGGGCCTGACGATAGATATCATTGGGGCCGGCTTGGGAACTACCCTTCCAGGCAAACGAGCCCCAAGCAGGCTGCTCAACGATGAGAGCGCGGAGCTTGAGGACTACGGCATTGCCTCGCTCTTGGGCGATGGCATCGTCAGCGCGGTCGTGGTCTCGGACTCGGGTCAGATGGAAAGGCTCGCTGCATTGAAGCCGTCTACATTCATTCGCTACAAGCGATGGGCGTCGGAACTGGCGGATATTGCGCCAGAAAAGCGCGGGCATTGCTCCAGGATGGCCGCCCTCGTCTCCGAACTGGCACGGGGGATAGCGCCGGCGGCCGTCAACCCCTGAAGCATCGGGCCGGCGAGAATCTGCGCCAGCTATCCCACGCGGCTTTGAGCCGCTCGGCTGGCCTATTTCGTGCGCATGACGTGGCGTCGTGGCTGCCGCGATCGCCGGACGGGGGGCGGCGACCTGCCGGCGAGTCACTAGTCATTGCCAAAGCTGCGCCAGGAATCCCACGCGGCTTTCACTCGCGCAGCGGAGATTTCTTCCGCAAACCCCAGCTGGTGCTGCACGCCCAACGTCGTTTCGCCTGACGCAAAAAGAGCCGCGGCAAAGCTGTTCCGGAGTATTTGGGGGCTGATGCTCTCGGCAGACGCCTCCTCCCGACTCGTGTACACCCCCGACTCCTGCATGACCGCCTCACAGATGCGGAGTGCCATTACCGAGTTCATCGCACGCCCAACCAACCGCGCACCGGTGCCATTACGGCCACCCCGGGAGTTCGCTGTAGCGCCCCCTGCTTCGATGAGGTCGATCCATGAGCTGGTGCTGGGCTTTGCCACCGGCGAATCTTTCTCGAGGGCCTGCAGCCTGTTGGGATCAACAATCTCCGCCGGAAAAACCAGATCGCCCACCTTGCGACCCTTCTTCAGACATTCGCGCTCCCACTTCCGTCGCTGCGCCAACCATCGTTTGAGCAGGTCCGCGGCGAACGGCATGACGCGGACCTGGTGGAAGAACTTCGAATCCTCTTCCTGAACGGTGATTTGTACGGCACGTTTCGTCTCGATGCAGCTAACAGTCAAGCTCAGTGCCTGGTGAACCTTCAGGCCTGCCCCGAGAAACACCGCCACCATGGCTCGGTCACGTAGCTGTTTGCGGTGCGCGGTGATGTCGCTTGCTGGCTTGAGTGCGCTGTTCAGATGGGAGACCAGCCCGTCGTACTCAGACCGGCGCAGGAAGCCCATTTGCAGCGATGTATTCAATAAATTCTTTCTACCCGGCTCTATCCCTTGGGACGAACAGCTAGCGGGATTGAGCCGCTCGTTGGTGGTTGCATCGGCGCCAAGCAGGTGCTTGAATACCCGTTCCAGGAGCGCACGATATCGTTCCCGCTGGCTTGACGAGTTTGTCTCCGCGAGCGTCGACAGAAAGTCTGAGACATCCTTCGCCGTTGTCTCGGTGACCGGGATCTTCCTTTCGTCCAGGAACGAGAGGAACTTCCCCCACTGCAGCTTGTAGATCTCAACTGAGGAGACTTTCAGCTGTGGTGCATCCTTTCGGCGACCCTTCAGCGTTGAGAGCCAGCCGTCAAAGGCTTGTTCGGGGTTGTTCTGCCAGTCGACGGCTTTCGGCTCGAAGATTTCCTTGTTGGCCATGTGCGCTCGCGGGATGTGTGGAGGGGTGCTTCACGCTTGACTGTTAGCTACATTATATATATGGGTGCGAATAACGGCACATATTTGCCGTTTCCCCCGCCAAAATCTGCTGTTTTGTCCGCGGCATTGATGGGGATCTGCAACGCTTTCGTAGGCCGGTGTCGATTGATCTGCAGCCTATAGGTTGTAGCCATGCGGTGGAAATTGGCCTACACGTGCGCTGACGGCGGCCTGCGAGAAATCGAACGGTCGCTCGGCCGCGGGCCATCTAACCGAACAAGAGGATGGGGCTACTTTCCCTTCCCCCCATGTCGTCTTGTTGCTGTGGCAGTTCTAGTGTTGCGCTGGGGGCTACAGCCGAGTCTCCGGTGACCCGGAGCACCGCGGAGGCTCGTGAAACATCCCGACCGAACCGGGGGTTTGAATGACTGTTCCCGTCGTCCCCTCTTGCTGGGAGCACATCGTCAGGAAGGCAGAGATCGCTTTCTTGGCGCCGGCACAACGTGGCCTGAGCGACGGCGTGGGCTTGGTGCGGCATGGGAGGCTGGCGTGCTCGCTCTACTGGTCCGCTACGCTGCCTGGCCACCAGTTGGAGCTCGCCATTTGTACTGAGCGCATCGAGTCGACGGCCACCCGCCCGCGGAAGATCACGGCGTGGATTACCCGACAACTCGCCGTCACTAAGCGCTATGCGGGCCATCAACGTGGCGCCGACTGGCTCGGGATTGGGTTTGCCAATACGCACGAAGCGCTGAGTTTCCTGGGCCACTATCACGATGTCCGCATAGGCCTCCTGAACCCAGACGATCTCTATCGGGAAGGTGCGGCCATACTAATGTCGCCGCCTCGGATGGTGGCGTTGCCAGCTGCGGAGCCGGCTGAAGCTTCAAACTCGCTTGTGGCCATTCCTCCGAGCTCCATAGCAGAGATTGAGACGGAAGCCTCGCTGTTGCACCAGTTCCGACAAGCAACGGCCCATATTCCCGCCAAGTCTGAGGCCGACCAGCTTGCGAGACAGCAAGTAGGCCTGGATTTGATCAGGAAGGCCCTGCTCCGACTCCACGTGACTCGCTGCGACTTAACTGGGCTTGGGGACTCCGCCCTACTTTGCGTAACCCACCTCAAGCCTTGGTCCGCCTGCACCGACGCAGAACGGATGGACTTATCCAACGTTTTACTGCTCGCCACCCATGTCGACATGGCATTTTGCCGCGGCTTGGTGTCGTTCGATGACGATGGCTGCCTACTCATGTCGTCCGAGTACGGGGACTACTGTCGCTACCGTGGCATCTCGGTCTTAACGGGGGCGCTCAGGTTGCGTCAGCCCGACGCAGATATGTGCAAGTACCTCGCGTGGCATCGGGCGAATGTGTACCATCGCGCCCCGTCCTGGTGGCTTTCGGGACTGGCCACAAGGCCTCGTACCTGAAAGCGGGCCACAAAAGAAAAACCCCGGCAGCTCGAGAGAGCAACCGGGGTTGGTTTAGATCAGACTTGGGTTCAGGCCTTCTGCAGCCAGGGACGTTCCCCCTCGACCCGCTCGGTCATGTCGACAAAGCGGCATTGCACGAGCATTTCGCAGAACTGCTTGCCCGTTACGTGCTTGGCGTCTGCGGCGGACATCAATGCCAAAAGGTCACCGAATTCCGCCAGCGCCGCCCATGCGTCGTCAAAGACTGTGAGTTCTGGAACGATGTCGCGACCAAGCTCTCGCCACACCACACGCATCTCCCCGGTGGTGCCGCCTTCCGGGGCATAGAAGCCAAACAACACTTCATCGAGCACGGATGTCTTGCCGCGGTGATACCAGGCCTCCGTAGAATGGATAAAACCACGCACGCAGCCCGCATGCTTGCCAGTCTCGATTGTTTTCATTTCTGTGCCTTTCTCCGATTCGGGAATTGTGCCGAAAGTGCTTGCCACAGGGCGAGTCTCTACAGGCGTTTGATAGCTGCCGTGGACGATGCCAAACCAGTAGATTCAGTCCTCCACGTTTGCGAGTGCATCCTCGGGGTCCGTGTCGGTCAGCAAACGCTGCGCCGCACAGGCGCCACGCCATGCCTCGACCTCATGAGGATGGGTGGCCTTGTCAAAGCGATACCCTTGTCGTACGTGATAGCCCCGCAACTCGTAGAGTTGTCTGGCCAACTCGTTCGTCTGCTCGACAACCTGCTTGTCGGTTCGCATCATCTATCCTTGGTGATGCCCTTGGGGCCGCCCTGTGAGGACGGTTGGGCGGTGGTTGGATTGGAGGAACGGGCCGCAGGGCGCCCCGACTCTCCACATGCCTGGTAAGGGGTGATGCCCTACAAGCAGGTATAGATCCGGGCCGTGACCGAACAGAAAGAAAAAGCCCACCAGACATTGGTCCGGTGGGCTGGGCGGTTAAGCCGCGCGTCGCTCGAGGACGGTGACGGTCTTGGGAACCATGATGGTTCGTTCAACCGGCGCGAAGTCAGACAGCAACTCGATGAAATTCTCGCGAATCTCATCGCACGCAGCATCGAACGCCGTGACGACGTCGACGCGCGAGCGCAGTTCGTCCATGCTCATGTCACTGAAATCAGCATCCTGGTCGATGGGACGCATTGGCCAGTGCGAAAGCGTGACCGGGGACTTTTCGTAGTTCACGCGCCCGCGATCGCCGGTGGCCGAACAGACGCCGCAACGGTTGTCCGCGGAACAGTCTTTCAACAGCGGTTTGAGCTTGCTAACCATGGCCAGCTTTTCGGTGTCCGAGAGCGCGATCGCCTGGATGGCCGATCGACCGAGGTAGACGTCGTCGTGCCAGAGGCCCCCATTGCGGAGAATTTCAGCGCCGATGATGCCTTCCGCGCCGTCCAAGGTAGGAGCGACTCGCCTGAAGTTCCGCTGGCCGCACGACCGGCAGAAGGACAGATGCTCCGTGCTCTTGTACTCACTGCGATAGAGGACCAAATAGCCACCGGAGCGCCCGTTCGTCCCGATCGTGTACATCCCGTGCATGGAGTGGGTGAACTCGCGAATGGGATCATCAATGCGATCCCAGTACGTCTCCGCCGCCAGCATGTCATACGCGGCGTCGGTTTGCTCGCGGGTCAAGCCAAGCCGGTCGACCTTGATGCAGTGGGCATACGAAGTACTGCGGTTGTGGCTGCCAGCGGTGTGGTAGCGGAAGTGCGAGGACAAGAATTCCGTCATCGCACGGCGGGAACGGCGGTCTACTGCTTTGGAAAAATGGCTCATGATCGATCTCCTGGGTAAGAGGCCACTTGCGATGGCCTGACAGGTAGGAGATGTTTCACACGGAGCGGTACTCAAAAAAAGAAAAGCCTCCAGTCACACATCGTCGTGAGCTGGAGGCTGCGATCGCGGTGCGATCAGGTTATGCCGGTAGCGGTTCAACCTTGACGGTGACCCACTCTCCGTTGACCATGGTCAGTTAGGCGGCAGCCATTGAGTTCGTAGACAAACGCTGTACCTGCCTTGGCGCGGATGACCATGTTTAGCTCCTCAGCCTTAGACGGTACCGAACTGCTGTACGCCGGCATCCTTGAACCGCTTCAGCGCATCCCGCAAGCCATCGGCATTGGGCAACACCTCGGCTTGTGTTTCGACACCACCGGGTGCGTAGAGCGCGATTCCGATGGGTTTGCCCGGCTGCAAGTTGGTGCTATCGGTCGTCCAGTCAGAGATCATGATCTGCCAGGGTCCCGATTGCCCTTGGAGCTCGAGGAACCAGCCCGAGTACCCTCCTCCGGTCGAAGCATCCGTAAGGCCCTCCGATCGTAGGAAACCCTCGATCTCGGCGCCAGTTTCAAAGGTGTGATCCATATCAATCTCCTGTTCGAGAAATTCTAGCCTGGTGCAGGCTTTACTCCTTGCCTCTTGATATGAAGCGCAGGTGCACACAAGCCGGCCGATCAGAAAAGAAAATGGCCCGTCACTCGCGAGAGTGGACGGGCCGTCGTTGGTTAGAGTGCCACAGGCTCAGGAATGTCCTGAAGCTGCTCGTCGGCGACGACTTCCAGCTCGTCGAGCCGTTTCCGCGCGTCCAGGACAATATCGGCAAAGGCCGGATCGTCGGCAGGAGCGCCACGAAGGACCGTTACCCCAGCATCGTCGACAAAGGCGAACCAGGCAGGGGAACGTCCACTGCTGATCTCGCGATCACACATGACCCGTCCTCCGATCAGGCTCCCCAGCCTCATCGTGCGGCACGACTCTCCGTCCACTACGCAGCCAGAGACAATCATGCCGGCACGTTTGTTCGTTTGGACACTTGCGTCTACGCCACCACCATCTCCAATATCGACCGCGACTCGGTAGCCGCGCCCGTGACAATGCGCCGCCGAGGACTCGTACCCAAAATTGTCCTCATACAACGTTGCAAAGCAATCCTGGCCACACTGGGGACAAAGCTCCTGAAAATCGACTTGCCTGGAGGTAGACATTCTTACTCCTTGTGAGGAATTGAGGCCTCGGATCTGGCCTGATATGCCGGGATGATCAACATCGCGGCATAACCGGCAGAAGCAGCCCGAGCTCGCCGAAGGAGGAGGAGGTTAGGAAAGGAGCCGGCCTGCCACGCCGGCTTCAGGCAAAAGAGAAACCCCCGGGCACGATGCGCCGGGGGCATGGGTTACTCCTTCACGATCACGCGGCTAGCGGGCTCGTTCCGGCGGGTACCGTCGTCGATCAGATGAGCGAGTTTCGTGGCGAGGTCGCGCAGGAGAACCCCCGCATGGACCACCTTCAGCACCATCGTTCCCTCAGCCTGGACCAAAATACGGAGTCCGTGCTGACCAGGGGCATGCTCGAGGACCAAAAAACCCTTCAGTTTCGAGGTATCCACGCGAAACTGCAGGGCGGGCGCCCGTTCGGCCTGGAGGTCGTCGACATCTCGGAAAATGATTCGATCGATGTCAGCGCCGGCGTCAACCAGCATCTGCCAGAGCGTTCGCTCACCGTCCGGGGCATGGAGGACTTCCACAACCTCAATCATGTTGAGAAGGCGCTGCGATTTGATCAGGTCACGGTCGACCGGCAGCTTTGTTGACGAAAAGCCATTCACTTCGGTGTTTGCGGATTCGATCATGCTGTTTACTCCATTGGTAGGGTTGGTAGGGGCATGCCCCCTTGTCCTTGCCAATGGGAATGAGTCACACACGTCCACAACCAGAAGCACCGGCCAAAAACAAAAGCCCCGCTCATCTTTCGGATGAACGGGGTTCTGAGTTGCACTACTAGAGTGCTAGTCGATGCGACGAGTTTTGAAATGCGCAGTGCCTACTGCGCAGGTGGATCGCTCCGCTTTGCATCGTCGGCCGCCGGCGTCGTGCTGCCAGCTGGATCTGCACCATCCAAGATGGCCTTGATTGCCTTCAGTGCTTCCGGACGATCGTTCGTCAGCAGATTGTCGAGATCACTAAGCAACCTGTTCTTGACATGTTCCGCGGCATACTGTCCAGCTCCGTCGATGACGCACTGGATGTACGCCACACGTTCTGCCTCGGTCTCGAAGCTCTTCTCGCCGGAGTCAGCCATTTCTTCTGCCACCTGACGAATGGCATCGTCCTCGTCGACTGCCCAGACGGATACCGAGTAGTCGCCTTGCTCGTCGTCGCCAGGCTGCCAGTCCAGAGTTACACAGAACAGCTCCAGTGCAACCGCCAGTTCAAGTCCAGCTGTCGTTTCGTTCGAGATTGCATTCAGCACAATATGCTCCTGATATCCAGTCGCCCGCGCCCCAAAGGCACGGAACGCCCTGGGGGTTGTTGGAAAGTCCTTGCGAGAAGAGATGTAGATCAGGAGAACAGAAAGGGGACGCCACCTTGCCGTAACCCTCCTCTGCGGCGGCCCGCTGCCCGATCACCATGCTCGCCACGGCGTACCGGAAAAGAAAAATCCCCGGGCAGCGTGGATACGCCCCCGGGGAGTGTTTAATTGAACAAGAGATCGACTTGTGCCGATGCCGTTGTCGCCTTCCCGCCCCATGCAACCCGGGCTTCAGGCGGTAAATCGGCAAACCCGACCGACCGACCAATGAGTGCGTCTATGTCGTACTCACAGGTAATACCGAGACGATCCTTGTGTGCGGTACGACGGCAGATCGCATCGTGTTCGTTCTGCTGCGCGTGTGACAGGGAGAGACACCCGTAGGACAAGTACCAAAGGTACCCTGTGGTAACTCCGCCCGGCATCACTCCCTGATCATGCATTCGGAGCAATCGGTCCACCTCGAAGTCCTCGATCAAGCAGGCACTCTCGAGGTCCACCGAGAAAGTAGGCTCCGTCTCCACGGCCCACGCAAGCTTTCCGTCCCGTAGGGTCGTCAGCTCCGGCGCACATCCACTTCTCTCGGTGAGAGCCTCAAAATACGGGTCACGCAGGCCAGTCCATGTTGCATTGCTAGCCGTCGAATCCCACTCCTTGCCAACATGCAGGAACCGCGCAACAGGTATCGGGCTTTGCTTGACTGCCGGCACATCTGGCACATCGTAGCGGACTCCTCGTTGCCTGATGTCCCGATGGTCTGCCCAGACCGAGAATGGCATGGCCACGCCGTTCAGAGATTGCATTGCGTCCACAGCGATCATGACATCCAGCGGAAGCAGCCTGAACTTCGGCTGCTCACCAGCACTCGCTGCACGCAACTCTTCGTCGTAGTCCAGCTGCAGCATGTAGCGCGTGAGCGCACGAATCATTGAAGGATGGTAAGTATCCGGCTGGATTGTGACCCAACCCTCTTTGATCGTCCGCCCCACCCAATGCCGCCTCTGCCAGTCATACCGAGTATTGCGGATGAAACGGTTCAGCAGGTTCAGCCCTTTGGCGTAAGCATAGCGCGCGTCGTACTCGATCATGTTGGCGAGCGATTTGTCCTCCGCAACTTGGCACACGTGGCACCCGAGTCGAGCACCACAGCCGCCCTTCCCGCGCTTCTCGCCGCCCTCATAGATTGCATCAGCGACAACTGCGCACGACGTGCCTGAGGAATGTGCATACACGCGTTTCGTTTCTTCGAAGTCCGAGAACGATGGGTACTGCTGACCGCCGTAGATTGCGATGGCCTCCCATATATCGTCGGTGCTCCATACCCGAACCGGACTGAGGATCAGCTCGCCGTCCTTGTTGCGAACCGGCACGTCCGAGCGGTCACCGCGGACAAGCATGGCAGCGGCGCGGCGTTGGCCCTCGTCCAGGCGGGTGCCCAGACACGTTACGGGCTCGGGGAGCTTCTCCTGAGCAAGCTTTCTGAACAGCTTGCGTCGGAACATGCGCTGAGGATGAATCTTGAGATCGACAGAACAGTCACTTTGAGAGCCCGGGAAGCTTGGAAGGCCTCGGCCGCTCAGAATCTTCAACTGCCAGGTCGAGAGCAGCGTGGGCTGAACCGTCTTCGTAAGAAGCCGAACGCCGTGATCCTTCGCAAACCCCCGCATCTTCGCCGTCTCAGCTTGGTACAAGGACTGGGACTCAGGTGACTCGACGCCAGTATCCCCTGTCGTCACGATGACCAGTGGATTGCCCCCAGACGCCTTTGCCAAAACTGCCGCGTGGAGAACCAAGGCAGCCACCACAGAACTGTCCTTCCCTCCGCTGTAGGCCACAATAATCGGATGGCCGCCGGCGAACAGGGCCCCGATCGCTGCCAAGGCCTTCTCGATCAGTTCCTGCACGGTGAAGACCATTTCGTCACGCCTGAACAGCTCGATCGTCTTTGTGTCAACCATTTCTTTGCTCCTGATAGCCAGCTGCTCGCCCCGCACGGGGTGCGAGGCATTTGGCGGTTAAGTCGGAAACCCTTGCAGAAGGGAATGCAGATCAGGAACGCGCAAAGAAAAAGCCGCTCACATAGTGAGCGGCCGTGTGTGCCGGTAGCCAGCACGTGGTTATGTTGCGGGTGGGTGCCTCAGCCGCGGTTCCAGGCTGCTCGCCCCGGACTCAGACTGCTGCGCCTTCGATGCTGTGGAACACCCATTCCCAATATCCGAGCAGGGTGTCATCGTTTGCTACCTCTGATCGCCACGCCGACCTGGGATGATCTGGGTGTTCAGTGTCGAAGGTCGCTCGGAGCCAGGCTGGGGAGCCCTCCTCGAGCTTTCCGTACGCGTCGACCAGGGAGCGACCGAGCTTTACGCGCACGCGATCTGCGATCGCCCCGTCCGTGAGGCCAGCGAGGATGCCGTTGATCTGGGTGACGAAGCGGGTAGCTACGCCGTCCAGGTTGCCGATCTCGATCGCTGCATCCAGTTCCGCGCCAAGCACGATCGCCGTGGCCGAGCTGGACCTTACCGAGATGTGCCGACCGATGAAGTCGCCGGCGCCACCGAACTCGAACAACTGTGGCTTGTCGCACCGCCAGCTCCCCTCGAACTTGATCGCCTTCAGGCCGTGGCCGTCGTCGAACCACTGCGCAAGATCGAAAAGAACCTGCAGATCAGCATCTTCGTCCTCCGTGAACTCATGGTGGTCGAGAAGCTGGAAGAGCCCCGGGTCGTTGATGCCGAAGTGCTCCGCCAGCGCGAACAACTCCATTGCGATGCCCTCGCTGGTGTCATCCGGGAGTTCGACTCCCAGATCTGACCTCAGCGCCGCCACCCGATCGTTGACTTTCCCCCAGTGCGGTTCATCCTCGGGAGTCGAGGCTATGTAGACCTCACCATTCCCCGGTGTGGTCGGGTCCAGTGCGAAAGCGCCAAAGAGTGCCATGATCATCGGCGTGACTTTGTCGAGGATCAGTACGCCCGTGGAAGTGCTGTAGGTGTTTGCCATGATGAAGCTCCTATGTAGGATTGGGAAGAGTGTGTTGGTTAGATTTGAACGGAGAGGTCATGACGACCGCGCACAGGAAGCACGCGCGGGACGGAATGGCTTGGCTCCCACCGCGGCGTCCTGCCGTCCTCGGTGACGAGATCAAGGATTGCCCATCCATTCTCTTCGGCGAGTTCGTTGGCATACTGAACCGCGCCTTCGTACGTGGCGAAGTCGCCGACGCAATCGCTCCCACATTCTTCTTCCGGCTTGTAGTGCAGATAGACGGAATAGAACTGGGGATCGACGTTGTCGAGCTCGACGATGCCGCCGCCGGCATCTCGCGGAGAGTGCTCATTGCGTACGCCTTGGATCTCCACGGAGTTGAAACGCTCCGGGTGACCGCCGATAACCTCGTCGGCATAACGATCGGCAAGGCGATCAAGCTGCTCGGAAAGCTGCGGATCTTCCGAGTAGCGCTTCGCCAGCGCCAGGAACAGGATGCTGTCGACGAGCACCCAGCCTGCATCGTCGCCAAGGCTCTTCGGGAACGGAAGAATCTCGCGCAGGCCGGCAGCGTAACGGGTCGCCTTGTCAAAGCTCGACCAGCCATCCTCTGCCGACCAGAAGCCGGCCCCGTGCTCACCAGGTGTAGCATCGGTCAGAGCCGCGGCTTCGGTGGGCGAGTAAAGAACATAGAACTGGTCTTGCATTTGGGATCTCCGGGTGGAAGTTGGACTTGCCCGGAGTGATGAGGAACAGGCGCGACTAAGTCTTGAACACCGCCCCCCGCGTTGATTGTTGACCACCACCGCCCGGCGCCGAGGCGCTCGCGGGCGTCGTGCGCGACAGATAAAAAAATGCCCACCGGTTCCTGAGTCGGAACGCGATGGGCATGGACGGGCTGGATAGTTTCCGGCGATGTGGAACAGGAGCAGTAAGATCCCGGCCGCACTGTGGCCGGCCAAATGAAAAACCCCACCAGTTGACAGCAGTCACCTGGTGGGTCGATGGGGTAACGAAAGCGGGATCAGTGAGCGACCCAGCCAACCTGCGGGTCGTAGCGACCGTTCAAGAAGGAGCCGAAGAAGATCCCGGGATCGGAAGACGCCCGGAGATCGTCGAAATCGGCGTTCACGGCTTCCACGATGTCAGTCGGCAAACCCGCGGGATGCAGCGTGCTGCGGACAATACCAACGGATGACATCACTTCTCGAGTGTAGACCCCCCAGTCCGGCAGGAAGACGCCGCCAGCGTTGTCACGGAAGTCCTTTTCGTAGTAGTCCGGTTTCAGGAACCGCACCGCTACCGTCTCGCCGGCCAGAGGTCCAGCAACGACGTCGAACCGGGCCTCGCCGCGATAGTTGGAACGCCAACGTACAATTTTTTGTGCCATAACGCCTGCTCCTGTAAGGGTTGTTCTTGCAGGGAGGAGATGCTCGACATGAGTGCGTAGATTGACTGGCCCTCAAGGGGTTCTAGAGGAGGGAAAAAAGAAAATGCCCCTCAACCGTTGTGGTGAGGGGCACTCCAGGTTTGGAATTAGCGGATATCAGCCGCAGATCCGCTTGAGGCCTCTGTCGACCAGGTCTCCATCATAACTGATGACGACCTCAACGTTTTTGCAGGAGGCCTCTACCGCCCCTAGCGTCCTTGCGGTAATGAGGTAACCGTTCTCGTCCACTTGCGCAGACTGGCCGTAGAAGATCGCGTTCCGAACCACTGCAGCCAAAACTCGCTGGCTGCCCTGATCGTCGGCCCAACTTGGCGCCACGGTATTACGGGCCTGGACTCTACCGCTGCACACCCGAAAATGCTGATAGTGCTTTCCCGAGCGCACCGCCACGGAGTCACAGTCCCCGAACCGACCGACATAGATGATCTCGGCGTCGCGTCCGTTGATGGTCGCGACCGTCGTCTGGCGAGTCTGCGCAACCATGCCTACGGTTTCGTCGATCGACGCTCCGAATGCCTGGCCGCACAGAAGTACTCCTGCAAGCTGAACTGCCAGAATCAGAATCTTCCTCACGATGGTGCTCCACGTTGTCTTGGTACAAGGTAATGGCAATCAGCCGTGATCAAATGTCACTTGTATCTTTGGTCAAGTTCACGGCACGCAAAGCACGAACCTTGAAGAAAGAAGCCACCGTATCGAGAGGATACGGTGGCCATCAGGTAGTTAGGTCTGACCTACGCCAGCCAACTCAGACCCGCGCAACTGGTCAACCAGAGTGCAAAACGCCTCCTTGTTACCGCGAAAGAACGCGCGAACGACATCAACTTTGTCGCCAAAGCCGGCCGAGACATTGCCACCAGAAACCGTAAAGGATACGGGATACCCCGCCCCATCGCGGTTTACGCGCAATACGCCCAACTTCAGTATGGATCGCCCTTTGGCCCACCGAAGAAGTTCGCCAACGACCCGACGCTGCAGTTCTTCCTGCGCCGCGGTCGCTCGCTGCCGAGCGGCAAAGGTGTTCTCCCCGGCCAGCAGGCCTTCCGCGTAGCGGCGGGCGCTGTCAGCTCGACGAAGCAACTCGCTCGCTTCGCCGGCACGTCGGACAGAGGCGTCGATACGCTGGGATACCCGCTTCGTCATTTTCGTGAACCCGACCCCCATGGGGAACGCGTTTCCCTTCCTCATGGGGTCCGACGCTAGGCGCAACAGCCGCGTCGCTCGCCTGGTCAGATCATCGCACTTGGCCATTGCCGTCCTGATCTCGTCAGCATCGACTGAGTTCAGGACAACGCCGGCTGACATGGCCGCACGGATGCTCGCGTCAACTGCTGAGTCGCCCAGCGCCAGGGGCGCCAGTTCCGCCACATAGGCAGGCGATGCAGCGACGGCCGTCGGCGTCGAAGCACGAGGCTGGGACAGCGTGCTGATGATCGGGACTGCGCGGGCCTTCGGCAAGTACTTTTGGTACTCGGCCAACGCCACATAGGCAGCCTCCTCAAAGTGCACGCCCTGGACGGAGTTCCCCCGCACGACGATCCGATCCACCGCGCCGCCTTCAATGAACACGATGGCCACACCCTCAAAACTGGCGGGATCGGCACCCAGCACGACTGCTCTGATTACTGCGCCCCCTTCCAGCAGGGCCACGCCGTCCATACTCAACTGGTGCCAAACCGCTTTGGGCTCAGAGAAGCTCAAAGCGTTGCCACGGCCCTCCAGCCGTTCGACCTGTGACAGTCGTTCCTGCAGCCAGCCCGGCAGGGCCGGCAGTACTCCGCACACACTGACTTCCGAAACTGTTTCCATGAGTTCTCTCCTGTGAGGTTGTCTATCAGGCCTGAGATGCGGCACACGAAGGTGTACAGCGGCTTTGGGGATACCGTTCAAGGCAAGAAGCAAGACACGGAAGCACGCCAACACCCCAAAAAGAAACGACCACCTCTAGAGGTGGTCGTGAGGGTTGCAGTTCAGCTATCGTTTCCAGTATGGGCGGAGATCGAGATCCGTCCATATCGGCTTCAGACAGCATGCGCACCTGGGAACTCCGTCCTGTGCTTGCATTTCCAGACTTGTGGCAGCGTCCGCGCAGACCTTGGCCATGGCCAGTGCCGCGGGATTGCCACCTTCATTGGCACTCTTCTGCCTGTACAGCTCCTCTTGTTCCCGCCAACCTTGCGCTGCGTTGGTCAGGCCGTCTCGTACCGTTGGATGCAGCTCCATTGCATTACTCCATGGAATCCGCGGTGACAGGCGTCACGCCGGCGCCGCGGGCGGTGTCCGCGAGCAGCTTTTGTCGACCTGGTGCATTTGCCGGCATGACTGCCAGGCCCGGGGCACTCGCGTGCGTAATCAGCTCCTTCTTCGCTTGGAGGTTCAAACTATCCCCCCGGAACACGATCACCTCACCGACCTCGATGCGATGGCTCGCACAGTTCGCGAGAAACTGAATGGCCATCATCCGCGCGCAGATCGGGTCGACGTCGCACCCGTGGAAGCTCCACTGCCGCAGAGCCGCACCGCCTTCTTTCTCGAGGACCGCACTCGCTGCAGCGAGCATCAGCACCCCGCTGCCACAGGTCGGATCACAGGTTGCGATAAGCCTGCCGCTTGTGTCCTCCTGGGGACCGGGTGGAATGGTCAAATGAGCCATCAGCTTTGCAAGGTTCCACGGCGTGAAGAACTGCCCGAGCTGCTGCTTACCACCTCGGCTCGAAAGCTCCTGGTAGAGCGGGCCGAGGAGATCGAGGAACGGCTCTTCTTCTGCAACCGCCGTATCGTAGGCCGATATCGCGTTGGTGATCTTGCCGCGAACAACTTCTGGAACCGGGTCCCACGCAGGGAAGCCCCAGATAACCATGATTTCGCTCAGCATGAACCTCAGCATTTCTGCCATTCGGTGGCGATAGCCGTCATCGAGCTCGTCCGCGATCGCTTTTACAGATTTGGAAGCTCGTCGAGATACAACTCCAGCCATAGGATCATCTCCCGTTGTCATTGACGACTGGGAGATGACGAACCGGTGCAAATAAGAATGCCGCCCCAGATGGATGTGGGACGGCACGGACGGTTGAATGGGGATGGGCTTATGCCGCGATTACCCCGGGGCGAGCTGCCTGTTCAAGAGCGGCCGGAGCGATACCGCTGCGCATGTCCAGTTCGATCCGAAGAACCGCGAAGA
Organism: Cupriavidus sp. 2SB; assembly: GCF_005503625.1. Taxonomy (GTDB): domain Bacteria; phylum Pseudomonadota; class Gammaproteobacteria; order Burkholderiales; family Burkholderiaceae; genus Cupriavidus. The sequence continues at coordinate 60,005 of NZ_SCMX01000007.1, read as the reverse complement.
AATCCCGTGGCGAGCGATAGCAGCGCACTTCGTGCGTTGTTCATTCTGTTGGTTCTCCTGTCTGAGGAAGCCATTGGATTGATCGGACATGGAGATATGCGCCACACCCATTGGCAGGCGCTGTCTTTCCTCGCTTCAACAGCCGATAGAAAAAAAGCCATCCGAATTAGTCGGATGGCCTTGACGCTTGTTTTCAGGGAGACGCTCGATCTCAATTGCACCGAGAGGTCTGGCGCCGCCACTAGAGACGGCACAGGATCATGGTGCGCCCATGGCCACGGATCTCGATACGCCCGTTGAGCCGGGTTCGCACGACGCGCTCCCTGCCGAGCTGCTTCCGGTTCGCGCGAAGGATAAATGCCGCGTCCTTCCTGGGTATGCTGTTTGCGGTGGATTCATCCGCCCATCGTTGAATGATGATCGGCTTGCGCTGCAGTACCTGTGTTCCAACCATAGCTTGTTCTCCTTGATTTGCCTTGGTCGCCGGGCCGGCTGCCCAATCAGCTTGGCCCTCAAGTTATGCGGCACATTTCTCTGGAAGGGACAAAAGCACCGCGCAGGGATCAGTCAGCGATCCCGGGGCAAATACCGGTTTGCCATCCTCAAGTGGGCGAATGCTTCGTGCTGCGCCAAGTACTCAAGCCCGACCAGCGAGTAATATGCCTCGTCGACCTCCGCCACTTCGAGCCCGAGCGACATAACTTCGCTGCCGTCGGCGGCGAAGACCGTCGTACCGCCCGTGCCGTCGTCCTTGTTGAAGCGGCGACCGCGGAAGAAGCTGGCAAGGATCGTTGGCATGCCAGGTTGTTCAAATAGCGCGTAGCTGGTCCAAGTATCGACCTGGCTAGCCTGTGCGGCCGGCTCCTCCGGATCACAAGCATTGAAGATTCGGTCCAGGTCGCTCCAGACGTAAAGCCGGACAGTGCCCGCCTCCCGATTTCCCTCCGGCGCCCGGCCATTCCACCAGTCGCAGAGCTGCCGGACAGCGGGGTGAGCCTCGTAGTCTTGCTTGTCGCGAGCTCTCAAACGGCTCCCATGAAGCCGTTCGATGGCGGCGTCAATCACCTGGTAGGAGCCAGCAAGAGTCTGGTTTGCACGCACAGAATCTAGACCGCGTCGTGATGCGCACTTGGCGGCCGAAACGCGGGTGCCATGGAAATCTGCAACGCTTTCGAGGGTTAGTCCCGTCAGGTGCCTGTTTGGATGACTCGGATTGCTCCAGATCCCCCACAGCCATTCGTTGCCTCGGTACACACTCACGAATTTCTGGCCGGCCGAAGATTCCGAGCTCGATGTGATCGCTTCGTCGAGCGAGGCGGCGTCGATACTTGATTCCATCCTCCACGTTCCGTACGTCTCGTTCTGGTCGAGCCTGCGCAGAATCTCGATGCCCCTTTCGACCTCGTCCAACTCAGCGAACTTGCCCGCGAACATAACGTGGGACGAGGAGCGCATCTCGCGCATGACAACGCCGGTAACGCCGCCGTTTGGCAGCTCAAGCAAAACGAGTTCTGGGATACCCGCAAATGCTTCTTCAACGCCCGACAGAGCTTGTGTTTCCTGCATAGAGTTCTCCGATTGACAGCGACGAAGATAGGAAGTTAAAAAGCGGTGAGTGGCCAATGCGCCTTGCCCCACATCATATCGACCTTAATGCGTGAGGTACCAACCTAAATGCCGCGCCGAAAAATATCACAGATTTTATTATGATTTTTGCTCAAGCAAAGTACATTGATTTTCCCAATACTCCGTGCACGGACAATATTGCTGTGCATTAATACGAATATTGCCGTTGCCTGGTCCTGCGCCGTTGGCCAACTTGAACTCAATCACATTGGTGCCGTTTCGGAGATATGGCTTCAAATCAACGTTCTCCGCAATCTCAAAGTTGTTTGCTCGCTCAACGCCATATACTCCACCCGCCCCAAGATCGATAGTCCCGTCGGGATATTTCATGTTGGTGTCGTCGTTTACATAGTAGCCAAGTTCAAACTTATCGGCATACTGAGCTTGTGGGGGTGTTCCGTTGTTCGCTCGGACGCCGACCTTCTGCCCGTTGATCGCAATCCAGATCCAATTGTCGACGTAGGTGTACTCCCAGAGAAAGGTTTTAACCTCGCTAACATTTCGAATGTTGAAGGCGAACGTGGAGGACTCTACCCAATACTGCGTCTGATAGTTGTGGGTGATCCACAAGTAAGGCGCCTCGTAACGGATGTTCGCATTACCTGTCGTCGCCGAAACCGTCAACGGCAAAATGCCACCGGTGTCGCAATAACCCGCGCCGCATTGAACTATCAGGACCTTGTCGCAGGTGGTCAGGTATGTCGAGTTCTTCGTAATGTTGCACTGGTAGTTGGACTTCGCATCGACTTCGACCACCTGACCCATCGTGCATTGCTTGTCCTCGGTCACGAGGTACTCGTTGCAGACTTCCGTCTCGTGCTGCGCCGGCGTGGTGGTGGTCTTCGGGACGCAACCACTGTCCGTGACATTGCCTGGCTTGGCATTGTTGATCGTATCCCCGATACCCTTGATGATCGGGTCATTCGGATTCACCGGGATCTTGACCCGATCCTGGGGATTCTTCGCCAGGAAGTTCACCGCGTCGCATTCCTGATTGGCGACCGAGTCCGGGCCGTGTTCAGCCGTTTTGCAGGTGGTGATCCGCCCTACCCCCAGGCTGAACAGTGACGGCCCGCCAAACCCACCTGCCTGCGGGGGATTGTTGTTGTAGAACGGCAGGTCCTTTGCATTCTGCGGATTCACCTTCTCGTTCAACCCGCCCAGTTGCCCCTTGCCGAAGGCCAACCCATCCGAGTGAGGGTCCGCGCCCGCTGTACCTGAAGCAAGCAGGAGTATCGCGGCGCCGGCGCCGGCCAGCATCCGGATAGCGTTCATTTTGTACGTCATTGCGTATGCATACCCGTTATGTGTTTATCGGATACTAATTGTATGCGGCCTGACATTCAACCGCTATGAGTTCTTCGGCCTGACGGCTCGCGTTCGGAACCCAGTGAGCGTTGGAGCCAGGCAACGCCCGGTCCCAAGAATGCAAAAAACCGTCGGCATCTCTGATGCCGACGGACGATGGGTTAAACAGATTCGCTTGGTGCGTACTTCTTACCACGGTAGAACTTGCACACGGGGGCGTTGTCAGCGTCGACGACCCAGAAGGGATTCGGGTACCTTTCATCCTCACCCAACCGTTCAGAGAGCGATTTCGCCGCAGCCGTTGCTGCTCCCAAAGAAGTGGCCGGCCACCAGCATGGTGTGAAGCCGACGGTGGTGGTATCAACGGTGTATGCAGATAGGATCATGGGGTCATCTCCAAGGGGCTCGGCACCGGCAGTGGCGCCTTTGAGAAAAAGCACGCCTTCGCACGATGCGTTGGCTTGGCTCTACCGTTATGTCGCACACTCAACGATTAACACGTATAGATACGAAACGGGTATCAGTCGGATATAATCGGGTCCAACGCTCGGGCCCACCGGGCCACCAACTACCTATTGACTCATGCAGACCGCGTTCCTACTCTTCCTCGCCGCGTACATCATGTGGCACTTGCTGGTCGTGCTGCTGGGTATCCACGAGTACGGCCATCTCCTGGCCATGAAGAGGGTCGGCATTCGCCCCGACAAAGTTGTAATTGGTGGCGTGAAGCTGTTCACAATCACCATCAAGAAGGTTCCGATCGAGTTCGGCCTTGTACCCCTGTGGGCCTTTGTGGCGAGCAAACACTATGAGCAGTCGTCCTCCGACAAGCGCGCGATCGTCGCTGCGGCTGGCCCGGCGATGTCCCTGGTAACCGGTATCGCGTTCTTTCTTGTCGACGCCATATACCCGCTATGGCTGGTGGGGCTCTGCGCCAAGGGTTCTTTCGTTCTCCTAGCTACAAACCTGATCCCGCTGCCGCCCCTGGACGGATGGACCATCATTGAGCATTTCATCGTACGACGCGGGATCAAAATCAGCCCAAAAAGCCGGCAGTACCTCTTGTGCGCCGGCTTTTTGGCGATCGCGCTAGTAGCCCTGCTGGTGTAGTCGCACCAGTCATTGTGCCCAGATTCCAGCGCGGGCAACGATTCTTAGTTCTCCAATGAAGCCACCTGGTCCTGCTTGAAGAGGCCCTTTCCTCTTCGGGCAGCTTCCTCGCGGATGTGCCCCGCGTTGGCCCGCAGTGACTCCAGCATCTGATTTGCGGTCGCTTTGTCGCAACCGTGCTGCAGGAGAAAACTGACAGCGTGAACCGCTCCTTGTTGCACTAAGTCCTGAGCGGTCAGCATTTCATCGGGCATCTCCCGATACTGGGCGGAATCGAGCACGCCGGCATTCTCAATCGTGCACTCGGGGCGATCGCCATCAAGATGCGGAGCCAAGGCATGGCGCAAACCCTCACGATGCAGAGACGCGTCCGCCATCAGAGACTGGTAGTCGGGGTACCCTTCAGCGTCTGCGTATAGATCGACCGTTGTGCAGAAATGACGGGTCGCACAGTGTCTGAAGCCGTACAGGCTTACCATGGCGGCGGCGATGCCAAGGTTTGACACAATTGCCGCGCTCCCGAACCACTCTGACGCCTTGAACCAGCAGTACAGCGCCACCCGCTTACCGTCGACGTCACCCGTCGGGTGCTCAACATAGACGTCTTGGTTTCCGATGTCATACGTGTGCGTGATCCGATAGATCCTCGCTTCCTCGCGTCGCAGGTCTTCTTCGATGTCCTTGAAGTCCTCAGCCCCGAGCACCTGGCCATCCTCAGGTGAGCCCTCGTTGATGGTAAAACCATGCTCCGACAGCGCCGCTGCAAGAGCCGACGCTGCCATCGAATCGGTGAATTGGCCGTAGGCGGGCCGCGTGGTCCCGCTCGTCCCGGCGAGCTCTGGCTGATGCTGTCCATCGAGATTAGCCATCATCTTCCTCACGATGTCCTCGAACGTTCCCTTTTCAATCTCCATTTCGCGTTTCCTTCCGTAGGTTTCGTGGCCGGCACGAGCTTCACGCTCGCTGTTGTTTCGCCGAGACAAGTGCATCCTGATCGACGCATGTGTATTATACCTACCTGTTATGTTTCGAAAAGTTGCCGTAAGGAATCGGCAAACGACCAGGATCAGAAATGTCGAACACTCCTTTGCGGACCCAGTCAATCATCCAGGTACAGGAGCGCGCCCTAGAGCTCGGCTGGTTCCACGACCTGGAAGTCAGCTTCTCCTACTGGCATGGTGGCAAGCTGCTGCTGGATGGTCCGAAGTTCCAATGGCCAAATGAGACTGTGCTGGAGGATGTTCGCGATGAAGGCCAACGACTTTGCCGTATCTACGACATCTCCAGCACCTCCTCGCTCGAGCTCTTGGCGTTCCGCGTGGACAGGGAGGTGCCGCGAGCCAAGTCGCCGTCAGACGGACATTGGCACTACCCAGAACGGGACCAAGGCCTGCCGCCAACCCTCCTGCGCAGTTGCCATCTCATCTGGTCGTCGAAGACCGGAGAGGCACCAACTCTTCGCGACTGGCATGTTCGAGAGGCATGCTTTGCCAAATATGTCCCTATCGTGGGCACATGCGTCGGGGCGGCGGACTTGCTCGGTCGCTTCTTTGTGCAGACGAATCCCCTCGCCCAGGACGCCATGCGGCGTGGGCTGGCCATTTTCGATGGCCAGGTGTCGCACCTCACCATAGACGAAGAGCCCTCCGGGCCAGGCGGACGGTTCATTCGGGTCGCCGGACAGATCTCAATCGCGACTGCGCCCGGTTCCCCTCGGACTTCCGATGCCGAACTCTTGGACACCGTCGCCCTGGCGGCGGCCATCAATGTTCGACCGACCAGCCGCGATCTGCACTGGGACACAACTCGACTGGACAAAGAGCAGCAGTCCTGGTCATGGCGTAATCCCTGAATCGATCGAACTCGCGTTGCCTGTGACTCATTTCAGGGTGCCGAGACAACCTTACAAGGACGAATCCCATGAACGAAGAAATGACGCTCGATAACCTCGAGGAGCTCACCGAATTGGCCCTCCGCCCGCATTGGGCAATCGGATTGGCTGAAGGCTACATGCAACGCGGAGCCCAACTCTGCACGCACGACGGCCGCAGGATGGGGAACGCGGTGGTTGCCGGGTTCGAGACGCGCGCTGAGAAGACTTTTGCGGTCGCTGTTACCGATGTCGGCACTGTCATGCGGTTGACCCAGGGCAAGCTCGCAGAGTGCTTCCATGAACCCAAGTGGCTGATGGACGTTGTCTCCCATGCCGGTGTGCAGCGTGCCCGCATCGCCGGAGAGACATTGCCTTAACCGACACGCGCCGCCCTACTTTCGTGGGGCGGCGTTTCATTTGGTGCCCGCGCCTTCTCCAGCCTGCCGCGGCTGACAGCAACAAAGGCCTCGCACACGAACTTACTCGTCGCTGTCCAGCATCACGAGGTTGCAAGACCAACCTCTATGGAGATCGAAATCATGAGCCAGACCAGCTACACCGCACGAAACAACCTTCAACTTGATCTTATTCCGGCAATCGTAAAGGGAAACCTGAAGAAAGGCATGGAGGCTGCCGGGGCCAGTTCCGGAGATTTGTGGACCATCGACCCCTTCGAGATCATCGTGGACGAGCGGTATAACGTTCGCGAGAAAAACAAGGCGTACTGGGACAAAGTCGCGAGCATTCAGCGGTCGATGATGAAGCCGCAGATTGGCTACATGCGTGACAGTCCGCTGTCCGTGATCGTGGCCAAACGGGACGGCAAAGATGTAGTCATCCTGAAGCGCGGTCACCGCCGCCTTGAGGCAGCGAAACGCGCCATCAACGCAGGGGCTACCTTCGATAAGGTTTATGCAGTCGCCACACAAAGGAACCTCACTGAGGTAGAAAGACTGGCAGACTTGCACCTCTCGAACAACGGCGACAAGATCTCAACTTACGAGCTCGCGAAACTGAGCAAGATGTTGTCGATGTATCTTCCGGATGCGAAGTCGATCGCGGAGGAGCTCGAGCTCGAGTCGGTTGGGTATGTGGAAGATCTGCTGCTGATGATTGAGGGCCCAGTCGCCATTACCAACTGGGTGCGGGAGGAAGTCATCACCGCGAACTTCGCGATCGATATGCTGAAGCAGCATGCTGACAAGGCGACTGAAGTCATTCAGCAAGCAATCGATCGCGCCAAGGTAACGGGCAGCACGAAGGTATCCGCGAAGCACGCGCCTGGCGCCCTCCTCAAGAAAGCAGTCACAAAGGCGGCGCCCGAAATGCGAGTGGCCATCCACGACATCAAAGCTGATCCCGCTTTCGACAAACTTGCACCGGACACCAAGGCAAGAATCGACGCCATCTTCGAAGCACTGAAGAAGGCCGAGGACGAGGAGTCCCTCCTCAGCACCGCCGCCGCCGGCGCATCCAGCGACAATGGCGAGACGCCCACGACGAAAACTGCTGGGAAGCAGGAACCCGTTGCAGCTTAATCAACCATGGCCCGCAGTTCTTTCTGCGGGCCTCTTTCTTTTGTCCCGCAGGAAAAAAAGAACCCCGCGCTGTGCGCGGGGCGTCGTGTTCAAGAACCGTCGGCCAGGTAGAAGATGAAACCTTCGATTCGGTAGAGAGATGACCCGCACACTGGTGACCTGCTACCGCCGCAGTAAGCCAAAGATACGTCCCCAGAAACTGGGCCTGGAAATGCAAGTTGACCGCCATGCCCCATCTCTGCGATGTTCCATTGACATGCGAGCACCCTCGCTGCGGACTCGATAGTCGAATCGAGTCAAGCCTTCGCAGTGAAAGCACGCCGCAAGCCCCGTCAGGCGATAGACGTCCGGGAGAAGGTTGACCACGCGGCCTCTCTGCAGCCTAGTGACCAGCGGCTTCCCGCACCCCTCGCACGAGATACGGATCTCGGGAAGTACGGCGCCGTCGGAGAATTGGATCGGCAGAGACGCGGACAATGCAGGCGTCTCTTCCCACTCGCTAGTTGAGTTGACTGCTTGTGGATTCACTGGTCGGGGATGCAATTTGCGTTGGCTGGTCTGCGCTCGCAAGCATAGCACCACCCTTTTCATCCCAGCCACGTAGCACAGCTTCTACGTAGACCGCCACCCATCCTGGCATTTGCCGCTTTCCTCGCTCCCATTCGCCATATGCCGCCAAGCGCCGGCCGAACTTCTTCGCCATATCCTCTTGCCGCAGGCCGAGCTTCTGCCGCAAGGCGGCCAGGTCGGGCGATGGCAGCGTATTCTGCGGCCTCACGATACCCTCGAACAACGCGGTTGCCAGTAGCAGAACAGGCTCCGGTGCGCCCTCATGTTCCCAGCGCGTCACCAGCGGCGTCGATACATGCAGCCAACTTGCGAGCGTCGATTGCGATATGCCTGCGGAAACGCGGAAGGCCGCCAGAGCAGTAACCTCGCGATCGCGACGACGGACGCCGTACTCTGCGGCCATGTCGTCCCGAAACCGTTGTGCGGCGTACAGCGATCCCTCCTTGCCATGATAGGCGGCGTCTCTGAAGTGGCGATTGGCGACATACTTCCCGCTTTTGAACAGACGCACACGCCAGCCGGCATCTGCTGGGTTGGCCGGACGTTCATCTCGGGAAATTCCTTGCATAGCTGGTTCGGCCAGCCTACGGGCTCCCGTTGCAGCTCGGTGCGTAGTTGCGGGCGGTTGCAGCGACACGCTGCCTGGATCGATCGTTCGCGATTGCATCTTCACTCGTTCTTCAAGAATTTGGACACCTAGCAGAGCTGAGCCGGTTACCAATCTCCTCCGGTTCCGCCATCGAACGTGGGCCCTCCACTTCCGCCGCCGCCATTTCCGCTCCCGTCATACCGTCCGCTGGATTCATCGCGGTTTTCCGCGCTTCTGACGGGGGAGGAGCCGCTCAACATGGCGCCGACCACCACACCGGTAAGGAAGCCGCCGCCCGACGATTCGCGTTGCGTTTCGGTGTTGTGCACTGCCGCTCGAGGCGCGATCGACTGCGCAATAGGTCGACTCGTCACCACCGCTGGCCCGACTCGGCGATGATCGCCAGGGCCCGCCACAGGGGGAGTAGTCACGACCCCGGTTTCCGCGGCCGTCTCTAAGCGTGAGGCCCTGGCCACGAGCGCCGGCATCACTCCCTCTATCGATGTGCCGTGCCGCCACTGAGACACTGTCCGCTCCACGTCTTCGCGCAGCCTCCAGATGGACTCGAGAATCAGATCCTTCTTGCCGGTTGGGTACGAAGCCGCCTTGCACACACCCTCCGCAGAGTCCAAACGCTTCAACAAGGCCTCCAGTTCATCGGGCAGCCGGGCTATGCTTCGTGGCCGATCGCTCGTCTGGACTCGGACGATCCCCATTAGGACGGCGACCACCATCAAAAGTGCCGCTGGAACGATGAGCCACAGCATGCGGCCCTCCCAGTCCTCAAGCACGGTCACCACTTGCGGCTGGCTGGCAGGCGTGTCGGTTGCCTGCAGCTGGGCAGCACTCGACGCGCCCTCTATGGCCGGTGTCTCGTGGGAGACGTCCGTGCCTTGCAAACTTGATGCGCCGGCGTCGAGCTTGCCTTCGACAAGCGCCTCCTCTCGGGTGACCATAGCCTCGAACAGCTTCGGCGATGATGCAAACTTGAGCGACGGATCAATTTCCTTCGCCCTGCGATACTCCGCTAGCGCCTCAGCGTGCCGGAACTGGTGTGCATAGACCTGGCCGAGTTGGTAGTGCGCTTTCGGCGATTCGCGCTCCCGCAGAACCTCCCCGAGAAGCGACTCAGCTTTGGACCAGTCCTCTGATCTCACTGCGCTGGCCACATCGGCTGGCGACGGCATCGCAAGTGCCACCGCGGACATCACCAGAAGAGTGACTGCCACGCAGAGGTGCTTCGCATTCGCCCTCACGTACGTGGCCCTCCTTTCTTGTCGGCACGCATAGACAAAATCGACTTGTTTGACGCTACGGCCTCGGCGTTATGGATCGCTTCCGGCGACAAACCATCAATGCGGCTAGTCCAGACCACGCCAGGCGTCTTGTTCCTGACCGACCAGAGATAGGCGTTGTCTAAGTCCCCCGATTTAAGGTAGAGATCGCCTAGCCCTTTGGCCGCGTACGTCGATCCAGCCAACCATGAGCGTTCGAAGAATGCTACGGCGACATCGCGATTTCTCAGCACGGACCTTCCTTCAGCCAGAAGCGATGCAGCATCATCCAACAGCGGAACGTCGCCAGGCTTTCCTTCAGCCTTCTTGGCCCGCTCGACAATCTGTGCAGCAACAGCTTCACGGCTGGCTTTCATCTCATAGGTCCGCACGTACCTCAGAAGTTGATCCGTTGCCAACACAGGCGCCAGCTCTGCAGCCCGCGCATCCAGTGCAACATACAGATCCCGTCGGTATGCACGAAAGGCTTCCCCGCAAATCCTCGGGAAGCCGCAGATGCTCGTGGTGTCAGGATCAGTCCTGCCCAACTCAGCCTCCAGAATTTCAATGGCCTTGTTTCCATCAGATTCGGCCTTTGCCCGATCGAAGACAGACACTTGTTCTACCGGCGCACTTTGGGTGCAGCCAGCGACCCCGACTGCGGCTAGAGCCAGCAATAGCATGCAGATCCAGCGGTGATAGTTCATCATTCACTCCCGTAGTGCGATGCCGTCGACCTTTCTTGATTCATCGACGGACGTTTCGCTACACAACACGTCCTGGTATTTGATTCCGAGACAAACGAGTAGCCCCGCCCGCTCATGCCTCGCCGAGCCGACCGAAGATCCGGTCGAGCTTCTCACCCAGCGTCGCCGCGGTGAAGGGCTTAACGATGTAGCCGTCGGCGCCGGCGTGAGCCGCTGCGATGATGTTGTCCCTCTTGCCCTCGGCGGTGACCAGCAACACGCGCACGCCGGAGTACTTCTCAGATTGGCGAAGCGTTTGGAGCAAGGTCAACCCGTCCATGCGAGGCATGTTCCAATCCGTCAGGACAACGTCAAACGATCCAGCCTCCAGCTTCTCCAATGCATCGACGCCGTCCTCCGCCTCCTCGACATTCGAGTGGCCAATGTCCTTGAGCAAGTTTCGAACGATGCGACGCATCGTGGCGAAGTCGTCAACCACAAGGAACTTTCGATTCATGTTCATCCGGGCAATCCTGCGGCGTCTTATTGATCCATGGGGAATGAGTTGGCGCCCAGCACGAGGTCTTCACGTACATGCTTGATCAACTCTTCGCCGCCGGCGGTGATGCCATGCGCACGGATGCCGCCGGTAACGGCCCAGTACGTCTTGCCACTGTCGCGGTCGATCACCTTCTTGTGGAGCATCAGGCTGTAGTAGAAGAACCGCTCTCCGTCCCGATAGGATGCGGTCTCCATGACTCCAATCAGCCTGTAGTTCGAATCAAGGGCCTGGACCTTGGCGGGAAGGAACTGGGTCACTACCTCCGTGAACTTGGCCTTGTCCACGACCGCGTCTGTCGACGCCAGATTCATTTCAATCGCGTTGGCGGCCTGCGTCAGGCCGAGGAGCGTTGCGGCCAACGCGCATTTGAGAGCATTCTTCAAGTGCAGCCTCTTCAGATTTGATGAGTTTCGGGAACCGCTCGGAGCGGGAACTGTGTTTGTCCCGGTGCTAGAGCTACTGGTTCTTTACACAGTCGACAGACACGTACTGCTTCTGCTTCCAGGGGTCCTTGGACACACCGACACCCAAGTCTGCAGTCTGCTTCCTAACGGAGGTAGCCGCCGCGTTACATGCAGCCAAACTTGCGACGTGTTCGGTCTTCACTATGACTCCGTGGGCGGTTGTCATGACAATGATCAGAAGGTAAGCACCCATACTTTTCTCCACAGCGACTGGTTATACATGTCAGCGTCAATGCTCTTCACATGAATCCTTCGGAAAGCGCGTACCGCCCCTCCCCCTTCACAACGAAGACCTCGGCATAACGCCGTAAGGTTTGACGGATCTTCTCTCTCCACCAACGGGTTTCAGTTGGGCGGTTGCGCTGCAGTTCTTCGTAGATATCAGCCAGGCTGGCCTCACCTCCCAAACGGCGTAGCGCGAGCTCGATAACCTTCCGCCAAATCGGGCCGCTCCCTTGTTTCAGAACGACCTGGTAGTCATCCTGCATGCGGTGTACGGCAACGGTCTCGTGAAACAAGGCAAATCCCAGAAGCCTGCGATGGCGTTCCTTGTGAAAGAGCGCGAACACCAAGGGGAGCCGCAAGCCGTCGAACACATTCCGCGGCACGAGCTCCTGCGCGATGGTCCAATACTGGTTGTAATCCACTACGCGGCTTGCGGTCTGGAACGCGTAGGCCGGCAGAAGGAATCCAACCCTTCCCCCTTCCGGCAGCAATGCGTGCGCGCGAGCAAGGAATTTGTCCACCAGTGCCAGCTTGAACGGAGGGTTGCCGATGATTGCCGTGGGCCTAGCCTCCAAGTCGACCGTGCAGAAGTCACCAGTGATTACCTCGCGTCCGGTCGCGACTCGCGCGCACTCGGCCGCCAGTGGATCAATCTCAACGCCGATCGCCGGCACACCGGTCGGAATTGCCCCAAGGAAAGCGCCAGGGCCGCAGGCCGGCTCGATAACAAGGTCGTCTCGCCCGAGGTCGCCGAAGTACCGCTCGACAAGCCGCTCCGCCGCCCACGCGGGCGTCGGGTACTGTCCCAATTGGCGAATCTTGTCCTGGTCGTTCATTCTGTTTAGTTCGCGCTTCAGTTGGTGTATTGTTACGTGTTACCGTTACTTTAGTCAAGTAACAAAGGGAAGCCCTAGAAGCGATTGAGGTTGCCGGGCTTGAGGATCAGGTTCATGAAATGCCGCGGTGACAAAACCATCTTCCGCTTCTTCGGCTTCTTCTTCACCTCGAAGTGGCCAGGCTCAATCTCGTAGACCAGCCCGCAGCCGATGGGGACCTCTTCGAGCTGGATCAGCCCCTCGGGGCATGCGTAGTAGAAGACTTCGGACAGATGTGTGTACCCTCGCCGCTTCTCGGGTTTTGCCAGATCGGCCAGAAAATCCTCCCGAGACACCTTCACCTCGTGGATGCACGGGTTCATCCGGTCGGGGTTGTACGACTTGGCGAGAGAAAAGACGTCCGGCCTGACGATGGAGACCCAGTCCGGAACCTCTATGGCCGTTCCAGGTATCGTCACCACGTCTGGAGAGGTGACCTTGAACTCGATGTTTTCCCAGGTCATGCGACCTTGCTGGCGGAGCCATCCCGCTAGGCGGGAGCCGAAGTCGTGGTGGCCAGCTCTCCGCCCGATCTCCCGTCGATGCTCGAGGGCGAGCTCCTGGTCTCCCGCTTTCGTCAGCACGAACTTGGGCTCGGATCTCGGGTTCGGAACCCGCTCAATCAAACCCGCACCGAGCAAGTCGAGATCGATGGGGTCCGGCCGGCCGGTAGCCGGGTGGTGGTTCCCCATGAAGTACCAGCGAAGGCGCCGGAAATGCTTGCGCGTGAGACCGACCCTGAGGGGGATCATTTGCGTGATGACGATCGAGTCATCGGCTGTGCCTGTGGGCGTGCTGGAATCAGGCATAGTTTCTTCCATTGTTTGTGCTTGTCGACGGGAAAGTGGCTATCGGGCCGTGGCTGGTTGGAGCGTTCACGCGGCCCTCTGTCGCCGCTCGTCCTCGCCTGAGAAGACGCGCAGATGGGCGCAATTGGCCGCGATAACTGCGGCACCGTGGTGAGGCGAGACGCTGTTTCCGCACATCCGGACTTGTTTTTCCTTCGTAAAGACACGGCCGTCGTGCCCCACCTCGATCTCGTAGTGGAGTGGGAAGCCCTGCGCCGAATACAGCTCACGTGGCTGCAGCATTCGCAAGCCGATATCGACAATGACGTACTGCCGGCCATCCACAACTACCGTCACCAATGCCAGGAGCTCTTCCCTCGTCAGTTCCTCCGGCGACCTGCCCGCAAGGTCAACGCTCTCGTGCTCGATCAAGAACCGTGCCACTCGCAGCGCCCGCCTCTCATCCGCCAGGGAGAGCTTCGGCCTCGCAGCAGCCGAGCATCGAGCGGCAAGGTGAGCTTCGACAAGCCCGTGGTGTTGCCCCCCTGCACTGATCGTCCGAACCGGCTCGTCCACAGGACGTGCATCACAGTTCCGTCGGAGGTGAGTCAAGTGCGTCGCCACCAAACCCGGCTCGGCGGCATGCAATGGGTGCAGGGAGTGCTTGATCAACTGCTGCTGGGCTCCCTTATTGGTAATGCTCGTCATGGGCCGGCGCAGATCGTGGCCAGGGGTGCCTCGTTCGTCGTTGAATCCGCCATTCATTTGGGCGAGATAGAGGGTGGACAGACCCAAGGCATGGGCAGCGCCTGCAGCTCGCCCCTTCCCGTTTCCGCCGGCGGTGATTGCCGGCAGCGGCTTGGTAAGTTCCAGCCCTGTGGAATCAAATCGGAACTTGACCAGGTGGGCAGCGGCAAGCCCGTTGTTCGACGCACCGCCAGCCCGCCCCACCACCCTTCGGTACCTGATCGGTTTGCGACCTTCCCCGCCAACAGGTGCGAACACCGGTCTGACGTAGGACAACTCTCCGCGGTTGGCGCATGTGATCGTGGGAAGCGGTAGCTCGATATCGTTCATGCGGTCGCTACCATGGTGCGTCAATGGGACGATGAATGGGCTGGCCGTTTCGAGGACGAAGCGCTGAGTACCCTTTGCAATTCTGCGCATGGTCTTCACAACAAGCGGCTTCTTCCCTTGCGACTCGCGATCGAAGATGGACGGGCACTCGAGCGAGAAGTCGATTGCTTCCGCAGCAGCTCTCCACCGCTTTTGGCCTGGAAGCGGATTCTGGAAATGCGTCTGCACTGGCTCTACGTAGGGCAATCCATCCCTACGAGCGATCATGAATAGGCGCTCTCGTGTCGTCTTGGCGCCATAGTTCGCCGCTACTCCGATGTGAACGTCAACCGTGTAGCCGAGCTCCTGGATGCTTTTCACGAACTTTTTCCACGTCCGGCCTTCCTTTTTCGGATCAGGAACGAGGAACTGTTGACGCACTGGTACATGTTCGCCGGGAGCGGCAACAGAGCCATCAATTTTGACGACGCGGCCTGTTGCCTTGTCCCGCTTTGCACGAAGCCCACCCCACTTCAGGATCTGCCGAACGCATTCCAAGCTGATCGTCTCTGGTCGCACCTGCGCTGCCCAGCGGTAGCCGACCCAAGCGAGACTTCTCAACTGATTGCTGCGCGGCTGCCCGGCTGCTGCCTGGCTGTGGTGAGTGCAGTCCGGAGACAAATGCAGCAGTCCGATCGGCCTACCTTTCGTAACCTCGTGCGGGCAGACCTCATACACATCGGCGATGTAGTGAGTGGTCTGCGGATGGTTCACCGCGTGCATGCTCAGGGCGTCATCCGAGTGGTTCACTGCGATATGCGGCGGCCTACCTAGCGCCCATTCAATCGCGGTGCTCATCCCACCGCCGCCAGCGAACAGATCTACGATCAGTTTCGAGTCCAGATCAAGCACCGGCTGCGGCCGATAGCCGTTCACGAATGCCTCAAAGTCAAACTGATCGCGCAGCATAGAACATGTCTCTCCCAAGGTCATATGATCAACGCGGCGCGCTTTCGATTCATGCGCCGTATGTGTACGTGTTATCTAACGTTGTTTCTTTGCTTTTGTCAAGCGAGGCAAAAGAAAACCCCCGCTCGCGATGACGCGTAGCGGGGGTGGTGCAGGGTTAAGTGCAGTGAGCTGTCAGTGCATGGCAGCCTTACTCATCGACGTCCGGCGGCTCGTATGGCGCCTGATCTGCTTGCGCAGTTGCGCGGCCTCCTGAAGCATCTCCGGGCAGACCACTTTCCAGACTGTACAAACTGCGTGTCCGGAGCGAACGACGCGATCGGTTTCCTGGAACTTGTTGAGGTCAAGAATCGACTTCAGGACGCTGTCGTCGAGATCCCAGTTGATGGCGATCTCATCGTCCGCGAAGGCTTCATCGGGCAGGTTCACGTTCAGCCTGGCGTATGGACCCTCATCAGCCCAGAGTTGAATAGCGATCCGACCGTTCGTGAAGACCATTACTTGCGTGGTGATTGCTTCATTCATGAGTATCTCCTTGAGCATGGGTGATCAAACCCGATCCATGGGCCTTGTGGACTGATATGTCCTCCACGCGGCTATATGAAAAAGGCCTGCCGGTTCGGCAGGCCTTATGGGCAACGATCGGGCTTCCAGGTAGTTATCGACCGTGCGCGGACGTCTCGACGTGCGTCCGATCAACCTTGTCCACGGAGTGCAGGAGATATCGCAGGAGCGCCCCGGTGACAAGTAGCACCACAACGACCTTGAGAGGCGAGATCACGCTCAGCGCAATGCCCAGCATCGGGCCCAGGACAACGCAGAACAGGATCGTCAGCGCCGCGATCAGGATCAGGGCAAGCAAGTAGGAGCGCCAGTTTGCGCGAACGTGTTCCATGGGGAATTCCTGTGTGGCCGTTGTATCAGATCGCTATTCTAGTCGTGTTTGTACCTGTTAGGTATCGTTTTGCCGCAAACATGTTCTTTCAGCGCAACCAAACCCCTGTGTAGCGGGGCCCACTGGTGTTCCCGAGAACGGCATCGACCCTCCCTAGGAGATGGCTGTCCGGCACGAAGCCCCAGTATCGGCCGTCCAGGCTATCGCTTCGGTTGTCCCCGAGCACGAAATAGTGGCCCGGGGGCACGATGCACTGCATTCCCGCTCTGCCGAAGGCGCAACCATCTTTGGGATGCAGCGCCACGACGGCGGCCAGATCCGCCCAAGGGGTTCCGGGCCGGTGGAGTGACTGGTACCTCGTCGATTCGAGCCGCTCGACGAACTGGTCGGCCGCCACGGGGTGGCCAGCGTCGCTCGTGTAGGTGTAGCTGCCGGCGGGAGTTTGGAGAAGCCTTTCACCGTTGATCTCGATACCTGCATCATCGACGCGGACGGTATCACCCGGGATTCCGATTACTCGTTTCACGAACGCGCGGCTTCGATCGGGCGGGTACTCGAAGACGATCATCTGTCCTCTAGCGGGCTGGCCAATTGGGATCAGCGGGAGGTTGAGCACTGGCAGGCGGATGCCATAGGAGAACTTATCCACGATGATCACGTCGCCAACTGATAGCGTCGGCCGCATGGATGACGACGGGACAACGAAAGGCTCCACAACGAAGAACCTCACCAGACATACGCCCAGCACCATGAGGAATGCGTCGCTCCCGTAACGCGCCACCCCGGACGTCCAGCGGCGCCCATGAGTGCGCTTGGCCAACCAGTCCGCGCCCCATAGAAGGCCGCTCACCGCAGCTGCCACAAGCAGTGCTGAGGGCAACGTGGCGACGTAGACCAGCAGCAGGAACGGGCCGAAGATCGCACAGGAGTACCCAAGGGACAGAAGCCTACTGTTGACCTCGTCTGTTTCCCCCCGACGGCGGCCGTAAGCCACCATGGCCGGCCCGGCGGCGGTCAGCGCCAAGCCCGACAGGAAGAGGCTCATGCGACACCCCCATTGCTTGGTCGTTTGCGACGTACGAGTTTGCAAATCAGCCATGCCGCAGACAGCACAGCCAGCCCACCGGATACCCAGCCGACGGTCTCGGCGGCGGCCCACAAACGCACGTACCAGGTGCTCCTGTGGAGTAGGTCCCTGGCCGTGATCGCGACCGACGCGAGCAGGAATGCAATCGCAAGGACGTTGAAGGCGATTGTGAGCAGCAAATAAGGGCGAAAGCTCTGCCGCCAGTTCACGATGATGGTCCGTACGTTCATTCTGATTCCTTCTGGGGTGCCAAAGACCACCCGAACTCGTCGACGAGCAGCCGCCAACCAGCAAGAGCGCCAATGAGATGGGAATCGCCCTCTCGTACAGCGTTGACGTTCAGGGTCCGGCAGTAGTAGCCGGCGAGCTTGGCGGTGGCAGCGCCCAACTCCTCTCGGAACGCCGCATGTGCCGGCGTACCTTCACAGGGCGAACAGCTTTCGAACTGGAGCGGGAATGGCTGCACGACCAGTAGTCCGGGAGCGAAAGAGGAGCACAGCCACCTCAGCATGAACTGGCCGAGCCACTCGCCTAACCTTTGACCTTGCTGGTCAGCCCTCACCTCAATGCGGGAGAGATGTAGGATCGGAGCGGACCCGAGCAAACGGCCGACGTCCTGCACGGCCGATTGCGACAGTGCGATCGCCATAGAGCTCAACGCACTACTGGCGCTATCGCAGGCATCCAGGAACTGCCACTCCTCGAGGGTCTGGCCGGCGCACGGCGACAGCAAGTCGAACTCCACGTACGCGCGTGGAAAGGCCTCGCCTAGTCTGAACGCCTGCGCATGCACGCCTCTGGCATCCATGCCGGAGTCTTCCGAGAGAAAGCTATCGGACACCTGGCAGAGGACAAGCCACGGCTCCTTGGCAAATTCGGCGTCCAGGCGGATTCCGTCAGTCAACGCCTCGACTTCGCTGAAGTAGCCGGTCTCTTGCCGGCGCCGCGGCCAACCCAGTTCCAAGGCGGTGGTGGATTTGTTAGCAGTCACGATGTCTCCGTTGATGGGGCCACAACGGCGGTTCAATGCCGCGGCCTAGTTGCGCTTCCAGCCAACAACCTTGTCCTTGAAGCCCTTGCCGGGCGCGAAGGTCGGTACCGTCCTGGAGGGGATCTCGACGAAGGCCCCAGTGCGAGGGTTTCGCGCGGCGCGGGCGGCGCGGGTGACCCCACGGAATGCGCCAAATCCAACAATGGTCACCTCGCCACCCGCGGCGACCTCGTTCTCAATCGCCGACAAGACCGTCTGAAGTGCACGCTCTGCGGCGACCTTCGTGAGACCGCAACCTTGGGCGACTTTCGCCACCAACTCTGCTTTGTTCATGACACCTTCTCCTGTTTGCAACAGAGGCGACTTGGCGTCGCCCCATCCATACTCGTTAGCGCGAGACAAGTCCCTCGCCGGCGGCACCCCACAACCGGCTGACGTAGCCGTCGTCCGCGATCGCGATTTCTTCCCTCCGTGGACGGCCGCCAATTGCGAAGGACGCATGGCCTGATACCTGCGCGCGAATGGAATCGAGGGCGAAGGTTCTGCAGGAAGCGTTCTCTGTGATGTGACAATCGGCCTGAGAAGTGACCAGTGCCTCGCAGTCAATCGAGCTCATCCCGCCGGCGGAGACTGTGAGGTGCCGGCAGCGTCCGCCTGCCGATACTTCACTGGAGTCGGTACCTTGGATCTCGAGCGCATCCACGTCGATATCGGCGATG
Organism: Cupriavidus sp. 2SB; assembly: GCF_005503625.1. Lineage (GTDB taxonomy): Bacteria > Pseudomonadota > Gammaproteobacteria > Burkholderiales > Burkholderiaceae > Cupriavidus. The sequence goes on along the minus strand of NZ_SCMX01000007.1, from coordinate 40,800 downwards.
CTGACGATCGCGTCGCCGCCCGCGGCAACGCCGGCGATCTGGGGCGCGGCAATACCGACGACTACGCGTCCCTGATGTTCGAACGCGTGGTGGGCACCGGGATCGACCTCGATCACCAAGGTGCCCTGGCTGACAACTGTGCTGACGGCCTGCAGCTGCGCCTGCGAGCTGGCGGAAAGCCTGAGCTGATGGTCGGGCAGTTGGTGGAACTGCAGATCGAATGGACCAACAACGCGTAAGCGGGACGGAACCAGGATCTGCCGCTGCTCGGCGAGCATCTCAAGGTGGACGTCACCAGACGGCTCGTTCGATCGCCGGCCAGCCAACCTGCGGCTGCAGCACCAGAGAACTCTCAAACGCTGAAAACCGCTCATCCGCGAGCCCCGTCCTTGGGCACAAAATGGATGTCGTTCTCCTCGGCGTCATAGGCCCAGTGTCCATCGGCATCAGGGGAATACGCCTCTCCTTTCAACAGTTCAAGAGCAACCGCCCTTTCGCCGTCTCGCAGATCTGGGAGCCATCCATCCACCATGCTGGTGAATCGCTGCTCGTAGAGCTCGTAGAACTGGCCACATCCCTGGTTGGCCAGCGCCGACATCTCGCGGATCTTGGCTTGTAGATCCTCTCGCGTGAGCGGTCGCAACTCATACTCGCGTTGGCCCCAGCCGGCCTTCCAGTTCTTCGCCAGTGCGATATCGCTGGCGAGCAACGGAGATGGTTCAAGGTTTGGGTAGCCGGCATAGCCAGCTTGGAACGCGAGCTCGATGGCCAGAGTTTCTTCGCGCCTGTCGGCAAACAGCCTGCTGAGCGCGATCGCCGCACTGGCCTCCAGCGCATAGACGGCCGGATCTGCTGGAAATACAGTCGTATTTGTATCCTCTCGAATAGCCTCCGGCCTTTCGAGTACGCGCAACACCAGGGCACCCAACACGGTGAGCTTCAGCGAGGCGCCATCACGCATGGCATCGCCCCCTTCCCCCGTACTTGCGCCTGCAGCTGGCTCAATGAGACCGAGCATCCGCAACGACCGACAGGATTCCTCGGTAAACTGTGACGCGGCATACGCCGCTCGGCGCACCGCACGCAGGCCATCAACGGTCTCCGGCGGCATTTCCACGCCGCAAAAGCGCACCGCCCCATCCTTTGCCTTGATCAGGCTGCGAACTGACTTCAACTTTTCCCTCCTGGGCAAGCACATTTCCACCTATCTCGCTTCATATCGCGTAGCAATACACCCTCAGTGGAAGGCTCACGATGTTCGAGCGAAAAAAAGCCCGCATAACGCGGGCAAGCGGTGATACGAGGAGAAAGGGGTCAGGCGGCGCCAGGCACGAACAGCGTATAGACGACGTACACGAGGCAGAGAGTGGCGAAAAAGCCGCTCAGAACGAGAGTCAGGCGATTTTCGGCCAGCAGATCCGTCACAAACGCGTCGAAGTCCGGGGGCACGGAGGAGGCGTTGTCCGTTTTCACGGTGAAAAGGCGCTTCCGGCGCTGGAAAGCGATCAGGAAGATGAAGGCACAAATCACGAGGGCAGCACGGGCAGCAACAAGGGGAGTCATGGTGGGCATCAACCTTTTCGGTTACTCAGCGGTTCTTATGATACATAACACGTATCGATACGTCAACAATGAATTTTAGGCGCGTGAAACGCTCCATGTGCAGAGCACCAGAGGCTACCGCGCCTGAACGGCGTTACGGTGGAGCGCCTCGATACCGCGCTTCAGCTTTTCGCTCTCCCCTGCTTGGTAGCTGGGCCACGGCGCGAACGGCCACTCCGACAGTACCCCGCCCCAAACCAGCGAAGTCGGGCAGCGGTACCGCGCCGTCTCGCTGTCGATTCGCACGAGAGAGATGCCATCGCATTGGACGTCATCGACGCCCAGGGCTCGTGCGTCTCCGATGCCGGACTTGTCTCGGTCGCTGAAGAAAACCCAGTGATCGAGTGTCGTCCCGGTCAGGTAGATGCCGGCAAGCACGGCCCAGACGATCATGCCGACCCGAATTGCGGGCCCTTCCGCGGCCTGGTGCCTAGCCGCGAGCAGCTTCTTGCCGAACACGACGACGGTTAGCACGCCTAAGGCGAAAAACAGCGGCACGCTCAGGTTGGTGCCTGGTCGCTGCGCCCCGGTGAAAACTGCCTCTAGGCCGAAGCCGAAGATCACCGCGCAAGCCCCCACTGTTGCGGCCAGCCAATGCAGCACGGCAGTTATGCGTTGCGGTCCGTCGCGGTTCGAAAGCGCGCGGAAAGTTGCGATCATGTGGGCATACAGCAAGAACGTGGTGGCTGCGAGGAACGGCATTGGTGGGGATGCTTCGAAAAGACGGTGTGAGAATCGAATGATGTGCGCTCGGGTCATTCGCCGGCGAAGGCGATCGCGTCATCTGGGACGTCGATGCCATGGTGCTCGCGCACTTTCTGGCGGAACGTGTGCCATTGCTCTGGGCCGGCAACACCGTGAGCGCAGAAGAGACACTGGGGAGCCCCGGCCATCTGCGCTTCGCCGCTGGCGTGAACGTCGATGCCAAATCGCTTGCTAAAGCGGGCAATACAACTGCCATCGGCCCAGTTGACCCAGACGGTATCGCCCTGTGCGGAGGTTCGGACCTCGAAGGCGGACCCTTCGGCATCTGGCCAGCTGGGCTCGGCCGGCGCTGCCCCGCCCGCGGCACCGCTCTTTGGCGCCTCAACCCCCAAGGCCAACCGGTCAAGGAAGCCACTGGCCTTTTCGGCAGACCAAAGCTCGCCCGGTCGGCCATCAGGGTCACCGCCCTGCTGCAAATACCAGTCGCCAAAACGCCATCCGACCAGGTACTGCTCAGACCGCCCGGTCGGCTCTCCGGCGGTGGCGACGTCATCAAGACACTGTGTAGCCATTCCGATTGTCCGTTACGCCGCTGCTGCAGTGCTGGAGCCTATGACGTTCAGAAGGTCGTAGACCGTGTCGTAGATGCCTTCCCTGCAAACGAAGAAGATCGAGCCGCCGGCGTCGGCCTTGAGGAAAGCCTGGCGAACGAGCTCCTTTGCCTTGAACTTGGATGCCACATCGACCAGCTGAGGCGAGTTCTTCCCGAGCTCCTTCAATCGCTCGTAAGCCGCCTGCCCAACGGGCGTCAGATACAGCCCTTCGCGTGCGACATTGCCAATGCCGAGGCCTACCGCGAACTTACCCGCCGCGGTGACGGTGTCCAGGACCACATAGGACTCGAGGTACTTCGCCTGGTCTTTGATCTCGCTGGAAATCTTCATTTTCAACTCGCTCATTGCTCGGATAGCGCACATTCGCCAACCGTATGCCGTTGGCTATCAAGCGTCAGCCGGCAAACCCAGTTCGGTGCGCCATGTAAATTGGTATGACCCCAACAGGTTCAACAGCCGCGTCCCATCATCCAATCCGCTTGGCCGCCAACCGAGTGTCAGCCCATCCCACAGAACATAGACGCCATGAGCAAACTGGCGCAGACGCTCAGCTTCCTCGGCAGGCTTACCACGGGATGCCTCCAAGAGCTGCTGAATACGATGCTCAGCCTCGTTTGTTACTTCTTTGTAGTCCCATGATTTCATCGGAGTCTTCCCTGTCATATATTCGTCTGCTGCGACGCTGCGGCATGCAGAATTGACCAAGAAATACCGGCACCCGCTATCTCTTCTGTCAACGACCGCAAACCTGCCTTCACATCTCAAAGTCCCTGTCGCGTTGCGAGTGTGTCGCGCTGTCGTTCTCTGCTACCCGGTTGAGCCCAAGCCGTTGGCGGTAATGGCCTGTGATCGTAGAGAGCAACTGGTTGTTGGCTCGCTTCTGATCAAGCTCCAGCCCCCCTTCCGCAGTGACCGTAGCGACGTAGAAGGGCTTCATATCGGAAACCTCATCAAGGTAGGCCAGGATTTCCGCTGTATCCGCGAAGGAACCGATCCTCCCCCCAACACCCGCGTGCGCGACGATGTATTCCGGCATACACAAACCGAGGTCGGACAGATCCGCGGCCAGAACTCCGTTCTCCCGTGGGAGACTGGACACAGACACCGCAGGAACGTACGGAAGCTTGGAATACTGGATATACAACCCGAACGAACCCCGATTTGGCCTATGCACTTTGGTTAGTGCGTCAACCTGCAAGCCCTTGGTGTTCTTCTGGTCGTAGTGAAGCGTGAATGGGTTGGCATCGGCTTCAGCCTTCTTTGCCTGAATCCAGAAAGCCCTCGCAAAGCCGCTCCCTGCCACCTGCTGTCCAGCAACGATCAGGAGAATATCGGCACCTACATCCGCTTCCTTCACTGCCGGCTTGGCATGCTCAAAGATCACGCTATAGGCAACCTGCAGATTCCCGCTTTCGGCGGAGAACCTCGATGCCGTCCCGACTTCTGAAGCCAATGCCTTCAAGAACTCCCCGGAGACCCCGTCCTCGACCTTGGCCACGACCGCATTTGCGGCAGCGCGACAAGCGTGGACAACGCACCAGTACAACGCCCATCGCGCTGGACTAGAGAACTGGTCCATACGGCTCACGTCGGACGGCGATGCACCATCCCTCAGGAATGCGCTTCGGAATTTCCATGTTTTCTCATGGAAGCTTGCGGGCGTCCCAGGCGGAAACTCCACCAGTGAGGGCAAGCACCAGTCCTGGCGGTCCCGTTCTTGCTGAGCTGCTTCTCGCAGTTTCCGATTCTCTTCCTGGCTTCCCGTCAGAGCGCGCTCAGTCGTCGCGAGTGTCGACCGCAAAAGGGAAAGCTGCTCCTCGCGCTTGTCAAGCGTCTTTGACAGATCGCTGACGAGATCTACTTTCGCTTGAAACTCCTGCTTCCTGACCAAACCCAAGGAAGACAACAAAAACTTGATGAATGCCTGCATAACGCGGGTGGGATTGACAGTTATCGTATAGATACGTGTTACGAATCATACGTGAGATCTTTCTACTTGCCAAGAAACAGGACAGAGCCGGCCGTGCGCGCTCGATCCAGGGCTGTCGCAGAGGAAAGCTGAGCCCAGAAAGCCAAAGGCCCGCACGATCTTTCAATCGTGCGGGCCTTTGACTGCAAGTGCGATCTTTCGATCGCTTCCCAACCTCAGAGGAGAATCTGAGACCGATGTGTGTTTCGGTATGGGGTCTATTAGACATGAGGATGGCCCCCGTGGCAAGGACCATTACCCCGGGGTAACTCCAAAGCCGCGGCGCAGGAAAGGAAAAAGACGCCGCGGAGAAGCTCCGCGGCGTGCTGGACAACAGTTACTGGCAACGGAAGACCGCAAGGCCTCCCACGTCTCCGCTGGTCGGGGTAACGGTACCGTACGCAATCACGAGATAGGGTTTGCTCAGGTCCGAGCCAACCGTCTCGGCAATCACGGACGAACCACCGCCAGTGGTCGGCATGTCCACCAACACGTTGGTTTTCGACAAAGTCACACCATGGTCAGCGCCGATATCGAGCGACAGGTTCAGTGTGATCACCTTCGTAGCCAGGTTGATGATCGCCGAGCTGCCCGCACCATTGAAGGTGCCAGCGGCGGTCGAACCATCCAAGCTCGTCGGTTTCGTCGAAGCCTCGTAGGCGCATGCCAGCGTGCCGGTGCTCGGGCCCGAATACAGATCCAGGGGGATGCCCACTGCATACGGCGCAGCCTGGTTGACCCGGAGCGTCTGGGTGTTGTTGACCGTCGGCGTCGTGACGTCGAACGAGCCAACCTTCCAGCGGCCGATCGCATACTGACCGTTGCCGGCCACATCATCGATTTCTGCGACGTCGGACAGCTTCACCGACATCGCGCCACTGCTGGCACCCAGCGTGCTGTACGCCCCTTCTGCCGTAACTGCCTGCGCGGTCGCAGGGACGGTCAGAGCCGAAAGGAAGTTTCCAGCCAAACCCGTCGGCTTCAGCGCAGTGCCTGCAAACAGCACGGTAACGTTCTGCGAGCCAACCAGCGATGCACTGCCGGTGACCTTCAGGCCGGGCGTACCGGGGCCGGACGGGTTGGTCGGGGTCGTCGGATTCGAGGGATCAGTCGGTGTCGACGGATCGGTCGGAGTCGTCGGACCGGACGGATTCGCCGGATCGGCCGGTGTGGGGTTCGATGGGTTGCCCGGTTGCGGAGTCGAGATGATCGGCGTGGAGTCCGGCTTCACCGTCTCCTCACCACCACCACCGCACGCAGCGAGTGCCAGCGAAGCAGCCAGTGCAGCCAGAATTGCAAAGGGTCGAGTCGATTTCAACATGAGTACATCTCCTTGATCGGTTGAGATTGGAACAAGCGTCATATCTCTCCCGCCGACTGGCGGGGTGAGCCTTACGGGTGTGGTATGGGAAACACCGGGAGATAAACCTCACAGGCCCGCGACGCTGGCCGCCGCGGCGGCGGCCGTGCCGCGCGACGACGAGTAGGCGACTACGAATGAAAATGCCCGCGGCCGATCGGGAGATCGTGCACGCGGGCTTATTGGGGGATGAGGTCAGACCACAGACGCCTCAGCCGGGAAGCCGGCGGTCATGACATCAGGCGGTAAAGCCGTATTCAACTTTGAGACCCTCTGCAAGGCCGTTGGCCTGGGCAATCAATGAGGCGTCATGCTTCAACAAGTCGTTCATGCGCTCGGCCTCCCGCTCGATCGCGGCACCGGTCATGGGGTGCGTCTCTTCGCCCCGTAGGTGTCGCTTGGCTGCGTCGGTCAGGGATGGCTCCAAACCCATCTTCTCGGCCACGAGAAGGATGATGCTATTGCCGTGTCCATAGGTCATCTGCTTTGCAGTGCAAGCCATTTTCCATTCTCCTGAATAGTATGCGGGTTGAGCCGCGGTTGAGTGCCAACGGAGATGCATCACAAGCAAACCCACGCTTCAAAAGAATGAAAGCCCCGGCCACCTGAGGAGGTGCGCACGGGGCTGGATGTAGGGTTTAAGCGAGTGCCGGTTCGTCGGCTATCGGCTCGTAGTCTTCTGCATAGCGTGCATGCAGGTTCAAATCGTCGTCCAAGAAGAAGACATCGCCGTCAGCAGCGGCCTCGAACTTTTCCATCAGTACAGCGATCTGGGCGCTGCTCGTTTGGATGATGTAGCCACCGTCGCTCGGATAATCCGCGAAACGGAAGGTGCCGTCAGGCTGGACCACCACTTCACCGTTCTGCAGTCGCAGTTCCTCCTCAATGCCCCCGGGGCCCCAGGCTGGATAGCAGGCAAAACGCGCCTCAGTGAGCTCGTACGCCTTACACACGGCAACGAGCCTGGCAAGCTTGCCGATGAACGAATGCGTAACGTCGAAGGCGGCGTAGGTCGGTGCCTCAGCGGACTCGCTGGTGCCACTGGCTTCGATAACTACCCTCGCGGTCTTGTTCGTGCAACCGATTCGGTTTTCCTGCTGAGTCATAGCGATTCTCCTGGTAAGGTGGGTTGACTTGCAGGTAGGTATGCGGAACGCCTACCCGTAATCGCACTGGTGACGCCTGCAAGCCCTGCGACGCGCAGTAACAAAAAATGCCCGCGGCACGACGTGAGTCGAGCGCGCGGGCATGGGGTTTCGGTTGCTTCACTTCATTGTTCGGGACGATGGAGCTCGGCCACCCGGGCACTCCGATCGGGGACTTAAAAGCCCTGGTCAGCGCCGAGGCCGTACGACTTCTTCGCATGGCTGTACACCGACTCCTCGTAGACGGTGCGATGCGGATCATCGGAAAGTCCGCATGACTTCAAGTAGTGCTCGACGAGTGAGCCAAGCCGCGCCTTCGTCCGATCGCCTGATGCGGCAAACACCTCCAATGCGCAGCGATAGGCGTATGGCAGATGCTGGATGGGAACGAGTTCCATTCGGTGCTCCTTTGTTGGGGGTTGAACTTGCGAACCGTTATGACAAACACCCTCCTCTACCCGCCCACGCATGAAAGAAAAAGGCCGTCCGAGGTGGACGGCCTGTGGTGAGATTTAGGCTACGGGAAAAGCGCGGTGATTCAGCGCTCCATAACGTTGCCAGCAGCGGAGGTGGCGTTCTGCCCAATCAGGCCAGCGATAACCGGGTTTGGACGCCAGCGGCTGTCATCAAGCCAGTCTGCGATGTCTCGCAGCTTGCTCGGAGGCATTGCCTCGGCATCGAGGGCGATCATCGTCCCTTCGAAGCCGTTGGCGACCGCGTCTGCCTTTGCCAGTTCGAGGTGCTTCCCCAACAGTTCTTCTTCCTCCGTCACTTCCACCGTGCAGGTGTGAATCGACGGATTCCAGGCGCTGTCCAAACATGCGACAAAAATCCTGACGGGTTGCTTCACAGCGTTGCTCATGGTGAGATCTCCAGAATGAGTGGCGTTGACTTGCGATCGGAGATGCCGACCAGAGACGTGTAAGGCGAACATCCCCTCCTGCTACTCAACACGCGCGATCCGGATCTTGCCGATGACGTCTCGATCCCTCCAGAGCTCCTTCGCAGCAATCTCGAGGTCCTCGTCCGAATGGCCCTCCTCCCGAATCAGCGTGAACGTCGCACCGAATGACCCTGCAAGGGTGTAGTCAAAGACCACCCCGTTCGAAGTCACCTCCCCGAAGCGCCTGTTCCGTTCTACGTCCGATGCGCAATACACCGTGTCGCAGTTGCGCGTTAAAGACTTGGCCATCGTTCAGTTCCCCTTTGCCGCCAAACCCGGGGCTACCTGGTCGTTGCACCCCGTCAGGTACTCATGCGCGGAGGCATGGGCCTGTTCGGGCTGGGCGTAACCATCAGGGCAATGAGACTGAATCCAAGCCTCCGGCCGCACGAACTGCCCAGGCAAACCCGGGACCATCGGAAACCAGCGCGACATGAACTGGCCGTCAACCATTCGGTAGTCACGGACAGCCCGCGTTTCCGCGGGGCCGACAGACATGTCCGCTTGTGCCAGCACTGCTGAGCTCCGAACCCAGTGATGCGCGTCGTTGAGCAAGAAGCTCCGCGCCTGGTCGTCACACTGACAGAAGAGTTTATGCGCAACCATGGCTCGCGCCACGTGATCCAGATCGAGAAGATCCTCGGCGGTAACCGTGGGCTTCGCAGTCAGCACCTCCACCTCCTCCTTCCGGGTTGCGTACAGCACCTCTACCACGTCGCGCGGCATAGATCCCTTGGTCGGGTACTGCTCGCGCAGTCTCCGCGACGAAAATCCTGCTCGCACCTGAATTACTTGATTCTGCATACCTTCTCCTTCCTTGCGGGTTGATCGATGAAGAGGGATGCGCAACATGCGGAAATATATCAACTTGATACAGGCTGATACCACCTCCGTGTTATGTATCAGTCAAGCATCGTGGTGTATCGTCGATGCCGCCGGCGGAGCTGGCTGATGCAGGGGTTAGCCATGACGGTTCCGCCGGGAAACGACTCAAAGATCAAAGGAAAATGACAACTCATCGAAAATCAGGTGTACTGGCTCGCCATACCGCGATCATCGCCAGCGCGATCGTCTTGTCCGCATGTGGTGGGGGTTCAGACTCCCAGGCACAAACGCCCCCGACTGAAACGCCGGCGCAGGCGGTGCAACGCCTGGAGCAAACCGGCCAGCTTCCGATCCTCGACCGGTCTCCAGACGTGAAAGGTCCGGATGCCAATGGAAACGGCATCCGAGACGACATCGAGGCCTACATCATCAAACAGCCCTACGACGCTGGCCAGCGGGCGGCCGTCGAGCAGCTGGCGAAAAGTTTGCAAGCGACCCTGCTCGTCGATGTGTCGAACAATGAGGCGCTGCGTGCAGTCGATCAGCAGGCCAATCGCGCAATCCACTGCATCTGGAGTCGCTTCACGACTACCGCAGCGGCTTCCGGCGCCGTGACCATGTACGAGAAGCTGACGGCCAACACGGAATTCCGCGCCCGCGCGTACCTCGCCTACAGCAAGGCCTTAGACGGCACCGTTTCATCCCAGCCGCGAGGAGACACCTGCGATGCGCAATAAGCTCAGGAACCTCCCGCTGGCCACCCTCATCTCGGTGACGGCTGCTCCAGGCGTGGTGACGGCCCAGTCCCAGACAGTACTTTGCTCACACGGAGGCATCACGGTCGGCTTCTTCAACGGGGTTTGGAACACCCGCAGTCAGGCCCAGAGTGCCCGGGAAGCCCTCGCTCAACTGTATGGCGACACATACGCGCCAACGGGCGAGCCGATCAGTTACGACAATTTTTTCAACACGACGGGCTCGGAACACGGTGCCACCGGCGCTGAGGATCTGATCGAGACTTTCAAGCAACGCGCGGCCGAACAGGACGCAGTCTTGCAGAACCGTTTCGAGCTGTTCTGGGAGGCCATCTCCTCGGATACCCAGCAGAACTCATTCACCCGGGTCCTGTCGACCGTTGGGGCCTTTGCCGGCGTGCTGGGTGGCATCTATGACGATATTCGCGCAAAGACAGTCGCTGCTCTCACTTCCTGGGCAAGTACTCCGCCGACGCTGACCAACTACCTGGAGCACCAGGCACGGGTGGACGGGCATCTAGCAGCCCACAAAAAGGTGGTCCTGGTCGCGCACAGTCAGGGCAATCTGTTCATGAACGCGGCGTACCGCTATGCAACATCGAAGGCTGGGGCAGCCGCGGTAAAGGCAGTTCACATCGCGCCGGCGTCGCCGACACTGAACGGCGAGTACACGCTTGCCGATCTGGATCTCGTGATCAACGGTCTACGCCTGATCGGTACGGTGCCTGCCAACAACGTGAAGATCTCGGCAACGGGGCGCGAGGATGTTTCCGGTCACGAGCTCGTCCGCACCTACCTCAACGAAGTGCTCCCCCCGATTGGCCCGCTCAACCCTAGGGGCATGGTCAAGCAGCACCTCGGCAATGCGCTCTCGACCGTGCAGGCTCCCCAGTCGACAGGCTCCGACGGATTCTTCACTGTCACCTTGACGTGGGATGGGGCCGGAGACGTCGACCTTCACTCGATCGAACCAACAGGCAGGCACGTTTTCTATGCAGCAAAGAAGGGATTGTCCGGCGAGCTCGATGTCGACAATATCGTGGGATTCGGGCCGGAGCACTACACCGCTACGTGTGACGCCACCAAGCTCGCGCTTGGGACGTATGCCATCGGTGTGAACAATTTCTCCGGCGCGACCGGGCGAACCGCGACGGTTCAGATTGCATCCTATGACGAAGGGGTGCTCCTGACGCGCTCGGTGGGTGTCGGAATGGCTCGCGGCACTCCCGGGGACAACTCGCCAATCCCCGTTGCGACCGTGCAGGTGAGGCAAGAAGGAACAGGCCGCCTGCGTGTGACTGCGCAGTAGCCCGCGCTTGGTCAGGGGTCCCGTTCCTCAACCTCGGACAGGATGGGATGGGACCCCGAGTATGACCTACCCTTCGGTCGGTACCGGTTGCGGTAGCGTCAGAATTTCTGGTAGCCTGTAGATGTAAATCTCAACACCGCGCAAGACGCATTCAGTCCTTCCGCGCCGACTGAGGTTCTCCGTCTTCATGATCTCTGCCGATGGCAGTCGGGTGCGAATCGGATCAAACAAGGCCTTCCGACTCGCGTCGCAGTCCAGTACCGCTACGTCCCCGCCGTCGTCCGTCAGCACGTACCCCATTTCCTGGAGACTCTCGTGCCAAGCAGCCTCAGCTGCTTTGTCGGAGACAGGCGTGTCAGACTCCAGCAGGCCGAAGCCGAAGCGTCCCTTGGGGTTGCAGCTGAGTATCGCCTTGCATCCATTGCTGCGGAATGCTACTTCGGAGACTGTCCCAAACCCCTCAAGGCTCCACCAGGTGTACAAGCGATCCTCCAGAACCTGCAGGCTGAGTTGCGTGTGCTCGGGCGCCTGCTGATTGCCGAGTTGGGCCTCCACCTCGCGTATCCGTGCATTTGCCTTGCGTAGAGCTGCGTGACGTGCCTCCACGTCGGCGGCGCTGTCCATCTTTACGCCCAATACACCTGCGAGATCCGCCAGGTTGAACTCGCAGGCCCTCAGGGTGGCGTCAGCAAGCCCAACGCTTGGCGATTTCCCCTCGCCCACGCCTCGGGCCAGGGTCTGCAAGGCAAACATCATGTCCTGGATTTTTCGCGTCGCGACTGCTCTGGAGTCGGGAGTCAGCGGAATCGGCGTTGAGTCAAAGGCGATCCCCAGAGGGGGAATGATTTCCGGCATCCGTGCCCCCTTAGCCGAAGCGGCCGTTCGCGTCCAGGCTCTGTGCAACGGGCAGAACCGTCTCTATCCCGCGGCAGAGCAAGGCCTGCGCAACTTCCTCGGGATTGCCGCCGTATAGGCCTGTCTTCGCAATCCTGTCGAGCAGCGCTCGTACTCTTTCGTTCACCTCCAGGAGCAGATGGTCTTCATCCTTTCGAATCCAGCCTCTGTCCGAGCGCGGCTTGAACGCCAACTCTTCTGCAACCTCCGTCAGCAGCAGTTTGCGATCAGCGCCATCCTGAAACGCCTGCTCCAGATACTCCGCTTCCCCCTCGAGGACGTCCCTGGCGACGATCTCCGGCATGCCGTGATCGTGGACGAGGAGATAGCTGACACCTGCCCGGAACTCGTCAAATGTCGCGAGATCGTCAGTCTTCTTAGAGGGCTTCGGTTCCGGCTTCGTTCCCATGGATGCTTCCTGAGTAGTTCGTGTTGGATGTCACGTGAAGTGTTACCGCACCGGTCTGTGCAGCCATCCTCCTTTGAAGAGCCGCTGCCTTCGCCGGGCTCACAAGGCCATAAGGCGCGCAGTGCTCGCATTGCGGCGCCATGAGGTCAAAGGCAAGGTGCTTTGACAGGTTGGAACAGACTGGGCACTCAACCGCCGTTTTCCACCACGCGTTGTTGTTCCGAATCCGTTCTGTCCTCGCCAGCGCGCACGACGGACAAGCATAGTGGTCCGTTTCTTCGCCACCTTCCCCGGCACTCGAAATGGCTGCATAGAGCCGCGCACCAGGTGAAGCGTTCTCGCAGCGATCGCAGTCACAAGTCGATTTCGCCACAAAATCGCAGCGGGCATAGCCGCCAACCTCGACGATAGCCGCCTCCTGGCGCACAGCCTTGGCGTCGGCCTTCTTCTTCTGCCGGCGGTTCATGCGCCTGAACCGCCCGCGCATCAATCCTTGGTTGACTTTCATCACGCCCTCAATAACGTGCATGTGATCATTTTAAACCTTAACAGATACGCATACTCTGCGTCCGAGGATTCTACGACAGAATGCTCACCGCAACCATGTCCGATTTCGACATGCAGACGGCCGCGAAAGATCACTGGGCAGTCGACGACGTGGAGCGATTCAACCAAGGCGCGAGGTGGGTCATCTCGGCCGATGAAGATGTGTTTGTACGCCGCGACGGCATCTGCCTCGGCTAACCCTGATCCTTCCCCGCATCGCCCTGCCCCTCCCATTGCGCGACACCCGATTCCGAACACGGGCAAGAAGAAACCCCATCAGCCTTCGGCAGGATGATGGGGTGTGGGGGTTAGATTCTGAGGGCCTCTACTTAGCGAGTTTAATCTGCGTGTCAATAGCGTGCGTCGCTGCAACGATTTAACTGCATGCTTGCAGCGGTCCGCTCGACTTTGATGCTACGCGTGCTCACCGTCGCTCGACACAGTAACGCTACTCCTTTCCCCTTGATGCTCCACATCGGCGTTCCACGACTCGAGGCTCCTGTCGCGCAGATCGTCTAGTGCGAGGCGGGCCGCCTCCTCCGGCGTTCCTGCCGTAACCGAGACGGTAAAAGTTACGTTGAAGTCTTTCATGATAGGTATCTCCTTCACAGCCCGTTAATCGCTTCGCGGAACGCGTCAAAAGCACTTTCACGGGAGGGCAAGCCCTCCAGAAGCTTCAGGTCGTCGCGGTGGAACACTACAAACCATGTTCCATAGACCTAAGTGCACCAGGCTACTGTTGCGTTTCCTTTGAGAAGGAAGTCGTTGACTGGTGTTGCGATTAACCGAGTAGGGCTGTTGCGTTTCATTGGCAGTGGCGACCATTGCCCGGAAGCCAAGTGGGCACCCGGATGAGTATTTTGGAGCAAACCCACTAGGCGTTCGCACAACAAGCCCTCCACCGATTTCCATCCCAAACTCATCAACGATTTGCATTCAATCCCGCCACCTTCACCACGCAGAACTTATCTAACAGGTCAAAGCTAAAGGGGCTCAATGTCGCAAATCGACCCGGAGCAGACAAAGCTCACGCGCGCCCAAAGGTTCTTCGCCATTCACTGGGACTGACCTGGTTTCTGCGCTTGAAGTGCTGACGCAGCGAGGTCGGGTTCTGAAATCCGACCAGGTCAGAGATGGCTTCCACCGGCAAGGTGGTGCTTTCCAGCAGCTCTCGGGTCCGCTGCAGGCGTTCGTTGATGAGCCAGTCTCCCAACGACATGCCGGTCGCCTTGCTGAAGTGGCGCGTGAACGTGCGCCGGCTCATGGCGGCGCGTTGGGCCAGCGCATCGACCGAGTGGACCTGGTTCAGGTGCTGGCGCAAATGGTCCAGCAACTGATTGATCCTGGCATCTTGCGTGGAAGGGGCAAGCGGCTGTTCAATGAACTGAGCCTGTCCTCCTTCGCGGTGAGGCGGCACCACCATCATCCGGGCGACTTTGTTGGCCGTTTTCTGGCCGTAGAACTTGCGCACGATGTAGAGGCAGCAGTCCAGGCCCGCCCCTGTTCCCGCCGATGTGATCAGGCCATCGTCATCGACATACAGCGCATTCATGTCCAGTTGCACTTGCGGAAAGCGCAGCTTGAAATCCTGCTCCGCCATCCAGTGTGTGGATGCGCGTTTGCCATCCAGCAAGCCCGCATAGGCGAGGACATACGCGCCGTAGCACAGCCCCACCACATGGGCACCCCGCTGGCGGGCCTGGCGCAAGGCGGCCATCAGCTCGGGCTCAGGACGCTCGGCCAGATCATGCCAACCGGGGATCACGACGATGTCAGCCTTGGCCAGCAACTCCAGCCCGCCATCGGGTTGGACGAACAAGGCCCGCTCGGCCGCCAGCGCGGTGCCGCCTGGCGTGACGATCTTCAGATCGAACAGCGCCTGCTCGGGCAACTGCGCACTGAAGATCAAGAACGGCACGCCAAAGTGAAACGGGCTGAAGTGCGGGTAGCTCACGAGGGCCACGAGGGGAAGTCGCTTTGACATGGAGCTCCTGGGTGAAGTGGCCCAATTCTTTCGAATATTGACGCTTGGGTCAATTCTACAAAGGGGCGAGAGACACGACCATGGAGGCCTCTTCAACTCAACGCGGGTGTCCCCCATGTTCTCGATGAAAGCTTTCACTCCCCTGCTGGTCTCGCTGTCGCTGGGCGCCTTTGCGGCAACCGCCTGGTCTGCACCGGCAACCGTCACCGGCACCTCGGTCAAAGTGCAGCAGATCCGTAACGCCACGGTGAAGATCGACTTTGCTGGCACGACCTTCCTGGTCGACCCGATGCTGTCGGACCAAGGGGCGTTCCCCGGCTTCCCGGGCACTTACCGCAGCGAACTGAGAAACCCCTTGGTCGCGCTGCCCTTTTCAGTGAAGGATGTGCTGGACAGCGTGGAAGCAGTGGTCGTGACCCACACCCATACAGACCATTGGGATGAGGCCGCTCAAAAGGCGATCCCCAAGAGCCTGCCGGTCTTCACGCAGAACGAAGCGGATGCCAAGCTCATTCGCAGCCAAGGCTTCCAGGACGTCCGCGTGCTCACCGGCTCCACCACCTTCAAGGGTGTGAAGCTGAGCAGGACCGGCGGTCAGCACGGCACGGATTTGTGGTTTGCCGACCCCGCGCGTGCGGCGTTCATGGGCCCGGTCATGGGGGTCGTGTTTGCGGCGCCGCAGGCAAAGACGGTCTACGTGGCGGGGGACACGGTGTGGCGTCCGGAAGTGGATCAGGCACTGAAGCTGCACAAGCCCGACGTGGTGATCCTCAACACAGGGAGCGCGCTCGTGAGTGGCTTTGAGGAGCATCCCATCATCATGGGCAAGCAGGACACACTCCAGGCCACCAAGGCAGCGCCCCATGCGGCCATCGTGGCCGTGCACATGGATGCGGTGAACCACATGTCACTCACCCGCAAGGCCCTGCGTGAGTTTGTGCAAGACCATAAAATTGAGCAACGGGTGCTGATTCCCGAGGATGGCGAAACCCTCCGGTTCTAAACTACTACGGTGCCTCGTCGTCAAGACCGGACACGGGGGACCAGAGACCGCTTTTGGCCGGGAGTGTCAGTCTCGAACCGCGCCCGAGAGCAGCCGTTCGGCGTGGTGGGCCGGTACGACAGCCTCTTGACTCAGAGCAAGCGCCCATTTCGCCTGTAGGCGCATCTTGGTTGGCCCTCAACTCGATGGGAGACCATCATGGGATCCGCTACCAACACGGCTCATCGCGAGCCATGGAACAAAGGCAAGATCGTCGGGCAGAAAGCTCCTTTCAAGCTGAAAGACATTTGGGCGCTCCGGGTGCGTCTACAGATGGAGCATCGAGTGCGCGAACTGGCCCTCTTCAACCTGGGCATCGATAGCAAGCTTCGGGGCTGCGATCTGGTCGCCCTGAAGGTCAGGGATGTGTGTCACGGTGATCAGATGGCAACGCGTGCCATCGTCATGCAGCACAAGACCCAGCGCCCGGTGCAGTTCGAAATCACACTGGCGGCCCGGGAGGCGCTTCAGGCTTGGATCAAGCAGGCTAAGCTCAAGCCCGAGGACTTCCTGTTTCCCAGCCGCCTGCACGCCTCGCCACATTTAGGCACCCGGCAGTACGCCCGCATCCTCGGGCACTGGGTCGATGAGCTTGGACTAGACCGCGCCGATTACGGTACGCACTCGATGCGCAGGACGAAGGCGACGCTCATCTACCGTCGAACCAAAAACCTGCGTGCTGTTCAGTTGCTTCCCTTTGAACTGGGCCACATACTGGTCGGAACGCACCACCACCAGCGTGCCCCGCCTGCGGTCGATGTCGCGCAGCGCGAAGATGTCCTGGCCGCTCCTGGGATCCGGGGCAAACACCTTTTCCAGGTTATGGAGTCCGTGCCGGTCCTTTTGCGGATGCAGCAGGGCCGGCAAGGCGTGCAGCTCGATGTCCTGGTACGGCTCCTGGAAGATGGCGCGCAGGTCGAACAGCGCATCCGGGTCCTGGCCCAGCGCCCTCTCGGTACCAGCACGCCTATACACTGGCTCGACGTACTGATCCAGTGTCATCGACACGGATCGCCTCAGGAGCTCGCGCAGGCAAGCGGTATTGAGGCTCGACGCGCTCAGCGGCCAGGTCATGCAAGAGGAGGTTGCAAAACCTGTGCATACACCTGCGGACGGCGGTCGTTCAGCACGTGATTGTTAGCGTTGAGGGCGCGCAGCTGGCGAGCAGTGTTGAAGTCAATCTCCGCCAACAGCATTTCTTCCCTGTCGGGTGATGCCGGTCCGGCCAGTGGCCAACCGTCGGGGCCCACGATCAGGCTGCGGCCGAGGAAGGGCTGCCCGCGTTCGATGCCGATGCGATCCGCTGCGGCGACAAACAGCGCGTTGGTGTGCGCGCCGCCCATCGCGAGAAGATTTGCCATGGTAGGAAGGTCGGACGGCTGGTGTCGCATGGGAACCCAGTTTGTTGGCACACACAAGAGTTCGGCGCCGCCGACTGCGGCCATTCGGTAGATCTCACTAAACCACATGTCGTAGCAGATAGCGCAGGCAAAGCGCCCCCCTTCGAATTCGAACACCGGCACGCCCAGGTCGCCCGGCTCGAAGAACAGCTGCTCGGCGTCCCAAAGGTGGTTCTTTCGGTAGGTGCCCAAGTACCCGTCGGGACCAATGACCGCAGCGGAGTTATAGAGCCGGTCGCCAACGCGTTCAGAGACGCCAGCGACGATCACAAGGCCAAGCTTTGCAGCAGTGCGTATCCAAGCCTCGCAGCTGGGACCACCGGGCACCGGCTCCGCCGCCTCGAATGCCTCCTCTCGGGAATTGAAAACGTAGCCTGTGTTGCACAGCTCGGGCAACACCACAAGACGTGCGCCCGCGGCCGCTGCCGCTTCGATGTACTCCAGGCTACGCCTGAGGTTGTCCGCCTTCTGGCCTACACGAGGTTCCATCTGAACGCAGGCGATCCGCAGCGAGATCGGAGTTTGGTTGGCTGTCATGAGCGTATAAATGGGAAGAAATTGCAAATTACGCTGTCACAGCCCCAAATCGGCCGCGATATGCTGCGCTGCTTGATTGGAATCCACCCTGGCTGCATTGACGATCTCGCCGCGCTTGAGCAGCAGATAGCGGTCGGCCACCGATAGCGCGAAGCTGACGTTCTGCTCTACCAGCAACATGGCGGTTCCCGAGCGCTCGCGCTCGCTCCTGAGAATTGCCGCCAAGCGTTCGATCACCGAGGGTTGCAGGCCTTCGGTGATCTCGTCGATCAGGATGAGCGCCGGAGCGGAAAGGAGCGCGCGCGCAATCAGCAGCATCTTCTGTTCGCCCCCCGAAAGCGTTCCTGCACGCTGCTTCAGGCGCGTGGCCAGAACCGGGAAGACGTCGGCGACGCGCTCAAATTGCCTATTGAACGATTTCGATTCGCGCAGCCCCAGCTGCAGGTTCTGCTCGACGCTGAGGTCGTGGAACAGAGGCTTCTCCTGGGGGGCGTAGGCCAGTGCACGCCGAGCCACCTGGTGCGCGCGCAGCTTACTCACATTTTCACCAAAGATGGACACCGTGCCACGTTGCGCCGCAACCAGGCCCATGATGGTTTTCAAGAGCGTGCTCTTGCCCATGCCGTTCTTTCCCAACAGCGCAACGATCTCCCCCGGTGCAACCGATAGGCTCACGCCGTGCAGAACCATTGCACCGCCGTAGCCGGCGGTGAGCTCACTGACCTCAAGTGCGGCACTCATGCATGTTCTCCAGGTGCGCCAGCACCGGCATAGACCTCGCGAACGAGTTCGGAGTTGACAACCTCTTCGACGCTGCCGTCGAGGACGATCTGGCCTTGATGCAAGACGATGATCCGGCTGCTGATCTCGTGCACGAAGTCCAAGTCGTGCTCGACCAGCAGTACGCACAGAGCGTAGTTCCGAGTCAGGTCAAGCAGAATGGCTCCGATCTGCGTACGTTCTGCCTTGGTAAGCCCGGCCGTGGGTTCGTCAAGGAGTAGCACGTTAGGTTCCAGCGCCAGCACCATCGCCAACTCGAGGGCTTGCTTCATACCGTGCGAGAGATCGCGCGAAGCGACATCCAATTGCCTTTCCAGCCCAGTGGCTCGCAGCACCTCGAGCGCAGCATCCGGCAATGCGAGAACCGAGGCACGCCGCAAGAGTGACGGCGGCTCGAGCCGCGTGCGGGACACCCGCATGGCCTGCGCGACCGTCAGTGACTCGAACACGTTGGCATTCTGGAACTTGCGACCTGCTCCCAGTGCGACACAAGTCGCTGGCGGGGACCGAAGGATGTCATGGTCATTGAGCCTGATGGTTCCCGATGTCCGCTCAGCGCCATCGGCGATGCATTTCATCAAGGTGGTTTTGCCCGCACCGTTCGGGCCGATCAAGCTCAGCAGCTCGTTGGGCCGCACCTTGAAGTCGATGCCGCGCAGTACCTGAAGACTCCCGAAGCGCTTGTGGACGTCTTCGACGCTGAGCGCAAACCGGCCGACCGAGGCCAAGCCAGCGAGAGGCCGTGGTTCGGCAACGCGCAGTGCCACCTCCTTTGCGCGCGAAGCGCTCCCCCGGGTGCCGAGCCGACACCATCGACGCACAGCGTTCAGCAGCGCTGGCAGCAGCCCCTGTGGCATAGCAACGATGACGATGACGAAAGCCACACCACTCAGTAGTTTCCACAGGAACGGAAGGCTGCCACTCAAGTAGGAGGTGCTGCTGTCGAGCAGCACGGTACCAATCACCGGTCCGAGCAGAGTGCCGCGCCCCCCGAGAGCGACCCACATCAGCAGTTCGGTGCCGAACGCGAAGCCAGCGTATTCCGGTGCCACCACCATTTGCACGCAGGCGAAGAGAAAGCCGGCGCAGGAGGCGACCGCCCCACAGGCGACCATGAGCAGAATCTTTACGCGCGAGACATTGATCCCAAGATACGCGCAGCGCTGTTCATTATCTCGAATGGCCTCGAGAATGCGGCCTGCGTCGCTGCGAACAAAGACCCATGCGCCCGCGGTGATCACGAGCAGGAAGCCAGCGGTGATACGGAACCAGGCCTCGAGGGACAGGTCAAAGCTCTCGAACCCAGCGAGTCCGCTGCTTGAGCCGGTGAAGCTGCCGCCGGAATACAGCAACTGACTCACAACGATGGGCAGTACCAGGGTGATGACAGAGCCGTAAAGCGCCGAGGCACCGGGATGGAAAGCGAACCAGCCCACGACTAGAGCGACCAGCATGGCGCCGGCGATGGCGATGCCGAAGGCCATCAGGGCCGTTCCTGGTCCAAAGCCGACGTGCGTAAAAGTCAACGCTGCCGCATAGGCGCCGAAGCCGAAGAACGCTGACTGGCCGAAAGTCAGGATGCCTGTGTAGCCCCAAAGGATGTCGACTGTGATGGCGACCGCTGCATAGAGGAAGGCGCGGATGAGCGTATTGACCAGATAGGTCGGCAATACGTCGGGCGCTATGAAAAGCAAAACAATGCCTGCGGCTGCCAGACCGACGGGCAAGGCCAATCGACGCCTGGTCACTGCGGGGTTTGCGACTACGGGTTGGGTGCTAATGTTCATGTGTGTTTCAACCTCGTGCAAAGCCTTCCGGACGCACGCGAAGGATCAGCGCTGCAAGCACTACGATGGTCAACCCGCCCAAGATAGGATTGGCCCAGGTGCTGACCAAGACTTGGGCGCCACCGAGTACCAGACAGGCGATGCCGAGACTGACCAGAGAAACGCCAGAGACCATCACGATCATGAAGGCGTTGACAAGCCAAGGCACGCCCATGTTGGGGTCGACGCTGGAAAGCGGGGTGATCAGGGAACCAGCCAGACCGGCGAGTCCGGCACCGAGTGAGAACGTCGCCAGACGCACCAGGCTGGTATTAATGCCAAGTCCCCGGGCCAGGTCTTCGTTCATGATCACTGCGCGTGTCACGAGCCCCAGGCGAGATCCGTTCATCATCCAGCCAAGCACGCCGACGACTGCCAGCGAGAGTGGAATCATCAAGAGCCTATAGCTCGAGTAGGAAGCGCCGGCGAAGTCAAAAGCGCCGCTGAGAGGACTTTGTACGAACTGCACGCCACGATCGAAGACCAGGGTGATGCATTGACCCATAACAATCGCCAATCCCCAGGTCGCCAGGATGGCGTCGAGTGGGCGTTGGTAAAGCGGCTTCATCACCAGGCGCTCGACCAACGCTCCAAGGAAGCCCCCGATGGCGAATGCTACCGGCAAGGACCACCAGGGGTTCCATCCTAAATTGGTCACCAGAAGTGCGGCGTATCCCCCCACGGTGAGGAAGGCACCGTGCGCGAAATTGATGATCTTCATGACGCCGAAGACGATCAGAAGGCCGGCCGAAACGCCGTACAGGATGGCGGCGGTGGTCAGAATGTCGAGCACCAAGGTCATAGCATCAGTTCCTGGTTCGTCTAGTTGGCGCTATTTCAGCTGCGGGCACTGCGCACCGGGAGCGACGTTCTGGAAGGTCTCTAGGATCTTGACGCTGCCGTCAGCCTGCACCTGGCCTATGTACATGGTCAGCGCTGCGTGGTGTTGCTGGTCCATCTTGATCTCGCCGCGTGGGCCGTTGACGGATACTTCCCCGAGCGCCTTGAGGACCTTGTCGGTCTCGAGAGTGCCTGCCTTTTCAACCGCGAGTTTGTACGCCCAAACAGCTTCGTACTGAGGCGTGGAGAGATCGTTAGGTGTCTTCATATCCGGTCCGAAGCGCTTGCTCATCGCGGACAGAAATTTCTTGTTGCGCGGCGTGCCGATGCTGGTGTAGTAGGAGCCCGCGGTATAGACACCCTTGGCATCGCTGCCCATGCTCTTGGCGGTGCCTTCATCCACCGCCAGATTGCCGAAGGGAAGACTGACGCCGGCAGCCCGAAGCTGCTTGGTGAGCGTCACGTTGGGCGCCCCGCCTGAGGTAGAGCTAATCAGGGCATCGGCGCCTGAGGCCTTGAGCTTACTGATGATGGCTGTCCAGTCCGAGCCGTCTATGGGCAAGTACTCTTCACCAACCACCTTGTGTCCTTTCGACGCAATGTATTTGCGCGTGAACTCCAGCATGCCGCGGCCAAAGGCGTAGTCACTTCCGATCAGGAAGTAGCTCTTGGTATTGAGTTTTGTGCTGAAGTAGTCGACCACTGAAGCAACCTGCTGCTCCGGCACCCAGGCGTTGATGAACAGGTGCTTATTGCAGGAGCGGCCTTCGTAGAAAGAGGTGTAGATAAAGGGCTTCTTGGCGCGGGTGACGATGGGGAGTGCCGCGTTGCGTGCGGCACTCGTCTCCATGGAGATGACAGCGTCAACCTTCTTTTGAAACAGCAACGAGTCGTAGGCTTTCTGGGCACCTGCAGCACCGCTGCCATCGTCTGCAACCTCAAGCACCACCTTGCGTCCGAGAATTCCCCCTGCCGCGTTGATTTCGTCGATTGCGAGCTGTGTGGCCTGTACGACAGAAGGAGCGACGACGCTGTTTGCGCCGCTCAAGCCCACCGCCGTACCAATCACGACAGGCGGCATTTGCTGTGCCGCAGCGATGGGACTGGCGAGCAGGGACACGGACGCGAATGCAAATGCGGCGAGGATGCTCGTCGCGGTAAACAATTGAGTTGATTTGCGCATAGGGCTCACGATCGAGATTTGAAAGTCAAAAACAAAAAAGCCTTCGTCCTGCCGCATGGCAATTGAACGAAGGCTTCCTAGCCAACTGAAGTGCGGCAGCCCTGCCGCGGTGCATGAAAGCGCTCTCTAAGCTAGCGCCGTGTTAGTCCAAGCACCTTCCGTGCCAACTTCGGGCCTGAGGTTGCCGTGGACGTGCTGTCAAATACCCTGTGTGCGGTAATGATGGAGCGTGCCACAGCGCCCATCCCTAGGCGCTGCGAGGTGGCCTGGCTTCGAATCAACTGGTATGCGGCATCTTCGTCGAGGCGCTTCATCTCCATCAAAATTTGCGTCGCGCGCTCTATCTCGCGCCGACTGCGCAGCGTTTCTTCGAGCTTGTTGACCTTAGCGAGTAGGCGGGATTGGTAGCCGTGTAGCGAACGTGCCAGCAGCAGACTGGAAACAATGCCCGAGGGGCGGATGGGTTTGGTAATGAAGCAGTGCGCTTCCGATTCGAGAAGGCTCTTGACTGCACTGGGGCTTTCGTAGTCGACGACGGCCACCAAGCACGGGGCGGGGTTGACGAATCGTGGCAGTGTCACACGCGGTCCTTCGGCGGTGATTGCAAAGAACACAACGCTGGTCGATACCGAAATACTGGCCGGAGGCGGCCAGCAGGCGTCGATCTGGCACCCGATGCGCTTGAGATGGCGCAACAATTCTTCGATCTCACGGTCCAGCGGATGCAAAACCGTCACATTCAAGCCGCGCAGTTCGCGCATCGGATCATTGCTCATGTCGATGTATTTAAAGAAGCAGAGTTCACGGACCCGGAGCTTCGGCAAGCGTCTCGGCACCACCATAGCTCACCAACCACGGGTCGGGTTGGGCGGCTTCGCTCGCCTGCCAGAGTATGTCGAACTGGTCGCGGCCATTCCAGCGGCCAATGCGCGGCGTCATCCAGGTGTGATTGTTGTCGTAGTCGACCACCATCTGACCCTGCGGTGCCTCAAATGGCACACCTCGCATCGCGTCGATGATGGACTGGGTATCCATCTCTCCAGACTTCTCGAGAGCACGTGCAAAAAGATGGACGACGCTGTAGGCTGCGGCGGCAATCTGGGAAACCGGCGCCTGCGCACCAAATGCGCGCCTGAAGCCGTTCACAAAGCGCTGACTTGGTGCAGTGTCGAGGCTTGCGAAGAAGGGTGCCGACGTTATATGGCCGGCGACTGGGGGCTTCGGCAAGGCGAGCATCTCCGCCTCGGTGATGTTGTGGCTGACAATCGGGATGGAGCCATCAATGCCTGCATTGGCGCAGGCCTGCAGAAGATCGCAGATCGACTGGCCCACCAGCGCACTGAATAATATGTCGGGCTTCAATTCAACCACACGCTCCACTAACTGCGCCATGCGCGCCGCATCGGGCTGTAGAGGGAGGTACAGTTCGTCGAGCACGGCCCCCCCTTGGCGCTCGACCAGATCGCGCATTACGCGATTTGACTCGCGCGGGTAGATGTAGTCGCTGCCGACAAGCACGAAGCGGCGGGCCCCGCTTCGCAGCAGATAGCGAGCAAGTGGAAGGGTGTTTTGGTTGGTGGTAGCGCCGGCGTAGATCACGTTGGGAGAATATTCGAATCCCTCATATAGGTCCGGGTACAGGAGCAGACCATTGCGCCGCTCGAAAGTGGGCAGCACAGCCTTGCGGCTCAGTGAGGTGCAGCATCCGATTACCACGTCCACGCCATCTTCGGTGAACAGTCGGTCCACGCACTGACGATAGAGGGCAAGATCGCATCCCGGGTCATAGGCCTTGGTATTCAGCAGGCGCCCACGCACACCGCCGCGGGCGTTGATCTCTTGGAGAGCAAGCGTGATTCCCTGCACATGCTGGCGCGAGGAAATCGCAGTCGGCCCATCGAGGGAATAGAGCACGCCGAGGATCCAGGGCTCCGGGTTGTGCGTGATAGGGGACATGGTCGGCATGCTTTCGGTCATTTAAGTGAACCGTACGCGCCGAAAGTCTTGCCAGCACTGGTTCACTGTAGTCAGGCCAGTGACACGGGGCGAGCATGCGATCATCCCTCTTGCCGAGGTGACCAGGGGCAGGATGGGGAGGGTCTCCATGACGCGCGCATCAGCGGCGCGGTAAAGCGATTTTCGCTCTTCAAATGACAGGGTACTCCGCGCCTGATCCAGCATCGTGTCGAGTACAGGATCGTGGTGGTACCCGGCATTGAACCCGCGTGGGGACATGTTGCGGCTGTGCAGGACCTGAGATAACCACACGTCGCACGACATGGCCCAGCTCATCTCGCTCATTGCGACGCCCATCGGTGCGCCTTGCCGCCATTGATTGCAATAGGCAACCCATTCATCTTGCAAGCTGACTTCCAGTCGGACCCCGACCGCAGCGAGGTCGTGTGCGATTCGTTGGAAGATCGCTCCAGGATCGAGTTGCGCCGAGCCCGCGCGTGCGCCAATGACATGCAGGACCAAGCCCTGTGGAACACCAGCCGCTGCCAGTAAGGCGCGCGCCAGATCAGGGTCGTAGGGATAGCGTTCCAATGCATGCGCATCATGCGCTGGCGCACCCGGTGGAATCGCCGAGGTTGCAGGGCGTACAGTTCCTGGAAAGAGCGCGTCACAAAGCGACTTCCGATCAATGGCATGTGCAATGGCCTGGCGTACCCGGCCATCGGATACCCATGGGTCACGTTGGTTGAACACCAAGTACCAAAGGTACGGAGGGGAAAACGCAGGCACGTTAAAACCGCGCGCCAGCAGGTTCTCCACATCGGTGCCCTCGAGGCTGTAGGCTACGTCCACCTGGCCTTCCATCAGGGCCCGCACGCGATCCTGCAGATCGGGAATTGGAAGGAACTGGATGGCATCGATCGCCGGCGGGCCATCCCAATACGCCGCGTTGCGTCGAAGTTCCACGGCCGATCCGCCCGCGGTCTCAAATCGACGATGGAACCGAAAAGCCCCGGTGCCTGGGGCGCGATCTGCGCAGCCATCCGGTCCGAATTCTCGGATCGCCTTAGGGCTGATAAGTGCCTGCGAGCCGGGCGCGTCTTCCTGCGTCATGTAACGCAGAAATTCCGGGAATGGTTCGCTCAAGCGAAACTCGACTGTCATCGAGTCCCGCGCGTGAACGTGGTCGATGAGCCCTACCCCTTCGCGATTGAAGTCAGCAGCGACATGTGAGTAATAGGGAGAGGCCGGATCGCACATCCTCTGGTAATTGAGGACGACGGCATCCGCATCCAGCTCGGCGCCGTCGTGAAAGCGTACGTCTCTGCGAAGTTTGAAGATGAAGTGGCGGGCATCGGGCGATTGCTGCACCGATTCGGCCAGCCTGGGCACCACTTGGGTCGGCGCACCGGTTGAACCGGGGGGCATATGGAAATCATCCTCGACGAGGCTTTCGTGCGTTTGCTGCACGACGCGGCCAGTGTTCCAGCCGCCGAAAGAACGGGGTGGGTCGATTTCGTCCACGGCCCAGTCCAGAGCCACGCGCAACATCCGGTCATTTTGCATCTATGAAATGCCTTCAAGGGGGTTTGTAGGAATCAGCTGGCAAAAAGCCGAGCGTCGTCGCGGGCATGTCGCATGGCGGCAACCTCAATCCCAGCGGCCGCGCTGCACGACATCTCCTCAAGACCTGTGCGCAAGGCGATTCGCGTAGCTTTGACGATGTGCTGGGACAGTTCTGCCAGCATGCCCTGGCAGGCTGCAGACGCGAGGAGGTCCAGACGAACCGCGGCCGACAGAATCATGGATGCCACTCCGCGCATTTCGCACAGCACTGCGTGTTCACGATCGATACCTGCAGTGGCCGCAATAGCGCCGGAAACTACCGAGAGATGGCCAGGCGACTTTTGGGCGGCGATCTCTGCGGCGTATTCGGTCAACAGGGCCTGCGCTCCAAAGGTGGTAGCCATGGCCGCGAGGCGGCTGCCGCAGCGGCGGGACGCGGCTTGCGCTGAGGGCGTCTGCTTTAGCAGGTCGAGCCTGGCGTCTACCCCGCGCAGTGCGGCGAGGTCCTGCGCCATCACCGCGCCATGCGCGAGAGCGGTCGCAGTGCCATCGGAGCGAGCCGCCCCGTGGATCAACGCAGAGACCACCATCTCACGCAGCGTTTCGCGGGTCTGCACGCGTCCGTCTCGAATGAGCCTTTCCAGGCCCATCGCATGTGCATGACGGCCAATGGGTAGTGCCGAGTCCGACAGCTGCATCAGTGTCAGCATGCGCATTGCAGCAGTCTCATCCATCGTGGCGTGCATGTGTCGAATGCGGATGCAAATGCGAACCGTGATCCAATCGTTGGGGCGGGTGATCGTGTGCGGCTGCGCCGCAAGCCGGTGGACATTGGGCAGCAAACGGCAGATGGTCGAAACGCAGCTGAAGTCCGGCCAATCCCAGCGCCAACACGGGTCGGGAGGCAAGTTCCGGCGTGTCAGTGACCGGGACGATGATCTCGCCCTCAGACAGTTCGCAAGGGCTGTGCCGATTGCCCAGCGCATGGCCGATGCGGAGCGTATCGGCGGGTGTGAGTTGTGCCAACCCAATGACCATGACCGGTTCCGGTGGGCGGGTGACAACAAGCAAGCGACAGCCATTGTCGTGGAGTACCGCGCCATCAAACAACCAAGCTGGCTTGGGGAGATCCACAGCGATGGCCGTACCGTGCTCTCCGCGAAGCAGCACGCGCCGGCGTGCCGCATCCGCGGCGGGTACCGGTACTCGCTCGATCCAGCGTCCAGCGAACTCTGGCGCACCCACCCGGCCGAGGATTCGCGCTGCAATAGGTGGGTCAAAGTGTTGTTCAATCATTGGAGTTACTTTCGCAGTTGAGGTGCTGGACGGCCAAGCAGGCAGCGGCGCATGAGATCCCACGTGAGCTGCATTGCGTGGCGCAATAGCGGTGAGTCGTCGGCCAGCAAGCGGGCAACGACGCCATATCCAGAAGCCAATGGGGAGGCCCCACCGTAAACTCCTTGCACACTTGCGATACCGGCGTGGACCCTGTCCGCGAGTTCTGCCGCACAACCTTCCTGCGTCAATGCGAACAGCGTCCCGACATAGCCTTGCCTGCCAAGTGCTCCCTCCAGCCACGGATCCGCCTCATCAGGGCAAAAGGTTGCGGCGTCATGGAGGATCGAAGACCCTTCGACGCAGACCCGCAAGCGCAGCGCGAGCAACTGATATGCGTGACGCTCGCCGCTCGCGACACGGCCTGGAGCCAGCGCGTCGGCGATGATCGCCCGCCCACCGGATGCAAGCTCGACCAGGGTGTGCTGTCTATGCATCGAGCGCGCATGCGGTATCAGCATGTCGGGAATGGATTCGAGAAAGGCCCCTTTCCCCACTGAAATGTGCGAGGTCTGCACCGACAGGGTATCCCCTTGCAGTCGCGTGGCGGACGGTGTCGACAGACAAAGCTCAGCGCCGTCACCCAACGCCACGTCGAGGTGCAAACGGTCGCCGCCAAATACCGATCCAGCCGCGTTTTGTACATATATGAGAGCGCCCGGACCGGCGTCGAGCGGCAGCACAGCGGTGGTGGTCAACGGGTAGCGCTGCTTACGCTCCACCAATCGGGTACGGCCTTGGCGGTCGCAGGCCAGACGAAGTTGAAGCAGGCCGTCGGTCATGTACGGCCATGCCCGAACAGTGCCGAGCGCCTTAGCTCCTCGAAGACTGCGCGTACACCCTCACCGCGACGCAGATCCGTGAACAGCGAGGGACGATTGGGTCGAGCTATTGCCACATCGGCGCGGATGCGGTCGAGGTCCGCGTCAACGTGGGGAGCTAGGTCGATCTTGTTGACCACCAACAGGTCGGCTCGCAAAACGCCTAGTCCACGCTTGCGCGGTATGTCGTCCCCGCCAGCCACGTCGATGACAAACATCCACCAATCCACCAGTTCACTTGAAAAAGTAGCGGCCAGATTGTCGCCGCCACTCTCGATGAGGATGACGTCTGGCTGAAAGCGCCGTTCGAGCCATTCAACGGCCTCGATGTTGACGGACGGGTCTTCGCGAATGGCGGTGTGCGGACAGGCCCCACTCTCGACGCCCAACACCCTATCGGGATCGATCAAGCCGGATCGACGTACACGCTCCGCATCCTCTCGCGTAACCAAGTCATTGGTAATAACTGCCGTGGAAATACCCTCCTCGGCAAAAATGGGGAGCAGGCGCTCCACGATGCGCGTCTTGCCGCTGCCAACCGGACCGCCGATGCCTAATCGCACCACAGACATTTCAGATCCCTTTGTTCACTTGAGCATGTAGGAGGCCCCCAGCGTCACTCGCGTGGCTGGAGCGCTGATCAGCGTTTGGCCATCGATGTAGACGCGGAAGGTTTCTGGATCAACCCTGATATCGGCCAACAGATCGTTGTAGAGCATATTGCGCTTGGTCAGTCCCCGTGTGTCCGTTACGGCCACCAGAGCGGATTTAAGGTCGAGCCTGCGGCCGATGTCTGCAGCGATGGAAGGCGGCGCGACAAAGCGCACGCCCAGCGCCTGTGGCGCACGACCGAAGCAGCCCCACATGGGCCGGTAGCGCAACGGCTCGCAGGTCATCAGAGATGCATTGGCTTCCCCAAGCGGTGCCCATACAGGGAAACCCGATTTCATGACCAACTCCGGTTTGATGCCGAAACTGTCGGGACGCCAGAAAACCAGGTCGGCCAACTTTCCCGGAGCAATGGATCCGACCTCGTGATCGATGCCGAACATCTTTGCAGGGTTGATCGTGTACTTGGCGATGTACCTCAGGATTCGGTGGTTATCGGCGCCCGTGCCGAGGTCCTCAGAAAGACTGCCGCGCAGATCACGCATGTGCTCAGCCAGCTGCCAGGTCCTTGCGATCGTCTCGCCAATGCGCCCCATACCCTGGCTGTCAGAGCCGATAGCGCTGATTGCTCCTAGGTCGTGCAATACATCTTCGGCGCCGATCGTCTCGCGGCGGATACGACTCTCCGCGAAGGCAACGTCCTCCGGTAATCGAGGATTCAGATGATGGCTTGTCATCGCCATGTCGAAGTGCTCGTCAAAGGTGTTGACCGTGAACGGATTGGTTGGATTGGTCGAAGACGGCAACACATTCGCCTTGCCGCAAATGCGGATGATGTCGGGCGCATGCCCGCCGCCCGCGCCCTCGACGTGGTATGCATGGATGCATCGGTCACCGATCGCGCGCAAAGTATGCTCGATGAAGCCCGATTCGTTTAGGGTGTCGGTGTGCAGTTGGATCTGGCCACCGCCAATGTCAGCAGCCTGGAGTGCGGCGTCGATGACGGCCGAACTGGCGCCCCAGTCTTCATGGACTTTGAGGCCGGCGGCCCCAGAGGCGAGTTGTTCAATCAGGGGCGCCACGGTGTGTGACGCAGCCTTGCCGATGAAGCCGAAGTTCACTGGGAACGCCTCAGCCGCCTGTAGCATCAGACCTAGGTTGGTTGTGCCGGTTGAGGCGATCGGAACCGTGGTGGGACCGAGTCCCCCGCCCATCAAGGTCGTGATGCCTGCGCACAGGGCCTCATCCACCTGACCCGGGTCGATGAAGTGGACATGGCAATCGATGCCTCCGGTCGTGACGATCAATCCTTCGGCGGCTCTGATGTCGGTATTGACCCCGACGATAAGCTGAGGGCTCACGCCATCCATGATGTTGGGATCCCCGGCCTTGCCAATACCAACAATCCGCCCTTGCTTTATGCCGATGTCCGCCTTGATGATGCCGGCCACCGCGTCGATGATCAGTGCGTTGGTGACGACAAGGTCGAGAACGCCGTCCGCCGCTGTCATCGCGCCGTCGCAGCCAGTCCCTGCACGGATCGTCTTGCCGGCACCAAAAACAAGTTCGTCGCCGCCATGACAGTAGTCACGCTCGACCCGGGCCCATAGCCCTGTGTCGCCGAGGCGGACGCTGTCGCCTGAGCTGGGGCCGTACAGTTGCACGTAGCGTGAACGTTCAATGGTGAATGCCATGCCTAGTCCTGGATAAACGCGACAAGCCGGGTCATTGCTGCGCAGCGCACCGCCGGGTCGTCGAGTGCTCCATTGATCAGGCCCGCCAAGCCGAACACGCGACGCGCACCTCCGATGGCCACAAGATCAACATCTCGCGCATCGCCGGGTTCGAAACGTAGTGTGGTTGCCGCTGGTATATCCAAGCGCATGCCGTACGCGGCGGCGCGATCGAACCGAAGTGCCGGATTGACTTCGAAAAAGTGATAGTGCGAGCCGATCTGTATCGGCCGGTCACTGGTGCTTTCCACTCGAAGGCGCAGCGTAGGCCGGTTCTGATTGACCACTAACGGTTCTTCGACCAGGCGCCAGCGTGGCTCGACTTGCGGTGCCGCATTCGACGGCCCTTTTGCCTTGGCTGGCCCTATTGGATCGCGAACGCATACCAGCTTCTGCCCGTCAGGGAAGAAGGCTTCGACCATGACCACGTCGATGCGCTCGGCCACGCCTGCCATCAGGTCGTCCTCGTTCAGAAGCGCGCTGGCCATGGACACCATATCCGCCACAGTCCCTCCCTGGCGCGCCCCCTCGCAGATGGCGTCCGCGATCAGCGCCCGCGCCTCCGGTTCGGTCAGCTGCAAGCCCTTCTTGCGGCGAGCCTGCGCTAGGCTTGCCGCCTGGTGCAGCAGAAGGCGATCAATCTCACGAGGAAAAAGGCGCATTGCAGAATACCTGTGGTCCAAAAACAAAAAGCCCTAGCTCCGCCGTCAGGCAGTGAAACGAAGGCTACGTAGCCAAAATGGGGCGGCAGCCCTGCCGCGGTGCATGGAACGCTCCAACTCAATGGCGCCCGTTGTTGTTAAGCACAATTTGTGCCACCTGAGTGAACAGACGGTGGACCCTGCCAGGTTTCCACGGACATCCATCCATGCCGCCAGCAGCTGCTTTCCTTTGTGACGGGGGCCATGGATCCGATGGACGTGTGCCTGCGCACGCGATGGTGGAAGCCCTCTATCAGTCCCAACCAAGCCACGCTGCAAAGCAGACATCGACACAGTCATGCTTGACACCTTTTCGGGATTCCCGCCAGTACTTGTGAATGCTCAACTCGCGATAACGCTACTTATCGCGGACAACAAAAAAGGCGCTTTGAGCGCCTTTTTTGCGTCTGGTGCCACCATTCGAGCTACATGTATGTCCACCGTTTGCTGTGGAAACGATGCTGCGCATCCACTTTTTGCAGCAGTGGTTCAACTTGTCTGACCCGGCGATGGAAGAGGCGCTGTACGACACGCCGATGTTCCGTGAGTTTGTCCGGCTGGACATGGGGGAGGACCATCTTCCCGACGAAAGCACCATCTTGCGGTTTCGCCATCTGCTCGAAGCTCACGATCTGAGCTTGCAAATCTTGGCAACCGTCAACGCCACCCTCACCGCCAAGGGTTTGCTGCTCAAGCAAGGCACGGTCGTGGATGCGACGTTGATTGCCGCGCCGAGTTCGACCAAGAACGGCACAGGCACGCGCGACCCTGAGATGCACCAGACCAAAAAGGGCAACCAGTGGCACCACGGCATGAAGGCGCACATCGGCTCGGATGCCGATTTGGGGTTGGTGCACAGCGTGACCACCACGGCGGCCAACGCGCACGACATCACCCAGGCACACGCGCTGTTGCATGGGCAAGAAACCGACGTCTTTGCCGATTCGGGCTACCGGGGTGTTGAAAAGCGCGCAGAAATTCAGGCCAAGCACCCGGATGTGAAATGGCACATCGCCATGATGCCTGGCAAGCGAAAGGCCATGGACAAGAACACGCCCATGGGCAGCATCCTGGAGCAGTTGGAAAATACCAAAGCCAGCATCCGCGCCAAGGTAGAGCACCCGTTTCGTGTCATCAAGCGGCAGTTCGGCTACGTCAAGGTCAAGTACCGGGGGCTGGCCAAGAACACGGCCAATCTGATGACGCTGTTTGCACTGTCCAACCTGTGGATGGTGCGCAAACGACTCTTGAATATGGGGGCGCAGGGATGAGTGCGCCCAAAAACGGCCAAGGGGTCGCGACTGGGGTTCAATTCGCCCTGAATCTGCCCTTTGAACGCAAAAAAGTGTCGTCATCTGAAATAACAGCCGCCAGTCGCCGCGTCAGCGGTGGTTGTGCAGACCATCCTTAATTATCCAGGGCGCCTGGATTGGCCTGATCATACTTTTCATTGGATTTGCAGCGATCGGAGTGTTCAGCTTTGGCAGAGCAGGTCGTTTGCTGCGCGACACGCCAGGGTGCCAGTGCGATTGGCCGCCGCCCCACCATTCGCCGAGGCACATGGGAGCACCGGCCGCTGAACTGAAGGTCGGCTTGATGCTGGTCTGCGCAAGTGCGCCCCATGGGTGTGACCGGCACCCAACGCTGCAGAACTGCCGCTCACCAGGCATGGACAGCTTCAGGCTGTACTCGGTCATTGATGTTTGCGATCTGACCGACTGCGTTTGCCGCAAGAAGTCATTCGGCGGGCATCGACTTGATTGACCGCTTGACCCTCAACACCAGTCGTTCGATTCATGCCCCCGAGATGGAGTCACGCGAACGACCGGTCTTGGTATTGATGGCTTGCCGCTCCCGACCCATAGCAGACGTCTATATTTGGCATAGATAGCACAACTTATTTCCCTCACAGGCACCCGCGACCATGCCACAAAAATGACATCAACGAGTCATCAGGGTGTCATATCACGACATTACCATCGCTGCAATTCAGATTCGTAATCAGGTCATCATTTTTGATTACGAATTCAAATCTGCCGGAGGTGTCATGATCGAACTACAGAATGTCTCAGTCAGTTATGGTGATGCGATTGCACTGTATCCCACCACTCTCAAACTCCATCAGGGACAGTTCACCGTATTGCTCGGATCTTCCGGCGCTGGAAAATCCACGCTACTTCGCTGTATTAATTCGCTGCATGCGTCGCAGCGCGGCACCACCATTGTCGCCGGCTTAGGAAATTTGGCGAACTCGCGTGCATTGCGCATGCATCGCCGACAGACTGGCATGGTGTTTCAACAGCATCAATTGATTGGCCGACTGACGGCTTTGCAAAACGTTTCGATGGGCCGAATGGGCTACCACACGGCATTACGCAGTCTATTCCCCCTCCCGGCGAAGGATCAATCCATATGCTTGCAAAGTCTGGACCGAGTCGGCTTATTGCACAAAGCCTTAAGCCGTGTCGACGCATTGAGCGGCGGCCAGCAGCAACGCATCGGTATTGCCCGGGCTCTGGCTCAGCAACCTAAACTGGTGTTGGCTGATGAACCGGTAGCCAGCCTCGATCCTGCTACTGCAGAGCGAGTGCTAAGTCTGCTGCACCGCATTTGTAAAGAGGACGGGATTTCGGCGGTCGTCAGCCTGCATCAGGTAGACCTCGCTCAACGTTATGCCGACCGTATTATTGGCCTGTCCCATGGCCGAGTCATTTTTGATGCCGCCCCGCAGACTTTGGATCAAGCCAGTTACGACACGCTGTATGAACAAGTACCCCGTTCTTCTTTGAGCGTTCCACAAGACGCTCGAGAGGAACGGCTTATCGATACTTCATTTCCCATGCAACTTGCTACCGTAAAGGATTGATTATGAAAAAACTCGCATCCGCATTAATGTCTGTCTTGCTTGCCGCCGTCTGCAGCATTGGCCATGCATCATCCAATCCCGATCCAGAAACGCTCAAAGTTGCGCTGCTGCCGGACGAAAACGCATCGACCGTAATTAAAAACAACAAGCCGCTCGAAATCTATCTGGAAAAAGAGCTGGGAAAGAAAATTGAGCTGGTGGTTACCACTGATTACTCGTCAATGATCGAAGCCATGCGTCACGGCCGTATCGACATGGCATATTTTGGCCCCTTGTCGTATGTGCTGGCTAAGCAAAAGAGCGACATCGAGCCATTCGCAGCGATGAAGCAAAAGGGTAGCACTACCTACCAGTCCGTATTGATCGCCAATACTGGCGCCGGCATCGCCAAAATCAGTGATATCGTCAACAAGAATGTCGCTTACGGTGATAAGGCATCCACCTCCAGCCATTTGATTCCGAAGTCGATATTGGCGGAAAACGGTTTGAAAGCCGGCGAAAACTATCGCGAACACTTTGCCGGTGCGCATGACGCGGTGGCCATGGCCGTGCAAAACGGTCACGCGCAGGCTGGCGGCTTGAGTAAGCCGATTTTTGAATCCCTGGTTCAGCGCGGACTGGTCGATCCCAACAAAGTAAAAGTTCTTGCCGAATCGAAGCCATATCCGCAATACCCGTGGACCATGCGCAGCAATCTGAAGCCGGAACTGAAGGAAAAGATCCGTGCAGCCTTCTTGAATCTCAAAGATCCGGAAGTCCTGAAACCTTTCAAAGCCGATGGTTTCGGCCCGATCAGCGACAAAGACTATGACGTGGTGCGCAGCCTTGGCACACTGCTCAAGCTCGATCTGTCGAAGTTCTAAGTGAGCGACAGCATGCAAGCTGATTTTGGTTTGATTCTGGCCGAGCGCCAGCGCGTATGGAACCGCACGATACTGCAGTTTGCCGTTGTGCTGGCGATTGTGATCGGTTGCTGGTATTACGTCGGCCTATTTGATGCCGAGCGATTGAAGGATGGCATGCCAAGCCTGGTAAAAATTGCCGGCGAGATGTTCCCACCGAACTTCTCGCAGGCTGGCACCTGGGTCAAACCGGTACTGGATACCTTGGCCATGAGTATCGCCGGCACGGCAATCGCGGTATTGCTATCCATTCCCTTAGGAGTGCTCGCCGCGCGGAATACTAGCCCTCATCCACTCGTGTATCAAGCCACACGCGGCCTGTTAAACGCTTTGCGATCGATACCCGAACTGATCATGGGCATCCTGTTCGTGGCAGCCGTTGGCTTCGGCGCATTGCCGGGTGTTTTAGCCCTAGGCTTACATTCGGTTGGCATGATCGCCAAATTTTTTTCGGAATCGATCGAACATGCCGATCCGGCACCGGTAGAAGCCGCGCATGCAGCGGGCTGCACGCCATTGCAGGTGATTTTTCATGGGATCTTTCCCCAAGTGCTTCCGCAAATGGCCGATACCGCGATCTATCGATGGGAATACAACTTCCGTGCTTCGACCGTGATGGGCATGGTCGGCGCCGGTGGAATCGGGTTCGAGCTGATGGGCTCTCTGCGCATCATGCAATACCAGGATGTCTCGGCTATTTTGCTGGTTATTTTAGGCATGGTTACCCTCGTCGACGCCTTCAGCTCCTTCCTGCGTCGCAAGTTCAAATAACTCCCAAAGCTTACAAAGGTTTTTATGAAGCCCAAAGTCGTCCTCACCCACTGGGTGCACCCGGAAATCATCGAATTGTTGTCCGCTAGCGCCGATGTTATCCCCAACACCACACGGGAAACCTTGCCGCGTTCTGAGGTAATTGCGCGAGCCAAAGATGCGGATGCACTCATGGCTTTCATGCCGGACAGCATCGACAGCGCGTTTCTCGAGGAATGTCCAAAGCTGCGTGTCATCGGCGCCGCGCTTAAAGGCTATGATAACTTCGATGTCAACGCCTGCACACGCCACGGTGTATGGCTTACGATTGTGCCGGATTTGCTTACGATCCCGACCGCTGAACTGACTATCGGCCTTCTTCTCGGTTTGACAAGGCATATGCTGGAAGGCGATAGGCAAATCCGTAGCGGACACTTCCAAGGCTGGCGGCCGACACTATATGGCTCTGGTTTGACAGGAAAAACGCTTGGCATCATTGGTATGGGGGCGGTCGGCCGTGCAATCGCCCAGCGCTTGGCTGGCTTTGAAATGAATCTCTTGTATTGCGATCCGATTCCGCTCAATGCCGAACAAGAAAAGGCTTGGCACGTACAGCGCGTCACGCTCGATGAACTGCTCGAAAAATGTGATTATGTCGTGCCGATGGTTCCGATGGCCGCAGAGACACTGCATCTAATCGATGCCACCGCGTTGGCCAAGATGAAAACCGGTAGCTACCTGATCAATGCATGTCGCGGCTCGGTCGTGGATGAGAATGCGGTGATAGCAGCACTGGCGTCTGGAAAACTAGCTGGATATGCAGCCGATGTCTTCGAGATGGAAGAATGGATACGCGCTGATCGCCCGCAGGCTATCCCCAAGGCGCTGCTCGACAATACGGCACAAACGTTTTTTACGCCGCATTTGGGATCGGCGGTCAAGGAAGTTCGGCTTGAAATCGAGCGGCAGGCAGCGATGAACATCATCCAGGCACTCGCTGGTGAAAAACCGATGGGCGCGATTAATCAGCCGTATCCGGGAGTAAAGGCGGCGTGATAGATCTGGAGCGTGTGGCGACGTTCATTGCCGTCGTCAAATGCGGGGGCTTTCGCGAAGCGGCGAAGCAAACTGGATTGTCCCAGCCAACAGTAACGCAGCATATCAAGCGGCTGGAGCAGTCTTTGCAGGCCCGGCTGATTGACCGCGCAACAATGCCGCAAAGCCTGACATTGGAGGGAAAGATTTTTTTCCCCTATGCGGAACAATTGCTCCGTACTAGCCATAAGGCTACGGCAGCCCTCCACAATAAAAGCCTGGTCGTTGGTGCAAGCTCCAATATCGGCATTTATCTTTTACAACCCTATATCAAGGCGCTCCAAGATAAATTAGCAAACAAGATCGATGTGAGGATCGGCAAAAATATCGAGATTGCCGCTTTGCTGGAAACGCTTGAAGTGGATGTAGCGGTAATGGAGTGGTGGGACTCACGTCCTGGGTTCGTCTCAACAGTATGGCGGCGCGAGAGGATGGTTGTCATTGTTCGCCCCGGCCATCCTTGGGCTGCCGAGTCGACCATTCCACTTAAGTGGTTAAAATCCCAGAACTTGCTTGGAGGCGAAGCGGCTACCGGAACTGGGCGCCTACTACAACAATATGCCGGTGCCGACTCGGCAGAGTTCACAGTGGGTATGCAGTTAGGTAGCACCGAGGCGGTCAAACACGCGGTCCACGCAGGGCTAGGAATCTCGCTTGTGATGGAAAGCGCGGTCAAGCATGAACAGGCAAGCGGATGGTTACATGCAATTCCGATTGAAGAAGATGTTTACAAAGATCTTTATCTCGTACATCGCTCAGAAACTTCGTTAAGCGGTCCGGTGGCAAGCCTTGCAGATTTGATTCTCCATTCTCCGGATTTAGGCTCAATAGAATATAAATAGCAAAACGAATGTCTGCTTCTGGCCGATAGCTGCCATCACAGGAACACCAACACAGTTGCGCTGGCGCTAGCTTTCTTCGGCTACATCAGCGCTCATTGCTGTTGCCACTGCGCGATTAGGTGGTGGATTGGCGACGCGAATCAGTGGAGGTTTTGTTATGCGAACGCATTGTGGATTTGCTGCAAAAACTCAACCCAGGCAGGTCGGCTCCGACCTTTCAATCTGCCGTTCCGTCTGACATCTTGACGACGCGCAAGGGCAGATGCGTTACTGGACGCTCGGCGTTGGCTGCTGAAAGGCTGTGTACCGCGTCGCCCACCGCCTTGTAGTCTCGCCAGAACCGCTCAAGTGCAGGCCCGCCTCCGGCCATTTGAACCGCGCGGATGAGGCCGGCGTGGGCTGCCACCATATGCGTGAGCTGGGCTTCCAGCCGCTTGATGTCCTGCCGGTAGCCTGCGGCCTGGTCTTGCAGACTGCCGGCGCCTCCACCTCCGGCGACGATTTTGCGTACTCCTTGCTGCTGTGCCTGGGCCGCAGCGATGAGCGCGCTTCTAGCCTCATTGCGCGTGAACGCTGAAGGGTTCTTCAACGTGCTGTGGCGCCGTGCCACCTCCCGCGCTGTGATGTCGATGTTGTCGGTGAGTAGCGTGTTGAGGATGTCGGCCAGCTCCTCGTTCTTGGGGTCTAAGAGCAGCCTCATTTGAAGATGTCCTCTTTCAGGGTGGAATGGTCGATGCCGTCTGCGAAGACGGATTGGTTCGGTTGGGCGTGAAGCGCAGCCGACACACCAGCAATCAGCCGCTCGGCATGGGCAATCTGGTTCTTGCGCCCCACGGTGGTGGCCGGCTTGCAACGAGCCGCGTCCCGCATCGCCACGAGCTTCGAGCGAAGGTCTTCAAGAGTCACCCGGTGCTCAGCGACCCCGCTGGCCGTAAAGTGCTTGCACTGGTCGAAGCACTTGAGGTGTCGAGTGCAGGGATTGACAGAGAAGCTGTTGGTGCAGAAACCGTACGGCGTGACGTGGAAGCCATCTGCGTTGGCCGCCAAGTAGATGAAGGCTGCTTCATCACCGCTCTCGTGCTGGATGCGCTTAAACGATTGCCCCAAATGGCTTTGCAGCGCCATACCACTGACGACCATCTTGCCCACCAATTCCTTGGCGCTTCCTGCGGGAAGGACCTTGGACGCTGCAGGCGGCAGTTTGACGAAGCTCAACTTCTCTGCGAGGTTGCGATGGTCATACTCGTAGCTCTGAGCGACGGTCCGTCGACCGAACTGGTGCGTAATGATGGTGTCAGGCACATTCTTACGGAACATCTCTGTGTTCATGAGATGCCGAAGACTGTGCGGCTTGATTGACATCAACTTCGACTCAGGCGACCGTCCGTACACACTGAACATCGACCGGCCTGCATGACGTCCTAGCGCGATGAGCATTCCCGGGTACAGCATCGGCTTGATTTCTGTGTCCTCTTGAAGGGGAAGCTGGAGCGGGTAAGTTCGTCCTGCCGTGCTCCGCCCCAGGCTCAGAAATAGGCGGTCGCTAGTCCAAACTGGCCTCCCGGAGGAGGTACGAAAAATCCGGCAATCCGAGTCAGGAAATCGGCTGGGGTTCTGCTGTTGCAGGCGCAGCAGCTCTCGGACGGGGCCGACAATCTCTACCATCTCAGTGACCGTTGAGACCACAACATCTTCGAACATCGCGGGCACATGCTGGTGTGCCTCAACAAGCAGATTTGGGGCGCCGTCGATGTGCTTCTCGGCGTAATAGTGCAGTCGCAAGGAGCGTGAGACGCCGCCCACCGTTCCGGCCGGGCGGCCGGTGACTATGTCGAGGTGTTCATCCCAAACCAAGCAGTCGGCGGGTATCGTCAGCACCTCCTCGATTCGCAGTCCCGTGAACAGAGCCAGTTTCACGACACCGAAGCGAACTGCGTCCATGTAGGTCTGGGGCGTCTCCTGGAAGACGATTCGCGTCAGTTCAAGTAGCGCGGAAAGGTCCGGTAGCTTCTCGGCGTGCTGGCGTTCCTGCAGCGAGCCGAGCAACGCTGACGACTCCTTCCTTTTTAGTTCCGGGCGGACTGGGCAATGAACGGAGATGAGGTTCTCGTCGATGTACCTCGCGACCGTTGAGAAGTCGCGCGCCGGCTTGTCGGACCAGGCCTTAAGGCCCAAGACGGCGTCAAAGTTTTCACGTGAAAGCTCCCACGGCGGGCATCGAACCAGAGAGAAGAGGCGACGAGCAGCTCTGGCTATTTGTTGTGTGTCGCCGGTCGAGCGGCCGCTGCTGCAGTGCTCGACGATTAGGGCTTTGATGAAGTCCTGCACGTCTTCACCGAGCACCGCGCCTTCCGGCAATTGGCTGGGGTGCCATCCAGTTGAGGCCGCCATCGCGGTCAGGTCGCGCGACACCGCAAAGCCACAACTTCCAGGGACGTGGAGGTCATGGCTTTTGTTCAACTTGCGTAAGTCCCAGTCCGTGTTAGACGTGGCGGCGCCGTTGCTGTCGAGTTCGATGTGCCAGTCAAGTCCGTGCGATGAAGCGACACGACGCATCCGGTCGATGAAGCTCAGATAGGCCTGCGGCGGTGGCGTCAGTTGAGGCGAGAGGATGTGGATGGTCATCCGTGGTTCTTGGGTCGGTCATCAATCAGGGTTAACGCCTGCTGCGCCCCCGCCAGCGCGCGCGTGAGTTGCCGGTAGGCCGGCGTCTCATCGGAGATTCCCTGCTTTAGGTACAGGCGGACTTGGTCGCGCATCCCTTCGATAGCTTCGACGTGGGATTCCCGGTCTAGGGATGGCATGAACTTCGGACAGCCATAGCAAGACGTCACCGGGTTGTAGTGTGCGTGAGCACGAGATTCGATGGATGCGCGAGCACGGTAATTGATGGTCGGCTGCGGCACCGTCCATCACCAATGTTGCGTGCCGTCGGGCAACGCTGATGGACGTGGCG
>NZ_SCMX01000079.1 GCF_005503625.1 Cupriavidus sp. 2SB | reverse complement strand
CGATCGAGCGTTACCGCGCCGCCGCTCACCTCCTGCAGCCACGCATCGAACTCGGCGGCGCCCTTGCCGATGTCTTCCACAGCGATGGTGTTCAGTGGGGCGACGGCGGTTTGTGGGCCGTGCGGATTACTTCCGCGGGTGGGATCGGTCATGGTTACTTGATTGTTTGTCTGGACAGGAAAGCTCAGAGGCATCCGGGCGTGCGCAGCGAAGACACCACTGGGCGCGGGCTTGGGGCAGGTAGTGACGGCAGGCTGACCGTCGCAACCTTGCTCAGGAACGATTGCGCAGTCGATTGCCCGTGGCTCGCGAGACCAGTCCCTCCAGCCTTTGCCGTATCAGTAAGCTGCTGTGTGATCTGCAGCATCTGATTTGCTTGAGCGACGCCATCGCCTACCTGGCTGGCTATCGCGCTCGCGCCGCCGATTGCTTTCATCGCCGGGGCCTTCGCTGACCAGGTGGGTGTGCCAACATGACTGCCCTGTGCCCACGTATCCGCAGGATCGATTCCAAACACCACCTTGCCTGGACCCGGCGCGATACCGCTGGCCGCAGCGAAGCCTTTCCCGTCCAACGCGCCGTTGCTGAACTGTCCGAGTGCGTCTTCCACACGGAAGCCACCACCGTCAAAGCCCCGGCGATTCGCGTACCGATTGAACAGTTCGAGATTTCCCTTGCCCGGCCTCGGCGGCTCGGGAAACTGCGCGGCGTGCGTTCTGGCAGTTGTGAGCTTGTAGCTCGCCGCGTGGATGGTGTAGGCGGCGCCAGTACGGTGCGTGATGCCCCCGGCGCTGTAGACCGTGGCGCTGCCGCCGCCGCTGACGACGAGTTCTTCCTTCGCGGACAGCGTGATGCGGTTGGCCGTTGCAGTGATGTTCAGCTTGGCCAGCAGATGGATGCTGTCCTGCAGGGCGCGAAGATCGATGTCTCCGCCGGCCGCAACCAGTCGCCATCCCATGCTCTGGATGAAGACGCGCACGCCACGGCTCACGCTCGCCAGCAGCCGCTGGCCGACGGCAAGACTCGTGTGACCGCCGCTGGTTAGCGCAAGGTGTTCGCCCGAGGCCAGGTGCGTAGAACGCGCTGTGCTGGTCTCGATGCCGGCGGGACTCGCCAACACCAAGTGCGGAGCGGACAGTTCGGGGAAACTTCCCGCCTCTGGGTT
Source organism: Cupriavidus sp. 2SB (assembly GCF_005503625.1). GTDB lineage: Bacteria > Pseudomonadota > Gammaproteobacteria > Burkholderiales > Burkholderiaceae > Cupriavidus. Next base: position 27,970 of record NZ_SCMX01000079.1, on the reverse strand, counting down.
GGCACTGCCGCTACCGCGAATATCGTCGTTCTGCGCTTTGATGATCTTCGCCACCTCGGCCTGATCTCCCGGTTCCTGCACCTGAAACTCTTGTGCAAGCCGGGCCAGCGTCTCCTGCTGATCGCACGCCACGGTCAGGCGCCGGACCGTTTCGCCCATGTCCTTGTGATGCTCGCGGGCGTTGGCGCGCGCCTCGGTGGTCAGCAGCATGCCGTTGGCACGTACCACCCCTTGCGCATCGGTGCGCAACTCGAACCCCTCGCCGCGTTTGTCCTTGCGCCCGGCGCCGCGCAACACGCGCGTCAGAAAGCCCAGGCCTAGCCACGATGTCTGATGATCGCTCTGCAACTGGGTCTGGATCTGTCCTTCACTCGCATCCTGAACAAAACTGTTGCTGCGTTCGCCATGCAGTTCCTTGCTGACGAAACCCGACAGGGCATGATGCTCGGGGAGCGGCCATTGGGGCATGTTCAACTTGTTCGGCATGCCTGCCGACACGATCGGACAGTCAGGATCACCGTTCAGGTGCTCGACAACCACCTCCTGGCCGATACGGGGCACGTGTACCGCGCCAAAGCGTTCGCCCTGCCACGGTGTCGCGACGCGCACCCAGCACGAACTGTTGTCATCGCGCTGTCCGAGCCGATCCCAATGGAACTGAATACGGATGCGCCCATATTCGTCCGTCCAGGTCTCCTCGCCCTCCGGGCCGACCACTGTAGCGGTCTGCGGCCCTTGTGTACGCGGCTTGGATTGTGTGCGATCCGGACGATAGAGTTCATTGGAGGGCTGCGCGATGAAGGACACTTCGCAGCGCCAGGTTTGCGGGGCGTCCGTGGATTCGCCCACGTCCTCAATCAGCAATTGCGTACCCAGGATCAGGTACTCGCGATTGGCACGGTCCTGGATGAAATTCGTGAGGGAAAACGTGCAGCCTGGCACCATCGCGCGGACGTTGCCACGACCCTTGGCGCGGCTGCCGTGCTGGCGCAACGCCTCCATGCGGACGCGGGCGATCTGCTCGCCATCCTTCCATGGATCGTTGCCGCTAGTCGGTTGCGCGTGGTCGCCCGGGAACTCGTAGACCTCCTGACCCGCATGCCCGGTATCGAGCGGATCGGCCGACCGCACCACAAGATCCGCCCGCGGTCTGACGAAATCCGAGTCGGACGTGGTCCACTGGCCGGACAGTAGCCGGTCGTGCAATTCGAATTCGTGCAGATGTTCCTCGTCGATGCGGTCCGACGAGCATTGCCAGCGCAACTCGTGATAGGCCGCGCTCACGAAGGGCTTGAATGCGCCGTTTCCGTCTGTCAGCACCAGTCGGTGTCTGCCATCGCCATGCTCGATATGCCAAGCAATGCCCCACTCTTGCGTGAGGCGCTGGAAGAAATCGAAATCACTCTCCCCGTACTGCACCTGGTAATCGCGCTTGGGATATCGCGTCACGTCGAGGCGACGCTCGACTGGAAAAGCATAGTCAGACAGCAGCGTATCGATGATCTCGACCACACTCTGCTGCTGGAAGATGCGAAAGTCTTTCGTCAGTGTCGCCAGCCAAAGCCATGGGCGCAGCGTCAACCGATAGACAATCTGGCGCCCCTCCGGCAACGGCCCTCGCACATCGGTCACGATGCCGGTAATCTCGCGCGTACCCGTGCCAGTGCCTGCCGCGAGTCCGGTGCCGCTGCCATCCAACTGGATGATGACGGTTAGCTCCCTTCCGCGGAGTGCGTGGGTGTCGAGATCTGCGGCGGGGCCGAACAGCGCATTGCGATCATCCGGCGTACGGAGCTCAAGTTCGTAGGCGAAGAGTTCGCAAAGGCTTTCGGTCCCGGTGAGCTTGGAGAAGACCAACGCAGGCTGGCCCATGACATTTGGCAGGCCATCGCCATTGACGGTGACCGTACGGGCGGAAGGTGGCGGCAAACGATTGCCCATGCGAATACGCTCCTTGAAGAGTTGACAGTCGTCAATTCAACAAGGAGTGCGGTCGCAGCCAGACACTCTGGAGCAGTGCGCGAAGCCTTTCAGAACACAAGAATTAACGCCGACGCGCTGAACTTATCAGCGCCGCACCATGCGTCGACATCGCGAAATTCCTAAATACTCTGAAATTCCTGCTTAGTTTCGAGTTACTGGATTTTGCGCAAATTGCAAGACGTAGGTACCGTTCCGCTACGCATTAGCTGCGCACAGAACACGGGAAGATCACGCAAACAAAACGGTGCAGTTCATAACCCTGCGCCGCTTTGCCTCAACCTGCCGCCGATCAGAACGTTTCCCAGTCACCCGCATCGGCCATGGCCGGCTTGGGCGCTGCGGCCGGACGGCGCGCGGTGGCCAGGATCGGTTCCTTGCGTTGATGCACGACCGGCGCGCGGGACGCAGCGGGCTTGGCGGGCTGGCGGGCCAGCACCGGCGCGGCGTCGGCCTTGCGCTGGACCGGCGGGCGGACCGCAGCCGGCACGGCCGCCGCGCGTTGAGGTGCGGCAGGCTTCTGGGCCGGACGCAGTTTCGTTGCCGCGGGCGCAGCCGGTGCGGTCCGTGCGACGGGGGCCGGTTTTGCTACCGTTTTGCGCGGGGCGGGCAGCGCCCGTGCGGTCTTGGCCGGCGGCAGCGATTTCACCGGTGCGACATATTGCTCTACGTGGTGTGCGGCATGACGCGCGCCCTGCCCCGGCTGGCCCAGTTCGAAGCGCGCGGCTTCGCTGACCAGACCACCCGCCTGCTGCAGCAGGCTTTCGGCGGCGGCGCTGGCTTCTTCCACCAGCGCGGCGTTCTGCTGCGTCACGCTTTCCATCTGCGTGATAGCCAAACTGACCTGTTCGATGCCGGCGGTCTGCTCTTCGCTGGCCGCCGAGATTTCGCCCATGATGTCCGTCACGCGACGCACCGCGCCCACGATGTCGTCCATCGTCTTGCCCGCCACTTCCACCTGCTTCGCGCCGTCCTGCACCTGACGCACGGAACCGTTGATCAGTTCGCCGATTTCCTTGGCTGCCGACGACGAGCGCTGCGCCAGGCTGCGCACTTCGGCTGCCACCACGCTGAACCCCCGGCCCTGCTCACCGGCGCGCGCAGCTTCCACCGCCGCGTTCAGCGCCAGGATGTTGGTCTGGAAGGCGATGCCTTCGATCACGCCGATGATTTCCGCCACGCGCGCTGACGACTTCGAAATGCCTTCCATCGTATCCACCACGCCGCGCACCACGCGGCCGCCTTCCGTGGCCACGTCCGACGCGTTGACCGCCAGTTGGTTGGCCTGCCGTGCGTTCTCGGCGTTCTGGCGCACCGTCGAGGTCAGTTGCTCCATCGAGGCGGCGGTCTGTTCGAGCGATGCGGCCTGCTCTTCCGTGCGTTGCGACAGATCGGTGTTGCCGGTGGCAATCTCGCGCGCAGCCGTGTCGATCGAGCCGGCGGCCTGCTGGATACCGCGCACGAGCGCGCCCAATTGTCCGAAGGCGCGTTCCAGGGCGCCCAGCATGCGGCCCATCTCGTCGTGAGTGCGGATTTCGATGATGTGGCCGAGCTGGCCTTGCTCCAGTGCTTCGGCAGCGTCCAGCGCCTGTGCGGCGGGGCGCGTTACCGAGCGTGCCAGCGCCACGCCGAGCAGCGTAGCGATGATGGCCGCAGCCACGGACAGGCCGACCAGCAGGTTGCGCGTGAATTCGTACTGGTTCGTGGCGTCCTCCACGGCGTCGGCCGCCAGCTTGCGTCCGAGGTCGGCGAAGGCGTCGAGTTTTTCGAAATAGGCGCCTTGGGCCAGGGGCAGCGTCAACACCAGCGCCGTACGCGCAGCCGGGAAATCGCCCGCGCGCAGTTGGGCCAGCAATTGGTCGAGCTGTTCGTTATAGGCGCCGCGCGCCTGCGTCAAGGCATCGAATGCAGCGGTCGATTGCGCGCTACCGGAGGCGCGCATGGCTTTGCCCAGGCTATCGAGCGTGGCGCCGATCTGCTCGCGCAGCTTGACGATCTTCTCGGCATTCTGCGCAGCCATGGCGCTGTCTTCGGTCAGCGATGCGTCACGCAGCATCACGCCGATCATCAGCGCGCGCTCCTTGGCCAGCTTCAGATCCAGCACGCGCACCAGACGCTGCTCCACAGCGGTGTGCAGCACGTCGTTCATGGCGCCGAGCGACCTGACACCTACCGCAGCCACGGCGGCCAGCAGCAGCACAACCACGCAGAACGCCAGCGACATCCGCGCGCCAATCCCCATTTTTCGCAAGCCCATCACTTCGTACCCTTTGTCCGGTTTTTTGTTCGGTCGAGCGGTATCCACCCGTGTCCGGGTGTCGCACAGCCGGGTATCGGCGGGCGTTTTGACGGTCTTGAGCGAAAAAACGAATTGAGGGGAAAAGTCGCTGCTCTTCCCCTGATTGGGGACGCAGCCGGTGGCGTCTAATCTGTCCCGTGCATCCCGATCCGCCGAAACCGGCGGGCGCCGGCAGGAATCGCGGCCAAGGACGCGGGCTCAAAAAAAAGAAGCCCACGCGCGGGGTGCTCGTAGGCTTTCAGGACTGCTTTGCAAAAAGGAGCCGGCTGTACCCGGCCCGAACCCGGAATATAAACCCGCTTACATGAGGTGTAAATCCTGTTTCTATCAGGGTTTACACCTGTGGCGGGTGTAACGAGCGATGCAAATCTTTGCCAAAAGTGACGGCGAAGGTTACTTTTGGCCTTGTCGGCAGATAACGGACGATTGCCGGAAACCTTTAGCTGGCGCGGGTTTCACGGACTGCGCATGATGTGCCTAGCCCATGACAAACAAAAGTGCTACATCAACCACAAATCGTTGGCAACGCTTAAAGTAGAACTATTCCTCTATGCGGGCTGCCATCATCGATTCGTCAATGGTTGTAAAACTTTGTTACTCTCCGGCCTGAAGTATTCCCCTTCTCTCCTGGCAGCGGCGGCATGGCACGCGGGCTGGGCAGCGTTCTCCACTATCCTGAAGAGACTGTCCTCCCCGCCGATGCGGATCCGCCTCCGCCCCGGTTCCGAGAGCGAATGTTTCAATTCTCGCCGCGATCGGGCTGTCATATCCGTCACTTTTAGTGCGACATCCACCAGAACAACCGATCACCGGACCGTTGTCAGCCGACAGATCCCTCGCGGGCTCTTCCGGAGAAGTTGTGAAGAAGGAAATCAAGGCTCCCCGTCCCAGCCGCAAGCTGCAGCAACTGCAGTTTGCCGCGCACAGTGCCAGCCGCCTCGCAGTCATCGTCCACCTGTCGAATGGCACGCGGCTGAATGGCGTCGTGCTGGCCTCGGACAACTACATGATCCTGCTGGGACGCGACGAGCGCGATGCCTCGCCCACGCTCATCTACAAGCGCGCCATCACGGTGGTCACGCCGTCGCACGCGCCCGAACTGGCCACGGACGTGCTGGATGCCGAAGCCTCGCCGGATTTCGTGCGCCTGTACATCCCACGCACCCGCAAGCGCCGCTGATCCGGCCAACCCCGCTGACGCAGCGGGGTGCGGGCCAGGCGCCCGCCGCTGCACCTATATATATAGGCACGCCGTCCGCACGGACGCGCCTCCACAAGACGCCAGCCATAGCACAACCGGCTGCGCCCGCAACTCCCTCACAAGTCACTCTAAAGTCTTCCCCCCCTCGGTCGATAACCTTTGCAACGGAGGCACTCTACGCCCTGCAACGCAGGCAGCCAACGTTACGGCAACTGCCGGAATGCCTACAACATTGCAAATAGGAGTCGTACCATGGCGCAAGTCATCAATACCAACATTCTGTCGCTGCAAACGCAGAGCAACCTGAACACGTCGCAATCGTCGCTGAACAGCGCGATTCAACGCCTGTCGTCGGGTCTGCGCATCAACAGCGCCAAGGACGATGCAGCTGGCCAAGCCATTGCCAACCGTTTCACGGCAAACATCAAGGGCCTGACGCAAGCATCGCGTAACGCCAACGACGGCATCTCGATCGCTCAAACGACCGAAGGCGCGCTGAGCGAAGTCAACAACAACCTGCAACGTATCCGTGAACTGGGCGTGCAAGCTGCCACGGGCACGAACTCGGGTTCGGACCTGAAGTCGATCCAGGACGAAATCAAGCAACGTCTGTCGGAAATCGACCGCGTGTCGGCACAAACCCAGTTCAACGGCGTGAAGGTCCTGGCCAAGGACCAAAACATGTCGATCCAGGTTGGCGCCAACGACAGCGAAACCATCAGCATCGCGCTGAAGGAAATCACCTCGAAGACCCTGGGCGTTGCTGGCTTCAGCGTTGCCGGCCCGCAAGGCGCAACGGCTTCGATCGGTTCGGCAGCTGCTCAAACGGCTCTGGGTTCCTCCACCCCGGTGACGGCTGCTTCGGCAACCGGCGTGGTCGCCGCTGACATCCAGCGCGCTCTGGGCCTGAACACTTCGGCAGCCATCAACTCGCAAAGCGTTGTTGCTGATTCGAAGGGCAACTGGTTCGTGCAAGTGTCGATGACCGGCCTGACCGCCGCCGACAACGACGCCCTGGCTTCGAAGGGTTTCGCCGGCAACGGTACCGCCACGTCCACGACGATGTTCATCGCCGTCAAGCCGACCGACGGTTCGGTGTCGGGTTCGACGGTTGGCTTCACGCTGAAGGGCTCGACGCTGCAAGCTTCGGACTTCCAGCAAGCTGCTACGACCGACCCGCTGAAGACGCTGGACACGGCCCTGGCATCGGTTGACAACCTGCGTTCGAGCCTCGGTGCTGTGCAAAACCGCTTCGAGTCGACGATCAACAACCTGAGCACGACGATCAACAACCTGTCGGCTTCGCGTTCGCGCATCGAAGACGCTGACTACGCAACGGAAGTGTCGAACATGACCCGCGCGCAGATCCTGCAACAAGCTGGTACCTCGGTGCTGGCCCAGGCAAACTCGACCACGCAAAACGTGATGTCGCTGCTGCGTTAATCGTAGCGCCGCAAGAAGGCCGGGCCGCAAGGCCCGGCTTTTTTGCTGGAGTGTTTCGCAGGCGGACCGCCGCCTGCAAAGCATTTCAACCGCATCACCGATCCTGCATCACCGCACGGAGCTGAACATGGCGTACTCCTCAACCGTTTCCCTGACGGCGGCACGCGTCACCGCCGACCTCGCGCTCCCCGGCGCCGCCCAGGCCATGCCTGCCGCGGCGTCTTCGGTCGTCCCCGCGCCCTATGCGGCTGCGGCCTCCGCGGACACGGGTGTGGAATTGCCCGCCGGCACGTCCCCTGACATGGCGGCGGCGGTAGGCGAGTTGATGGACGTGCTCAAGACCACGTCGATCGGCGTGCGGTTCGAGATCGACCAGGACACCAACCGCGTGATCACCAAGGTGGTGGACAAGGAAACCGGCGAGCTGATCCGCCAGTTGCCGAGCGAGGAGGTGCTGCGCTTCGCGCATGTCATCGACAAGCTCCAGGGGCTGTTCGTCAGCCAAAAAGCCTGACGAACCCCGCTTGCAAGTCTCAAGCCCAAATCAGTTGAAGTCATAACAACAGGTAAAAGAACATGGCAATCTCCTCCATCGGCGTCGGCTCCAACCTCGAACTTGGCGATCTGCTCGACAAGATCGAGGCCAACGAAAAAACCCAGCTCACCGCCATCGACAACCAGGCCAAGAGCTTCCAGGCCAAGCTGTCGGGTTACGGCACGATCAAGAGCGTGCTCGATGCGTACTCGGCTGCTGCCAAGACGCTGGCCACCGCTTCCACCTTTGCTGCGGTCAAGCCCTATGTGACCAGCGAAAGCGTGCTGACCGCCGCCGCCAACTCCACCGCCGTGGCCGGCACCTACACCGTCAACGTCACCTCGGTGGCTGCCTCGCAGAGCCTGGTGTCGAAGGGTGTTGCGGACCAGAAGGCCGCCATCGGCGGCGGCACCATCACGATCGATCTTGGTGCCGACATGGCCACGGGCGGCGCAGCGTCGTCCACCAAGACCGTGACGCTGGGTTCGGACACGTCGCTGGAAGGCATCCGCGACGCGATCAACAAGGCCGATGCGGGCGTCACCGCCAGCATCGTCAACGATGGCAGCGGCACGCCTTACCACATCGTGCTGACGTCCGAGAAGACCGGTACGAAGTCGCAGATGAAGATCACCGCGAGCGATGCCGCCGTGGGCGACATCGTCAACTTCGATCCGACGCAGGCCACGCAGCCCAACGGCGTGAAGGAAGCGGTCAAGGCCGCCGACGCCAAGCTGAACCTCAACGGCCTGGACATCGTCAGCCAGAGCAACACCGTGGAGGAAGCCGCACAGGGCCTGACGCTGACCATCAAGTCCACGGGCACCACGAACATGTCCGTGACCCGCGACGACACCGCGATCACCGCCGCCGTGAACGGCTTCGTCACCGCCTACAACAACGTGCTGTCGGCCGCCAAGACGCTGACCGCCTTCGACACCGAAGCGGGCACCAAGGCGGCGCTGAACGGCGACAACACGCTGCGCAACATCCTGGCCAGCATGCGTTCGATGCTGAACACGTCGGTCCCGAACGGCGCCGGCGGCTCCAACACGCTGTCGGACCTCGGCATCGAGTTCAATGTCGGCACCGACAACGCCGGCAAGCTGGAAGTCGACGATGACAAGCTGAAGAAGGTCCTGGCCAACAACTTCAAGGACCTGACCTCGTTCTTCACGGGCAGCGAAGGCGTCACCGGCATGGGCAAGACCATCACCAACTACGTGGACGGCCTGAACGCCACGGGCGGTGCGCTGGATGCAGTCACCACCGGTCTCACGGACACCCTGAAGGGCCTGGAAGACAAGTACACCGACACCTCGGACCGCATCGACGTGGTGATGGAGCGCTACCGCAAGCAGTTCACGGCGCTGGACGTGCTGGTGTCGCAGATGAACCAGACCAAGACGTACCTGACGCAGCAGTTCGCGGCAATGAACAACACCAGCAACAAGTAAAACGCAGTACGTCACGGAGAAGTTGCCATGTTCGCGCGCCAAGGAATCAACGCCTATGCCCAGGTCGGCGTACAGACCGGGGTTATGAGTGCCAGCCCGCACAAGTTGATCGTCATGCTGTACGACGGCGCGCGCTCGGCGATTGCCAAGGCCAAGTTCCATCTGGAGAACAACGAGCTGGAAGCGCGTGGCAACGCCATCTCGAAGGCCATCAACATCATCGACAACGGGCTGCGTGCGGTGCTGGACCACGAGGCGGGCGGAGAAATTTCCGCCAACCTCGACTCGCTTTATGACTACATGACGCGTCGCCTGATGCTGGCCAACCTGCACAGCGACGTGGAAAAGCTGAACGAAGTGGACACGCTGCTGGAGAACCTCTCCACGGCGTGGGCCGCGATCGATCCGGCTGCTCCCGCCGACGCCGAGCAGGCGTCGCCGGCGGGGGACGCACAACCCGCCCTGCAGGACTCATGATGATGTTTTCCATGTCCCCCATCGTCAGAAGCTACGAAGAGCTTCTGGTGCTGTCCGAGCAGATGTTCGAGGCAGCCCGCGCATCGAACTGGGATGAACTGACCGATCTGCAGGCCGTCTATATGGCCGAGGTGGAACGCCTTCGCCAGCTGGACCACAATGCACCGTTCACGGACGCAGAGCGCCTGCGCCGCTTCCAGTTGCTGGAACGCATCCTGGCGTACGATGCCCGCATCCGCGACCTGACCCACCCGCGCCTGGCCGAACTGGGCGCGCTGATGAGCAACTCGCGCCGCAAGCTCGAACTGTCCGCAGCGTACGGCGCCTGAGCATCAAGCTGCCGCACCCCCTGCCCTCCTGCCTCGTGCGGGAGGGATCATCGGAACGACTAGCCCCGCAGCGGATCGCCTCGTAACATCACGCGCCCGCCGACCATCGCCGCCCTCGCTACCCCGCGCCCATGACCGGCATCCAGATCCCAACCTCGCTGATCCCGCATTCGTCTCCGGACCCGCAACTGTCCAGGCCCGCACTCGCCGTGGACAAGCTCGCCGCGCTGATGCCGGTACAGGACGTGTCGCAGGGCGACGTGCAGTCGTCCACCGGCGAGACCGTTCAGGCTCGCCAGCCCGGCACGCTGCTGGCGGGCATGGTCGATCCGCGCCTGCAGGGACGCAACCTTTCCACGCGGGAGACGCTGAGCTTTGCCGCCCGTGCCATCTTGGAGCTGTTCGACGATGCCGAGCCGCAGCCGCTGCGCGCCGGTGCGCCGCTGATGGCCGGGCCGCCCGCGGACGCCGAAGGCACGGCCACGCTCTCGAACGCGCTCGCAAAGCTGGTGGACCAGAGCGGGATGTTCTACGAATCGCACCTCGCGCAGTGGGTGGGCGGCCAACGTCCGCTTTCCTCGCTGCTGCAGGAACCACAGGCCGCGCTGCGCAATCCGGCGCAGCCGTCCGCCCAGCCGCAGGGCCAACCAGTGCCGCAGCAAGGTTCGACGGCAGGTGCGCCGGCTGCGCTGCTGCCCTATGCCGGCCCGGCTGCACCGCCCACGACGGCCCCGCCCAGCGCCACGTTGCTGGCAGAACTGACGCGGCCGGCCATTTATCCGCTTTCCACGGGCGTTCCCGCTGACGTGGCCGCGAAGACGGCCGCCCAGCCGCAGCAACCGGGCAATGCCCAGCACCACGCCGCCAGCAATGCGGCAGCGCAACCGGGCGTGCCATTGACCCCGGCCGCCGAGCAGCGCCGTGCCCTGCACGCCAGCGCCGCCGCGCACGCCTATCAGGTCACGGCCGAGGTGTCGCATGAAGGCCACCACATGGCGCAGGCCCAGCGCGCGGCGATCATCGCCACCTGGAACGCGCCTGAAAACGTATTGCCCCAGCCGGCGCAGGACACCGGCCCCGCTATCCATCCGTCGAGCGAAACCGCCGTGCGCCAGCAGCTGGAACTGCTGGCCACGCAGCAGTTCCGTGCCACGGTCGATGCCTGGCCCGGCATGCCGATGGACTGGGAGATCACCCGCGAGCAACCGCGCGAGCAAGCCGGTGGCGACGCCGAAGCGATGAGCTGGAGCACACGCCTGCGCCTGAACCTGCCGCAACTGGGCAGTGTCGATGCCGTGCTGACGCTCGGCGCGCACGGCATCGAAGCCCGCCTCGTGGCCGCCAGCAGCCACACCGCTGCAAAGCTGAACGCAGGTCGCGGAGATTTCCGCAGCCAGCTCGAAGCCCGGGGCATTTCGCTGCTGAACATGAACGTATCGATCGAGGATGCGCCGGCGCCTGACGCGATCCCCGCTATCCCTGCCAACCCCCTGCCAGCATGACTCCGAACCAGCCCGATCGCGGCGCGGCCGTCGCGCTCTCCTATCAGTCCGACGACAAGGCGCCCCGCGTGGTGGCCAAGGGCTACGGCATGTCTGCCGAGGCCATCATCGCGCGGGCCCGCGAAGCCGGGGTCTATGTTCACGGCTCGCCCGCGCTGGTGAACCTGCTGATGCAGGTGAACCTGGACAGCCAGATCCCGCCCCAGCTTTACGTGGCCGTGGCCGAACTGCTGGCCTGGCTCCACCAGATGGAAGCACCCGCTGACGCCCCCCCCGGTGTCCCCGCACGGGTCTGATCCGGGCGCCGCAGGCATCACCTGCGGCCCGCCCCGCCTGAATTAGCGCCAATTTCGGCTTGTGTTCGGGCCGCTGGCCTGGAATGTCTCTTGTTACTGTGCAAGGCATCGATCCGCCCGTCCGCGCCGGGCGGACAGACATCGCGCCTTTGCAAAGCACACCGCCATGAACAAGAACGTTTCGATGGGTCCCGCACAGCGGATGATCCAACAGGCATGGAATGCCTACAACGCCAACAAGTATGCGGATTCCCTGAAGCAGTCCCGTGCGGTCAAGCGCATCGCGGGCTCGCTTCCGGACGCCTACTACCTGGAAGCGCTGTCGCTGTCCGGCATGAACCACCACGAGGAAGCCAAGCGGCTGGCCGAAGCCGGCATGAAGCGCTTCCCGAACCATGCGGGCTTTCTCGGGCTGATCGGCGCGCTGGAGATCGCCCTGGAGAACTACGCCGAGGGCATCCCGCTGCTGCAGCGCAGCCTGGCGCTGCAGCCCGGCTCCGCCCACCTCTGGGGCGTGCTCGGCACCGCCATGTTCTACACCGGCGACTACTTCGGCGCACAGCTGGCGGGCGAGAAAGCCGCCGCGCTGCTGCCGAACGACGCGATCGCCGTGGGCAACTACGCTTCGGCGCTGCGCGAATCGGGCAGCACGATCGAGGCCATTCCCATTTTCCGTCGCGCCTGCGCGCTGGACCCCACGCAGCGCGTGAACCGCTCCAACCTGCTGTTCTCGCTGCTGTATGACGAGAACATCGGCGCCGACGAGCTGCGCCGCGAGGCCATGGACTGGGCCTCGACGCTGGCACGCACCACCATCGACGCCCCCGCGCTGCAGCCCAGCGAAGGCGAGCGCATCCGCATCGGCATCCTCTCGAACGACTTGCGCCGCCATGCGTGCGCCTACTTCCTGATTCCGCTGATCGCGAACCTGGATCGCGCGCGATTCGAGGTGCACCTGTTCTCGCTGTCGAACGTCAACGACAACATCACCCGCAAGATCCGCGTCTACGCCGAAGGCTTCCACGATCTGTACAAGATGTCCGAGGCCGATGTCGTACGCGCCGTGCGTGCGCAGCGCTGCGACGTGATGATCGACCTCGGCGGCTACACCGGTGCCTCCCCGCTGACCTACATGGTGCAGCGCCTGGCCCCGAAGCAACTCACGTGGCTGGGCTACCCCGGCACCACCGGCATGCCGCAGATCGACTACCGCGTCACGGACTGGACGGCTGACCCCGAAGGCTTCGACCACAACTACACCGAAAAGCTGCTGCGCGCGCCCGTGTTCAGCGCGTTCCACCCGAGCGTGACCAACCCGCTGGCCATCTACGAGGAGCGCTACCGCGTGAAGCCCACGCCCGCGCTGACGAATGGCTACATCACGTTCGGATCGTGCAACACCATCGCCAAGCTCGGTCCCAAGACCATGCGGCTGTGGAGTGCCGTGCTGGCGCGATGCCCCAACTCCCGCATGCTGGTGGAAGCCGCCGGCTGCGACCAGGAGAAGGTGCGCGAGATGCTGTTCGAGCGCATGGCCGCGCACGGTATCGACACCAGCCGCGTGGAACTGATCAATCGTGACGGCGCCAATCAATACGTCACGTATCACCGCATCGACATCGCGCTGGACACCGCGCCGGTCACGGGCGGCACCACCACCTGCGACGCCATCTGGATGGGTGTGCCCGTGGTGACATTCGCCGGCGATACGTTCCACCAGCGCGTCTCCGCACCGTTCCTGCATGCCGCCGGCCTGGACGATCTGATCTGCGACACCGAGGAGCGCTACGTCGATGTGGCCTGCGCGCTGGCCGCCGACGTGCAGCAGCTCGACAACATCCGCCAGTCGATCCGTCCGCGTGCCGAGCAGAGCGAGATGTTCGACGCGCCGCGCTTTGCCGGTTGGTTCGAAGACCAGCTCACGGAAATCTGCGCGGATACCAAGCCCATCGCGCCGCGCACCGCGCCGCGCCAGCAGGGCATCTACTTCGGCGGCCAGTACTACGCCGCCGAAGACCTGCTGATGTCCGTGGCCGCGCACATGCATCTGGGCGAATGGCGCGCCGTGCATAACGTGCTGGAGAACCTGACTTCCACGTGGTATCGCCACTGGGCCGTGGCGTATGGCCTGGCCGAGTACCACTATCACAACGAAGCCCCCGACACCGCGATCGAACTGCTGGTGGAAGCCATCGGCATGCGTCCTTACGCGCTGGGTCTGTATCGCAAGCTCGCCGTGTGGCTGGCCGAGCAGAACCTGGACCGCTCCGCACTGGCATCGCTGCTCGAAGAACAGTTCGGCCTGACGCTCGACGCGCTGGAAGCCATGCCGCTGCCCAACGCCTTCGAGATGCTCGGCCTGGAAATGCCGGGCGCCGCCCGCAACCCTACCCAAGAACAGGTCACCGAAGAGGTCAACGCATGAAAGCCGTCATCCTGGCCGGTGGGCTGGGCACCCGTATCTCCGAGGAATCGCACCTGCGTCCCAAGCCGATGATCGAGATCGGTGGCAAGCCGATCCTGTGGCACATCATGAAGATGTACTCGGCGCATGGCGTGAACGAGTTCGTGATCTGCCTGGGCTACAAGGGCTACGTCATCAAGGAATACTTCGCCAACTACTTCCTGCACATGTCCGATGTGACGTTCGACATGCGCGAGAACCGCATGGCCGTGCATCAACGCAAGGCCGAGCCGTGGAGCGTGACGCTGGTGGATACCGGCGAGGATTCGATGACCGGCGGCCGCCTGCGCCGCGTGCGCGAGTACCTGACGCCGGGCGAAGCGTTCTGCTTTACCTATGGCGACGGCGTCTCCGACATCGACATCACCCGCGAAATCGCCTTCCACCACTCGCATGGCCGCCGCGCCACGGTAGCTGCCGTGCAGCCGCCGGGACGCTACGGCGCGCTGGAACGCGATGACGACAAGGTCAGCGGCTTCACCGAGAAGCCGCGCGGCGATGGCGCGTGGATCAACGGCGGCTTCTTCGTGCTGCAACCCGAGGTTCTCGACCTGATCGAAGACGACGCCACGTCGTGGGAAGAAGCTCCAATGCGCGCGCTGGCAAAGAACGGCCAGATGGCGGCCTTCGAACACACGGGCTTCTGGCAGCCGATGGATACGCTGCGCGAAAAGAACATGCTGGAAGACCTCTGGCAATCAGGCAAGGCACCGTGGAAGATCTGGTAAGCAACGCCGCCGACGCGGCTCACGTTTTCGCGGCCTATCGCGGACGGCGCGTCTTCATCACCGGCCATACCGGCTTCAAGGGCGCATGGCTGGCGCTGCTGCTTGCCCGCGCCGGTGCGCGCGTGAGCGGTTACGCGCTGACCCCGAACACGACGCCGAGCCTGTTCGATGCGGCCTGCGTGGCGTCGTCGCTCGCTGCGCACACCATCGGCGATGTACGCGATGCCTCTACGCTGGCGCGCGCGATGGACATCGCGCAGCCCGAGATCGTGTTCCACTTGGCCGCCCAGCCGCTGGTGCGCGCGAGTTATCGCGATCCGGCGCAGACGTGGTCGACGAACGTGATGGGCACCGTCAACGTGCTCGATGCCGTGCGCGCCTGCCCGTCCGTGCGCGCCGTGATCGTGATCACCACGGACAAGTGCTACGACAACAAGGAATGGTTGTGGGGCTATCGCGAGACCGATCCGCTCGGTGGCCATGACCCCTACAGCGCCAGCAAGGCCGGCACCGAACTGGTGGCCGCCAGCTATCGCAAATCGTTCCTGGCCGAGCGCGGCGTACTGCTGGCTACCGCACGCGCCGGCAACGTGATTGGCGGCGGCGACTGGTCCGAAGACCGGCTGATTCCCGACGCCGCGCGCGCCGCTGCGGCCGGCCAGACGCTGGAAATCCGCAGCCCGCACGCCACGCGGCCGTGGCAACACGTACTGGAAGCGCTGCACGGTTATCTGCGACTGGGCAACCGTCTGCTCGATGGCGACGCTGCACTGGCCGATGCGTTCAACTTCGGGCCGGAACCGCGCGACAACGTATCCGTGGGCACCGTGCTGCGCGGCCTGCGCGCGCACTGGCCGGAACTGGAATGGAAGCATTGCCCGCCGCCGGGTGCCGCACCGCACGAGGCGCGCAACCTGTATCTGGACGCCGCGCGTGCGCACATGCTGCTGGGCTGGGCCCCGCGCTGGACGCTTGACGAGGCGCTGGCCGCCACGGCGCAGTGGTATCGCACCGTGCAGCAATCGCCCGCCCAGGCACGCGCCATCACCGAACAACAAATCGAGCAATTCTGCGCATGAACGCTCCTGTCAAACACGCAGCACCCATCGACTCTGCACCCCGCGCGAACTGCCGCGCCTGCGGCACGCCGATGCACCAGTCGATGGTCGATCTCGGCCTGTCGCCGGTGTCCAACGCCTTCATCCGGCCCGAGCACATCGCGCAAGGCGAGATGTTCTATCCGCTGCACGCGATGGTGTGCGATGCCTGCTGGCTCGTGCAACTGCGCGACGCCACGCCGGCCGAGACGCACTTCCACGACGACTACGTGTACTTCTCGTCGTTCTCCACCTCGTGGCTCGAACATGCGCGCCGCTACGTGGAGTCGATGACCGCGCGCTTCGGACTCGGCAAGCAGAGCCGCGTGATGGAAATCGCCAGCAATGACGGCTATCTGCTGCAGTACTTCCACCAGAACGGCGTGCCGTGCCTGGGCGTGGAACCTTCGTCAAACACGGGCGAGGCAGCACGCGCCAAGGGCATCGACAGCCGCGAACTGTTCTTCGGCGAACGCACCGCCCGCGCGTTGTGCGTGGAAGGCTGGCAGGTGGACCTGCTGCTCGGCAATAACGTGCTGGCGCACGTGCCGGACATCAACGACTTCGTGGGCGGCATGCCCATCGTGCTGAAGCCCGAAGGCGTCATCACGCTGGAATTCCCGCACCTGCTGCGCCTGCTGGAGCAGAACCAGTTCGACACGCTGTATCACGAACATTACTCGTACCTGTCGCTGACCGCGCTAGTGCCGATCCTGGCGCGTGCAGGGCTGCGCGTGTTCGATATCGAACACCTGCCCACGCACGGCGGCAGCCTGCGCATGTATGCATGCCACCAGAAAGCCAGCCACGTTGCCACCGCTGCCGTGCAGGCATGCCTGGACGAGGAAGCACGCGGCGGCCTGGCATCAACCGAACGCTACGCGGCCTTTGCCGAAGGTGTGCGCCGTGCGCGTGTGGACTTCCTCGCCTTCCTGATCGATGCGCGCCGCAAGGGCAAGCGCGTGGCCGCCTATGGCGCCGCCGCCAAGGGCAACACGCTGCTGAACTACTGCGGCATCGACAGTGACCTGATCGAATACGTGGTGGACCGCAACCCGGCCAAGCAGGACAAGCTGCTGCCCGGTTCGCGCATCCCCGTGCTGGCGCCCGAAGTCATCGACGAACGCAAGCCCGACTATCTCGTGATCCTGCCCTGGAACATCAAGGATGAGGTCATGACGCAGATGGCCGGCATCCGTGCCTGGGGCGGCCGCTTCGTGGTGGCGATTCCCGAAACCGTGGTGCTGCCGTGATCTTCACACCGGCCCGCATCGCCGGCGCCTGGCTCGTCGATCCGGAACCGCTGCAGGACGAGCGCGGCTTCTTTGCCCGCACCGTCTGCGTGGAAACGTTCGCCGCGCATGGCATCGACGCGCGTTTCGTGCAGCAGAGCGTCTCGCGCAATACGCGCGCAGGCATCCTGCGCGGCATGCATTTCCAGCATGGCGCATACGCCGAAGACAAGCTCGTGCGCGTGACCACGGGCGCGGTGCATGACGTGATCCTGGATCTGCGTCGCGCATCGCCCACGTTCCTGCAATGGCAGGCTGTGGTGCTCGATGCCGAGGACCAGCGGGCCATCTATATCCCGAAGGGCGTGGCACACGGCTTCCAGACGCTGACGCCGCGCTCCGAAGTGTTCTACCAGATGACGGTGCCGTTCGCGCCCGGCAGCAGTGCCGGCGTGCGCTGGGACGACCCCGACATCGGCATTGACTGGCCGGACTGCGCGGAACGCATGATCTCCGCAAAGGACCAGGCCCTCCCCTCGCTGGCCGCACTCGGCCTGCGATAACCGTTCATCCCAACCAAAAAACTGACTACCCGAAGCGGAGCCACCCATGACTACTGAAACCTTGCAGAAGCTTTCCGACGCATTGCGCACGGTGGGCGGCAGCGCCGCCGCCCGCGACAAGCTCATCGCCCTGTGCAAGAACATCGAGCAGGACCTGTCCGGCTACGAAGGCAGCGTGCGCGATGACATCACGGGCCCGATCGTCGATGCCATGTACGACGAGCAGTCGCGCCTGCGCAAGACGCTGGCCGATGGCACCGTGTTCGAATTCCTGTATCGCACCAAGATCGCGCGCGACTTCCTGATGAGCACGCCGGCGCAGCCGGATCACGTCTGGGAACCGCAGACCACCAAGCTGCTGGTCAAGCTGTGCGAGCGCGGCGGCCATGCCGTCGTGGGCGGCGCGTACTTTGGCGACCAGGTCATCATGATGGCCCGCCAACTGGCGCGCGCTGGCGGCACCTGCCACGCATTCGAGCCGAACGCCGACCAGCTTGGCATGCTGCGCAACAACGCCGCACTGAACCACGTCGAGAACATCCAGAGCTGGCGCCTGGGCCTGTGGTCCGACAGCACCACGCAACTGCGCCTGGAAGGTCATGACTCGTTCGCGCACGCCGTGCATACCTCGGGTCCGGCCGACGACGACAGCTTCAACACGGTGACGATCGACGACTACTGCGCACAGCAGAACGTCGACAAGCTGAGCCTGATCATGCTCGACATCGAAGGTGCCGAACTGAACGTGTTCAAGGGTGCAGCCAAGCAACTGGCCCGCCCGGCCGGCGAAGCGCCGAACCTCGTGTTCGAAGTGCACCGCCACTACGTGGACTGGAGCCGCGGCCTGGAGAACGCCGAGATCATCACGCTGCTCAAGGGCTACGGCTACCACGTCTACGCCGTGCGCGACTTCAATTCGAACGTCGACATGCAGGGCCGTCCGGTGGAACTGGTGCCGGTGGACAAGGTCTTCCTGGAAGGTCCGGCACACGGCTTCAACATGGTGGCCGTCAAGGACCCGTCGCTGCTGGCCGGCAAGGACTTCGCGGTCGTGCCGGGCGTGAGCCCCAAGCTGCTGTGGCACCGTGACCCGGCGCTGCATCACCCGGTGAACTGAGGAAC
Organism: Cupriavidus sp. 2SB; assembly: GCF_005503625.1. Lineage (GTDB taxonomy): Bacteria > Pseudomonadota > Gammaproteobacteria > Burkholderiales > Burkholderiaceae > Cupriavidus. Next base: position 9,245 of record NZ_SCMX01000079.1, on the reverse strand, counting down.
GCCATGCGCTGTACGGTGATTGGTGGCGCCGGCTTTGTCGGCCGCCGCCTGGCTGACACGCTGCGGCGTGCCGACCATGAAGTCTGGGTGCCAGCGCGCGGCGACCGCGCGCTGTTCAGCCGCGACCTGGGCCATGTGTTCTATTGCGCGGGGCTGACCGCCGACTACGCGGCACGTCCCTACGACACCGTGGCCGCGCACGTCACGCTGCTGGCTGATGTGCTGCGCGCCAATCGCTACGAGCATCTGGTCTATCTGTCGTCCACACGGCTCTATGACAGCTCGCAGTTGCCCGAAGGCGATGAAGCGGCTGCGCTGTCGCTGCAGCCGGCCAATCCGCGCGCGCTGTACGACTTCTCGAAAGGTCTTGGCGAGAACCTCTGCCTGACCGTCGCGGATGGCCGCACCGCCGTGGCACGCCTATCGTGCGTGTTCGACTGGGAAGAAGGCTCGCCCGGCTTCCTGTCCGAATGGCTGGTACGCGCCGCCTCCGAGCGCGCGTTCCGGCTCGACAGCGACGCGGGCTACGTGCGCGACTACATCCACCTCGACGACGTGGTGCTGGCGCTGGAAACCATCTCCACGCGCCGCGCCGGTGGCATCTTCAACGTGGCCAGCGGCGAGAACGTGTCCAACGGACAGCTTGCGGAAGTCTTCAGGACCGCCGGCTGGGACATCAACCTCTCGCGCTCGTCGCCCGTGCAGCGCGCGGCGGTATGCAGCACTTCGGCACTGCGCGCGCTGGGCGTGACGCCGCGCGACGTGCAGTCGATGGTGGCAACGTATCTGGAGACTATCCGCCCATGGAACTGATCGGCCAGACCCGCGCATCGCTCGCGGCCTACACGTGCGCACAGGTCGCCAACCTCGTACCGGACGGCCGTCACGATACGCTGCTGCCGGTGGTCACGCGCCATATCGACGAAGCACTGGCCCGCACGGGCCGCTGCATCGACGCCGTGCGCATGTGGCGGCCCGGCCAGTTCAACTACCTGCACTCGTCGCAGTACTGCCAGTACCTGTACTACCTGGCCAATACGATCTGGCGCAACGACCGCGATGCCGAGTCCTGCACGAAGCTCTTCCTGCTGAACAAGGCGCTCAACGCGATCGACATGTTCTACGAGGTGGAACTGCCCGAGGTCTTCCTCATTGGCCATTCGGTCGGCATCGTGCTGGCGAAGGCCACTTACGGCAACTACCTCGTGCTGTACCAGAACTCGACGGTCGGCAAGAACCACGGCGTGGCACCTGTCATCGGCGACGGTGTGGTGATGTACCCGAACACGGCCATCATCGGCCGCAGCCATGTACGAGATGGCTCGGTGGTGGCGCAGGGCGTCAGCGTGCTGAACCGCGATACACCGGGCAACTGCCTGGTCTACAACGGACAGGGCGGCGATCTGGTTTGCAAGCCGGCGAAGGAGCGGGCAGCGGAGGAGTATTTCCGGGTCTGAGTTTTGGCGGGAAGCAACAAAAAAAAGGGCCATGCCGCTGTACAAGCCGCATGGCCTTCTTTCGTTCCGGGGCCGGTTGGTCCCAGACGCGATGACACGGTTACACCGGCATGTTCATCATTTCCTGATACGCGGCGGCCAGGCGGTTACGCACCTGCACGGCGGTCTGGAAGGAGATGTTGGCCTTCTGCATGTCGATCATGACGTCGTTGAGCGCCACGCCCGGCTTGCCCAGTTCGAATGCCTCGGCCTTGCCGTAGGCGGATTCCTGGGTGGCGTTGAGGCGTTGCAGCGATTTCTGCAGTTCGCCGGAAAAGCCCCCCGCCACGGCCGTGGAAGCCTGGCTGGGAGTGCCGCCGCCAGCCGCCTGCGCCAGTCCGCGCAGTTGCTGCAGCATGCCTTCGATCGAGGAAATGGACATGGCTATCAGTAATTGGATGAATCGGTTGACAGGGAACATGGCGAAAACATCACTCACCATCCTGTTTCAGCCCTCGCAATGTACTGGTGCCCCGCCTCCTACCAAAGGATGAATTCGGGGGGGAAACCTCCGCTATTCCGCCAATTGTCCTTCCGCCTTCTGACCGATGATCGCTACCGTGCCGGATCTGGCAGTTCGTGGCGTATTGCCCGACTGCCCACGGCACAAGGAACATCAACTATCGCGGGGAGTGCGCGTGTTTTGTCAGCAGCGTAATGTGAGCCGTGCCGGAATGAATAACGGCAGCAAAGGCCAGTATGGCAAGGGCAGGGTTTGCCCGGCCAAGCCGGAGATGCGCGCATGAACGCGGCAGCTACCCTGCCGGCCGGCGGCGCGGCCGTGCTCGAGAAGCTCAAGGCCAATCCGCGCCTGCCCCTGATGCTGGGCGGCGCCGCGCTGGTGGCCGCCATCGCCGTGGGCGTGATGTGGTCCCGCCAGCCCGACTACAAGGTGCTGTACACCAACCTGTCCGAACGTGACGGCGGCGCGGTGATCCAGGCGTTGCAACAGGCCAACGTGCCGTACAAGTTCGCCGAAGGCGGCGGTGCGGTCATGGTCCCGTCCGACAAGGTCCACGAGACCCGTCTGCGCCTGGCCAGCCAGGGCCTGCCCAAGAGCGGCACCACGGGCATGGAACTGATGGACAACCAGAAGTTCGGCATCAGCCAGTTTGCCGAGCAGGTCAACTACCAGCGCGGCCTGGAAGGCGAACTCGCCCGTTCGATCGAATCGATCGGCGCCGTGCAGTCCGCACGCGTGCACCTGGCCATTCCCAAGCCCACGCTGTTCGTGCGCGAGCGCCAGAAGCCTACCGCCTCCGTGGTGCTGCAGCTCTACCCGGGCCGTGCCATCGATGAGGGCCAGGTGGCCGCCATCACGCATCTGGTGTCGTCGAGCGTGCCGGAACTGACGCCGAAGTCGATCTCGATCGTCGACCAGCACGGCAACCTGCTCTCGGGCACCAGCGACCGCTCGATGGACGCCACGCAGCTCAAGTACGTGCAGCAGGTGGAACAGAGCTACGTCAAGCGCGTGGAATCGATCCTGGCCCCGATCCTCGGCAAGGACAACGTCCACGCCCAGGTCACCGCCGACGTCGATTTCTCGTCCGTCGAACACACCGACGAAAGCTTCAAGCCGAACCAGGACCCGACACGCGCCGCCATCCGCAGCCAGCAGACCAGCGAGTCCAACCAGCAGAACGGCACCCCCGTGGGTGGCGTGCCGGGTGCGCTGTCGAACCAGCCGCCTGCCGCCGCCGTGGCGCCGGTGACCACGCCGCAGCCGCCGCGCCAGCCGGGTCAGCCGAATCCGCCGGCCCAGGCCAACCAGCAAGGCCAGCAAACGCAGACCGCCGAGAAGACCGGCCCGAGCAGCAGCCGCCGCGATGCCACGACGAACTACGAACTGGATCGCTCGGTGCGCCACATCCAGCAGGCTCCGGGTGGCGTGAAGCGTCTGTCCGTGGCCGTGGTCGTGAACTACCGCTCGAAGGTGGACGCCAAGGGCAAGCCGATTACCGAGGCGCTGTCGGCCAAGGAAATCGCCCAGATCGAGAACCTCACCAAGGAAGCGATGGGCTTCTCGGCCGATCGCGGCGACTCCCTGAACGTGGTCAACAGCCCGTTCACCGCCGAGAACAACAAGGAACCGGAACTGCCGCTGTGGAAGCAGCCGCAGATGATCGACCTGGCCAAGACCGGCGTCGGCTACCTGCTCCTGGCCCTGCTGGCCGTGTTCCTGTGGTTCAAGGTGGCGCGTCCGGTGCTGCGCAAGTACACCGCACCGCCGGTGCCGGCCCTGACGGAATCCGCCGATGGCACCACTGCGGAAGCCGTGCTGCTGCCGCCGGAAGAGGAAACCAATCCGGAAGTGCTGCGCCTTGCCGCGAAATACGAAAGCGATCTCGCCCTGGTGCGCGACGCCGCGCAACGCGACCCGCGCCTGGTCGCCAGCGTAATCAAGACCTGGATGGCAAATGACGAAGGCTAACAAGGCAGCGCCCGAGAAGGGCGTACAGAAGAGCGCCATCCTGATGATGGCCGTGGGCGAAGATGCTGCGGCCGAGGTCTTCAAGCACCTGTCGCCGCGCGAAGTGCAGCAGCTTGGCTCCGCCATGGCCAGCCTGAACGCGGTGACGCGCGAGGAAATGGCCGAGGTGCTGGCCGAGTTCCGCGGCGAGACCGAGCAATACCTGGCGCTCAACGTCGACTCCAGCTCGTTCATCAAGAGCGTGCTGAACAAGGCGCTGGGCGAGGAACGTGCGCTGTCGGTGATCGAGGACATTCTCGAATCGCGCGATCCGGGCGGCGGCATCGATTCGCTCAACTGGATGGACGCCACGTCCGTGGCCGAACTGATCAAGGACGAACACCCGCAGATCATCGCCACGATCCTGATCCACCTGGACCGTCAGAAGTCTTCGGAAGTGCTGGGCTTCTTCACGGAACGCCTGCGCAACGACGTGATCCTGCGTATCGCCACGTTCGGCGGCGTACAGCCGGGCGCGCTGCAGGAGCTGACCGACGTGCTGACCAAGCTGCTGGCAGGCCAGAGCCTGAAGCGCAGCCGCATGGGCGGTGTCCGCACGGCGGCCGAGATCATCAACCTGATGAGCACGGCCCACGAGGAAGCGGTCATCGACGGCGTGCGCACGCACGACGCGGACCTGGCGCAGAAGATCATCGACGAGATGTTCCTGTTCGAGAACCTGCTGGAAATCGACGATCGCGGCATCCAGCGCGTGCTCAAGGAAATCGCTACCGAATCGCTCATCGTCGCGCTCAAGGGCGCACAGCAGGAACTGCGCGACAAGTTCATCCGCAACATGTCGACGCGTGCCGGCGAGATGCTGCGCGAGGACCTCGAAGCGCTGGGTCCGGTGCGTGTGTCGCAGGTCGAGGCAGAGCAGAAGGCCATCCTGCAGGTGGTGAGACGCCTGGCGGAGTCCGGCGAAGTCCAGATTGGCGGAGGAGACGATGCCTACGTTTGAACGCGGTTTTGCCGCTGGCCGGGGCCCTGGCCGCGGCGACCCCGGCTTCTTCGGCGCGCCCGGCGCGCCGGAGGGCACCGGCCAACCCTCGAACCCGCTTGCCCGGGACGATGGCTTCAAGAGTTTCGAACGCCCTGCCCCCGGCCGCATGGATGGCGACGCGTGGAAGCGCTGGCAAATGGAATCGCTCGATCCGCGCGACCGTCTGCGCAAGGTGCTCGAAGCCCAGATTCCCGTGGAGCCCGCACCGCCGCCCTCCATCGACTTTGCCGCGCTCGACGCCATGCGCGAAGGCGCCCGCAAGGAAGGCTACGCGCAGGGCTACAGCCAGGGCCAGACGCAGGGCTATGGCGACGGCCACCGCGAAGGCTATGCCCGTGGCCTGGAAACCGCGCGCAACGAAGCCGCACGGCTGCAGGAACTGGCCGGCAACTTCCGCGATGCGCTGGGACGCGTGGATACCGAGATCGCCGATACGCTGATCTCGCTCGCCCTCGACGTCGCGCGCCAACTGGTGCGCAAGACGCTGGAAGTGGACCCCGCCGCGCTGGTGCCGGCTGCACGCGAACTGCTGAATGCCGAGCCGCCGCTCGCAGGCGCGCCCTGCCTGCTGCTGAATCCCGCTGATGTGGAACTCGTCGAGATGCATCTGAAGGGTGAACTCGAGGGCGCCGGCTGGACCGTGCGCGCCGATGAAACCGTGGCACGTGGCGGCTGCATCGCCAGCGCTGCCAGCGGCGAACTCGACGCCACGCTCGGCACGCGCTGGGCGCGCGTGATCAAGGCGCTGGGCCGCAACGATCCGTGGGAGCCGCCGCATGCATGACGCGCAAGGCGCCCCGCAGGCTACGGCCGCTGCTGAATCGGCCGTAGCCGCAGCAGCCACTACCGCTGCACTCCATTCCGGCCGCTGGCGCGAGGCGCTGGCTAGTGCTTCTACCGCCATCGAGGAACTCGACAGCAAGCGGACCTGTGGCCGCCTCACGCGCGCAGCGGGCCTGGTGCTCGAAGCCGTGGGGCTGCGCATGCCCGTGGGTAGCGACTGCCTGATCGAACTGCCCGCCGGCCAGCATTCGCATGGCGGCCCGCGCACGGCAGAAGCCGAAGTCGTGGGCTTTGGCGCCGACCGTCTCTACCTGATGCCGCAGTCCGACGTGGCTGGCCTGGTGCCAGGCGCGCGCGTCTATCCGCTCGAACCGTCGCCGCTGCCCAAGGGTGTGAGCGCACCGCGCGAGCCGGGCTCGAAACGCCTGCCCGTGGGCGATGGCCTGCTCGGGCGCGTGCTCGACGCCGCCGGCCGTCCGCTCGATGGACTTGGGCCCATCACTGCCGCCAGCGAAGTGCCGCTGTCTGGCGCACAGATCAATCCGCTAATGCGCGCGCCCATCGACACCGTGCTTGACACCGGCGTGCGCGCGATCAACGGCATGCTGACCGTGGGACGCGGCCAGCGCATGGGCCTGTTCGCAGGCTCGGGCGTGGGTAAGTCGGTGCTGCTGGGCATGATGGCCCGCTACACCAATGCCGACGTGATCGTGGTGGGACTGATCGGCGAGCGTGGCCGCGAAGTGAAGGAATTCATCGAGAACATCCTCGGTGAAGAAGGCCGCAAGCGCTCCGTCGTGGTAGCCGCACCGGCCGACTGCTCGCCGCTGCTGCGCATGCAGGGCGCCGCGTATGCCACGCGCCTGGCCGAGTATTTCCGCGACAAGGGTCAGCACGTGCTGCTGATCATGGATTCGCTGACCCGTTACGCAATGGCACAGCGCGAAATCGCGCTGGCCATCGGCGAGCCGCCCGCGACCAAGGGCTATCCGCCATCGGTGTTTGCCAAGCTGCCCACGCTCGTGGAGCGCACCGGCAACGGCCCCGAGGGCGGTGGCTCCATCACCGCGTTCTACACGGTGCTGACCGAAGGCGACGACCAGCAGGACCCGATTGCGGACTCCGCGCGTGCCATTCTCGACGGCCACATCGTGCTGTCGCGAAGCCTGGCCGAAGCGGGCCACTACCCGGCCATCGATGTGGAAGCGTCGATCAGCCGAGCGATGACCGCGTTGATCGAACCGCCGCAGTTCGCCTCCGTACGGCGGTTCAAGCAGTTGATGTCGCGCTACCAGCGTAACCGCGACCTGATCAGTGTCGGCGCGTATGTGCCCGGCAATGATCCGGAGCTTGACCTCGCGATTCGCCTGCATCCGCGCATGGAGGCATTCCTGCAGCAGGACATCCATGAGCGCGCCGGGTACGACGCCTCGATCGCCCAGCTGCATGCGACCCTTGGAGTGACGAACCATGGTTAAGAACTCGCCGCTGAACACGCTGGCCGATCTCGCACAGGACAGCACGGACAAGGCCGCCCGCGAACTGGGACGGTTGCAGGGTCTGCGCACGCAGGCCGAGCAACAGCTCAACGCGCTGACCGAGTACCGTCACGAATACCGCGCCCGCATGCAGGCGATTGCCGCCGAAGGCATGACGTCGAGCCGCTGGCACGATTTCTCGCGCTTCCTGGATTCGCTCGACCACGCCATTCGCCAGCAGACGTCAGCACTCGCCAAGGCCGAAGCCGACCTGCTGGCCGGCCGCGTGAACTGGCAGCAACAGAAGCTGCGCCAGAACTCGTTCGACACGCTGATCACGCGCGCCGAGACGCGCGAGCAGCAGGTAGCCACGCGCCGCGAACAGCTCGCCAACGACGAATACGCCGCCCGTATTGCACGTACGGCCAGCCAGCCGCTGAGCGGCCATAACTGAACCTGCCCAAACCAAGATGATCGATATCAGCCAGCTTGTCGGCAATGCAGCCGCCTCCCTGAACAACACGAAGTCGTCGGATGCCACCAAGGGCAGCGACGCCAATCTGTTCCAGGACACCCTGACCCGCGCGCGCCAGGATAGCCAGCAGGCCGCCGCCAGCGCCACGCCGGTCAAGGTTCCTGCCAAGGACGGCAAGCAGACGAACACCGCAAAGAACGACACGGCGCAGAAGCCGCAGGCCGACAAGTCCGCACAAGCTGGCCAGAACAACGCCCTGCCGAAGCAGGATGACGGCAAGGTCGTAAAGTCCGACAGCACCGCCGATGCGACCGTTGCCAAGGACGCTACCAGCGCCGAGGATGACGCCAAGACTTCGGCGGACGCCGCAGCCATTGCCGCCGCGCTGGCCGCCGCCGCACTGCTGGCACCGCTGCCGACGCCGCAGCCCGCGCAAGCGAATGGCGCGCCTGTCGATGGTGCTGCCATCGCCGGCTTGCCCACGCTGCCGGGTCAGGCGCCGGCTGCGGCTGCAGCGGCCCTCGCCACTGCCTCGCCGACCACCAACGCCGCCGCCGACGCTGCCGCCGATGCCGCAGCGCTGCAGGCACAGGTCGATGCGAACGTAGTCATTACCACCGTGACGGAAGCGCCCAAGGGCAGTGTCCCGAACGCCGGCGATACGCTGGCCCTGATCGCCCAGCAACGCGCGGCCCTGCAGAACACCACGCCGACCGCCGCCGACAAACTGGCCGCCGTCGCTACGGCACCGGCCCAGACCTCCGCACAGAACACCGGCGGACAAGGCGCCGGCCAGCAGCAAGCCAACCTGGGTCAATCGAACCAGCAGGCGCTGCCGCAGACCGATACGCAAGCCACGCAGTCCACGACGACGACCAACCCGTTCGCTGCTGCCCAGGCCAGCGCACGAACCGGTGAAGCTGCCGATACCGGCGCGACCAACCCCAGCAGCGCTGCCACGATGGCATCGGCACTGGCCGCCCAGACCGCCACCCAGCACACGCAGGCAGCTACCGCCGCCGCCACGCGCGCGGCCATCGCCCCGAACCTGAACGACAGCCAGTGGTCGCAAGCACTCGGCCAGCAGATGGTGCGCCTGTCCACGCAAGGCAACCAGACCGCCGAACTCGACCTCAACCCGCCCAACCTCGGCCCGCTCAAGGTGGTGCTGAACGTGGTCAACGATCAGGCGCAGGCCCAGTTCGTCTCGCCGCACCAGGCCGTGCGCGCCGCCGTGGAAGCCGCCCTGCCGCAACTGCGCACGTCGATGGCCGAAGCGGGTATCCAGCTCGGCCAGGCATCGGTTGGCGCCGACAGCTTTGCGCAAGCCGGCAACAGCGGCCAGCAACAACAGCAACCGCAACGCCAGTCCGGCAACGGCTTCAGCCAGGCGATGGGCTTTGGCAATGAGCCGGCAGCGCCTGCTGCTCCGGCACCGCGCGCTCCGCGCGTGCTGGCTCGGGGGGAAGTGGATACGTTTGCTTGATGCACCGATTGCTTTAGCTTCGATTTTCTCCCCTCTCCCGCACCGCGGGAG
>NZ_SCMX01000078.1 GCF_005503625.1 Cupriavidus sp. 2SB | reverse complement strand
TTTTTTTTTTTAGATAGAGAGCACAGCCGAAATTTCATATTTCCTTTTCGTCGGCAGCGTAGGATGTTTATAAGAGACAGGGAGAGGGCTGGAGGTACAAATTGCTACGTGGTCGGCAAGCAGAGCCTCCGGCCCTCTCCCCCGCCCCTCTCCCATTTCATGGGAGAGGGGAGACCACCGAAGGAAATTGAATCGCGTAAACGGAAAAACCCCCTGCTCTTGCGAACAGGGGGTTTTCTGAATTGGTGCCCAGAAGAGGACTCGAACCTCCACAGTGTTGCCACCGCTAGGACCTGAACCTAGTGCGTCTACCAATTCCGCCATCTGGGCTTCGTATCGCTGCATTGCTGCGTCGATGCGAGCCGCGAATTCTACAGAAGACTTGGCAATTTGCAAGCCCTTTTCGCGCGATGGTCACAATCCGGTGTTTTGCACGCCGAGGGACAGGCTGCCGTCGAGCACATACCGGTTACGCCCCGCGCGCTTGGCGCGGTACATCGCGCTGTCGGCGCGGTGCAGCAGTGGCTCCAGGCGAGGCGCCTCCGGCAGTGTGCAGACGGCGCCCACACTGATCGTCACGAAGGGCTGCACTGGCGTGCCGTTGTGCGGAATGCCAAGGTCTCGCACCGACGCCACCAGCCCGCGGGCAACACTGCGTGTCTCGTCCACGTTCGAATTCGGCAGCACCACGGCGAACTCCTCGCCGCCCAGGCGCGCGCAGAACTGGTCGTCGCGCAGCACGCCGTTCAGTGCCGATGCCACCTGCCGCAGGCATTCGTCGCCCACGGGATGCCCATACTGATCGTTGAACTGCTTGAACAAGTCCACATCGAGAATCAGCAACCCGAGTTCCTGGCCACGTTCGTACGCGCGGGTGACGGCTGCCAGAGACTCGCGCTGGAAAAACCGCCGGTTCGGGATGCCCGTCAGTGCATCGATGTCGAGGTCCGCCTGCACGCGCGACAGTTGCGTCGTCAGCGCCAGCTCACGCGATTGATAGCGGCTGATATCGTGCAGGAACACCAGCCTGCCGATGGTCTTGCCGTCCATGCGGACGACCGGCTCCACCGACAACTCGAACTGGGCACCCTCCGGGATGTAGTGGGGCGTTTCGCCAGGCGCGTCCAGCACCGCGTTCCACTGCGTGGGTGGCAACTGGCCGCGCCGCATCTCGGGCAATAGCCGCATGGCTGCAGGATTGCATTCGGCGATACGGCCATCGGCGCCGATCACCACACAGCCTTCGCGGATCGTGTCGAAGACGCGCAGCCGCGCATAGTGGCCGATGTCTTCCAGATGCGTGCGCAAGGCGCAGATCCAGACCAGCACCGTCATCAGCGAGAACGTGGCCGGCGTGAGGTCACCGCCGAGCGGACCGGTCCAGCGATACAAGTAGGCGATGTGTGTGAGCAGCGGCAGGAACAGGCCGCCCATCAGCACGTTGCGGCCGCGCACGGACAATGCGGCATTGGGCACGCGCGCCGTGGCCAGGAAGTACATGCTCAGGCCCAGCATGCCGTAGGTCCATGCGGCCACCAGCGTGTAGCCGATGCCGTGATGGAATACCGCACCGGGCGACACGCCGGGCGGCATCAGTTCGATCGACGTCCAGATCAGCCCGTGCCGCTCGTTGGTGAAGACCAGCGCCAGCGTGAGCAGCGCGGCAAACACCGGCACGCCGAGCATCGACCACGGCACGACAAAGCGTGGACGGCTCAGGTGGATCATCGCCACGAGCCAGCCGATGGGCACCGCGACGATCCCCGCATATTGGAACTTGGCCCAGAAGATGCGTCCCGCCAATCCGGTCTCGCTGATTTCCAGCAGCCGGCCTCCGCTCCAGATCGCCACGCCGCCAGCGAGCACCAGGAACGCGCGGACCGTGGGATCGTCGCGCCTCGGCCAGGCGGCAATGGCCATGCCCACACTGCAGACAACGGCAATGGTCAGGCAAAGGACGAGAGGATACGATGGCATGAAAGCGTGACGGGGCCGATGTCGAAACCTCGCCGGCAACGGCGGGGCGAACCATTATAGGCCCGCGCAGTCCCATCTCCGCCGCGCCTCAACGCACACATCTGGAACTCGACGTGCCCATCATTCTTCTCGGACTGGCGATTCTCGTCGCCTTTATCTACGGCCTGGTCCGCCTTTACCAGAACGTAGCTGGCGCCTTTGGCACCTTGGCCGGTGCAGCCGCGGTGATCGCCATATTGGCTGCACTCACCGCACTGTTCCTGGCATGGCTGCGCCGCTACCGTGCGATTCACGGCAAGCGCGTCGGCGGCGAGCGCGTGCTGACGCTGGCAGGAGACTGGGGAACGCTGAAGGTGGATGCGGAGCGCAAGAACGCCGTGATCGAGATGAACGGCCAGCGCGAGGTGCTGATTTTTGCCGATATCGCCAATTCGAGGCCCGAGGCGCGCGAGGGGCGCTGGTACATCGTGCTGGCATTGCACCACCACAAGCAGGCCGAGTGGGCGATTCCGGTGCCGGATCGCAATGCGGCCAGCCGGTGGGAAACCATCTTCCGGCTGGCCGCATTGCAAAAGCTGTGAACGCGTCGCTAACCCAACGCCCGATCAGCGCTTGCTGCGATCGCTGCCGCGAGCATCCTGAATGATCATCGTGCGATCCAGTACGCCGTTGTCGTCGAAGTAGATGCTGAAATGGGCCGGCACATAGCCGGGCAGGTACATGCGGTACGACCACGCCTCGCGTTTCATCAGCGCGTAGTACTGGATCGGCTCCTTCGGCGTGCCCCAGCGTTCCAGCGCATCTTTCTTGGTCCAGACGCCGGGACGCGCGGTGTAGATCTCGGCTTCCGTCAGCATCTGGCGATAGTTCGTCAGCCGGCCGCTCGCATCGAAATCGGCAGCGTAGATATCGAAGCCGTACGGCTGCTTCGAATAGATCCAGCGTTGCGTGCCGTCCGCCAACTGGAATGTCTCGGTGGGAGCGCCGAAGGTATCGCGCACGGTAGCCTGCGGGCTGCCGATCAGTTTCTTGCCGGTCTCTTCAGGCTGCAGCGTGGCGCAGGCACTCATCGCAATGGCCACGGCGATGGCGCCTGTCCAGGCAAAGAATCGATTGAGCATGGCGGGGCCTCCGTATCCGTATCCAGGCAGGTTCGAGCAGGTTCGCGCCGTCCGCAGACGGCGCCCTCGCGCGGAGCTTACACCACTCGCAGCAGCCATGCCGATGCACGCAGCGCGCTCAGGTCCGCGCCGCCTGCCACGGCGCGCGCACCACTTCGCGATCGTCGATGGGCCAGTGCAGCGCGGCGGCCACCACCCCCAGCGCCATCGCGCCCATCCACACTGGATCATAGGAATGCGTCAGCTCGAATACCAGCCCGCCCAGCCACACGCCCAGGAACGACCCTAACTGATGCCCGAAGAACACGAAGCCGAACAGCGTGGTGATGTATCGCACGCCGAACACCTGCGAGACGATGCCGCTGGTCAACGGCACGGTGCCCAGCCACAGGAATCCCATCACGGCTGCAAAGCCATAGAGCGTCCATGCGCTCAACGGCAGCAATACGAACAACGCCATGGCCGAGGTACGCGCCAGATAGATGCCCGCCAGCAGGTATTTGCGCGTATGCCGTCCGCCCAGCCAGCCAAAGCAATAGGTGCCGAAAATATTGGCCAGCGCAATCAGCGCCAGCGCCACCATCGCGCTGTCCGGCGCCATGCCCTTGTCGCGCAGGTAGGCCGGCAGATGGTTCGCGATGAAGGCGAGTTGAAACCCGCAAGCGAGAAATCCTAGGTTCAGCAGCCAGAAACCGGAATGGCCGAACGCTTCGCGGATGGCCGCGCCCATGGGCTGCTCGTCCCCTTCGGCATCGATAGCGCCGCTCGCTGGCTGCACCGGGCGATCCCGAAACGGCAACGCAACCGGCAGCAGCACCGCCATCACTACGGCGAACACCAGCAGCGCCTGCTGCCATCCCACGCCTGATAGCAATGCCTGCGCAATGGGCACCATCAGGAACTGGCCAACGCCGCCCAGCGCACCGGCGATGCCGAGCATGCGGCTGCGCTGCGTGGGCGGCGTCATGCGGCTCAGCGCGCCATAGACCACGCCGAACGTGGTGCCGGACTGTGCGATGCCGATGCACACGCCGGCCATCGCCACAAAGCCGGTCGTGGAAGGCGCGAGTGCCATGCCTGCCAGGCCGATGCCATAAAGCACCACGCCGGCCAGCATCGCCTTCCACGAGCCGAGCCGGTCCGCCACCATGCCCATGAAAGGCTGCGAGAGACCCCAGACCAGGTTCTGCACGGCCATGGCGAAGGCCACCGTGTCGCGTGTCCATCCCCGCTCGGCGACGATCGGCAGCAGGAACAACCCCTGCACGTGGCGCACGCCCAGCGACAGGCCCAGCACGAGCCCCGCCGCCAGCAGCAGGAATCCGGTGGCGCGCCACCACGGCGCTTCGGCGGCAGCGAGTGAGTTGGGTCTGGCAGTCTTGGCATGCATGGCGGAGTTCCTGCGGTGAAGCGATGGCAATGGCCATATTTCAGGCGAAAGGTGGCGCGGATTCAAACGAGTTTTCGACCCTCCAGACATTCCCATCACGCATGGCTGACGATCCGGTTCCGTGCTGTAATCCCACGCATCGATTCTCTGATGCGCCCCCGTCACCATGTCCGTTCCGCTCGTCCGCCTGTTTCCACTCGATCTCTTGAAGGGCTTTGTGGCCGTGGGCCGGCGCATGAGCATCACCCAGGCGGCCGACGACCTGTGCCTGACCCAATCTGCCATGAGCCGCCAGATCCGCGCGCTGGAAGACCATCTGCAAGTGCGCCTGTTCGTGCGCCAGCATCGGGGCGTGGCCTTCACCCCGGAGGGCGAGCGCCTGTTCCGCAGCGCCGATGGCGCGGTGCAGCAACTGCAGGACGTGGCCGGGGAAATCCGCAAACGCGAGGGGCGGCAGCCCGTTACCGTGACGGCCAGCATCGGCGTGGCGGGGCTCTGGCTGCTGCCGAGGCTCGGCAGCCTGCAGCGGCAATTTCCGCAACTCGATGTGCGACTGTCGGCCATCAACGCGATCAGCGATCTGCGGGCGGACGGTATCGACCTGGCCATCCGCTACTGCCCGGCATCGGCCGCGCCGCCGCATGCAATCCGCCTCTTCGACGAGACCATCGCGCCTGTTGCCAATGCCACGCTGGGCATTCCGGCCGTGCTCTCGGCCGATACGCTCGCGGGCCTGCCCTTGCTCGAACTTGACGATCCACGACCGTGGCTGGGCTGGCGCAACTGGCTCGGCGCGCAGGGCTACCGGCAAGCCAACCGCCGCGGCATGCTGCGCTTCAACCAGTACGACCAGGTCATCCAGGCGGCGCTGGCTGGCCAGGGCGTGGCGCTGGGACGCCTGGAACTGATCGAGCCACTGCTCGCAGGCGGTCAGTTGCAGGTGCTGACCACGGCGGGTGCCGCCATGCCCAGCCCCAATGCCTATTGGCTGATCCATGCCACCGAACAGCCGCGCCAAGACGTGCGGCATGTGGCGGAATGGATTCGGGAGGAAGCGGCACGCGTCAGGCCAGGCGCAGCGCCAGCCGGGCATCCTGCGGCGCGGTGATGCGGCATTGCACGGCGCCTGCGCCCCGCAGCGCGCTCAGAAAATAGGTGGCAGTTTCCGTCACGCAGTGGCTTTGCCCCGGCAGCAACACGATGTCTTCCGAGCGCCTGGCCTGCGCGTGCTCCACCGTCACCCACAGGCTGCCAGCCTGGCAGGCGAGCCGCGCACCGGCCCGCAGCGCCACGGGGATGCAGTCCGAATCGATCAAGAGGTTCCAGGTCATGGCAGGCTCCTTGCCCGTTTGTCCTTGTCACCTTTGCAGTCTCGGGCCACGCGGAACCGCTTGCCATGAACAATGGCGCATCCACCCATGACATTCGCGCACGGCATCCGAAAAAAACGCTCAGGATTGCCTCAGGCCGTCCGTTAACATGGGCGTCGCCGTGAAATCTGTCTTCCACGAGTACCAGCCATGGATCCCTTGTCGTTCGAATTCGTGAGTGTCGAAGAGGCCAAGAAAGTCCTCGACGGCGAGCCCTCTGCAGCGGCAGTCGCGGCCCAGGTGGACTGGAGCGCGTTGCGTGAGCCGCCCGACGCCGTCAAGCTCGCGCTGAGTCCCGCCGCGCTCAAGTGGCTGGCCTACCTGCCGCGCGAGGTGCGCCCGCTGGAACTGTTCCACACCTACCCGCGCATCGCCAACCAGATGGCAGCGCTGGGCAATGCGGCGTCGGTGTCCGCGTTGCTCACTGAACTGCTGATCGACCGGCGCGGTGGCCGGCAAGGGTTTCCGGCGGGGATGGCGACGGAACTCTCGACATTGCAGGAATTCCTGCTGACGCTGCTCAAGCCTGCGGCGACGGGAGCGCCTCCCGAGGCGTAGCGGCTACAACTGATCCTCCACCGGCAGCACCCGCAGGATGCCAATGCCCATGTGCTGCCACACGTTCATATCGGGCTCGCTGTCGGACACCACTTCCTTGCCGTTCTCGATGGTGGTCCACGTCAGCGATTCGGCGCCGTTCTCGCCTTTCTTCAGTTGCACGCGCCAGGCTATCTGCATCAAATCCTTCTCCATGCCCTCCACCAGTTGCGTGGCCATCGGCACGCTGTCGAGCACCACACCCATCTCCGTATTGAGCTTGATGGAGCGCGGGTCCAGGTTCAGCGATCCGATGAACAGCAGGTGCCGGTCCACCACATAGGCCTTGGCATGCAGACTCGCCCGGCTCGAGGCAAACATCCGGCTCTTGCGCGTGCGGCTCTTCGCCAGATCCGCATTGGCCGTGGGTTTCAGTTCATAGAGTTCCACACCCGCCTGCAGCATCGCCTTGCGCGTCGGCGCGTAGCCAGCATGCACGGCGGCCACGTCGGTCGCGGCGAAAGAGTTGGTCAGTACCTTGACGATCACGCCGCGTTTGGCGATGCCGGCCAGCCATTTCTGGTTCTCTTCGTCGGGCACGAAGTACGGTGATACCAGCACCAGTTCGCGCTCGGCCTTTTCCATCAGCGCGCGCAACTGGGGAATGGCATGCGTGGACGGATCGTCGGGATCGTCCTCCACCTTGTCGGGCTTGTCGGAAATCACGCGGGCCCCACCGATAAAGCCCGGCAGGTGGCCCATCTCGATACCGCGCGCCAGGCCCTTGTCCACCAGTTCCTGCACCAGCGGACTGGCCTTGGCCATGTCGCCCTTGGCTTCGATCTGCTTGCGGAACGCGCGCAACTCCGCCGGCGCCTCCTTGTTGTCCTTGAGCAGCGTGCCGATCGGATAGGCGTTCTCGCTGTTCCAGTAGGCGTCGAACACCTTGCTCGCGGCCGGCGCGGCGGGGCCGCCCACCATCACGTCGAGATCGCTGAAGCTCATGTCCGGCTTGGCCGAGAAGTACGCATCGCCGATGTTGCGGCCACCGACAATGGTCACCGTGTTGTCCACCGTCAGTTGCTTGTTGTGCATGCGGCGATTGATCCGGCCGAAGTCGTAGATCATCTCCGCCCAGCGCATGCTGCGGTTGGCAAACGGGTTGAAGATGCGCACCTCGATATTGGGATGCGAATCCAGCGCCGCCCACGTCTTGTCCTGCTTGCCGGTGTGGATGTCGTCCATCAGGATGCGCACGCGCACGCCACGATCCGCCGCGTCGATGACCTCGCCCATCAACGCGCTGCCGGTGGTGTCCACGTCGTAGATGTAGTACTGCATGTCCAGCGTCTTCTGCGCGGCACGCGCCAGCGCAATACGCGCCGTCAGCGCGTCAGGCCCCGACCCGAGTGGGTAGAAGATCGACTGGCCGGGATAGTTGGCCAGGCGCGGTCGTAGCGCACGCGCCAGCGTGGTATCGCCGACATCGGTAATGGCAACGCTCGGCGTGCGGCCCGCGTTGGCTGGCAGGCTGGCGCAACCGGCCAGCAGGCCGAGCCACAGGGTGACGCATAGCAGCATCGCCAGCCCGCGCGCACTCTGGCGCAATGGCCGGCCATGCGGCGAGCACGGCACGCCGCGCCCCGTCGCAGTGCTCCCCCCTCCCCTCAGCATCAGCGCCATGATCCTCTCCCAGACGTCCATTGCCCCGGTCGCCAGATTCTTCTTCTCGGACTGACCAGTAGTGGGCAGCCCTTTCCACTGGGCAGTTTGCCGCGTGCCCTGATTCGGCCACAGCAGGTTTCGTCCGGTTCCGCTGTCGGCGTTTCTCCTGCATCGGCTCTGCATCCGACCGGGTGAAAGATCAAAAACCGAATGGCCGGATCGGGTCAGAATCGCGTCGCGTCATGCTGCGACGCAACCTGCCATAAAGCAATACGAAGGAGAAGACAATGATGTGGAAGACTACCCGTCGCCTGCTGCTCGCGGCTGCGGGAATGGCCGCAATGGCCCAACCCTGTGGCGCTGCCAATGGCGTAACCGCCACGCCAGAGCAGGCCCGTACCCTGGCTCGTGAAGCCTATATCTATGGGTATCCCGTGGTGGCGTCGTACACCACGCTGTATTCACAAGCCGTGGATCGGGACGATGCCAATTTCAAGGCGCCGCTGAACCAGATCGGCCATGCCAGCGGCACGTTCTCCCCGCGCGACACCGCGATCATCACGCCCAACGCGGACACGCCGTACTCGTTCGCATGGCTGGACCTGCGCGCGGAGCCGATGGTACTGACGCTGCCCGCCGTGGAAGCGGAGCGCTACTACTCCGTGCAGCTGCTCGACATCTACACGCACATCTTCGGCTTTCTCGGCACGCGCGAGACCGGGAACAAGGGCGGACGCTTCCTGGTAGCCGGACCCAATTGGAAAGGGCCCACGCCCGCAGGCATCGACCGCGTCGTGCGTAGCGAATCGGATATTGCCTACGCGCTGTATCGCACGCAACTGTTCGACGATGCAGACCTCGCGCGTGTGAACCAGATCCAGAAACGCTACACGGTGCAACCGCTCTCGGCGTTCCTTGGCAAGCCAGCCCCGGCGGCGTCGCCGGCCATCGCATGGCCGCGTCCGCAAGCGGATGCCACGCAGGGCGTGGCGCTGTTCCGCTATCTCGATGTCATGCTCGGGCTGGCGCAGGCCAACCCCGGCGAAGCCGCACTGATGCAGCGCCTGGCCGCCATCGGCGTGGGACCGGGCCTGTCGTTCGACGAGCGCGCGCTGACGCCCGAGATCCGTCAGGCCATGGAAGCCGGCATTGCCGATGCCCGCGCGGACCTTGCCACATTTCAGGCGAAGAAGCTGCGCACCGGCGAAGTCCGTACCGGCGAACTGTTCGGCTCGCGCGCGAAGCTGCAGAACAACTACCTGTACCGCTATGCGGGTGCTGCGTTGGGGATTTATGGCGTCACGCCGGATGAAGCCATCTACCTGAGCTATCAGGCCGACAGCGAACGGAAGCCGCTCGATGGACGGAACGCCTACACGCTGCGCTTCGCCAAGGACGCTTTGCCGCCGGCCAACGCGTTCTGGTCGATCACGATGTATGACAGCAAGTCCAAGCTGCTGGTCGAGAATCCGATCAACCGTTACCTGATCAACTCGCGGATGCTTGGCAAGTTGAAGCGCGATGCGGATGGGGGCATCACGTTGCAGTTGCAGCGCGCTGCGCCGGTGGGTGCAAGCGAGAACTGGCTGCCGACGCCGGATGGTCCGTTCTATGCGGTGTTGCGGATGTATCTGCCGAAGGCGGAGGTAGTGGATGGCCGGTGGAAACAGCCGGGGATGGTGCGGGTGGGTCAGGACTGACCTACCCCACGGTGTTGCTCCCCTCTCCCATGCAATGGGAGAGGGGTTGGGGGAGAGGGCCGGAGGTTCTGCTGCCGATCACATCGCAATTTGCACCGCTTGCCCTCTCCCCCGCCCCTCTCCCGCGCGCGGGAGAGGGGAGAAAACCGGCAAGACAATCAGCAGTTCAAGACTTCTCCACCTGCCACCCCAGCCCCAGCGCCTTCTGCAGCGACACGTAATCCTTCAGCAGATTGGCGTCTCCCGAAATACGATCCTGCTGTGCCACGACGCGGGTGCGTTCCACGTCGAGCCATTCGAGCATGCTGGCCGTGCCGGCGCGGTAGCGTTGCTGTTGCAGCGTAGACGCGCGTTCGGCGGAAGCTTCCACGCGGCGCAATACCACCACGTGCTCACGCTGATGGCCATAGCGCGACAGCGCCACGTCTGCATCGCGCAATGCCTTGAGTACCGTGCTGCGATAGTTGGCCTCGGCTTCGTCGCGGCCACCTTCGGCACTATCCACGCCCGCTGCCACGCGGCCGAAATCGAGAATGTTCCACTGCAGGCGCGGCAGCGTCAGCCAGATGCCATTCTCCTTGCGAACCAGATGGCCGGGGTCCATTGCGCTGAAACCGAGCGAGCCGAGCAGTGACAGCTTCGGGAACCAGTCGGCCTTGCGCGCGCCAATCTGTGCCGTGTTCGACGCGAGCTTGCGCTCCGCCGCGCGGATGTCGGGACGCGCCTTGAGCAATGCAGCGGGATCACCCACCGCCACGGTCTCCGGCACCGTGGGCAACGGCTGCGGTGCCGACAGCGACCCATCGAGTTCACCCGGCGCACGACCCGTCAACAACGCAAGCTCGTCGAACGATTCGGCGATGCCGGCCTGCACGGGCGACATCTGCGCGCGCGTGTTGTCGAGCTGGGTTAGCAGGCGCTCCACTTCGAGCTGCGATGCCACGCCGCGTGCGCGACGCTGCTCCGTGAGGTCGAGCATGTCCGCTTCGAGCTTCTCCGACGCCTGCAAGTGTGCGAGGCTGGCCTGTTGCTCGCGCAACGTCACATATGCCTGCGCCACTTCGGCAGCCAGTTGCACGTGCGCGTCCGCTAGCTGCGCCGAAGCGGCATCGGCCTCGGCGGAAGCCGCTTCGATCGCACGGCGCGTGCCGCCGAACAGGTCGATTTCCCAGCTTGCATCGAAGCCGGCGACATACAGCGATAACGGTCCGCGTCCGCCGCCCGACGAGCCTTCACCCGACAGCGCGGAAAGATCCGGCGAACGGGTGCGCAGCATGGTTGCGTCCAGTCCTACCTTCGGCAGCAGATTGGCCTTGTTGCTATTGAGACCGGCGCGCGCCTGCCGCACGCGGGCACGCGCGGCGTCGATATCGGGGCTTTGCTTCAGCGCATCTGCAATCAGCGTATCGAGTTGCGCATCGCCCAGTGCGTGCCACCAGTCAGCCACGCGCGGCGAGGTGGCATCGGCCACAGCGGGAGCGTGCGGAAACTTGCCACCATCGATGGCGTTGGCCGCCACCTCGGGCGCGCTGCGATAGTCGGGGCCGACAGTACATCCCGCAGCGAGCAATGCGGTGGAAAGCGCGGCGGACAGGGCCAGCAATCTGGCAGTAGAGAGAGCGGGCATGTTCAGTGTCCGGAGGAAATCGGCGCGCCCGGACGGGGCGTCTTGAGCAACAGCGCCAGCGGCACGCAGCACAGCAGCGCGATGCCGAGGGCAAAAAAGGTTTCCGAGAACGTCATCACGGCAGCCTGGCGCGCGATCTCGCCGCTGAGTTGCGCGACGGCCTGCAATTGCGCATGCGCATAGTCACCGCCTTGCGCGACGAATCCCGCGATGGTCGATGACATATGGTCCTGCCCGATCGAACTGTTGGCCGTGACCGATTCGCGGATCACCGAGTCGTGGTACGCATTGCGGCGATCGATCAGCGTGCCGAGCAGCGCCAGCCCGATCGACCCGCCGAGGTTGCGCGCCATGTTATAGAGGCCCGCCGCATCACCGGCCTCATGCACGGCCACAGCCGCCATCGACGCCTGGTTCAGCGGCATCATCGCGAGGATCTGCCCGAAACCACGCAGCACCTGCGAGAACGTGAAATCGTGACCCACGCTATCCGCAGTCAATCCGATATCGAGCATGCAACTGCCGAAGAAACATACGAGTCCGGCAATAACCAGCCATCGGCTATCGAACTTGCCGAGGATACGTGGCAACACGGGCATCAGCAGGAAGGCAGGGATGCCCGAGATCAGCATGATGCCGCCCGCCTGCTCGGCGTTATAGCCGGCAATCGTCGAGAGAAACTGCGGCAGCAGGTACGACACGCCATACAGCCCTGCGCCCACCACCGACACAATCAGGATCACGCTCGCATAGCTCTTGTTGAGCAGCAGCCGCAGTCGCACGATGGGCTGCTTGGCCGTGAACTGGCTCACCAGCATCATCGACAAACCGATGGCCGACAACAACGACAGGTAAATGATGCTGTGCGATTCGAACCACTGCTCGCGCTGCCCTTCCTCCAGCACCACGGTCAGCGAACTGAGTCCGATGGCGAGTCCCACGATGCCGAGCCAATCGGCCTTGAAAAACGCTTCCACGTCCGCGCGTTCGGCCTTCAGTCCGAAGTACAGCAGCGGCACGAGCACAGCGGTGATCGGCAGGTTCAGGAAGAAGCACCAGCGCCAGTTGATGTTCTCGGCCAGCCACCCGCCCACCACGGGGCCAAGCAGCGGCCCGAGCAGTACGATCAGCCCGAACATCGACATGCCGATAGGCATCTGGTGGCGTGGCAACCGCGTACGCACGATGGTCTGCGCGGTCGGGATCATCGCGCCGCCGGCAAACCCCTGCCCGATCCGGCCGACGACCATCTCCGGCAGGCTATGGGCCATGCCGCACATCATCGAGAACGCGGTAAACAGCAGCGCGTTCCACATCAGGAACCGGCGCAGCCCGAACACACGCGTGAGCCACGCGGTCAGCGGGATGATCACGATCTCGGCCATCAGGTAGCCGGTGGACACCCAGGTGCCTTCCGTACCGGCCGCGCCGATCTGCCCCTGGATCTGGGGCAGCGCGGAGTTCGTGATCGAGATATCGAGGGTGGCCAGCAACGCGCCGAGCGAGCCTGCGGCCACGGCGATCCAGTCGGCCGCCGTGGCATTGGGAGGCTGCGCCGCCGGTGCCGCCGCCAGAGGATTGGCGGCGCCGGCTTCAGCCATGGGTGGCTCCGTTGGATGCCGCAGGCGCAGCAGCGGGCGCCTGCGCGCTGGCCGGGTGGAGTTCGCGCGTATCCACGTCGACCACGACCGACAGGCCCGGCACCAGCACCGGACGCGCTTCGTTCGGCACATCCACATGGATGCGTACCGGCACGCGTTGCACGATCTTGGTGAAGTTGCCGGTGGCGTTCTGCGCGGGCAGCAGCGCGAACTGCGAACCCGTGCCGGGCGAGAGACTATCGACCACGCCGTGCAGCGTCTCGCCGGACAGCGCGTCCACATGCAGCGTCACCGACTGGCCGGCACGCATGCGGCCCACCTGCGTTTCCTTGAAGTTCGCGGTCAGATACAGGTCCTGCACCGGCACCACGGTCAGCAGCCGGGTGCCCGGTTGCGCGAACTGGCCCACGCGCACGCCCTTGTCGGCCACGCGTCCGGCCGTGGTGGCGCGCACTACGGTGTCTTCGAGATCGAGCTTCGCCTTGCGCGCACTGGCCTCGGCCACTTCCAACTGGGCGCGGGCCTGCAACAGACGGGTCTGCAACGTCACGGTCTGGCTCTGCTCCACACGCAGCGCCGCTTCATTGGCGGCCAGCGTGGTGCCTGCGCGTGTCTGCGCATTGCGGAGTTCGGCGGTGCGCTCTTCGGTCTCCGCCCCGGTCTTGACGAGCGGCGCATAACGTTCCACTTGCGAAGCAGCGTAGCGGGCGTTGGCGCGGGCACCGTCCACCTCGGCGGCAGCCTGGGCGATGCGGGCTTTCTGCTGCTGCAGGTCGGCGTCGGCACGCGCCACATCAGCCTGGCGCGATGCCACGTTGGCTGTGGATTCGTCGAAGGCCGCCTGGTACTGGCGATTGTCGAGCCGCACCAGTTCCTGCCCGACCTTGACCTGCTGGTTATCGCGCACGTAGACCTCGGCCACGTAGCCGCTGACCTTGGGGGCGACGGTAATGCTGTCCGCCTGGATATAGGCGTCGTCCGTGGTTTCGATGAAACGGCCATGGACCCACCAGCGCACGCCATACGCCAGCGCGGCGGCGAGCAACAGTACGCCAAACCCAATCAGCAGCGTCTTGCGGCGCGAGGCGCGGGAGGAAGGACGGGAAGGCGTGGCATTGCCAGCGGGTACGGCCGGAGATGCAGAAGCGGGGGCGCTCATGGGAATCGGGGGGCGTTCAGACGGAGGGAGGACGGCGGTGCGTCCAGATGCGGCGCAATTATTCCACTTGGAAGAAATCTGTCAACTGATATATTTCAGGTTGTTCCCACGAAACCACCACGCACACCATGGCGAGACACCGCCCAGCAGCCGAAGGCGGCTACCAGCGCGGCGAAGAGACCCGCGCACGCATCATCGACGCCGCGCTGCGCCTATTTGCCGCGCATGGCTTCGATGGCGCCTCCACGCGCGACATCGCCCGCGCGGCCAACGTCAACGCCCCGGCGCTGCAGTACTACTTCGATAACAAGGAAGGCGTGTATCTGGCCTGCATCGACTATTTCGTCGAGCGGGCCTTCGCGCTGGTGGAAGATGTCGTCGTCAAGACCGAGGCCGATCTCGCGCGTCCCGACGTGACCGATGCCGAACTGATCGAGTCCTATCTGGCCCTGCAAGCCCGCTTTGCGATGTTCCTCTACGAATGCCCGGAAACGGACCACTGGCGCCAGTTCATGGCCCGGGAACGCGCGGGCCTGGGTCCACCGGCCGCCTTCGAGCGCATCGACGCCGGCATCAACCGCCGCCTGCTGGCACTGACCTCGGCAGTCATCGGCCGCCTGATCGGCCAGCCCGCTTCCGATGAAAACACGCGCATCCGCACCGTCGCCATCGACAGCCAGATTGCCGCCTTCAAGGTGATGCGCCGGCACATCCTGCGCGCGCTGGGCTGGGACGAGTATGGCGAGTCCGAGACGCAGCGGGTGCAGGACGTGCTGCAGGAGCACACGCGAATCCTGCTGCTGGGGCTGATTGCGCGACGCGATCAGCTACGCGCCCAGCAATCCCAAGAAATAGAGCAAAAACTCTAATCAGGCACGGATAGGCGATAGTCTCCTGCAATTTCCAATAAAAATCATAAGGTTAGCTGGACTGCAACGAAATCGCTGCGGTCTGCGCTGCGGCCAATTTTAGGAACTTTACGATTGCGTTCGATAAAAGTCCTTGTCTCTCTATCTAGTAGTAGATATTATTCAGTCCATGGAACGACGCAGTGCAGCAACCGCAGCGTTCCACGCAACACAAGACAGGCAGTACACGGAACCGGCAACGGTCTTTTTTCAGCGCAGGAAGTCTACCTATCAGTAGATAGCAGCTAAAGAGAGTCGAATACCGGAAGTCGCAAGAAACAGGCCCCGCGACCCACACAGACGAGATCGCCCGGCCATTGCAAGGAGAGCATCATGAACACCAAGACCATCCTGACCGCCGCCGCCCTCGCCGCCGCTTTCGTGACCGGCGCTGTGCAAGCCGCCCCCACCCAGCAAGCTGGCAACGTCTACGGCTACACCTACCGCGTGCAAGACCAACGCAACGCCTTCACCGATGGCGCGCGTCAAGGCCAGTTCGACACGTTCTCGGAAGGTGCACGCGTTGGCAAGGCCGACCCGTTCACCGACGGTGCCAAGGTTGGCAAGGCTGATCCGTTCACCGATGGCGCACGCATCGTCGCCGGTCTGGATCAAGTGGGTGTCTCGGCCAGCCCGGCCCGCAAGGTCGATCCGTACCTGGACGGCGCCCGTGGCGTGAACGAACCGCGTAGCCCGTTCTATGACGGCGCCCGTGCCCGCGACGTGTACACCGACGGCGCCCGCGCCTGAGATCCGCCGGATGCAGGCGGCCATCGTCAAGTAGCCGGAGTCCATGTGGGCTCCGGTTGAAAAACCTCTTTCGGAGTCCATCATGAGCTTCAAGAACAGCGCCCTGATCGTCAGCGGCTGGCTCGCTCTCACCGCAGCAAGCGGTGCAGCCGCCGCCCTGGTCGCCACCGCATTGCCGGTCTGACCGGCATGGCATCGCAGCAGAACGGGCCAGCCTATGCTGGCCCGTTCTGCGTTAACTGTTTTATCGCCCCTCGCGCGCCTGCAACAGGTGGATGAAATCGGTCAGCGCGAATGGCTTGCGCAGCGCCACCGCATTGGGCAACGCCGCGCGCTGCGGCGCAGTGAGCGCCACGTCGTAGCCGCTCAGGAAAATCACGCGCAACGCGGGCAGCAGCCGGCAGGCATCCATCGCCAGTTCCACACCGGATGCACCGCCCAGCCCCACATCGGTCAGCAAGACGTCGATGCCATTGCCCTGCAGGGCCACCATCGCCTCCGCCTCATTGCGGGCCTCGATCACCTCCATCCCGAACATCCGCATCAGTTCCGCCGTACTGGCGCGCACGAGGTCGTCATCTTCCACAAAGACGATGCGCTGGCTGGCGGGTTGCGGCGCCGGTTGCGTCGCCGGTTTCGTCGCCGGTTGCGGCGCTGGCTCCGGCACGGCCTGGAGCGGTTCCGCCGGCGCGGGGGGCAACCTGGCGCCGCCGCTCACCAGCATCTGCCGCACCTTGCGGGCCAGCGCCTCATGCGTGTACGGCTTGCTGAGCAGTTCGATGCCCGCGTCAAGCCGTCCGGTATGGACGATCACCGTATCCGTGTAGCCCGAGGTAAACAACACGGCAATGCCCGGCAGCCGCTCGCGCACCTTGCGCGCCATTTCCGGGCTGCGCATCGGCCCCGGCATCACCACATCGCTGAACAGCAGGTCCACCGGCACGCCGCTTTCGACGATGGCCAGCGCGCTGGCCGCATCGCGCGCCTTCAGCACCCGGTAGCCGAGGCTCGACAGCATCTCCACCACCGTGGCCCGCACGTCCTCGTCATCCTCCACGACGAGCACGGTTTCACTGCCGCCGCCCGCCGGTCCGGTGTCGATCTCGGTTTCCTCATCCTCGGCAGCGTGGGCGCGCGGCAGGTAGAGCCGCACCGTCGTGCCGTGCCCCACCTCGCTCTGGATCTTCACGTGGCCGCCCGACTGCTGCACGAAACCATAGACCATACTCAGGCCCAGTCCGGTGCCCTGCCCTTCGGGCTTGGTGGTGAAGAACGGCTCGAACACCTGCTCCTGGATCTCGGGTGGCATCCCGGCACCGGTATCGGTCACCGCCACCATCACGTACTGGCCCGGCGCCGCATCCACATGGCGGCGCGCATACGCATCGTCGAGCACGGCGTTGCCGGCTTCGATGGTCAGCTTGCCGTTACCGCTCATGGCGTCGCGCGCGTTGATGGCCAGGTTCAGCAGCGCGTTCTCCACCTGGAACGGATCGACCAGCGTATTCCACAGTCCGCCTGCGATCACGGTCTCGATTTCCACTTCGTCGCCCAGCGCACGGCGCAGCATGTCGTCGAGTCCGCGCACGAAGCGGCCCAGGTTGACCACCTTGGGCGCCAGCGGCTGGCGCCGTCCGAAGGCCAGCAGTTGCGATGCCAGCTTGGCGCCGCGTGCCACCCCGGCCAGCGCGTTGCGCACGCGCGCCTCCGAGCGGTCGTCGCCAGCCACATCGCGCGCCAGCAGTTGCAGGTTGCCGCCGATCACCTGCAGCAGATTGTTGAAATCGTGCGCCACGCCACCTGTGAGCTTGCCGATGGCCTCCATCTTCTGCGCCATCCGCAACGCCTCGTCGGCGTGACGTAATGCTTCGGCGGCATCCTTGTCGCTTGTCACGTCGCGGCCCACGCCATGAATGCGGCCCGTGACAGGGTCGATCGACAGCGTCCACGCCACCCAGCGGGTGGCGCCATCGGCGCGGAGCATGCGGCATTCGTGGCGTACCGGCAGCCCTTCGCGACGCAGCGCGATCATCTGCTCGGTCACATGGACCAGATCCTCGGGATGGACGAATGCCATGCACGTGCGGCCGAGCAGCCCGTCGAGCGCATGGCCCAGCGCGTGCTTCCATGACGGGCTGACGCGTTCCAGCATGCCGTCGGGACTGGCCACCATCAGCAGGTCCTCGCTGACGTCCCACAGCCGGTCACGGTCCGCAACGGTTTCTGCCACGCGCCGTTCGAGCGAATCGTTGATGTCGCGCAGTTCCTGCTGCACGCGATTGCGCAGTTGCGACAGCCGCAGGTTGCTGGCCACGCGTGCCACCAGTTCCCGCGCGCTGAACGGCTTGACGAGGTAGTCATCCGCACCGGACGCCAGGCCATCCACACGCGCTTCCTCGCCGGCCCGGGCCGACAGCAGCAGCACCGGCGTCTGACTCAGCACGGCATCGGCGCGCACCTCGCGCAGCAGACCGAACCCATCGAGGCGCGGCATCATCACGTCGGAGACGATCAGCGCCGGACGATGGGCGCGGGCGAGAATCAGCGCTTCCTCGCCGTCGCCCGCCGTGAAAACGCTGTGCCCCGCCAGCCGCAGGATGCGCTGCATGTAGTCCCGCAAATCGGCGTTGTCGTCCACCACGAGCAGGCGTCCGGTCACGCCATCGGCTTCAGGCGCGGGGGCCTCGAGGTCCTGCGCGATGGCGGCTCCCGCCGCTGGCGTCCATCGCATGGCTTCTTCCACATAGGCCAGCGCCTGCACGCTTGTCGATGCAGGTTGTGCGGATTGCACCGTCATCGGCTGGCGAGCGCCCGGCGGCAATCTCACGCGAAAGCGCGTGCCTTTGCCGGTTTCACTTTCCACCTCGATCATGCCGCCATGCAGCCTCACCAGTTCCTGCACCATCGCCAGCCCGATGCCGCTTCCTTCTATCGACCGGCCCACCGCACCCGCCACGCGATGGAACCGCTCGAACAGGCGCGGCAGTTCCTCGGCGGGAACACCGATACCCGTGTCCTGGATATCGAGCACCACCTCGCCCGCTGCGTCGGTGTGCAGCGATACGGCGATGGTGCCGGCATAGGTGAACTTGTACGCGTTGGACAACAGGTTCAGGACGATGGACTCCCACATGTCGCGATCCACGGTCACGGCATCGGGTATCGGCGGGCAATCGACATCGAGCCGCATGCCGGCCGATTCGATGGCCGAGCGGAACAACGACGCCAGCTCGGCGGTGAAGGCCGACAGGTCCGTGGGCAGCGCATGCATCTGCACGCGCCCCGCCTCGATCCGCGAGAAATCGAGCAGCGCATTGACCAGCTTCAGCAGACGCAACCCATTGCGATGCGTGATTTCCAGCAACGGGCGGTCCGCCTGCGCGCCGCTGCGGGCCAGCATTTCTTCGAGCGGCCCGAGCATCAGCGTCAGCGGCGTGCGAAATTCATGGCTGATATTGGAGAAGAACGTGGTCTTGGCGCGGTCGATCTCGGCCAGCGCCTCGGCGCGCCGGCGCTCTTCCTCGTAGGCCTGCGCATGGCTGACCGCCTGCCCGATCTGCCCGGCCACGAGGTCCAGGAAGGCGCGATAGCGGTCGCCGAACAGCCGGCATGGATTGAGTCCAACGATCAGCACGCCATTGCGCGATGTCTCGCCCGAGGTCAGCACCGGTAGCAGCGCTGCCTCGCGCGGCGCAAACTGCCATGCGCCACCGGGCAGCGATACGGGAAAGCGCGTGGCGAGGTCCGTGACATGCAGCGTCTCGCCATCGCGTATCACCACGCCACCCGGCCACGGCGCATCGGCATGCAGGTCGAGGGTCTCCGGCGCTGCCGCATCGCCCGCCTCGATGCCCACGCTACCGGCCAGCACAAGCTTGTCCGTGCCACGGTCGGCCAGGTAAAGCAGCGCGAACGGCAGGTCGTAAGGATTGGCGCGCAACGCGCCCAGGCTGAGCCGGCATGCCTCGGCCCCGGTACGCGCATTCACGGCGGACGACGCCACTTCGCGCAGCAAGTTCAACTGGCGCTCGGCCACCACGCGCTCGGTATCGTCGCTGTTCGCGCAGATCATGCCGCCCGTGCCGCCATGGTCGTCCGGCACCGGGCTGTACGAGAACGTGTAGTACGTCTCTTCCGGATAGCCGTTGCGCTCCATGATCAGCAGCTTCTGCTCGACGAAGGTGCCCTCGCCGCCAATCATCACGGTATCGAGCAACGGGCCGATCTCGCTCCAGATCTCGTGCCACACCTGCGCGGTGGGCTGGCCCAGTGCATCGGGATGCCGGCCACCGATGATCGCCTTGTAGGGGTCGTTGTAGAAGAAGCGCAGGTCCTGGCCCCAGCCGATCCAGATGGGCTGCCGCGAGGTCAGCATGATGCGAACGGCCGTTTTCAGGCTCTGGGGCCAATGGATGGGTTCTCCAAGCGGCGTGGTCCGCCAGTCGAACTGGCGGATCAGGGCACCCATCTCGCCGCCACCGGCGAGAAAGGGAGGTGTTTCACCATATTGGCTGTCCGACGGCTGGCTACCGTCTGCTGCTGTCATGACAATGTCTCCCCGTACGCTTCCAACACGCAGGCCAGCACGATTCTCCATGGCAACTCACACGCCAGCAAGCGCCGCGCCTGTATCCGGCATGTATCCGCCCGGTCTCGCCGCCGGTGCGCCGTGCGGCGTTTTTCCGCCGTATAGTTCTTCATACCGTTCGCCATCCTGTCCCGTCCGTTCCGCTCATCGGCATCCCGCACATGTTTATGGTCGATACCCCGGTTCACTATCTGATCTCCGCCGCGCTCACCGCGGCCCTGACAGTGCTTTGCGTCGGCATCCACTACGAAGCCCTGAAGCTGATTTCGTCGTTTCATCCCAAGCGGCTGAGCGGCAATCTCAACATTGGCGCGGTGATCCTGCTGATCATCGTGACGCACTGCGTCGAAGCCATCGTCTTCAGCCTCGGCTACTGGCTCGGCACCCATGTCCTGCCCATCGGCCGCCTCAGCGGCATGCGGGAGCATGGCGCCATCGCCTATATCTATTTCTCGCTGGAAACCTTCACGACGCAGAGCATCGGCGACATCATCCCTGTCGGACCCATACGGCTGCTGGCGTCGGTCCAGCCGCTGGTGGGGCTGATCCTGATCGGCTGGTCCACCTCGTTCACGTTCCTGATCATGCGGCGAGACTGGCGCGGCGATGACGAAGAGCGGCTGGAGACGCACTGACCCGCATGCGATGGTAGGCAAGGCGGGCACGCAACGGAATCGGCGTCCTTCCTACACGGTTGTGGGAATCCGGGAAGTTGTCGGCAGCCGGCTTCGGTGAAAAGATAAGTTGCCGCCGCCCCGCCAACGACGCAATAGCTTTGGCCGGGGGAACAAGAAGATGAAAACGACCGGAGAAACCCAGTGTCGACCACGCCGGAATTCCACGCCGCCACGCCGCCCGACCACCCTTCCACCACATCCACCCCACCGTGGGTAACCCTGATCCGCCGCATCGTCACGCTCCAGGCACTGGCCCTGGGCATGCTTGCGGCCCTGGCCATGCTGACCGCGCCCCGCGTGCATGCGCAAACCCCCGCGCCGCTGGCCGAGTGGCAATACTCGGTGGGCGTGCCGCTGGAAAAGATGTTCGAGGGCGAGCAGCAGGGCTGGGATGTGCGCGTGGGCGCCGCGGTCAGCGTCCGGCCACGCTACGAGGGCACCACGAACTACTTCATCCTCGGCGGACCGGTCATCGACGTGCGCTACGGAGACAAGTACTTTCTCTCCACCGGCGAGGGTCTGGGCTGGAACATCGTCCATACGGGCAACTTCCGCGCCGGCGTGGCGCTGACCTACGACCTGGGCCGGCGCGAGAAGAAAGACCATGAACACCTGGGCGGGCTCGGCAATATCGGCATGGCGTTTGAAACCAAGGTGTTTGCCGAATACGCGGTGTCGAAGGAATTCCCGCTGGTCATCCGCGCGAACATCCGGCGCCAGTTCGGCGGCGCCAACGGCGTGATTGGCGATATCGGCGCCTATCTGCCGCTACCGGGCAGCAGCGAGAAATTCTTCTGGTTTGCCGGACCCACCGTGACGTTTGCCGATTCCGCCTACATGGGCCGCTGGTACGGCGTCACAGCCGAACAGTCGGCGCGCTCCGGATTGCCGCAACATCGCGCAGGCGCCGGCATCAAGTCTTACGGCGGCGGCATCTCCGCCATGTATTTCTTCAACAAGCACTGGTTCACCACAGCCGACGTGGGCATGTCCGCGCTGGTGGGCGACGCGCGCAGCAGCCCGGTCACCTCGCGCTCCACAAGCTGGACCGGCGATATCTCGGTCAACTACCAGTTCTGATCCGCACGGATTCGCTTGCCCCGTCGCCCGGTCACTCCATCGGGCGACGCAGATACCCCTCCACCACCCGCTTCAGTCCGGGCAGCTTGCCGGTGAAGAAGTGTCCCGCGCCGGGCAGCACCACCACCGGCAATTCCTGCGGCCGTGCCCAGTTGAGCACGTTGGCCAGCGGCACGCGTTCATCGTGCTCGCCATGCACCACCAGCGCATGGGCGGGCACGGTGGGCGTGTCATAGGACAGCGTCGGGGACAGTGCGCCGGCAGGCATGCCTGACAGGATCACGTGAGCAATGGAAACGCCCCCTTCCGTCAGTTGCTGCACCGCACGCGTCTGGACGAAGGCGCCAAACGAAAATCCGGCCAGCGCCAGCGGCAATCCGGGTCGCTCGGCCTGCAGATGCCGGATGACTGCCAGCACATCGTCCGTTTCGCCGTTGCCGTCGTCGTAGCTGCCTTCGCTCTGGCCCACGCCGCGGTAATTGGGACGCAGCGTGGCAAATCCATGCGCCTGCAGCGTGCGGGCCAGCAATTGCGGAATCTTGTGCTCGGCGCTGCCACCCTGCGCCGGATGGGGGTGCGCCACCACGGCAATGCCGCGCGGCGCGCCCTCGGGTAAATCGACAAGCGTTTCGATTTGCCCGGCGGGACCGGCAATGAACTGGCGGGAGGAAGCGGAGGTCGTGAACGAGGAAGACATCGACGAAGACGTGGGGGCAACTGCGGTGGAAGAAGCGACGGAAACAACCGCCATGACAATCCGTGTTGTCGTGTGCGTCCGCAGCATACCCGCAGCCGGACCCGGCCCGCAACGTCCCGCGCGTGCTCCGTGGCCCGGCCATGCGATCCCGATGCGTCAGTGCTGATGGTCTGCCTTGATGACCGAAGCAATTTCCTGGCGTCGGACGCTGACCACATCGTCCAGTTCCAGCCCCTCCGCCACGACGAGCATTTCGGCGCCCCGGCCAATGGCGTAGATCACGCCGTACCAGAGATCCGGCCCCGCCACGGCGTTCAGGCGGATGCTGAATTCGGTTTCCAGGTCCTGGCTGTAGACGGTGACCAGGTCACCCACTTCGGGCATGTCCGCTGCGTCTTCCAGCGGAAACTCCCGGGCCGCCACGGTGAGCGGCGTTTGCGCAATGCCGCGCGCGAACCTCGCCTGCATCGTCCTCTCCTGCGCGTTGTACCCCATGTAAGGATATAAGCGCGGTCTGAAAAGGCACGGAAAACCTGCGGCGTGGCCCGATGCAAGTTATCGCGGCGTCTCACGCCACGCCGCCCTCTTCATACCTCACCACTGGTAGCGCACGCCAAGTTGGCCCGCAATGCTTTCATATCCTCCGTTGCCGTACTGGTAGCCCAGGTGTCCCCAGACACGCCAGCGCGCGGACAGCGGCGCCTGTGCCCCCACCTTCACCTCCACGCGATCGCCGGGGCCGTCCTGCGCGACCACCACGTTGTTGAAGGCCACCGCGTTGGCCCGCGTGTTGTGCCACCAGTTCAGTTCGAGGAACGGCATCCACGCCGGGTCATCCGGCGTCTCCGGCGCGTGAAACAGCCGCGCGCCCAGCCGCGTCATCCATCCTCCGCTGCTGCGGCTCTGCACAACGGTGCCGTTGTTCTCGACATGGTCATCCGCCGAATAGTCGGTGTAGAGCACCTGCACCTGCGGCACAAGGTGGACGGTGCCAATCGACGTCTGGCCCACCGGCAGCATCCAGCCGCCTTCGATCGATCCGGTCCACACGCGACTGCTGTAGGTCTCGTTGCCCAGCGCGCCACCCTTCACCGTATTGTCGAAGCGGCTGTAGTGGAACCACGTGTCGATGTAGGGGCCGCCATTGCCCACGGCGTTTGCCCCCGCATCGCGGTGCCACGTGCCATAGAGTCCGGCGCCGCCGCCGTTGACCGTACCGCGCGCCGCGTTCGGATTGTTGCGCGCCGAGGTATGGGTAGTGGCGGTGCCATAGCCCACCATCACACCACCCTGCAGGATTCCGTAAGGCGATGCGTAGTGCAGCAGGTCCACGCCGGCCTGCGCCAACGCGCTGTCCGCCGACCCCGCCAGGCGGCCCTGCGCGGCATTGCCATCCGCATGGCCGCCCGTCACGCGTGCCCAGCCAATCGACGCCCGCGCAGCGGTTCCGTCAGGCCCCGTCACGGCACGGCTCGGATCGGGGAGGCCGACCCGGTCGTACAGCGTATGCACGAACATTCCTTGCGCCACGTTCTGGTTGGTCAGCCACGTCCCTGGCTCCGGACGCGGCACGGGTGGCGCACTGCCGTCCGAACTGCGCAGATACCAGCTTCCATCGCCGGGCGAGTCGACGCTGCCCTGGTACAGCTGGTACTCATACGCGCCGCCCACCACGCGGCCATCGAGCGCGAACAGGCCATTCGACTGCCCATCCACCTGCACGATCCGGATGCCATTCTGTGTTTCCGCGCCACCGCCCCCGGCATTGAGGATAGTGACCCGTGTCTGCCCCGCCGTATTCCCGCGCACGATCAATCGATCGGTTGCCGAGGTATCGCCGCCCAGCGCCGTATAGAGCGTCAGC
This sequence comes from Cupriavidus sp. 2SB, assembly GCF_005503625.1. Lineage (GTDB taxonomy): Bacteria > Pseudomonadota > Gammaproteobacteria > Burkholderiales > Burkholderiaceae > Cupriavidus. The sequence goes on along the minus strand of NZ_SCMX01000078.1, from coordinate 4,517 downwards.
CGGCCATTGTTGCCGGTGTAGTCGCCGTTGACGGTCAGCGTGCTGGCCGGCACCGGCGAACCCATGCGAATTTCCCCGCTGTTGACGAGCGCACCGCCAATCGTGAATCCGCCTGCGGGCCGGCTCTCGAAACCGGGCGCGGCGTCGGCCACGGCCAGCAGCCCGTTGTTGACCACCGCGCCCCCGACGCTGCCATAGCCGCCGAAGATGGCGCCCGGTGCCACGGTCACCTGGGAGGTACCGGACAGGCGCCCATCTCCGTCGAGCAGCAGCGTTCCCGCGCTCACTGTGGTGGGGCCGGTGTAGGGGCTGTCTGCCGTCAGCGTCAGCGTGGCGGGACCGGCCTTGTTCAAGCCGCCGCTGCCGGAGATAGTTCCCGCGTACGCGCCGTCGCTTGTATAGCTAGCGGTCAGCATGCCGCTGCCAAGCGTCACGGCGCCTGCACCCGCCATCTGGTTGACCTGTTGGTCAAAGCCGTCGAGATCGAACGTGGCACCGTCTGCAATCGACAGTTGCGCGCTGGCCGCGATCACGTTCGCCGCGCCCGCGCGCAGGGTTCCGGCATTGAGCCACGTGGCGCCGGAATAGCCGTTGGCCTTCGATAGCTGCAGCGTGCCGGGGCCGGCCTTGGTCAGCGTGCGGCCATCCCAGCCCGTGGCGGCATTGGCAGGCTGGTCGATCAGGCGCGCGTCCACATCGAAGGACCCCTCGGCTACATCGAGCGTGAAGACGCCATTCGCAGTTTCCGGCCGCGTGCTATGCAACGCGTACCACGCCAGTCCTACCCCCACCACAAAGGTGCTGGACGCGTAGCTCGATGTCAGGACCAGGTAGTCGGGTTCCTGCGCCTGACCGCCGATATGGATCGACTGGAATGCCCCGGTGAGCCCGCCCGGCGTGGTGGTGTGGATCACGTTCAGCGCGGTCGAGGCCAGTTCTTGGACCGAGGCTTCCGCCGGTGCCGTAAAGCCCACCAGATTGAATTTGGCAGCCGGCCCGATCACCGCCGTGCCTGCCGTGATGGAAGGCATATCGTGACGCGCCACCACATCAAGCGTGCCATCGACGCTGAAGCGGTTGCCCACCTGCAGTGCCGCCTGGCCGCCGACTCCCAGTGTGGCACCCGCCGCAGTGGAAACATCGCCGCTCACGACAACGTTTCCAGAGCGTGCAAACCCCAGCACGCCGGCATCGACTGCGATGTTGCCCTGCGTCGATCCCACACCCTCCAGGATCACCGCCCCGGGACCACTCTGGCGCAGCGTGCCCGTGCCACTCAGCACGGCAGTAGTCACCACGTTGTCGCTCCGCCGGAAGACCAGCGTGCCGTCGTTGGCGATATTGCCCGACACCATGCCCGAGGCGCCGCCACCGCCCAGCGTCAGTTGCGCGCCGTTGTCGATGGTGGTGCCCCCGCCGCCCTGCTGGGTCACGGTGCCCGTCAGCGTCAGGTTGCCCATCACATGCAGCGCATCGGCGCCCGCCCCGCCGAGCACCGCGTTGCCGGACAGCGTCCAGTTGCTGCCGGCCTGCGCGGTGAGCGACGCAAAGCCATTGCCTTCCGTTGCGTTGAAATCGCTGTCCTCCGCCCCGGTGCCGGTCAGGCCAATCGTGTTGCCGCTCCCCTGGCTCTGGATCGCCACGTTGCCGGCCCCATCGAGCCTGGAGGCCCCGTCCAGCACCACGCTGTTGTTGCCGCCCAGCAGCAGGATGGCCGGCGCGCCCTTGCTGACGATGCTTCCGCTGTTCGTGACCGATCCGTTCTGCACCAGTTCGATAGCGGCGTGGTTGTCGCCATCGATCACGCCAGTGGGCATATTGACGATGCTGACGGCGTTCGACGTCGTGCTCTGGATACCGCCCTGGTAGCCGTAGATCGTTCCCATGTTTTGAATGTTCGCCGGCCCCGCCATCAGGATGATGCCCTTGCCATACGTGGGATGGCCAACGCCGGAACTGATCAGGCCGCTCTGGTAATTGATGATCGAGACCGTCCCGACAGTGTCGAGGTAAATGCCGTCGGCACTGCTCATGACACTGCCACTGGGCCCCTTGTTCAGCGTGCCGTAATTCTCGATCGTGCCCGAGGCACCGCTGCCGAAATGGATCGCGTGGCTGGATTTCACACTGATATCGCCGTAATTGACCACGCTGCTGCTACCGGCGCTGCCTTCCATGGAGACGCCGTATGTCTTGCCGTCCACCAGTCCCGAGGCCTGGTTGATGAAGGTCCCCTCCGCCTTGAAACGCACGCCCGTCGCGGCGCTCTGGTCTGACGACGTCAACGACCCCGCATTGGTCAGCGTGGCGCCGGGCTGCCCCTGGATGACCACGGCATCGCCGGCTCCCGACACGATCGAAGTGCCGGCCGCCACCTCATAGGCGGAGTCGTTCGAGAACGACTGCTGCGTGGTACCCGACGTAATGACGGTCACCGCCGATGCCGCCGGCGAAAACATCAACAGCACCGCACCATAGATTCCGCTACGTTGAAGCCCACCCGGCATGGGCGTCCCGCACTTCGCTGGCATGCTTTTCATGGGATTTTCCACCCCTGGTTTTCCGGCTGCTTACGGAACGATTTTCTGGATAATCAGATAATCAACTTAAAATAATTCCACTTTGTCGGATTATCACTACCACCTCCCTTTCCGATATGACGATCCAGTTATTTCTATATCAACGCAATGGATTATCCAACCCATTTTCGGAGGGTTATCAGACAGGGCGCGCAGATAATACCGATGCAGAATTCAATGGATCAGCGGAGATGTTTCCGGCAGGCGTTGCCCCGGGCAAACACCCCCCTTCCTAGTGCACGCGGCGTAACGTGGCTCTGGCAAAATGCGTGTCGATGAGTCAACGCTATTCCCCCATGTTCCTGTCGGGCCAGGTCTACAGCGCCCCGCGCTGGCGCTTCACGCGCTGGATAGCGGAGCCCGGTCGCGACGTACCCGCGGAGATCCGTGCGGCCCTGGTGGGTAGCCTGTTCGGTACGCTGTCGATCTTCTTCGGCGGCATTCTCAACACCCTGATGGTGGCCACGGTCATCGCCCTCCATCTGCGCCGGCCCGAGTTCATGGCATGGCTGGCGCTGGAAGCGGCCATCTGCGCGCTGCGCGTCGTCGTGCTGTTCGCGGCCCGCCGCGCGGCGCGCGAGCATCGCCCCACGCTCACGGACTGGCACATCGCGCTGACCCTGGCGTGGGCCGCCAGCGTGGGCGGCGGGGCGTATCTCAGCGTGCTCAGTGGCGACTGGCTCAGCGCGGCCATGGCGTGCCTGTCCGCTGCCGCCATGTGCGGCGGCATCTGTTTCCGCAACTACGGCGCACCGCGCATGACGGCGATGATGATCCTGCTGACGCTGGGTCCGATCTGCGTGGGCGCGCTACAGGCCCACGAGCCCGTGTTCCTGCTGACGCTGCTGCAATTGCCCGTGTACGTATTCAGCATGACCAGCGCTTCGTTCCGCATGAACGCGATGGTGGTGGCCACCATGCGCTCCGAGCGCGAAAACGCCCACCGCGCCCGGCACGATTCCCTGACCGGCCTGCTGAACCGTTCCACGCTACTGGCCGATATCCGCGAAGCCAGCGCCCAGCGCATGGCGGCAGGGCGATTCCTGACCCTGCTCTATATGGATCTGGATGGTTTCAAGCCCGTCAATGACTCCTATGGCCATGGCAGCGGCGACGAGTTGCTGGTGCGGGTGGGCGAGCGGCTGCGGGGCGCCGTGCCAGGGCGCGGGCTGGTCTATCGCATCGGCGGCGACGAATTCGTCATTGTGCTGCGCAACGAAAGCGAGCAAAGCGTGCAGTCTCTGGCCAACGACCTGTTGCGCGAAGTCAGTACGCCCTATGTACTATCCAGCGGCCACCACGCCCGGCTGGGCGTCAGCATCGGCATCGCCCACGTGCGCCCCGACGGCCTGACCGCCGACGACATCCTCCACCTGGCCGACCGCGCCCTGTACCGGGCCAAGGCCCAGGGCAAGGGGCAATTCCAGTTCGCAACGGCCGACGACTGAGAGGCATTCCGCCCCGCCTTTGCCCTCTCCCCTGCACACCATCGTGCGATCTCGAAAATATTTACTTCAGTAACCAAAAAGTCTGATGGCCTATCGGGGTCATTGATCAATACGATGTGACTTGTCGCATTTCATCTGCGATAGTTGGCCGGACTTCCACGCATTCAGTCAGAGTTTGACCTCCGAATGCTGCCCGGAAAGTCCGAAGGCCGGCCGGCAATCTCCTGCACATTGCCAGACCCACAAACGTCCAGGCGTGGTCCATCGAGGCCACGCCACCGCAAGAGGAACCCAACATGAACAAGCTCACGACCGCTTTCGGCGCGCCCGTCGTCGACAATCAGAACATCCAGACGGCCGGCCCGCGTGGTCCCGCCCTGCTGCAGGATGTCTGGTTCCTGGAGAAACTGGCCCACTTCGACCGCGAGGTCATCCCCGAGCGCCGCATGCACGCCAAGGGTTCCGGTGCCTATGGCACGTTCACCGTCAC
>NZ_SCMX01000077.1 GCF_005503625.1 Cupriavidus sp. 2SB | reverse complement strand
CGTAGAGCGTATTAAATCTGTCACTACCCTTGCCGTTAGCTGACGCGGCTTAGCGCCGTTGTGTTGACACATTTGCTTCCACTCGAAACGCATTAAAAGTGTCAATTCGCATAAGTCCGTATTAAATCTGTCAATTCACCTCCTACACTTCGAATCCCATCCGTAAGCCCTTGATCTTATGGAAGATTCCCGGTCGATTGCGGGGCCGATCACCTTTGCTCGGCCGCGAGGTGCGCATCGGTTCGAAGCATTCAGCCCGAAGCTTGCGCGGCGCGTCATGTTCTATCAGCGCCCCGCCGTCGAACAGTGGCTGCTGCTGGAAGCAGATCCGGCAGTCGTTACGTTTTGCGAACGGCCGGGCTATGCGCAGATCGATGGTTGCCGCCGTCTCGCCGATTTCTGGGTTCGCTATGGCGATCGCGAGGAATTGGTCCTTCTTGATGATGCAAGATCCGAGGACGAGGTACCGGCTGCGGATAGCGATCTTGACGACAAAGCCCTTTCGATTCGGTACGTCGCCCTGGCTGAGCTGGCTGCCGCGCGTATTTGGATCGATAACTGGCAACGCATGCTGCCGTACCTGGTCGCAAACCGCGGTCTTGTCGCGCCAACGCTGCCTGGGGCAATCGTGCGCTTCCTTAAGGAACCTCAACGCCTGTTGGCCATCGAGCGCGAATTCTCGACGGGTGATCCGGTCCTGGTTCGCGCGGCGCTGTTCGGCTTGCTGCATGTTGGTCGAGTCACCGCACAGGAACTGCGGACCCAACCGCTGTCATTGCTCACGATGTTCGTGGCCCAGGAGGCGAAGTCATGAACCGTCGCAAACCGGCGCTGCAGTCCGTCGATGCAAGTGCCTGGCCCACGGTAGCCTACACGGAGTTCGACGAAGCTGCTCGACGCGTATTCGAAAGGCGCCGGCAAGCGTTGGAGCAGTACGTGGCCGGGGCGCCAATCAAGGCCATCGAGCAAACGACGGGCGTCAATCGGCGACAACTGTACCGCTGGCTTGAGCGGGCCATGCAGGCGCATCCGGACGGCAGGCCATTTGGTTTTCGTGCACTGATGCACTACACGCGCATTACTCAATACGCGCGGGTGTGTGACGTGCAGATACGCGGCGAGCGCGGCAGTTGCGGGGCGGCTGGTGCCTTGTCTCAGCTGTTTGAACGCTACCCGGCACTGGCCGGCTGGCTGCTGCTCCAGGTCAAACAGCGCAAGGTCGTGCTTGAACAGATCCATACGGATGGGCGTTTGCGCACCCGGCTGCGCGGCTTGCAGGCGCTGCATGACGATTTTCTGCGTCAGTGTCGGGCCGTGGGCTTGACGGCCGCCAACTATCCGTTCAACACAGCGGGTCATGCGATTCGTTCGTTGTCGCGGCGATTGAAGGCCGAGCTGTTGCACAGTTTCGGGACGGCGGCTCGTGCGGCCGGTGCGTCGCACCTCAAGGGACTGCCACGCACCGGCACCACCGCAGCGTCTATCGCGACGCGCCCGTATCAGGTCGTCGAATTTGATGGTCACCGGCTCGACATCCGCCTCAAGGTGGTCGTTCGCGATCCGCTTGGATTTGAGCACGAATTTGAGATGGAGCGGGTATGGCTACTCGTCATGATCGACGTGTGTACGCGAGCAGTCCTCGGCTACCACATTGCGCTCGCCAGGGAGTACAGCCGCTACGATGTGATCAAGACCCTCGAGAACGCGCTGGAGCCCCATCGTCCACGAAGCTTCACCATTCCAGGCCTGACTTATGGTCCGCAGGATGGGTTCCCGTCGCAAAGGCTGCCGGAACTCGCCTATGCCACCTGGGAATCCATGAAGCTCGATAACGCGAAGGCGAACCTCGCCAACGAGACGCTGTCAGTCCTGTGCGAGTTTATCGGCTGCCTGGTTGATGCCGGACCCAGGTACAGCCCCGATGAGCGTCCGTACATCGAGCGCTTCTTTGGCACGATCGCCAGTCGCCTCTCCTCGCGCCTACCTGGCTATACGGGTTCCCACCCACGCGATCTGCGCCGGGCCCTGGCCGATCCCAAGGGAGACCTGTGCCTGTACGTGTCGCTTGGCGAGCTCGAGGAACTCGTCGAGTACGCCATTGCCGGCTACAACGGTATGCCACATAGTGGTCTGAACAATGCCACGCCGCTCGAAGCGATCGAGTACTTCGTTCGTGGTCGGGGGACGCTGGTGACATGGCTTGCAGATCAGCGCCGCAGAACCCTCTGCTTGATGCAGTCGGCTCGGCGGTGCCGCGTGCGGGCCTATCTCGACCAGGGGGTACGTCCGCACATCAACCTGCATGGCGTGCGTTATACCAACGGTGTGCTCGCGACCAGCACGCATCTGATCGGCCACCAGTTGCTGATCTACATGAACGCGGATGATCTGCGTAGCGTGCGCGCGTTCCTTGCCGACGGCACGGAATTGGGTGTGCTTGACGCACAAGGAGCATGGCGGGTGGTACCGCACAACCTCAAGTTGCGGCAGGAAATCCGCCGGCAAGCGGGCAAGCGACGCCACCACTCGGCCGGCGCAGCCAATCCGATTGAGACCTACGTGAAGGAAAAGGCCGCACAGGCGAAGAAGACCCGCAAGGCGGCCACGGAGCTTGCCCATGTGATGCGCCTGCTCGCGGCGGCGCCGACCACCCGCACACCCCCTGGTCCACCTCGACCGACCGACAAGCCAGCGGTGGCGCAACCTGCCACGCCCTCGGTGGACGTCGCGTCAGGGGCGGCGATTGCTGAGCCTTCGCCGCGCCTGACGGCACGGCCGCGAAAGCTCTCGATCGGTACCGGCCAGGTTTTCTAATCCCAGTCGATCTTGTCAGGAGGTGCATCATGTCGCTTCAGGTTCCGCGTCCGATTGACCCGTCGCTGCACCCGCTCGCCACCGGCAACTACAGGATTGCCACGCCGGCGATCGAGAGCTTCTATGAACTCGTCGAGCGGTGCCTGCGCTACCGGATCATGGGCGCGCTGATCCATGGGCCATCGCGTATCGGTAAGACCCGCGCGATCGAGTATGTACGCCTGTTGCTGGCGCGCAACCATCCGAAGATGACCACCTACCACGCGCAGTGCGAGCACAAGCCACGCCATGCCGAGGGGCCGTTCTTTGCGAACCTGCTTGCGGCCGTGGGGGATCCGGAGCCGAATGCCGGTGGCAATCCGTCAAAACGGATGCGCCTGTCCTTGAGAATTCGGGAAGCGGCCGCACGTGCCGGGAGTGGCACCGTCCTGCTATTTTGTGACGAAGCGCAGCGCTATAACGAGAACGAGTACGAATGGCTGCGCGACGTACACGACGCGCTCGATCGGCAGCAGATCAAGCTGTTCACTTTCTTGGTGGGCCAGCAGGAACTGCTCGCGCAAAAAACCGCGCTGCAGATAGCGGGGAAGACGCAGATTGTTGCGCGGCTGATGGTCGAGGAACTGTCATTCTATGGCATCCGCAATGCCGAGGATGTGGCTACGTGTTTGCAAGGTTACGACCAGACTGCGTACCCTGAAGGTAGCGCTTGGAGCTTCACGCGCTTCTATGTCCCGCAGGCCTTCTATAGTGGGTATCGACTGGTGAGCGATGCGGACACCCTGTGGCAAGCCTTTGAGGCGGCACACAACAAGGCATGTTTGCCTGGCCGACTGGCGATCCCGATGGAGTCGTTTGCACGGGCAGTCGAGATTCTCCTCAAGGAGAGCGAGATCCGCGACACGCTGGGATACTGCCCCGAGTCGGCTTTGTGGAGCTACGCGGTGCAGCATTGCGGTTACGTGCAATCGCGTCATGCCACCGGTCATGTGCTCGTCGCTGCCTAGGGGCTCGCGCCTCACGCCGCCGAGCTTCCCGATCCTCACGCTGGACGAGGGCCGATTGACTCCGGCGCTGGGGTACCTCTTCAACAAGAAGTGGATCGAGCCCTACGAGTCGCTTGTCTCAATCCTGTGGAAGTTCGAGAAGGCAAACGCGCTGCCCGGACACGTCGTGGCCCGGCTGTTGGGTGCGGACATCGATCCGTATGAGGGCGTCGTGCCGCAACTCGGGCTGATTGATCTGCGGCGGCTGCACGATACCCTGGCGATACCGATCCAGACGTTGCGTCTTGCACTCGTCCAGCCGAGTCAGCGGCGGCGCTATTGCAGCGTCTTCCGGCACTGTCATAGCTGCATGCTGGACGGGTATCACAGCGTCCTGCACCAGATTGAGAGCATTGCTGCTTGTCCAGCGCATCGCAAGCCGCTGGAGAACTCGTGTCGGCGCTGCGGCCACGAGGCACCGTATCTGCTCAATATCCGGCTTCTGGAGTCCCCCTATCGCTGCGCTCATTGCCGGGCGACCTATGGAGGGAAGGGATGGTCGCCTGATCATGTCCGCCCGATGAAGGCCGAGGCCCGCAAGTCGATCACGCGACGATACTTTGATCTGCATTTCGGATAGCGATGCAGTATCAAGCGGGGAAGGCCTGACCGTGCCCGTTTGGCGTCATCGGTGTGCAGGTAGATGGATTTGGTCGAGATGGGGAGCATGGGACAGGTTGTCGCGCCTAAGGCCGAGATAGCTTTAGGCGCCGTCAGGTGCGAACCTCATCGTGGTGCGGGACGTCCAAGATCTGTGGAGGCGGGAATATGAATACCCTTACCTACACTCTGGTCATTTACCGGCCCGATGGCCCCACCAACAAGAGCGAGCACGACATCTTCGTCAGCCGCGATTGGCAAGAAGTGGTGCACCGCACCGCGACCCTGCTCGACAAGAATGCCAGGCACGAGGCCTGTCAGCCTTGGAGTTATTGCCTTCTGGTGGATGGGCAGATTGCCGGCCCCTACACACGGGAACGGCTGGTGAGAGCCGCGACCAACTGCCGACGGCCGGTGCAGAAATGAACGGGGGCGCACGAGTATCGCTACTGCGCTCACCTGCAGCATCAGATCCTTCGCGCTCTGCGCGGGGGCGGGCTGGCGTCAACTTGCAGTGCGCTGCGCCTGTCGACCTCGCACGCTGACGAGTCAATGGGCGCCAAGCCTCTGGCACATGCTCGGTGCCCGCACACGGTCAAATGCGGCAGTGTCGGAATGTGCCGCGCACGCAAGTGCCTGCGGCGTTAGTCACACTTCAATGTCGTCGGTGACTTGTGGCTGCGGCATCGGCAGGGAGGGCGGCATGTGAATTGCGTGCGCTACTGCACTGCCGTACCGCAGTCGTTGGCCGGTCAGTTGACCGCCGGCTTGGCGCGCTGCACGAACGCGAGCGCGGTCAGATGCCCAACTGAGCGTCGCAGTCTCTGAAATCGAGGGCACTTGGCTCCTCGTTGACGCCGTCTATCGTCAGGAGAGCGTCCTCGGCCATTGCAATATGAACGCCTGCAGCTATGGCGGCGCCTTTTGATGGGTAGGTGAAGCGCTCACGTCCGTCATCCCTCTCCACTGCCCAATGTGCTTTTTCCGTAAGCATCACCCGAACTGTCGTAACAGGCATCCGAACACTCCTTGTTTCGTTGGTCACGTCTTTCTTTTAGGTTGTTCCAGCCCGAACTTGTGTAGGACGATTTCCTACTTTCGTGGATCGCGAAGTGCCAAGTCTCGCCTTCAATTCATTGGCCAGCTCTAGATGCTCTATTCGCTCCAAAAATGGGGCTGACAGTGCCGATCATTTCGGGAATGCCGATAAGCGTCTCAACCTACGCCTTTCTGATGCCCTGATGAGGATGCTGTGAAGTGCGGTAGCCAGGCCACTTGTCATAGCGCTGGCACCTGCGTCCCGGCGACGAGAGCGCCTAGCCGGTGCACGCGCAATAGCCAAGCCGCGCCAGTCCCCGGCGATGCGTCGAGGCCTGGCGCGTCTGGCTGCGCAAAGGGAATCGCGGCCGGCATACAGTGTTAGTGGTGTCGTGGCTCGGCGGCATCCTAGCGCCGGCGCCCGAAGGCCTGCTCCAACTGCTGGCTCCGCTGCATCTCGTCGTCGTGTAGGTAGGTCGAGGTGGTCGTGATGGACGCGTGCCGCAGGTTGTCGCGAACCGTTGTCAGCGTTGCACCCTGCGCCAGGGCTTGGGTCGCATGGGTATGCCGCATCCAATGGGGCGTCGCTCGGCCTAGCTTGTCGGCCAGCGCCGGATGATCGGTCTCGATGGCGTCGGCTGACAACCGGAAGAAGCGGCGCAGCACGTCGCGTAGGCGCGGCGTCGTGATCGCTACCGTGCCCTGCAGATTGGCCAGCAGCGGCATGTCCGGCTTCCAGTGTGCGGGCGTCACCGGTAGGCCGCGCTGCGCCAGGTACTGATCGAGCGCGTGACGGGCCAGCGGCGGCAGCGCGACCTTGCCGGGCTTGGCGCCTTTGCCGACCAGGTGCAGCCAACGTTCACCACGTGCGCCAATCTCGATGCCACCGAGCGTCACGCCCACCAGCTCGCCGGCGCGCAAGCCCGTCGCGTAGCCGAAATCGAGCAGGAAACGCAGCCGCTGCGCCGCCGGCACGGACCAGCCGTACGACCACTCGAGTCCGTCGGCAATCGCACGGATCAGCTCCCACTCGCCCGCGGTGAATGCCCGGGAGGCATCCAGCCCAGCCGCACGCGGGGCGCCACGCACCTTCACCCCGGCGAACGGGTTCGCCAGCACGTAGCGCTGCGCGATCAGCCAGCGGAACATCGCGCCCAGTACCGACAGCGCATAGGCGATCGAGCGCGGGGACAAGCCGCCGGTGAAGGGGCGCCATTCCGACGATGCGCGCGGCCGTGCCGGCGCGACCCAGTGCTGGTGTGGCGTGGGCCGGCGCAGGAATGCGCGATAGGCAATGGCGTCCTCGGTCGCTAGCGACGACAGCGCCTTGCCGCGCTCGACGATCGCCCACAAGAGGAGGCGCTCGGCTTCCCGGCGGTATGCGCGCGTTGTTTCGGCCGATTCGTGCAAGGTCAGCCAGGCGCTGATGGCCTCGTAGTCGTTGCCGGCATCGAGCGTGCACATCTGGCGCGGTGCCCGGAAGCCTCCGCGTGCTCCGTCGAGTTCATGTGGCAAGCGGATCTGCTCCCACGGCACGATTTGGGCTGGTGGCGCCGCCGCGATCAGGGCGCGCGCTCGTTCGGTGAGCCCGGGGTGCGCGGCAAAGAAGGCTTCGACCCGGCGCGCGCTGCCAGCGCCTAGTCCGGCAATGGCGGCCCACCAGCGCCGTCGGCGCGGCACGCGCACGGTCAGGTCGGCCAGCGTGCCGATCCCATAGGCGTGCAGCGCGACGGCCACGCGAGTAGGCAGCCACCAGGTGATCGGATCGCTGATCTGCGGCTCGGGGATGGGCAGCGACCGCAACGACTCCAGCGCACGTGTCACTGCCTTGCTGTGCTTCTCTCGCTCCGTTTCGCCGCAACGGAACAGCGTGGCCAAATCCTCGCGCCGGCGCTGCCGCGCGAACTCGGCAAGCTGACGGCGAATCGCTCCCAACACGCCACGCGCCGACCTGCCCGCCCCCAGCGCGTCGGGGCAATAGCGCTCGACAGCCTGCCGCGACGACGCTCCGGCGTACCAGGCGCGCAGGGCGGCCAGCGGGGCGGCGTCGGGAAAGTCGACCGTGATCAAGAAGTTCCGCATGGGACGCACCGCAAGTGATGAGAAGTTGGCTCGCCGACCGGGCCCGGCTCAATCTCACGGATAGCAGTTTGGCCAAGAAACGGCGCTGTATCGATAACAGGGGTTATCGGTATGGCTCGCTTTTGCGGCCGCACCGCAGCCCCCTTGAAATCGTCCTGCCCAGTTGCTATTTTAGTTTCGCTCAGGCAGTCGCGTCGTTGCGCGCTGCGTGTTTCTGTTTGTTTGCCAGCAGCTTGGCGGGTGGATGGGAGCGCGTAGGCCCCTTCGCCTCCTTGCTGCATCGAAGGAGGAAATGACCATGAGTGACCTTTTCTTGGGAACTGACCTCTTCAGCGAACTTGACCGCATGCAAAGGCAGATGGCGAGTTTGTTCGGCGGCTTCCCGTCCAGCCTTCGTACCGGACGCTTCGGGGCCTTTCCACCCGTCAATATCGGCTCCACGGACGACTCCATCGAAATCGTCGCATTCGCACCGGGCATCAAGCAAGACAAGCTCGAGGTGTCGATCGACAAGGGCTTGCTGACCATCAGCGGCGAGCGCGAGGCGGCGTATCCCGAGGACGATCCGGAGGCAAGGCTATACGCGCAAGAGCGGTTTGCCGGCACGTTCCGGCGCGTGGTCGAGTTGCCACAGGGTGCCGATCCCGACAAGGTGCAGGCGCGCTACGCCAATGGCTGCTTGTCCATTAGTGTGGGCAAGCGCGAGTCGTCAAAGCCGCGGGCAATCGCGATCCAGTAATGCCAGGAGACTGCCATGAACGATAGTACCGAAGTCGCCAAGCGCGACCCGAACGCGCTGGCACAACACGAGGAAGACCGGTCGACGCCGACCATGACACTGCTCCCCGCAGTCGACATCATCGAGGACCGCAGCGGCGTCACCCTCTGGGCCGATCTGCCAGGCGTGACCAAGGACAAGCTCGAGGTGAATGTCCACGACGGCAACCTCAAAATCGAGGCAGAGGCGGTCGTGCCGATGCCGCCTGGGCTGCGTGTACAACACGCGGAGATTCGCCAGCCGCACTTCGCGCGGGCGTTCTCGCTGAGTCCCGACCTTGATGCGGCGAAGATCGAGGCGAACCTGCAGGACGGGGTATTGAAGCTGACGATTCCGCGTCGCGACGAGGCCCGCCCGCGCCGCATTGAAGTCACCGTGGCGTGATGTGCCTCAGCTGAGGGCCTAGCTACGTTGCGGAGCTGGCGACGGTGGCGTCCGCGCGGATGCCACCGCCGAGCGGCGTGGAGCCGGCGGACAGCATTGTCAGCTCCGGTGCCACAACCCGCCGCGCCGGATCCGAGAAAGCGTCCGCCCCGGCTTCTCTTGGCGGGGGCACCGAAACACAGAGGCGTCGAATGGAGGACAACATGAAAACGGAACTGGGGAAATGGAACCCCTTCAAATTCTTGCGCAGGACGTCGACCGACAAGCCACTGGGGGCAGAGACCTCCAACGCTCCGGCGCCCCGGCACTGGCAGCCAGACTGGCCGGATGTGTCGCGGTTCTTTTCCGGCGATCCCTGGCGAGCGATGGGTGAGTTCCTGCACGAGCCGCTCGCGAGCTTCGGCGGTTTGGATCGTTGGTTCGGCGACTTCAGTTCCTCTCGCTTCCAGCCGCGGATCGACGTGGTCGATGATGGTACCGCGCTGAGGATCACCGCCGAGCTGCCCGGCATGGAGCGCGAGGAGGTGCAGACGAGCATCGAAGATGGCGCGCTGGTGCTGCGCGGCGAGAAAAAGCAGGACATTCGGAGCGAGGAAGATGGCTGCTACCGCCTGGAGCGGGCGTATGGCGCGTTCATGCGCAGCATTCCGCTGCCGGATGGCCTCGATCTGGACCACGTCGATGCCCGATTCGAACGAGGGCTGCTAACACTGCGCCTATCCAAGTCAGGCGCGCAGCCACCTGCTGCCGTCAGGAAAATTGAGATCAAGTAAGCGACTCGAAAATTGAGGAGCCTGAAGGGAATGTCTTGCGTAACAGACTGCGACGTATAGTCGGTTTGTCAACGGCTAGGCGTTCCGGCAAATCGGTGAATGGAGCTTAGGAGGTAACGATGGAATTTGATTCTGATTGGCTTACGCTGGGTAGACATCGGCTGAGGCTCAGGTGTGCACGCGGATTTCCTACGGAGAAAACACGGACAGTGGCGGAACTGGCGAGGATCGCCATCGAAAACAACTTGAGTGCAGCCGCTCGCCTAGTTGAAGTGTCCGCGACTGGACCAGGGGAAAACGCTTACACGATCACCGTTGGCACGACCTTCCCGAAAGACAGGGAAGCGGCTACCCATCTTGAGTTGGCGCTGGCCACGATGTTAGGCATTCCGGCCGACCACCTCAATATGGAGGTGGAAGTCATCAGCCAGGCTGAAGTGGATACACATTTTGGCGTGTATGAACGATGCCTGGCAGAAAAGCTTGGCATCGTGTTGCCCATTCAGTGAGATGCCAATGGATACGGCCAAATCCGCTGTGGCATAACCAAAGGTGGAGTACTGAAGGGGAGCGCGAGGCGTGCGGGCCGTGGTGAACAGTCAAACTTACAGGGAATTTCCGGGTTGGGAGGCGCTAGTCGCTTGAGCATCATGAGTAAGATCATCGGAATCGATCTCGGCACCACAAACTCGTGCGTGTCCTTGATGGAAGGCACCCAGGTCAAAGTCATCGAGAATTCCGAAGGCGCACGCACGACGCCGTCGATCGTCGCCTATATGAACGACGGCGAAATCCTCGTCGGCGCGCCCGCCAAGCGGCAGGCCGTGACGAATCCAAAGAACACGCTGTTTGCCGTCAAACGGCTGATTGGCCGCCGCTACGAGGACAAGGAAGTACAGAAGGACATCGGCCTGGTTCCCTTCACGATCTTCAAGGCTGGCAACGGCGATGCGTGGGTCGAAGTGCAAGATAAGAAGCTCGCCCCGCCCCAGGTCTCAGCGGAAGTGCTGCGCAAGATGAAGAAGACCGCCGAAGACTATCTCGGCGAAGCTGTCACCGAGGCCGTCATCACGGTTCCCGCCTATTTCAACGATAGCCAGCGGCAAGCGACGAAGGACGCCGGCCGCATAGCCGGTCTCGAAGTCAAGCGCATCATCAATGAGCCGACCGCGGCCGCTCTCGCGTTTGGGCTCGACAAGAAGGACAGCACAGACCGCAAGATCGCCGTGTTCGACCTTGGCGGTGGCACCTTCGACATTTCAATCATCGAGATCGCCAATGTGCAAGGCGAGAAGCAGTTCGAAGTGCTCTCGACGAACGGCGACACTTTCCTCGGCGGCGAAGATTTCGACCAGCGGATCATCGACTACATCATCCGCGAGTTCAAGAAGGATCAGGGTGTTGACCTGTCGAAGGACGTCCTGGCGCTGCAACGCCTGAAGGAGGCGGCGGAGAAGGCCAAGATCGAACTCTCATCCAGCCAGCAGACAGAAATCAGCCTGCCGTACCTCACGGCCGACGCCAGCGGTCCGAAGCATCTCAGCCTGAAGCTCACGCGTGCCAGACTCGAAGCCCTCGTTGAAGACCTGATTGAGCGCACGATGGAGCCGTGCCACATCGCCATCAAGGACTCCGGGGTGGCGCTGGACAAGATCGACGACGTGATCCTGGTGGGCGGGACGACACGCATGCCGAAGGTGCAAGACAAGGTCAAAGCGCTCTTTGGGCGCGAGCCGCGCAAGGACGTCAATCCCGATGAGGCGGTGGCAGTGGGCGCAGCGATCCAGGGCGCGGTGCTCACCGGTGACCGCAAGGACGTGTTGCTGCTCGATGTCACTCCGCTGTCGCTCGGCATCGAGACGCTGGGCGGCGTGATGACCAAAATGATCAACAAGAACACAACTATCCCGACCAAGTTCTCTCAGGTCTTCTCCACGGCCGAAGACAACCAGGCATCGGTGACCATCAAGGTCTTCCAAGGCGAGCGCGAGATGGCCTCCGGCAATAAGCTGCTGGGCGAATTCAACCTCGAAGGCATTGCTCCGGCGCCGCGCGGCGCGCCGCAGATCGAGGTGACGTTTGACATCGACGCCAATGGCATCCTACACGTGTCGGCCAAGGACAAGGCCACGGGCAAGGAGAATAGAGTCACAATCAAGGCGAATTCCGGTCTTTCCGAAAGGGAAATCGAAAAAATGGTGCAGGATGCAGAGGCACACGCCGCCGAGGACCGGCGGCTGCGGGAGTTGATCGATGCGCGCAACCATGGCGATACTTTGGTGCACAGCACGCGTAAGGCGCTGGCCGAATATGGTGAGAAGCTGGAACCGGGTGAGAGGGCGAAGATTGAATCTGCGATTAGTGAACTAGAGACGGCGCTAAAGACCTCCGACAAGGCCGAGATCGACTCCAAGATGCGAGCGCTCGCCGCGGCATCGCAAAGACTCGGGGAAAAGATCTACGCGGACGTGCAGGATGCGGATGGAGGCACCAATTCGAATGACTCCACCGGCGCCCGGGACGCAGCCAACGAGAAGAAAGGCGAGGAGGTGACAGATGTCGAATTCAAGGACGCGAATGCCAAACGGTAAGCCAGCCGACGCCATACGCGTCCGGGCTTGGGGAGTGTCCTAGACGCGGAGGGATTTGGCCAGGCACCGGACACTTGATTGGAGGCGAACCATGCGCACTTCCAAGACTGACTCGCGATGCGCGAGCGCCAACGAGATCCGCGAGATTGTCGGTCCAATTGATGGCGAAGTGATGGCACGAATTCTGGAAATAGAACCATCCATTGAGGACGTGCAACGGGCCTGCTGTTGGTTGTGCACCGACAATGACCGATCCCGCGACTCTAAGTTCGATCTGGGAGGAAAGACGGAGCGGGTGCTCGAAATTCTTGACGATGAGCTTCCGGATTTCGATTCGTCTGGCCATCCCCAGAATCCAAGGTAGACGCCCAGGGTGTTCGTGTGATTATCTGTATACCACCGCCCGACTGAGGCGGCTCGGATGTGGCACGTTGATTGTAATGGCTGCGGAGTCGCGGCTTCAGTGAAATGGCCCCTATCCGACTCTCCTGCCAGACCGTAGAGGAGGGATACGATGAACACTGACCCGAAGAAGTGGAGTCCCTTCAAGTTCCTTCGTGGCGCGGGGCGCAAGTCCGATGCGGACAGCCCGGAAGACCCACCGACCAGCGAGCAATGGCACGCCATTTGGCCTGAAATTCCCAGTTTCTTCTCGCGCGAACCGTGGCGTGAAGCTGAAGAGTTCTTTCACAAGCCGTTCGCCGGGCGCGGGGTCCTGGAGCGATGGTTTGGCGACTTCAGTTCATCGCACTTCCAGCCGCGCATCGTATCAACCTAGCCACGAAAGTCGAAGTCGAGTTGCTGACCCACGGCAAGGTGACGCGTGGGCAGGTGGGCATCGGCATCCAGGAGGTCGACCAGGGACTGGCACCGAGCACTCCGCGAACCGTTTGGCCTGCCGCGACCCGCGGGAGCGCACATCGCCTTGGTTGAGCCCAGTACGCCCGCGGCTGCGAGCGGACTCGGGCCGGGTTGGGTCACGCAGGGGGACAACGTGATTTTCGTCGCGTAGAACGGCGATGTCCCGTGGTTGCACTCGTCTGGCGCGATCGCCAGCATCCTTGGCGATCACAGCCGCCTTGAGAAACTTTCTGGCGTGGGCGGGTGTCGGGGTATTTCGACGAAAGCGAGTTTCGTACCGAAATGATAGTACAGGGATAATCAAGCTTATCTCTGCACTAACGACGACCGTGCGTCCATCCGTTCGGCTTCACCGATCTGCGCGGTGGGTGACGGTCTCAGAACGACCCAACACGGTCGCTTGTAGCTCCTCCCTTAGTCGGCAGGATCTAGTCGCAGAGCGGACATCGATCTGTACGAAAAGTCGAGACTTGCAAAGTCTCTCCTGGACGCTTTCAACCGCTCATCGATTGCCACGCCAGGCGCCCTGTAACAGTGCCTAGCGCACCAATACAGCAAAAGTAGCCCTCCATTTGCACCGCGCCCGCTCGTCGGGAAAACACCTATCACGGTAGTTATCTTCGGCACATTAGATCTGCTAATCTGGTATACCTAAACATATGATTGGTGAACCAGAGGAGTGATCATGCACGCCTGACCAGAGCCCCGATCCGAACCTGTCGGAACGAGGCACCCCTCGAGAGGTGTCCGGTCGGTTGGCTGGATCGAACGTGTCCACGTGACACGTGCAGTAAAAAATAGAGCCCCCAAAACATCAGGCCTAGATTCCCACCCCCTCTCCAGTGCACGGAACTGGGACGCCTTCCTATTTCCAGGAGGTCGTCGAACTGTTTCATTTACTTTGGAGATTCGAAATGCAACCGAGTGGCGTTGATAAAAAATTGGGAGGCCTGCCTCTCCTGATTCTCGGCTGTCAGCACGTGATGGTGATGTATGCAGGTGCGGTGGCGATCCCACTGGTGCTTGGCGCAGCCCTGAAGCTGCCGAAGGAGCAGGTCGCCTTCCTGATCAATGCGGACCTTTTTGCATGCGGCTTGGCTACCATCATCCAGTCACTGGGTGTTGGTCTATTCGGTATCCGTCTTCCCGTAATGATGGGCGTGACGTTCACGGCAATTGGACCGATGATCGCTATCGGCAGCGATCCCAACGCTGGTCTGCTTGGCATCTTTGGTGCCACGATTGGTGCTGGTCTGTTTGGGATAGTCGTTGCCCCACTTGTTGGGAAACTCTTGAGGTTTTTCCCGCCGGTCGTAACCGGTACGGAGATTCTCGCTGTTGGGTTGTCGCTCATGGTTGTAGCTGCCGCCTGGTCAGCAGGAGGATTCGGCAACCCCGACTTCGGCAATCCGCTCTACCTTGGTATTGCAGCTACCGTCCTGGTATCGATTCTTCTGTTGGTGCGGTACACCCGCGGATTTCTCAACAACATTGCCATCTTGCTTGGTCTGGCCATCGGCTTTCTCATTTCCGGAGCTGCTGGACAAGTATCCCTCGGAGAACTGAACGAGGCACCTTGGTTCGGTTTCATTCTGCCGTTCCACTTTGGCGCGCCAAAGTTCAGCTTCTGGCCCATTGCAGCGATGTGCATCGTGATGCTGGTGACGTTTATTGAGTCGACGGGCATGTTTCTCGCACTTGGTGAGATCGTCGAGAAGCCGGTCTCGGAGAAGGACTTAGTTCGGGGATTCCGCGCCGATGGCGTTGGCACGATGATTGGGGGCATCTTCAATACGTTCCCCTACACATCCTATGCGCAGAACGTTGGCTTGGTCAGCGTTACCGGGGTCAGGAGCCGTTGGGTATGTGCTACCGCCGGCGTCATCTTGATGGTCCTGGGCCTGTTTCCAAAAGTCGCTGTCCTCGTTGCGTCGATTCCACCGTTCGTTCTTGGTGGTGCCGGTATCGTGATGTTCGGCATGGTCACTGCGAGCGGCATCAAAGTGCTGGCTCGTGTGGATTTTCACAACGTAAAGAACCTGTACATCGTTGCCATCAGCATCGCGCTAGGCATGCTTCCTGTCGTGTCGCCGAAATTCTTCTCGCGGCTTCCACACGAGCTTGCTCCAATCCTGGAGAGTCCGATCCTTCTAACGGCTATCTCGGCAATTCTCCTGAACATCTTCTTCAACGGACTCGGTGACGCAAAGGAAGCACGAGCTTCACTGATGGCGACCGCCAAAGAAGCAGACCTCTAACAATTCCCCTCGAATCGCCATCGCACTCTTTGTGCGATGGACCTCTCGTGCTGAGACCTTTATCCGGAGGTCGCAAGGGGAGTCCTTTGCCTATTTGATGTCATTTTTGAACGGTAAAGGCGACGCTTGAGAGGATCGAGGGACGATTTCCGGAAGTATCAATCCTCACCTTAGAGCCATGAAAACTCAATTTCGATTCAGGAACACTCGGGTCGCCACGCTCACATTCTTCTCGGGAGCGATGTTGGCGAGCAGCGCGATGGCGCAGTCCAGCGTAACGTTGTATGGACAGGTCGATAGCTACATCGGCACAACGCGAACACCAGGGAGTGCTCGGTCATACATCGTTGGCGGCGGGGGCATGCAGACGTCCTACTGGGGGATCAAAGGCACCGAAGACCTTGGTGGCGGTACAAAGGCGATTTTCGACCTCAATGCGTTTCTGCGGGTGGATACCGGGAAAGGCGGGAGCTACGATGGAGAACCATTCTTTGCCCGCAACGCTTATGTGGGCATGGAAAACTCAAGCTACGGCACCGTCCGACTGGGTCGTAACACAACACCCTACTTTGTCTCTACCATCCTTTTCAACCCGATGATCGACTCATATGTCTTCGGGCCGGCAATTAGCCACACCTACCTCTCTGCAAACAACGGCACGTTATTCGATCCAGGCATCTTGGGTGACACCGGCTGGGTCAATTCTGTCGTCTACTCCACTCCCAATTTCAACGGGTTGACCTTCAACGCAATTTACGCGTTCGGTGAGCAACCAGGTTCCATCGGCCAGAATAAGTGGGGCGGAAATGTCACCTACTTCAAGGGCCCCCTCGCTGCCACCGTTGCGTTTCAGCAGGTCAAATTCAACACAACGCCAGGTGATGTCACCTCTCCAGGTTCGCTTGTTGGCTTCCGCAAACAGAACGCGGCGCAGGCGGGCATCAGCTACGACTTCAGCGTTGTCAAAGTTTACGCTCAAGGGCAGTACATCAAGTCGGACGTGAACGGCCCTTCCGGGAATCTGAAGCACATTGATGCCTTAGCCGGCGTCGCGATTCCGATAGGCGCTGGTAGCCTGCTCCTCACTTACGCCTACGGTAAGTCGGAAAACGACATTGCTTCCTTCCGGCGAAACACGGGATCGATCGCGTACGACTACAACCTGTCGAAACGGACGGATCTATACGCTGCCTACTACTACGACAAGTTGACCGGGCAGGCTCATGGTGACACAGCCGGAGTTGGCATCCGTCACAAGTTCTGACAGCACACGACAAGGTCGGCCAGTCTTTGGACTGGCCGCTTGCATTTGCGAAGCATGGGGAGGCTGAAAGTCGTGAGGCGGAGGAAAGATCGTCGCCTTAGGGTTGAGCGCCTTTTCCTAAAAAAGGGCGAGGGCATGGAGCCCTCGCTAACCCCTACTACACGGATCGGTGCATGCTGGCTATCGCCAGCCGAATACATTCAGCGGGCGATATTGCCGCGATACTGATCAACAAACTCTGACGCCGTCTTGCCCTTCTTCGCTTCGAAGATTGCCGAGCGCTCCGCATAGAGCTCACGAACGAATGTAGCGACCAGACAGCTATCGGCAAACATGTCATATCCCCAACCCAGGCCGTACGCTCCAAGGTTGATGTTGTCGATGGTCATGACGCGCATGTTCGAGTCATCGGTCGAGAGATACTGATCGATGACCTTGCGAACCAGCTCTTTGGTGCATGCCAGCTTGTGCGCATGCCATACGTCGGTATGCCATTCGCCAGGCTTCGGCAAGCTGAACGGATACTGGATCGACCGACCTGGACGGTCGTAGCCCAGGCCATCCCAAGGACCTGACTCGAAGGCCAGCCAGTTCACGGGGCCATTAGGGGCGGCCGGACGGACTTGCGTCCAATGAACCATGTTGCGCTGCAGCCATTCATCGGCGAAGCTGTCATCGTTGAACGGGTCCAGCTTCCTGATGGCTTCGGCATCGCCTCGCATCTGTGATACCGCGTGCTCAACTTCGTTTTCGATCTTGAAGATGCAATGGCTGTAGTCCATGCAGAAGTTGAAGGGAACGCCTTGCTTCTCCACCAGGCCGGCAACCTTCAAGACACGGCGGAAGTCCTCGGACCACATGTCAACGTGGCTTTCGTACGTGACCGTGATGCCGCGGGCTTCAGCGTACTCGTACGTATTCAAGTACGAAACAGCAACCTCTTCGTCGGTCACATAATGGCCGTCCGCATGTTTGGCCCAAACCATGAGGTTATGGAATTTGGCATCGACTTCGCGCGTGCGCTCGATGTTTGCCTTGATCTTGTCTTCGTCGACACCCAGGGTATAGGTCCAGCTTCCCGTCAGCACTGGCAGATTGTAGTGCTGGCTCGCCTTGATATATTCGTCCAGCTCTTTGTCACTCGCAGGGATACGGTCGACGAAGTCCCACAGCCCGCTTTCCTTCTGCAGGCGAAATTGCTCCATTACCGGCAGCTCGATTTCAGATACCGGCGCCTCGATGGAAGATGGTTGTACGCCTCGACCGGCACAGCCGAGCAGGAACATTGGCTTCATTGGAACTCCTCTTTTTCGGATGCTTTTGACTACAGAGTCGTCGACTCGTCGATGACGTTGGATCGCAGTACTGCCTGGAACTCCTCCTTGCCACGGAGAGCGGCTTGACAGAGTTCGCGGTGCCATTTGCGATACTGGATAGAGACCTTGTCAGTGGCGACGGATATCTCGCCTGCCGAGATCTCGGCAGGCCATTGCGATTGAATTACCGGCTGATCCTCTTCCAGGACGCGTTTCTGGAACGCAAGGTGCATGTGGTCCGGCTGACCATCGGTCTCGCGAGCGATGATCATGAAGTTGCGGCAGGTCTTGTCGTCCACTGGGGACGCTGTTGTCCACAACACGAACCGTGAGTTGTCCTTCCAGAGCTTGATCTCGAGGTTGATCCCGTACGGCATCGTGCATCGGTAGTCGAAGTCTCCCATCGGCGCCTCTTCAGGGATGCCTTCCATTTCACGAGGCGGAGCCAGCTTGAACTGCAACTCTCCGTCGATTCGGTTGACCTGCACGGCAGGGTGGCTGGCAAAGAACGGGTCGTACAGAGTGCCCGGATGAACGAACGCGAAGTGCGAAAAGTCGGTGAAGTTTTCCCAGCGTCGCTCGGCGACCGTGTTCCACAGATAGGAGTCGGCGACGATCGTCTGCATGCCGGGCTTGTCCCAATCACTGAAGTACGGGATCTCAGTACAGTCGAAGCTATTGTCGAGACGTACCCATACGATCGAGTATTTCACCTCGCACTCGTAGGCATTCAGCTTGGCGCGGGGAGGAATGGCCTTTTCCGGGCAAGCGGGGACAAGCTTGCAAATCCCTTCGTTGTCGTATTGCCATCCGTGATAGGGACAAGCCAGGAAGTCTTTCCCGTCTCGCTTGCTCACCCTGCCAAGAGAGAGCTTGGCTGATCGGTGCGCGCAACGGTCGCTCGCGGCCACGAGCTTTCCATTCAAGCGAGCCAGTACGATGGACTCGCCCAACAGCGTGATGGCCATCGGACCATGGCCGGACGCATTGGCGCGTTCGAATTCAGCCACGGTGCAAACCGGATGCCAGAAGTGGCGGAGATAAGTCTTGTCCTCGAGAAGAGGCCTGTACTGCTCGTTCATGATCGAAGCTCCAGTGGGGGATCTGTTTTGTGAAGCCAAAACTACTACTCTGGGAAGCCAAATGTCTTATCTGGTATACCAGACTATAGAGCGTAATTTGGACCGGCAATCAGGGATTACCCGTCTTGGGGATGCTCACTTGCTTCGGGGATATGGCACGAACTGTGCCATGGTCAGGGGGACGGACGTTCCGTTGGGACGTGGCCGTGAGGAGCGTTGGTAGCCTTGGTTCTCGGCTAACCATGCACGAGAACGGGTATGCAGCCGCGGGAGCTAGCCCATCTTGGTGCGGCGCGTCACAGCTTTAGTGCCAAATGACGCGCTTGATGTACCATCTAGAAATTCTGGTCGACCAGACAATTGCTGCGCCGAGCCGACGGTAGCAGTCACGCGACAA
The DNA here is from genome assembly GCF_005503625.1 of Cupriavidus sp. 2SB. Classification (GTDB taxonomy): domain Bacteria; phylum Pseudomonadota; class Gammaproteobacteria; order Burkholderiales; family Burkholderiaceae; genus Cupriavidus. Next base: position 10,051 of record NZ_SCMX01000077.1, on the reverse strand, counting down.
CATCATGCTAACCCAGAAAATTGTAGGCACCATCTCCGATGCGATCTACCACCGTCGTCTTCCGCCGGGGACAAAGCTGAACGAGCGAGACATTGCGGATTTGTTTGGCGTCAGTCGCACAGTCGTCCGGCAGGCGCTTATCCGCTTGTCGCAAGACGGGCTGGTAGAAATCTCCCCCAAGCGCTCTTCATCTGTCTGGCGGCCGACTTTCGACGACGCGTTTGAACTCTACCAAATGCTCCTGGTGCTCGAGAGTGGCGTGATCGACCAAGTGATCAAGATCATCACTCCCGAACAACTCAAAGCGCTGCGGGCGCATACGGGGAAGGAACGGGTTGCATTCGAGAAGGGGAAGCACGACCAGGGGGACAAGCTTGGGCGGGAATTTCACTCTCTCCTGCTGTCCTTTTTGAACAACGAGACACTGAACCAAATTCACTCGCAACTGCGACGCCGCGAAGCGCTGATCAACGCGATGTTCCGTGTTGGCTTTGACTACTGCCAACTGCGCGACGAGCACGGGAAGCTCGTGGAGTGCCTCGAGAAGAAAGACGCCACTGCGGCCAAAGAGTTGCTGGCATCGCACTACAACCTGGTGATCAGAGGTTACCGATTCGACGCCTCCGCACCTCCTGAGATCGACCTCAAAGCTGTCCTCGCCATCTAAGCTGTCCTCGCAATAGACCCGGCCGCCTTGAGCGGCCCTGGTCTACTTCACGCCGTATCTCGGCAATTCTCCCGCTAAGTATTTTCCCCAAGTGCAAACTGCTTTGCGCTTTGGGTTCTTCTGATATACATTCTGGTATACCAGTTTAGCAAACTAACAAGCCACGGCAGGAGGGGCAGTGAAAGCAGATCAGGTGCTGTTCGAAGATTGGCATCCCGTTGCGGCGCTGGAGGATGTTCTTCCCAGCCGGCAATATCTAACGCGGCTGCTCGGCCGCTCGGTGACATACGACGTGTCGCCCGATGGCGAGATCCAGGCAAACTGGACCGACGAGGGCATTGTTCGGCCGGTGTCATGCAAGCGTGCCTACGGAACGCTGTGGTTTTCGTTCTCGTCATCGCCACGCGACTTGTTTCCGGTGCCAGAGTTTGCGGAAGCAGATCGTCGGGTTGTCAGCGCTGGATCGACGCGCGTAAATGTGTCGGGGCTTCGCGCCATCGAAAATTTCTTGGACATGGCACATTTTCCGTTCGTGCATACGGACATCCTTGGTGCTGAACCGCTCACCGAGGTGCTGCCTTACAACGTACGGATCGACGAAGAACTGGATGAAGTCATCGCCACGGAGTGTCGATTCGCTCAGCCCCGTGCGTCGGCCACAGCGGTCGAGCCCATCGAGACCCAGTACGTCTACCGCGTGACGCGCCCCAACGTTGCCATCCTTTACAAGACCTGTCCTCCGGATCCGCAGCGTTGGGATGTCCTCTGCTTGTTCGTACAGCCTGTCGATGAGGACTGGTGTATCGCGCACACGATCATGTGCTACGTCGACGATATCAACTCCGACGAACAGCTTCGTCGCTTTCAGCAGACGATTTTTGGGCAGGATCTGATGATCTTGATCAACCAGGTTCCCAAACGGCTGCCGTTAGCGGCCAGTCGTGAGAACCCTGTCCGAGCAGACGTACTTGCAACCGCTTACCGCAGGTGGCTTCGCGAAAGCGACTTGCACTACGGCGCGATTCGCGGTTGAGCGAACGAATAGAGAGTCCTCCAAAATGAAATCATTAGATACGAATCGCTGGTATCCGATCGCCAGTGCCACGGATCTTCCGTCGCGCCACGTTTATCAGACAAGCCTCGCAGGTCAAGAACTCGCCCTTTGGCGCGATGACAATGGCATGGTCAATGCCTGGGAGAACCGTTGCCCTCATCGCGGGCTACGCCTGTCGCTGGGCGTGAACCTCGGTAACGAACTGAGGTGCCAGTATCACGGGTGGACGTATGAGACCGGCAGCGGTGGTTGCACTTTCGTTCCCGCCCACCGCGAAGCAACTGAGCCGAGCTCTGCTTGCGTTGCCACCTTCGCCGTGTCCGAAAAGGACGGGTTGGTATGGGCGTCTCTCGGAACGCCGCTGGTCGAACCTGAAGCCCTGCAACTGGGCTATCCCGGGCAGGTCCGGACAGGCCTTCGCAGCCTTCCGATCAATGCATCGCAAGAAGAAGTCAGCGAAGCGTTGCTTGCACAGGCCAACCGATTCTCGGAAGTACTGGATGGCGAGTCGCGCGCCGAAGTGATTGCAGACGGATTGATTCGAATCGAACGACACCAGGAGTCGAAGGTATTGGTGTTCCTTCTGCAGCCGACCTCTGGGCAGAAGTGCATCGTGCACACAATGGTCTTCGCGGCGAATACCGCGACCGTGGGTTTCAGGACTCACTTCTCAACGATTCTTACGGAGTTCCGCCGCGCAATGGAGGCGACGCATGCCAGTGCGCCGAAGATCGAGAAAATCCATGCGACGGCGCCGGTTGCAGCGGAAGTGCCTGCGGTGGTGGTGCCGTTCCCTCGGCCTGCGTCAACCGAATTCAAATGCGAAGTCACCGCCCGCCTGCAGGAAACCGAAGACATTATCTCGCTGTGGCTGAAGCCTAAGGGCCGGACGATGCCGCAGCTCTCGCCTGGCATGCATATCAGCGTGACTACCCCGGCTGGATGTGTACGGCAATACTCCGTGGTCAACAGTCCAAGTGAGCGTGACTCATTCATCATCGGCGTAAAGCGCGAGGCGATGTCCCGGGGCGGTTCCGAATCCATGCATGCGCAGGTGAAGGAGGGAACCGAACTCTCCATTACGGTACCACGCAATGCGTTCCCTCTTATTCGAAACGGAAAGCGCCCGGTACTTATCGCCGGCGGCATTGGCATAACACCGATTCTCGCCATGGCCCAGGCGCTGCAGGCTGGAGGCGATGACTTTGAGTTGCACTACTTTGTCAGGGGAGCAGAGCATTCGCCATTCGGCGAGCGCTTGCGCGACTTGGGTCCGAGCGTCCATCTTTACGCAGGCCTGGATGGCGTTGCGACTCGCGAGAAGCTGATGGCCATGCTCGCCGCCGTAGACCCTGCCCAAACAGAGGTTTACACATGCGGGCCGGGGGTGATGATCAACTGCGTAAGCGAAGTTGCCGCGGCGCGGGGCATCCCCGAAGAGTCCATTCGCTTCGAACTTTTCAAGAATGACGACATCCCGACGGGCGGCGATTCGTTCGAGGTGGAACTCGCCAAGTCCGGAAAGTCTTTCAGTGTGCCGTCAGACAAGAGCCTGCTGAAGGCGTGCTGGGAGAACGGGGTAACCATCGAGGCATCCTGCGAGCAGGGCGTCTGCGGAACCTGCATGACCGGCGTCCTCAGTGGCGACCTGGAGCACCATGACACGTATCTCTCCAAGGCGGAGCGCGAAAGCGGGAAGTGGATCATGCCGTGCGTGTCGCGTTGCAAGAACGGCAAGATCGTCCTGGACATTTAAAGAGAACCCCCATGATTACGCTTTACGACTACGAGCTATCCGGCAACTGCTACAAGGTTCGTCTGTTGCTCAACATTCTGGGAATTGACTACCAGAACGAACCGGTCGAGTTCTACCCAAGCAGACAGCACAAGTCCGACGCATTCTTGCGGGTCAATCCCTTGGGGCAGCTACCGGCACTGACGGACGGCGATTTTTCGATTCGGGACGCGCAGGCGATTCTTGTCTATTTGGCCAAGCGTTACGACACGTCGAACCTTTGGTACCCGGTCAGCGATGCCCGCCTTGCGGGTGAAGTGCAAATGTGGCTGTCTTTCGCAGATAGCCTGACCGGCTCCATTTCTGCGGCGCGTCTTCATGATCTGTTTTTCTTCGACTTTGATGCTGAAGCTTGCAGGAAGAGGTCCCACGAGTTGCTGCGCATACTGGATGAACACCTTTGGCGGCGCGAGCAAATGGGCGGGAAGTTTCTTTGCGACGCTTCGCACCCCACGATTGCGGATATTGCGTGCTTCCCATATATCGCTTTGTCCGATGAGGGTGGCGTATCGCTCGGCGATTACCCCGCAGTCCGTCGGTGGACCGATCAGATCAAGCGGCTACCCGGCTTCATCGTGATGTCCGGCGTTTTTCCCACTTCACGTCAGCTCGACGAGCCAGCAGCGGCTGTAGTTGCGATGCGTTGAATGAATTGTCTGTCCGCAGGCGTGCCATCGAAGCGACTTGATGGCACGCCTGCCCTGCGCGGGATACCGCTCAATTCTTAGATATCTCAATCGGAAGGTTATTTGAAGATGAAAACGAAAGCTGCTATTGCCTGGAAAGCTGGCGCCCCCCTTAGCGTTGAAGAAGTGGACCTGGCGGGTCCGCGAGCTGGCGAGGTGCTCGTCGAGATCAAAGCAACGGGTGTATGCCACACCGACTACTACACACTCTCGGGCGCAGATCCCGAGGGTATCTTCCCCGCCATCCTGGGCCACGAAGGTGCCGGTATCGTGACGGAAGTTGGGCATGGCGTGACCTCGCTCAAGCCAGGCGATCACGTGATCCCTCTGTACACGCCGGAATGCCGGCAGTGCAAGTTCTGCCTGTCGCAGAAGACGAATCTCTGTCAGTCGATTCGTGCAACACAGGGCAAGGGTCTCATGCCCGATGGCACGGCGCGCTTCTCGATCGACGGCACGCCGATCTTCCACTACATGGGGACGTCGACCTTCGCGAACCATATCGTGGTTCCCGAAATCGCCCTCGCAAAGATTCGCCCGGACGCCCCTTTCGACAAGGTCTGCTATATCGGCTGCGGCGTGACGACCGGTGTAGGCGCAGTGCTGTTCACGGCAAAGGTGGAGGCCGGTGCGAACGTGGTGGTATTTGGTTTGGGCGGGATCGGGCTGAACGTTATTCAGGCAGCCAAGATGGTCGGCGCCAACAAGATCATTGGGGTCGACTTGAACCCTGGTCGGGAAGCAATGGCTCGGAAATTCGGCATGACCCACTTTGTGAACCCGAGGGACGTTGAAAACGTCGTCGATCACATCATCCAATTGACAGACGGAGGCGCAGACTATTCCTTCGAGTGCATCGGCAATACGAAGGTCATGCGCCAGGCACTGGAGTGCTGCCACAAGGGTTGGGGCAAATCCATTGTCATCGGTGTCGCCGAGGCCGGCGCCGAAATCTCGACTCGTCCGTTCCAGTTGGTGACAGGTCGTGAGTGGAAGGGCTCTGCATTCGGTGGCGCTCGTGGTCGGACGGATGTGCCGAAGATCGTCGACTGGTACATGGAAGGGAAACTGAACATTGACGATCTGATTACCCACAGGCTTCCGCTGGAATCGATCAACGACGCCTTCGATCTGATGAAGAGCGGCGAGTCGATCCGTTCGGTGGTGCTCTACTAGGTACCATCATGAGCAACTTGAAGCCAGTATCTGAGCACGCCTGCTTCGGCGGCCTGCAACGGTTCTACGAGCACGCATCCAAGGAGACCGGGACCAGCATGCGCTTCTCGGTGTACTTGCCGCCGCAAGCCTTGAGAGGGGAGCGCTGCCCGGCGCTCTTCTATCTGGCTGGGCTTACCTGCACGGAGGAGACGTTTGCGACGAAGTCTGGCGCTCAACGGGTCGCCTCTGAGCTTGGTTTGGTGTTGGTGGCCCCCGACACGAGCCCGAGAGGGGTCGAGATTGCAGGAGATCGGGAGAGTTGGGACTTTGGTGTGGCAGCGGGCTTCTACGTCGATGCCACAGACGCGCCATGGGCCACAAACTACCGCATGTATAGCTACGTTGTCCGCGAGCTCTTCAGCGAGGTAATGGAGAACTTCCCTGTCGATCAACGACGGGTCGGAATCTTCGGGCACTCGATGGGTGGTCACGGCGCTCTGGTGATCGCTTTGCGGAATCCGGACCAGTTTCGATCCGTCTCGGCGTTTGCGCCAATTGCCAACCCGGTGGCATGCCCATGGGGTATCAAAGCCTTCACTCGATATCTCGGCGTTGAGCAAAGTAAGTGGACGGACTACGACGCGACGCTGCTGATTCGGCGAGCCGGGCGCGCCGTCTTCCCAGGCGGAATACTGATCGACCAAGGACTTGATGACAAATTCCTGGAAGAACAGTTGTATCCGGAGACTCTCCGCGCAGCATGCGAGATAGCAGGCCAACCGCTGAGGCTGCGCAAACATCCTGGGTATGACCACGGCTACTACTTTATTTCTTCCTTCATGGAGGACCACCTCAGGCATCACGCCTCTGAGTTAGGTTCTTGACCGTCTGATCCTTGCAGCGTGTGTCTCGCTGCTCCTTCCGGCGTTCCGGTGGGCTCCGTGGCTCCGGAACGCTTTTTTTGTTGGAGATTTCATGATTCGCTTACATGATTTTGAGCTGTCGGGAAGTTGCTACAAGATTCGACTTCTCTTGAACATGCTGAGCGTTCCCTATGAGAAAGTCAGTGTGGACTATGTTGGCCAACAACATGAGTCGGCGGACTATCTCGAACTTAATCCGTTCGGGGAATTGCCTATCCTGGAGGATGGGTCATTACGTTTGCGCAATGCGCAAGCGATCCTCACATACATCGCCCGCAAGTATGACAAGTTTGGTACTTGGTACCCGACTGAGGCCGATAGCGCTGCGAGAGTTCACCAATGGCTCGCCACGGCGGGCGGAGATCTCATGCATGTAGCGCAAGCGAGGTCTGTAAAGCTCTTTCACCACTCCGCAAACTTAGGCGACCTACTTGCGCTCTCGCATCGGGTGCTCAGGGTGTTGGATGGGCATTTGGAAAATCGAAAATGGCTTGAGCTCGGTCGACCAACTATCGCTGATGTTGCCTGCTTTCCTCATGTCGCACTATCAACAGACGCGGGTGTCGAGATTGCTGGATACAAGCATGTGTTGGAGTGGGTCGAACGCTTCAAGACGATCCCCGGTTTCCTTAGTATGCCCGGCATACGTTGGGGTTCGTAGACGTTCGGAGTCCGCACGGGCCGGATGAGCATGGGACCGGTCCTCGCGGCTTCGCCTGATTCGAGCCACTTGAAGCGCATCCGAAAACGGTAAAACCGTGCAGGGCCGACGGCAAAGCCGACGTTCGCGGACAAAAAAGGATTTACTCGACCATCTATCGATGGCGGCAAGTCCCGCACATAGCTCGCTGAACTGGCAGGTGTTGACCACTAAGCCGTCGTTCGGCGCTCGATCCTGGATTGACCGTTTGTGGCCGGACTCGGTCATAGGCTCAAAACTCACACGCCAACACGTCTCAATCCGCGGCTCACGACTGTGGATTCAGCGCATTGATGCAACGATTATCGCAAGCGTTTCGCACGCGGCATCGAGGTTGTCGAGGCGCAGGTTCGTCGTGCTGAGTAGCAGGCCTTGTTGCGCGTGACTGCGGCGAAGGTACCAGGCGGAGAGAGCAGAAGGCGCGAGGCCGCGCGAGCGGGCAATGTCGACCACAGCGGTGTCGTTGGCGGTCGTTGGAAGCGGTGCGATCAGGCCAAGGCCCGCAGTCAGCGTGCCAGGCAGAAACGCGTTGAGACAGTCCAGCGCAAGACTGCGGCGCCTGGCATAGAGCGCCTTCATCCGGCGCAGGTGCCGCAGAAAGTGCCCATCCTCCAGAAACTCCGTGACTGCCAACTGTGTGGTCCGATTCGGAGCCGGCGCCAATACGGCAGCGACCTCGACCAAACGCTCTGCCACCGAGTGTGGCGCGACGATGAAACCGAGACCCAGCGCCGGGCTGATCGTCTTGCTAAACGCGCCGATGTGAATCACGCGCTCCGCGCCTTTACCTGCCGCAAGGGCCGGCGCCGCGCGGCCTTCGAGCTGTAGCTCTCCCAGATAGTCATCTTCGATGATCCAGGCATTCTTTGTCGTCGCCCAGTCGAGCAAGGCGTGTCTTCGTGCTGGCGACATTGTCACGCCAAGCGGTGCGTGCTGGCCCGGTGAAACCAGCGCCAGCAGGGCGTCTGGCGCGCTGGCGATGCCATCTTCCACGCGCAGTCCCTCGGCATCCACGGGGACGGGTTCAACTTCGGCTCCCATCAGTTCCAGCGCGCGCCTTCCCAGCGGGTAACCTGGCTCCTCTATCCATGCCTTGCGTCCGTGCGCGTGCAGTGCCGTCAGCGCAAGCATCAAGCCCTGCCGGTATCCGCTGGTGACGATGATCTGATCGGGATGGCAATGCACGTGCCGGCTGACGGCCAGATAGCTGGCAATCTGGACGCGTAGCTCGGGCTCGCCGCGCGGGTCGGCGTAGGTCGTGAAAGCGATGGCATCGTTGCGTACGGCGCGCGTGCGCATGCGGGCCCAGAGTTTGGCGGGAAACGCGTCATCGGCGGGTACACCCATCTGGAATGGCAGCGGAGCGCTCGAATATGGGCGTGTGAACCCTGCCAACGGCCCGTCGAGTGGCGGTTCCTCGTCTGCTCGCCCGGCCAGCAACCCAGCGCATACTCGGGTGCCTGCAGAGCCAGCGCCGAGCACCAGGTTCTCGGCAATCAACCGATCGTAGACCACGCGGATGGTGCCGCGCGCGACGCCAAGCTGGGTCGCGAGATCCCGGCCAGACGGCAAACGCTGTCCGGGTGCCAGCCGGCCGTCGACGATTGCCAGTCGCAGGCTTGCATGGATCTGGTCGACGATGGGCACGGCTTTGGCACGGTCCAGTTGAATGGAAAACGCTGCGGGCGTATTCGGATCAGTCATCTTGGATCAGTCGTTTCGGTAGTTTTTGGGCCTGTTCCTTCAATGCCCGGCGGAGTAACGTGATGTTTTATGACATGTTCCGCGCCCGACGTCGATATACGGACCGTGCGCCCCGACTGCCCTTTACGTACCTCAATGACAGGAAAGGACCGAGATGACCCGCTTAAACTGGCAAGAGATCGCACCTGACGGTGCGAAGGCTCTGTTTGGTATCCACCACTATGTAACCAAGAAAACGAATCTGCCGGAGGAACTTGTCCACCTTGTGTTCCTTCGCGTTTCGCAGATCAACGGCTGTGCCCACTGCATCGACATGCACAGTCGCGACCTTCGGAAAACCATGTCGATCGACAAGATCACATTGGTACCGGTCTGGGACGAGGTGCACCATCTATTCTCCGACCGGGAACGCGCCGCGCTGGCCTGGGCGGAGGAAGTGACCCGGGTCAGCGAAACGCATGCCTCAGATGAAGCGTATGCCGCTGCCTCGGCTGCGTTCACGCCCAAGGACCTCGTCGACCTCACGATCACAATCGCCGCAATGAATGCGTTTAACCGACTCGGTGCGCCGTTTCGCCTTCCTGTTGCCGCCGCGTCGTGATTCTTCCACAGGCTAATGGGGACTGATGGCTCAGGGGCCGACCGGAGTTTTCTTAGACCCTACGGACGAATTGCGCGCAATCGAGCCGGGTTTTTCGAGGGGCGTCTATTGGCCGGTCTCGGGCGCACGGTATGTCGCACTTGCAGTGCGCTTAGTTGTCGATACGGGCGCGAATCGCCGCAGGATTCTTCGGCTCCCTGTAGCCACCGCTGCCGTGGTATGTCTCTGCACAAAGCCAAAAAGCCTCGTTGCAATGCAGGCAACGGAAATGGTACTCGACGTAGTCATCCCATGCTGCGCCTTTTGAGAGATCAATAAACGGGACGGACACACATGGAGTAGAAGGAATTACCTCTATTAATGTTTGATCCGTGAGGTTCTCCGCTGCGATCTGTATGGCCTTGCGCAGTTCGCTAGGGGATCGGACTGCATAGCGGACACAGACATCCGTACACCGTTCACATGTCATGGGAGAGTTCGTCGAGAATTCGTTATTTCGAGCGCGATCTGATCGTATCGGCCGCATCGACGTTGATTGTCGACGATCTGCAGGGGCGTGCGATGGTCCGCTTCTGGCCGATCTCTGCCCGTGGCCGGAGCCAGGGGGCACCGCTGGCCTTCCGGCCCCAGCATCTTGGTGACAAATTCAGTTCGCGACCAGCAAACGCTTGCCCAGCAAGGGATGGCGCGTAACTGACCGAAATTGCCAGGCGAGTTGACAGATTTACTGGCGCAACGGTGACAAATTTGGTACGGTCTACGA
>NZ_SCMX01000076.1 GCF_005503625.1 Cupriavidus sp. 2SB | reverse complement strand
ACAAACGCCGGTCCAGAAAACCTCCCGACCCCCGGGACCCACCCCAAGGAGAGTTGTCGATGTCTTCGAAGATCGAGTCGTACCTGTTTTTTGACGGTCGCGCGGAAGAAGCGGCCGAGTTCTACAAGACCGCCATTGGCGCCCAGGTGCAAGGGTTGATGCGTTTCAAGGACGCGCCTCCGGGAGCCGGCGAAGGCTGCACACCTGCGGCGCAGAACGGTGACAAGGTGATGCACATGGCGCTGAAGATCGGCGATACGGTCATCATGGGTTCCGATGGCGAGTGCAAGGGCCAGACGGACTTCAAGGGCTTCTCGCTGGCCTACAACGCCGTGGATGCCGCCGAGGTAGATCGCACGATGCAGGCACTGTCGCAGGGCGGCAAGGTCATGATGCCGGCCGACAAGACGTTCTTCAGCGAGCGCTTTGGCATGGTGGTCGACAAGTTCGGCATTACCTGGATGGTGCTGGTCTACAAGGCCTGACCCGCGCGACCATCCATCGGCCCGGTTGGCCGCATCCCGTACAATGCGCGGCCAACCGGAGAAACGCTGATGGAATCCCGCCTGACCGATCTCGAAATCAAGGTCGCCTTCCAGGAGGACCTGATCGAGACCCTGAACCTGACCGTCGCGCGCCAACAGCAGCAGATCGACCTGCTGCAGGCCCAGTTCCGCGCGCTTTACCAGCAGGTCCGCGCCAGTGCGTCGAGCGCCGCCGAAGCCGGTCCGCAGCACGAAATCCCTCCGCACTACTGAACGCTGAAGCATTGGAACGTCTGGATCACATGCCGGAACGATCGCCGCGCGCTGTCTGTCAGACGGTGATCGATCACCTGCTCCGGAGCGCCATGCCCCTGACCGCCACGACCGCACGGCGACTCGCCGCCACCTTGCTCGCCATCGCTTCGCTGAGTGCCCACGCTGGCTACAACGTCTGGACCGGCGAATACACCTTCAGCAAGGCCGAACTGCAGAGCGCCGTGGAGAAGAGGTTCCCCGCCACGCTGCGTTACGGCGAACTGGTCAGCGTGAAGCTGTCGCACCCCCGCCTCGTACTCGACCCGACCTCAAACCGCGTCACCACGCAGGTGGATGCGGTCATGACGAATACCGTGCTGCCTACGCCGCCGGTCAACGGCACGATGTCGCTGAACAGCGGCGTGCGGTACGACGCCACGCAGCGCGCCGTGCTGCTCGACAAGCCCACTGTCCAGGATGTGCAGGTACAGGGCATGGCGCAATATGGCCAGCAACTCAATGCCATCGGCGCCGTGGTGGCCGAGCAGTTACTCAAGGATTATCCGCTCCACACCTTCAAGCCGGACGAACTCCGCTTCAATGGCAAGGAAGTGGTGCCGGGCGCGATTACCGTGGCGCCAGAGGAAGTACGGGTGCAGTTGAACTTGAAATGAGGCCCGTCAGCCGGCGTCGAGGCCAAGCTCTCCACCCAACACGGCCAGCGTCGGCCCGATGGGCGCCGACACCTTGAGTGCCAGCAGCGGATCGGCGCGCGTGGTGCCTAGGTTGAGTGCCGCAAGCGGCAACCCGCGCTCCTTCGCCCAGAGGCAGAAGCGGTAGCCCGAAAAGACGGTCAGCGATGAGCCGATGACCAGCACCGCATCGGATTCGTCGAGCGCCGCACGACCCGCGTCCACCCGCTCGCGCGGGACCGATTCGCCGAAGAACACCACATCCGGCTTAAGCACGCCTTCGCAGCGTTCGCACACTGGCACCGTAAAGTTGTCGAACAGCGGCGACTCCAGATGCGCATCCCCATCGGCGGCAGGCAGCGCCGTGATGTCATGGAACTCGGGATTGTGTTGCCACAGCCAGCGCTGCAAGTCTGCCCGTGCATAGCGCGTGGCGCATGACAGGCAGATGACATGGCCGATGCTGCCGTGAAGTTCGATCACATGATGGCTGCCAGCGCGCTGGTGCAGGCCGTCCACGTTCTGCGTGACCAGCGCCGACACGCGCCCGGCGTGCTGAAGCTGCGCCACTACGCGATGGCTCACATTGGGAATGGCCGAGGCCGCCACGGGCCATCCCAGCAAGCTGCGCGCCCAGTAGCGTTGCCGCGCGGCGTGGCCGCTCATGAACTTGCTGATCGTCATCGGCGCGGAACGCTGCCAGCGGCCCTCCTCGTCGCGATAACCGGGGATGCCCGAATCGGTACTGATGCCGGCGCCGGTCAGCACGAACAGGCGGCGGTGCTGCCGCACAAAATCGAGCAATGCCGGGGGCGCGGTGTCGCTCACGAGTCGATCTTCACGCGTCCGGCCTGCCGTGCTTCCCAGGCCCTGAGTTCCTGCCGATAGCGCTCCATCTCGTCGTTGTAGAAATCGAACACGCAGGGATCGCAGCCGCTCTGGCAGCACTCGTTGTCGCCGGGACGGTCTGGTGGCAACGGCTTGGGGTCATCGGGAAGGGAAAAGGAGTCGTCGGCAAACACGATGCGGCAGAAAAAAGAGTACCGCGCCAGTATATGCCGCGCGCGTCATTGCGGTCCCGGCAGGCCGGACCGGGACCTTGGGCCAATGTGGCCCCGATCAAACTCTGTTATGCAGGAATCCATGCCCGTGATGAATTGTTTTGTCGGCACGGCGCGGCACACGGCACTGCTGCTAGTGTTGCGCGGAGTCGAATACCGGTGGACTGCATCGAGCCATGGTCCCAGCTTCACGTGTCCTTTCCATCCTGCACCGGGCTGCGCGCATGCTTGCCTGCCTGGCGATGATGGCTGCCGTCATGCCCGCCGCAGCGGCTTCCGAGGCGGGCGGCCAGTTGCTGCCCCCGCCAAACCCCGCACCTGTCGCTCCGTCACCGCTGACGCCCGCCGATCCGGCCAAGCCCGTGCCATCCACCGTGCCGCCGCCACCGGGCCGGCCCAAGGTCTGTCTGGTGCTGTCCGGCGGCGGCGCCCGTGGCGCGGCGCACATCGGCGTGCTCAAGGTGCTGGAGGCACTACGGGTGCCGGTAGACTGCATCGCCGGGACGAGCATGGGCTCCCTGGTGGGCGGGGCGTATGCCACCGGCATGAGCACGGCCAATATGGAGAAACTGGTTGGCGGACTCAGCACGGAATCGCTGTTCAAGGAAAGGCCACCGCGCCAGGACCTGGCGATCCGCCGCAAGATCGAGGACCACACCAACCTCGTCACACCCGAGATCGGCGTGCGCGCGGACGGTCTGTTGCTACCGAAAGGCGTGGTGTCGGGCGTGCAACTCGAAACCGTGCTGCGGCAACTGGCCAATGCGCCGGGCTACCGGGATTTCGACGACTTGCCGATCCCCTACCGCGCGGTGGCCACGGACCTTGTGGCCGGTACGCCGGTGGTGTTCAGCCAGGGCGAACTGGCCAACGTCATGCGCGCGAGCATGTCCGTGCCCGGCGCCGTGGCGCCCACTGAATACCAGGGCAAGCTGCTGGTCGATGGCGGCCTGACCGACAACCTGCCCGTGGACGTGGCGCGCAAGATGGGCGCCGATATCGTCATTGCCGTGAATCTGGGCACGCCGCTGATGAAGCGCGAGGAACTGACGTCGCTGATCGGCGTGACCGGGCAGATGCTCAACATCCTGACCGAGCAGAACGTGCGCACGTCGCTGGCGTCGCTGCAGCCCACCGACATCCTGATCCTGCCCGAACTCGGCGATTTCTCTGCCGGCGACTTCAATCACCTGCTGAAGACCATTCCGATTGGCGAGGCCGCCGCGCAGCGCCAGGCAGAGCGGCTATCGGCACTCTCCCTGCCGCCTGAGCAGTACGCCGCGCTGCGTACCGCCCAGCGCGCGCTGCCGCCCAGCAATCCGGCGCCCGTCGATGAAATCCGCTTCGCGCCGCTCGAACGCGTTAACCCAGCCTTCGCGGCAGCCACCATGGAAACCAAGCCGGGCCAGCCAATCACGCAGGCCACGCTGGACCGCGACATGCGGCGCCTGTTCGGCACGGGCGATTTCGAGCATGTGAACTATCGTTTCCTGGAAGAACCCGGCAAACGCATCATGGCCGTGGATGCCATCGAGAAAACCTACGGCCCCGACTATCTGCGCTTCGGGTTGGGCCTGAGTTCGGATTTCCGTGGCAACGCCTACTTCAACCTGCTGGCCAGCTACCGCCGCACGTGGCTCAACCAGCTTGGCGCGGAATGGCGCACGGACGTGCAGGTAGGGCAGACGTCGAGCCTGGTCAGCGAGTTCTACCAGCCGCTCGATACGCGCCAGTTTTTCTTCGTGGCGCCCCGCATCGAACTGGAGCGCCGGCCCGTGAACGTGTTCAGCGGCGATTCGAAGATTGCCGAGTACGACCTGCGCCGCACCGATTTCGGGTTCGATATCGGCAGCCAGTTCACCAAGTACGGGGAGGCGCGGCTGGGCGTGATCATCGGGCATCAGAACGTGTCGCTCTCCACCGGACCGGAAACACTGACGCCAGCCACCGCCAGCAGCGTGGACCGTCGTGCAATCACCGGCCGCCTGCTCCTGGACCAGCTCGACAACACCCACTTCCCGCGCTACGGGTATGGGGGCGTGCTGAACATCTATTCCTCCCAGGCGGGCATGGGTGCCACCAATACCTACACGAAGGGTGAATTCAACGCCTCGGGCGCGTATTCGGTCGGCAACCACACACTCAGCGTGGGAGTACGGGCTGGCAGCAATCTCGGCGGGCCGGGGCTGCCGCGCTACGACCTGTTCCAGTGGGGCGGCTTCCTGCAGCAATCGGGCTACAGCACCGGACAACTGATTGGCGGCAACCTGCAGTTCGCGCGGCTGGTCTATTACAACAAGCTCGTCCACCAGACCTTCCTGGATGGCGTCTACGCTGGCGCGTCATTCGAGGCCGGCCGCGTCGGGGCGCCGCTGGTGCCAGGCAGCCCGACCGGCCTGCTCAAATCGGGATCGATCTTCCTGGGCGTGGATAGCCCCGTGGGTCCGCTCTATCTGGCCTATGGACGCGCGGCCGCCGGCCAGTACGCGATCTACCTTTTCCTGGGCAAGCCATGAGGCAACCAGGCAAGGATTGCATTCGATAAGTACACCACTCGTTACCCCACCGAAGTTGTATGTAATGTCTCTGTGCACATCTCTATACTTGGCGGGTCGCCACGACCCCTGGCTGACAACCCCCTTGCCCAATCGCCGCCCCGAGCGGCGATATTTTTTTGTCCGGAGTTCGCCTTTGTGGAGCCGGAGCGTTAAGATGCGCGATTATCGAACGCGCAACGCCCCAACGCCCCCTACCGCCTTCATGGACGCCCCCAGCCCCATCACGCTCAAGCCGGCCCAGGCCGATACCGTACGCGCCGCCCACCCGCCGGCCGACATCCTCAACAGCTTCGCGGGCGATCCCAATTTCATGCTGTCGCTGGCCCGGGGTCTGACAGTGCTCGAGGCATTCTCCGAGCGTAAGCGCCCGCTCACCATTTCGCAGGTCGCGCAGCGCACGCAGTTGTCGCGCGCCTCCGTGCGCCGCTGTCTGTATACGCTGGAGCAGCTTGGCTATGTGAGCCAGCAGGACGGACACTTTGCGCTGCGTCCGCGCGTGCTGCATCTGGGGCATGCGTATTTCTCGTCGACCTCGCTGGTGTCGCTGGCCCAGCCGATCCTGGATACGCTCAGCAACCGCGTGCACGAAACGTCGGCGCTGGCCATTCTCGACGGCATCGACATCCTCTATCTGGTGCGCTCGGAGGTGCAGCGAGTGCTGACCCATGCGCTGGGCATGGGTAGCCGGCTGCCGGCCTACTGCACCTCCACGGGCCGTCTGTTGCTGGCCCACCAGCCGGACGCCGTGCTCGAAGCGTTTTTCGAACACGCCGAACTGCGCCCGCGCACACTGCTGACCAAGGTGTCGCGGCCGGAGCTGGAAACCGCATTCCAGCGCGCGCGTGAACTTGACTATGTGTTGATCGACGAGGAACTCGAGCCCGGCCTCCGCGCGATTGCGGTGCCGGTGCGCTCGCAGGCGGGCGCGGTCGTGGCGGCCATCAGCGTGAGCGTGAAGGCCAACAAGGTGTCTGAATCGGAAATGATCGCGCGGCTGCTCAGTCCCATGCGCGAGGCGGCAACCGCGATCGGCAAGCTCGTCGGCACCTGAGGTCCCGAGCCGGGGCGTCTGGCCCCGGTATTTGCCTCGGTACTAGCCCCGGTGCGCCAGTTCCAGCTGGAACACCAGGCGCTGCAGGAAGTTTTCCATGCGGCCATCCGGGTTCAGGAAGGCGCAGCCGTAGTGGTGGACGGTGTTGTCATCGAAACCCACCAGCCAGTGGCCCACCACCTGCATATCCACTTCCAGACGCCCCAGTTCCCCGAAATCGAGCCGGCATCGCTTGATGGTGGTGCCCACCGGCAGCTTGTCGGCACCCACCGCACGGGAGCGCAACCCCACGCCCGACAGCGAAAGGTCGGCGATATCGAGTTGCAGCGCGGTCTTGTCGGCTGAGTCCGGCAACTGGATCTCGCAGCGATAACCCTTGGTCAGCAGGGTGCGCGCGCGGAAATGACGGCGGCGCTGGAAGTGATAAAGCTTTTCCGGGAAGTCCGCGATGAATGCCGGGCCGCCTTCGAAGCGCGTGGCACCGGGAGCGCCGATGGTGAAATTCACCGGCACCCCGCGCAGCAGACCCGAAAACGCGTTCTGCTCTGACGACATCAGCGCCTGGCGGTCGCCATCGACGCGGCACCAGTCGAAGATGAAGGTCCGGTTGGCCGGGTCCACGTGCAGGATCGACGTCACGATTTCCGACCCCTTCCTGGAACGCACGTTCAGCAGGCACTTCTGCCAGGCCATGTCGCGCAGCACGGTGCCGATCTGCGAGCTGTGCGTCAGCCGATAGCGCTCGTCCGAATGCGTCGAGCCATGATCGTCCGGCTCGCCCTCGGCCTGGGATGGGAATTGGCCTGCCTGCGGCCCGCGGGGATCTTGAAGACTCATGGAAATACGCACTTCAAATGGTGGTTACGTCGCCGGCGACCTGGATTGGGGTGAACGACGCAACTCGCTGATATAGGGTCGGGCGGCCAGCGCCGCATGGTAAGCGCGCCCTCTTAGAGGCGCAAGCTCATGGGAAGGCCTTCGGCAAAATAATACGCAACTTTAGCGACAGACTTCCGAGGGGTAGCTTCCGCTACGCTTTCCGCGCCGAAAAACCACTACGTGCAAGGGGAGGCGGAAAGCTCGCCACGCAGCCATTCGAGCAACGCCCGGCGGCGGGCATCGCGGGCAAATGGTACTGGCGAAATCAGATGATAGGCCGAGCCATCGGCCACGAAGCCAGCCGGCGCCACCAGCCGCCCATCGGCCAGTTCGTCGGTCACCATCAGCTCGGACGCCACCGCCCAGCCCTGGCCTGCGGCGGCAGCCTGCAGGCTCAGGTAAAAGTGCTCGTACCAGACGTCGTTCAACCGGTTCGGCTGTGCGAGGTGCCCCTCGGCACTCCGCGCCCAGCGCTGCCAGGCGTCAGGCCGCGTGCGCGTGTGCAACCTGACCATCTGGGCGGGCGGGACATCCGCCTGATCCGGACGACAGACCGGCCCCACTTTTTCCGGCAGCAATTCGCGCGTATGCCAGCGGGGATCGAAGGGGAAATCGTTACGCCGCAGTGCAACATCGATGCCGCTGGTGGCGAAATCCACCGACCCGCCCGCTGCCATCAGATGTAGCGGGATATCCGGATGCGCGGCGGAGAATCGGCCAAGGCGGGGAATCAGCCAGCGCATGGCGATGGTGGGCTCGCAGGACAGCACCAGCGCAGCAGCCGGGGCGGGCGCGCGGATCTTTTCGACTGTGGCGGCCAGCAGCTCCATGGACTGCGTAGCGGCCTCATGCAGCGTCCGGCCCGCGTCCGTCAGGAAGACCGCCCGGTTGCGGCGCTCGAACAGCTCAACGCCTAGGGCCTCCTCCAGTTGGCGAATCTGGCGGCTGATCGCGCCGTGCGTTAGGTGGAGTTCCTCGGCGGCCCGCGCGAAGTTCTGATGGCGCGCAGCGGCCTCGAAGAAGCGAATCCATCCCAGCCAGTGCATCGCATTCATGCCAATCAGTCAGTTTTTCTCACGGAATCCGGCGAGTATATATCGCTTTGCGTACCCATTTCTGCGAGACAAAATGCCAGCCTGAACCTCGACCATCTCTCACAAAAACTGACTGAAATGCTCCCCTCCACTGAATTGCTGGCCGTTGCCACGATCACCATCCTCGCCGTCATCAGTCCGGGCCCGGACTTCGCGATGGTCACGCGCAACAGCTACATCTCAGGCCGACGCACGGGCCTGCTCTGCGCACTGGGTATCGCGCTTGGCGTGCAGGTGCATGTGGCGTACACGATGTTCGGTGTCACGCTGCTGATCGCCCATGCCCATGCGCTGCTGGGGGCGATCAAGTTGCTGGGGGCGGGCTATCTGATCTGGATCGGCTTCCAGACGCTGCGCAACCGGACACCGCTGACGGTCGATACCTCGGCCGCGCCCGCCATCTCCGGCGCGGCGGCGCTGCGCATGGGATTCCTGACCAATGCGCTGAACCCGAAGACCACGTTGTTCGTGGTCAGCACCTACACGCAGGTGGTGAACGTCCATACGCCGCTGCCCGTGCAATTCGGCTACGGCCTGTTCATGTCGGTGGCGCACTGGGCGTGGTTCAGCCTCGTCGCCTGGGCCTTCGGTTCAGCCGCGTTGCGCACAGCCATGCTGCGGCGTCAGCGGTTACTGGATCGGCTGATCGGCTCGACGCTGTGCGGACTGGGCGTCGCGCTCGGGGTCAGCAATCTGGGATGAGGACGAGCGAAGCCTGGCGCATGGCAGGCCGATGCAGCGTGCCTTCCATCGACAGCAGCGCACGTTTGCGATCCACACCGCCCGCGTAACCGGTCAGGTCACCCGACGCGCCCACAATGCGATGGCACGGCACGATGACCGACAGCGGGTTGCGCCCCACCGCGCCGCCCACGGCGCGCGAATGGCTGGGCGGTAGGCCGATGCCCGCCGCAAGCTGCCCGTAGGTCGACATCTCGCCAAAGCCGATGTCGCAGAGCGCCTGCCAGATCCGTTGCTGGAACGGGCTGCCGGCGAACCGGATCGGCACCGCGAAGACCTGCAGAGATCCGTCGAAGTACGCGTGCAGTTCCTCCTCGGCCTGCGCCAGCACGCGTGCATCGGCACCGGACACCACACCTTCCTGCGCAGGATGGTCGGGATAATATTTCTGGCCCGAGAAGAACAAGCCCGTCAGCGCACCGGCTTCGGCGCGCAGCAGGATATGGCCCAGGGGGCTGTCGATGATGCGGTGGTGTTTCATGCTGCCTGCTCCTCCTGTTCGATTGCGCCACCTTGCTTGAGCACTTCGTATCGGTGCCACAGGTGGATTGCCGCATAGGCACGCCATGGCGCCCAGTGCACGGTCATGTTCTGCATCGCGCGGACAGTGCTGACGCCCAGCACCTTGCGCAACGCGTAGTCGGTGCCCGGAAATGCATCGGGCCAGCCCAGCGCGCGCATGGCCACGTACTGCGCGGTCCAGTCGCCGATGCCCTCGATCTCGCGCAGCCGCGCTACGGTGTCGTCGGGCGCCGCATGCGGGTCCAGCCGGATATCGCCGGCCACTATCTTGCGTGCCAGCGCACGGATCGAGCGGATCTTGCCCAGCGCCACGCCGGCCGCCTGATAGTCGGCGTCCGGCAGCGCGGCCAGTGCCTGCGCGGTGGGAAATGCGTGGGTCAGTGGCGCGGCGTGCGGTGTGGAGACAAACCCCGCCATCGCATCCTCGGGGAGGGCATCGCCCGCAATCTGCACCAGCCGTACCAGGATGCGCCGCGCCTGCACCACCGAAATGATCTGGCCGATGATGGCGCGCACGGCAATCTCCAGCCCGTCGAACGTACCGGGCAGCCGCATGCCGGGGGTATCCGCCGCCAGGTCGCCTAGATGGGCATCGACGATATCGGGCCGGCATCCCAGATCGCACAGCCGACGGACCTTGCCCAATGCCTGTGGAATCACCCGGGCCAGCGATGCGGACAAGGTCACGCGCACCACAGTCCGCTTCGGCACATGTTCGAGCCGCACCCAGCCCAGATGCCGCTGGCCGTCGGCGTCGATTGCGATCGTCCGCGTGTAGACCCCGCCGTGCGACTGTTCGACACCATCCACGATCCGCACATTCAGGAATTCAAGCCACTCGGCCCATGCCAGCGGCGGACGGTATCCCAGTTCGAACACCAGTCGATCCGCCATGCCGTCAGCGGCACGGCGGCGCATGGCCAGCGGCGTCAGCCCGTAGCGTTCCTTGAGCACATCATTGAAGCGCCGCACACTGCCGAAACCCGCCGCCAGCGCCACTTGCGTAACCGGCAGCGTGGTATCGGTCAGCAGCCGCTTGGCCAGCAGCAGCTTTTGCGTCTGGGCGTACTCATGCACGGACACGCCGAACTCGGTGTCGAACAGGCGCCGCAAATGCCGCTCGGTCACGCCGATGCGCGCGGACAGTTGCGCCACGCCCGCCTCGGCCATGAATCCTTCGTCGATCAGCGTGGCGGCGGCTTGCGCCAGCCGCCCCGAGATGTCGGCCAGGCCATGGCCGGGCGCCAGTTCGGGCCGGCAGCGCAAGCACGGCCGGAAGCCATGCTTCTCCGCTGCCGCCGCCGATTCGTAGAACGTGCAGTTCTCGCTTTTGGGCGTGCGCACGGCGCAGATCGGCCGGCAATACACGCCCGTGGACGACACGCCTACGAAGAAGCGTCCGTCAAAGCGCCGGTCATGCGAGGCGATGGCCTTGTAGCAGGTGTCGGGATCGAGTTCCATGCCGTGCATCGTACGCCTTTGGTGTCGATCGAATGCGCTGGAATCGGACATTCGCCTCGGGCTCTTCCTGCGCCGCGCCATGCGCTGGATCATGGGCGAAATGTCCCCGATTCTGAAAGTGCGTTGGGCCGCGTTCCGCAGTACCCGGCAGCGGCTAGAATCTGCTCACTTGCGGCGTCAGGCGCCGCGTTCGGAGTTTTCATGGTCCGTCGTTGTTCCGTTGTCCGCATCGTCACCATCGCCGGCCTCGCCTGCGCACTGCTGGCCGCTCCTGTTTCTGCCGCAAAGATTGCCGGGAAGCCGGCGTCTACCGCTGCGGCGGCCGCGCCCGTCGCACGCGCCACGCCGGTGACAACCGTCGAAGGCATCACCGAATACCGCCTGCCCAACGGCCTGCGCATCCTGCTCGCCCCCGACGACGCCCAGCCCACCACCACCGTCAACATGACGTATCTGGTGGGCAGCCGCCACGAGAACTATGGCGAAACCGGCATGGCGCACCTGCTAGAACATCTGCTGTTCAAGGGCACGCCCTCACTGCCCGGTCGGACGATTCCCACCGAGTTCGCGCGGCGCGGCATGCAGTACAACGGCACGACCAATCAGGACCGCACCAATTACTTCCAGACCTTCGCGGCCAGCGACGACAACCTCGACTGGGCGCTGCGCATGGAAGCCGACCGCATGGTCAACAGCTTCGTGGCGCGAGCCGATCTGGACAGCGAGATGAGCGTGGTCCGCAACGAGATGGAGATCGGTGAGAACAATCCCATGCGGATGCTGCAGCAGCAGATGTATGCCGCCGCCTACCGCTGGCATAACTACGGCAAGGCCGTGATCGGTGCGCGCAGCGATGTGGAGCGCGTGGGGATCGAGAACCTGCAGGCGTTCTATCGGCGCTATTACCAGCCCGACAACGCCGTGCTCGTCGTGACCGGCCAGTTCGACCCGGCCCGCACGCTCGCGCGGATCGAGCAGGCGTTCGGACCGATTCCACGCCCCACGCGCGTGCTGCCGCCCGAATACACCGTGGAGCCCCCGCAGGAGGGTTTGCGCGAGGTCACGCTGACACGCTCCGGCGACAGCCGCATCGTGGCGACCATGTACCACGTGGCACCCGGCGCCCATGCCGATAGCACGGCACTGGACCTGCTGTCGGTGATACTGGCCGATACCCCGGGAGGCCGCCTGGAGCGCGCGCTCGTGGATACGCGCAAGGCAGCCTGGCAGGGCTCGTACTTCACGACGATGAAGGACCCCGGCGTGATCGGATTTGCCGCAGGCACCAGCAAGGATCGTCCCATCGAACCGGTGCGCGACGCCCTGGTCGCCACCGTGGAAAGTCTCGCAACGCAGCCGGTCACGCAGGAAGAACTGGAACGCGCACGCGTTCGCCTGCGCAACGCATTCGAGAAGACGCTGAATGATCCTGCCGCCTATGGCATTGCATTGTCCGGCGCCATTGCCAAGGGCGACTGGCGTCTGTTCTTCATCGCGCGCGACCGCGTGGAATCCACCACGCTTGCCGATGTGCAGCGCGTGGCCGAGAACTACTTCCGGCCCGCCAATCGCACGGTCGGCGAGTTCATTCCCGGTGACCGGCCGCAACTCGCTTCCATTCCCGCTTCGCCGGACGTGGCCGCGCTGACGCAGGGTTACGCCGGCAAGCCGGCCGCTGCGGCGGTG
The DNA here is from genome assembly GCF_005503625.1 of Cupriavidus sp. 2SB. Lineage (GTDB taxonomy): Bacteria > Pseudomonadota > Gammaproteobacteria > Burkholderiales > Burkholderiaceae > Cupriavidus. Next base: position 17,641 of record NZ_SCMX01000076.1, on the reverse strand, counting down.
GCGGCTTTCGACCCCGCGCCCGCCAACATCGACGCCCACACGCTGCGCGAGACGCTGCCAAACGGCATGCAACTGGCCCTGCTACCCAAGCCCACGCGGGGTGGCGCGGTCCACGGCACGTTGATCCTGCGCATCGGCAGCCTGGAGACGCTACAGGGCAAGGTATCGACAGGAGCGATGACGGCGGCCATGCTCGATCGCGGCGCGGGCGGGTTCGCCCGTCAGCAGATCGCCGATCGCTTCGAGGCACTGAAAGCCAATGTGTCGGTGTCTGGCAGCGCCGAGCGGGTGACCGTGCGTTTCGAGACGCGCCGCGAGTACCTGCCGGACCTCATGGCGTTGTTGCGGACGGTACTGCGCATGCCCACCTTCCCCGGCAACGAGCTGGAAACGCTGCGCGCCAGCAGCATCGCCGGCATCGAGAGCCAGCGCAGCCAGCCGGGTTCGCTGGCGCCCATCGTGCTGGGCCGGCACGGCAACCCCTATCGTCTGGGCGATCCGCGCTACACGCCAACCTTCGACGAGAGCCTGGCCGACCTGCGCGCGGTGACGCTCGATGACCTGCGCGATTTCCACGCAAAGTACTACGGTGCCGAACACGCGCAATTGGCCATCGTTGGCGATTTCGATGCGGCGGATGCCTCGCGCCAGGCCGCATTGCTGTTTGGTGACTGGCGCGCGCAGGTGCCTTTCGAACGTGTGGATCGTCCCTTCATCGACATTCCGGCCTCGCAGTTCACGCTCCAGACAGCAGGCAAGGCAAACGCCGTGTTCGCCGCGTCGCAACCTATCGATCTGGTCAGCGATTCCCCCGACTACCCCCTGATGCTGATCGCCAGCCGCGTGCTCGGCGGCACCGGCATGCGCAGCCGTCTGGCTGACCGCCTGCGCCAACGCGATGGCATCAGCTACGGTGTATCGAGTTCGATCAACATTGGCGCGCTGGACCGTGCGGGACGCTTCGGACTCTGGGCCATGTATGCGCCGCAGAACCTTCCCCGCCTGCGCAAGGCCGTGGACGAGGAAATGGCGCGATTCGTACGAGAGGGCATTACGGCGGAAGAACTATCGGAAGCGTCCAACGGCTTGCTGGAGCAAGGCAAGATCAGCCGCACACGCGACGGTGCACTCGCCGGCGCTCTGGCTAACCAGGCTTATCTGGGCCGCACGATGGCGCACACCGCCGAGATCGAAATGCGGATCCGCACCGCCACGCCTGGGGCAGTCAACGACGCGATCCGTCGCTACCTGGGGTCTGCGACGCTGTCGCAAGCCTTTGCCGGAGATTTCGGCGCGGCGCCCGGCAATGCCGCGGGCGCTTCTGCCGCACCCGCCGCGTCGGGCGGCGGCGCCCCGGCTACCGAAGCCGGAGCGCCGGGCAATCCTTGAGCGCGGGAGACGTTACGTCAGCCTTGAGACGCGCCACCGAACACTGTATATTCATACAGTGTTTTTCAGACTAGAGGTTTGGATGTCCATCGAACGAGCTGGCAGCAAGGCAGAAGCGCTGAGGCTTCTGGATGCGAATCGAGTGTTTGCGCTTGAGCTGGATTACGAAACGGGATGGCAGGATGCCGTGGAGCTCGGCCGGCTTGGAGACAAGCGCGGCATCAAGGTGCAGTATCGCGGACAGGAAAGCGTGGCTGTCCGTTCCCGCGACGCCCTGCTGGCAGGCCTTGGCAAACCCAAGACCACATTCCGGCAGCGGAATCTCTATTGCCAGTTCGATCTCGGGCTGCTGGCCGATCACGAACTGGAACAACTCGAAGCCAAGGCGACCCGCCTGGGTGACTACATCCTGGCTGGTCACCTGCTGCGCGAGGCCGACAGTATCTGGTCCTGAATCGGGGATTACTGCCAGACCCGCGTGGCACCGGCCCAGCGCGCTGCTGCTGACGTATGCATGACCGCGCAGCCGGCCTCGGTGGCAGCCGACGACGCATGGTCGGTGCCATCGATCGACGTCGCACACAGCACGGCGGTAACCAGGGTCTTGATGTCGCCTCGCCCGGATGCGGCCAGCGCGGCGAGCCGCTCGTGGCCGTCCAGCACGATCAGGCTGTCACCGGAGCCGGGGCGCAGTTCCAGCGCATAGAGATGGTCGCATTCGCAGCGCATGCGGCCCCCTGACACCGCCACGACAATCGCACTGGGCAACGCCAGGCCGGACTCGCGCACCGTATCGCGCAGTCGATCCAGATGGGCCTGGGCGCGATAGTCGCGCGCCGAATGCGCAGGCTCCGGCCCGTTCGTGAGCGCGATCAGTTCGTCGGCCGACACCACCAGCGTGTATGCCTGGACCGTCGTGCGATACGTCGCCACGACGGCGCGCAGGCGATGCACGGCATCACTATTTGCAGCGACCAGCCCTTGCGGAGCCGTTACCTGGATATTGCTCATCCTGTCTCCTGCCTCTTGTGCCCTGCCCCGATGTGCCCGGGCTAGCTAACCGGGACGCCGGACGGCGCCCGCCCCGAAATCAGTCGCGCAGCAGTTGCTTGGCGATGATCAGTTGCTGGATCTGGGTGGTGCCCTCGTACAGGCGCAGCAGGCGCACGTCACGATAGAACCGTTCGGCCTTGTATTCGGCGATGTAGCCGGCACCGCCGTGGATCTGCACGGCACGGTCGGCGACGCGACCCACCATTTCCGTACAGAACATCTTCGTGCAGGACGCCAGCATGCTGACTTCCGGATCGCTCTTGCCGGCCGGCTTGGCGTCGTAGCGCTGCGCGCAGTCGCGCACCATCGACAGACCCGCGTACAGTTCGGCCTGGCTGTCGGCCAGCATCGCCTGGATCAACTGGAAATCGCCGATGGGCTTGCCGAACTGCTTGCGTTCCTTCGCGTATTCGACGGCATCGGTAATCAGGCGGTGCGCCATGCCGCATGCCAGCGCCGAGATATGCAGGCGACCGCGGTCCAGCACCTTCATGGCCGTCTTGAAGCCCACGCCCGGCACGCCGCCGATGATGTTGGCGGCGGGCACGCGTACGTTCTCCAGCACCACGTCGCAGGTCTTGGTGCCGCGCTGGCCCATCTTCTTGTCGGGTTTGCCCAGCGAGATGCCCGGCGTATCGGCCGGAATGATGAACGACGAGATACCCGATGCGCCCTGGCCGCCCGTGCGGGCCATCAGCGTGAACGCACCCGCGCGCGGGGCATTCGTGATGAAGCGCTTGGTGCCGTTGATGATGTAGTGATCGCCGTCGGGTTCGGCGCGGGTTTGCAGCGAGGCGGCGTCGGAACCGGCATTCGGTTCGGTCAGCGCAAACGAGATGACCAGTTCGCCGCTGGCGATCTTCGGCAGGTAGTTCTGCTTCTGTTCCTCGGTGCCGTCCATCAGGATGCCCTGCGAACCGATGCCGACGTTCGTGCCGAACACCGAGCGGAACGCAAATGCCGTGTGACCGAGGTCATAGACCACATCGCATTCCTGCGACATCGACAGGCCGATGCCACCGTATTCCTCCGGAATCGAGATCCCGAACAAACCCATTTCCTTCATGTCGGCCACGATGTCGGCCGGCACATCGTCGATTTCCTCGAGCGTGTCTTCGGCGGGCTTCAGGCGTTCATCGATGAAACGCTGCACGGAAGCGCGCAGCAACGAAAAGGATTCGGCGTCGAGGGCCATGGCAAATCTCCGGATAAGTCAGTACACCTGCAATGGCCGCCCATACTACGCCGGCCAATAATTTTGACAATCCTCGCCAACTTGGACAGAACCGACAGGAATATTTGACAATACTCTTCGGACTGTCTATTCGTCACATTTGCGGCGTGCCAGCGCTTCCCGCGTATAGCCGAACATCACGCGCAACTGATGCTCGATGGCATCGGCCTGGTCGAGGCAGGCAAACACCAGATCGTCCTTGAATTTCTGCGTCACACCTTTCAGGCGCGGGGCTTCGTACGAAATCCGGCGTGCGCGGCAACGCATCTCCAGCAAGTCTGCTTCGGAGGCAGTGCGCAGGCTTGCCTGATGGACGCGATCGCATTGCACGAGATCGGGCTCGGCGCAGACAAGCGCCGGCGCCAGCAGCAATGGGAAAAGAAAAAATCGGACCGGAATCATGGAACAAGGAGATTGAAAGGCTCGCCATGCAGAATCGCTCTGCATCATTGCGCAGCCCGCGGCACCGTGCAAGCTAACCGCATGACGTTATGCAGACCAGTGAAATTTTTCGTCGACGCACGGCGCAATAGGAAACTCTTTCCACCTGGCGGAACAATCCCCTGCAAACCCGCTACTGGCAAGGGCTATGCTGGAGGTCTCTCCGGAGTCAGACGCTGCCCCCATGGGCGATCGGCGGATTCCACGATAGGCTAACCACGCAAACGGGCATCCCGGGATGCGTCCCCCGCCGGATTCCATGCCGGACACGCACCCTCGCCCAGTTCCCATTCAGCGGTGCCAGCACGCCGCCAAGACCATAAGCACCTATGACAGACATCGCCTCTCCCGCCAACGTCGGCTCGCCACCCACCGCTGAAGAAACCAGAAAACGCGTCTTCGCGATCGTCGCCGCGTCGTCAGGCAATCTGGTCGAGTGGTTCGACTTCTATATCTACGCGTTCTGCGCGATCTACTTTGCGCCGTCGTTCTTTCCGAAGGCCGACCCGACCGCACAGTTGCTGAACACCGCAGGCGTGTTTGCAGCGGGCTTCCTGATGCGCCCCATCGGCGGCTGGCTGTTTGGCCGCATCGCTGACCGCAATGGCCGCAAGAACTCGATGCTGATCTCCGTGATCATGATGTGCTTCGGCTCGCTGCTGATTGCCTGCCTGCCCACGTATGCGGCCATCGGCAACTGGGCGCCCGCCCTGCTGCTGGCGGCACGGCTGCTGCAAGGGTTGTCCGTGGGCGGTGAGTACGGCACCACCGCCACGTACATGAGCGAAGTGGCGCTCAAGGGTCGGCGCGGCTTCTTCTCGTCGTTCCAGTATGTGACGCTGATCGGCGGCCAGTTGCTGGCCGTGCTGGTCGTGGTGATCCTGGAGCAACTGCTGACCGAAGCCGACCTGAAGGCCTGGGGCTGGCGCATTCCGTTCGTGGTAGGCGCCATCACGGCAGTTGTGGCCCTGCTGCTGCGCCGCACGCTGCATGAGACCAGCACGGCCCAACAACGCAACAGCAAGGAAGCCGGCAGCGTGACCGAACTGTTCCGCCATCACAAGGCCGCGTTCTTCACGGTGCTCGGCTATACGGCAGGCGGCTCGCTGATCTTCTACACGTTCACCACGTACATGCAGAAGTTCCTGGTCAACACGGCGGGCATGCCGATCAAGACCACGAGCTACGTGATGACAGGCTGCCTCTTCCTCTACATGTGCATGCAGCCGATCTTCGGCGCGTTGTCGGACCGCATCGGCCGCCGCAACAACATGCTGCTGTTCGGTGCACTGGGCGCACTGGCCACGGTGCCGATCCTGACCGCACTCAAGACCGTGTCGAGCCCCGAACTGGCCGGCCTGCTGATCTGCATCGCGCTGGCTATCGTCAGCTTCTACACGTCGATCAGCGGCATCGTGAAAGCCGAGATGTTCCCGCCCGAAGTGCGTGCGCTGGGCGTGGGCCTGGCCTACGCCGTGGCCAACGCCATCTTCGGCGGCACCGCCGAATACGTGGCACTGGGCCTGAAGTCCATCGGCCACGAAAACACGTTCTACTGGTACGTCACCGGCATGATGGTCCTGGCCTTCCTGGTCAGCCTGCGTCTGCCGCGCCAGGCGAAGTATCTGCATCACGAGCATTGAGACCTGGCCCTGCGCCAGTTCTACGCATCGCATCACGGCCCGCCTTTCAGGCGGGCCGTTTGTTTTTGCGGCGATTGACCGACAGGACCAAACCCTATAATTTGGACCTGTTTCTCAACTCCCTCGATCCGCAATGGGACAACTTCGGGCTCCAAAGACGCTTCCCGCAGAGCTTGATGCACTGCCGGTGGAACACGTCAGCGAATACGTTCTCGAATTCGCCCGCGCTCACCACATCGAGTTCTCCCGCTCAGGTGTGGACGACTGGTCCGAGGCCGTCACCCGGGCGGCCGGCGACGACGTGGCGCTCGATGCCACCGAAAAGCTCCTGGTGACGCTCAAGAAGCAGCAGTTGATCAGCGGTCGCCAGATGGCACGGCTGATGACGAACCATATGCGTGAGCGCAAGCATGTTCGACCCGTTCAGTGATTTCGAGACTGCGGGTTATCTCAGAAATTTTGAAGGACTCAAGGACCCCGACGAGATCAAGGTTCAGGAGCATGCATTCTTCGAGGCCAACCTTGAGGAAGCGCTGGATCGCCTGAGCAATCATAACGGCCCACTGGCATACCAGCATTTCCTTGAAGTGCACGCGATTCTCTTCCAGGACTTTTACCCTTGGGCCGGACAGGACCGCCACATGCTGGACGTGGGCCGCCTCGTCGAGAAAGGCGATGTGCAGTTCGAAGTTGCGGAACGCAGCCGCCAGGCAGTGGAATGGGGACTGCGCATGGGCAACGATACCCGGACCATTCGGCTGAAGCCAGGTGCAGTCATGGGAGCGTTTGCCTGGGGCCATCCGTTTCTCGATGGCAATGGCCGTACGATGCTGCTGGTACATACCGCGCTCTGCGCACGCGCGGGATTCTCGATCGCCTGGCAGCTGACGCGCAAGAATGAGTACTTGCGGGCTTTGACGGCCGAGATCAGGACACCGGACCAAGGTGCACTCGATGAATATTTCAGGCCGTTGATTTCGCCGATGTCGTCCAGAGACGACTGGTTGTCACAGATCATCGCACTGCCCGGCCTTGATGGCAGCCAGATGGATGAAAACGTTGCTTATCAGGCAAACGACGCTGATGCTGTCGAGCGATATACCGAAGCTGCCCGAACTCGGGCACAAAGCCTCGATCCATCCAACAGCCAACCGTGAACTCCATGGCAAACTAAGGGGCCTTCGGGCCCCTTACTCTTTTCCAGCCCCGCAACCCGCCGCGTCCGCCTCATGGATCTCAATGCCCTGCGCCTGTTCGTCGATATTGTCGACGCCGGGAATCTCAGCGCCGCTGCGCGCAAGCTCAAGATGACGCGTGCCAATGTCAGCTATCACCTGAAGGCGCTGGAAGAGGAGCTTGGGGTGCAGTTGCTGCGCCGGACCACGCGTCATGTGGAACCCACGCCGGTGGGTGCCGGACTCTACGAGCATGGGCGCAACATCCTGGGCGAGGTGGCCGCCGCGAATGCGCTCATCAGCAGCATGGGCAAGAGCCTGCAGGGCCATGTGCGATTGTCCGTACCAACGGGGTTGGGTCATGCGATGCTCTCGCCGCTACTGGTGCAGTTCAAGCAGCGCTATCCCGACATCGTGCTCGATGTGGTCTTCGACAACCGCATCCACAACCTGGTCTCCGAGGATGTGGAGGTGGCGCTGCGCATCATCTCCACGCCGCCGGACTCCGTGGTGGCGACCGAGATCGGCACGGTGGACTGGGTGGTATGCGCCGCACCGTCCTATCTGGAGGGGCGCACGCAGCCCGCGCTACTGGCCGATCTGACCACGCATGCCATCGTCTGCGCCTCGCCGATCGGGCAGAAGCTCAAGATTGCGGGCGTGCGCGATGAAAGCGGTGGCAACAATGGCGGCGAACGCGAGCAGGTGGTGCTCGATCCGACGCTCAGTTCCGAGAACTTCGCGTTCCTGAAGGATGCCGTGGTCAGCGGCCTCGGCATCGGCATCTTTCCGCTCTATGCCGTGGCGGGTGACCTGGAGACTGGCACGCTGGTGCCGCTGCTCGACCACTACCGCATCAGTGTCTTCGGCAGCAAGCTGTTCATGCTGACGATGCCCAACCGCTACCAGACCATGGCAACGCGCTATCTGCTTACGTTCCTGAAGACGGAGTTGCAGGCAATCTGGCCTCGCGTCCGTGGCGCCAGTGCCTATAGTGAGAGCACCGAGGACTAGACGGCGCGGTGCGCCGAAGGAAGGCGAATCATGGCAATGGCAGGCACGCTGGCCGGCCGGCTCAGCCGGATGAACAGCCAGTTCGATATCGTGCATCACCCTTACAGCCTCAGCAGCATGGCCACTGCACAGGCTGCCCACGTTCCCGGCCACCGGCTCGCGAAAACCCTGCTGCTCGAAGACGAGAGCGGTTACGTGACTGCCGTGATCCCCTCGAATCATCATCTGCAGATGATGGCGATTCGAGACCTGTCAGGGCGCGATCTGGTGCTGGCGCACGAAGACGACATCCGCGAAGTCTTCAAGGATTGCGAGCTTGGCGCGATCCCGCCGTGCGGCATGTCGTACGGCATGCAGACCTATGTGGACGAAAGCCTGTTCGACGAACCCGAAGTCTGGTTCGAGGCGGGCGATCACATGGAACTGGTGCACATGGCGCGCGATCAGTTCATGACGTTGATGGGCGACGCGCAACGCGGCCGCTTCTCGCACGTCATGATGTAGGGCCGTCGATCCCGCGTCACGCTACCCCCCATCCGGCAGCGCCGCCCCCACACCGGCGCTGTCGTCTTTCAGATCCACGCCCGAGCGACCCAGCGCCACCGCACCGCGCAGCAGGAAGACCAGCCGGTCAGCCGCCTGCGCGTACGGCAGCCCTTCCGGTCGCACGTTCGAGATGCAGTTGCGCTGCGCATCGGTGCGTCCCACGCGCGGATCGTAGGTCAGGTAGATGCCGAGGCTATCCGGCGAACTGAGTCCAGGCCGCTCGCCAATGAGCATCACCACTTGCCGCGCGCGCATGCGTTCGCCGATGTCATCGCCCAGCGCCACGCGCGCCTGTTGTGCCACCACCACCGGGCCGATGTGCCATTGCCTCAATCTTGCAAGCACCGCCTGCAACATCGGCACGCCATGCCGCTGCGCGGCCAGCGCAGACAGACCATCGGCAATCACGAACACCACGTCGAATGGCGGCGTGCCCGGCTGCAAGGCTGCGGCCCCGGCATCGTCAAGTCGCCGTCCTAGATCGGGCCGCCGCAGATACGTTTCGCGATCCGGCGCAGCGCTATGCACCTGCAGCACGTCCTGCCCGGCCTCGCGCAATGCGGCATCCATCGCACGGACATCGAGCGGCAGATGCACCGCATCGCGCGCCTGGGCATGGGCCAGGCCGAAGGCAAGCACGGCGTCCGTGGTCTGCGCATGGCCCGTGCGTCCGATACCCACCCGGGCGCGCGTGAACCGGCGCAGGCGGCTCCACGGGTCGGCGGTCGTGATATCCGCTGGCGTGTCAGGCATTACAGTCTCCTGGCTTCAAAGGGATCAGATCGATGCCGCCATCGCCAGCAGTGGCTGCCGCGCGGCGGGTTCCAGCAGACGCCCTGCATCGTCGAGGATGCCCATGTGTTGCAGCCACGTCTCGAATTCCGGCGCTGGACGCAAACCCATCGTCTCGCGCAGGTAAAGCGCGTCATGGAACGCCGTGCTCTGGTAGTTCAGCATGATGTCGTCGGCGCCCGGCACGCCCATGATGAAGTTGATACCCGCCACGCCGAACAGCGTCAGCAGGTTATCCATGTCGTCCTGATCCGCCTCGGCGTGATTCGTGTAGCAGACATCGCAACCCATCGGCACGCCCATCAACTTGCCGCAGAAATGGTCTTCGAGCCCCGCGCGGATGATCTGCTTGCCGTCGTAGAGATACTCAGGGCCGATGAAACCCACCACGGTATTCACAAGCAGCGGTTCGAATCGGCGCGCCACGGCATAGGCGCGTGCCTCCATCGTCTGCTGATCCACGCCGTGATGCGCGTTGGCCGATAGCGCACTGCCCTGCCCTGTTTCGAAATACATGACGTTGTGCCCGACCGTGCCGCGCCGCAGCGACAACGCCGCCTGGCGCGCCTCGTCGAGCAAGGCCAGCGAGATCCCGAAAGCCTCGTTGGCCGCCTGACTGCCGGCCACGGACTGGAAGACGAGGTCCACGGGCGCACCCTGCCCGATGGCACGCAGCGTGTTGGTGACATGCGTGAGCACGCACGACTGCGTGGGCACCGCGTACCGTTCGCGAATATCGTCGACCAGTTTGAGTAGCGCAACGATGGCACCGAGGTTGTCGCTGGCGGGGTTGATGCCGATGGTGGCATCGCCACAGCCATACAACAACCCATCGACGATGGAAGCGGCGATGCCGCGCGGGTCATCGGTCGGATGGTTGGGTTGCAATCGCACCGAGAGTCGGCCCGGCAGACCAATGGTGTTGCGCAAGCGCGTGACGACGCGGCATTTGCGCGCCACCGCAATCAAGTCCTGGTTGCGCATCAGCTTGCTGACGGCGGCGGCCATCTCCGGCGTGATGCCGGGCGCTACGCGAGCGAGCGTGGCGGTATCGGTCTCGTGGCGCAGCAGCCAGTCGCGGAAATCGCCCACGGTCAGGCTGGCCAGTTCGGCAAACGCCGTGGGGTCGTGGCTGTCGACGATCAGTCGCGTGACCTCGTCGTCCTCATACGGCGCCACGGCTTCGTTCAGGCACTGCACGAGCGGCATCTCCGCCAACGCCATGCGCGCAGCCATGCGCTCCTCCTCGCTGCCTGCCGCCACGCCAGCCAGCGCGTCACCCGAGCGGGCCGGGCTGGCGCGCGCCAGCAACGTGCGCAGGTCGGCAAAGACGTGCCGGCGGGCGCCGACGGTGTGGGTAAATGCCATGGCGGTCGGTCTCCCGGCTGGTTTGCGCCGTCCGTTGCACTTCTTTCCAATATAGGCGACGAGGCGATGCAAGGTTCGCGCCCGAGCGCTGCCGCCGGGCAGGCCGGCAGTTGTCCGGTCATACTGACTTGCCATTGTTACGCGCCACATCGACAATCAGCGCCTGCCGTACCCTTTCCCCTTCTGCGCAACGCTTTCAGCAAGAACCTCAGCGAAAACATGTCCCGGCTGGATCCAGAACATCCGCAAGACCGCCTTGAAACAGGCGCCCCCTCCTTCTCCGCCGCCCCGCCGAGGCGTTGGTTCACCGTCACGGTCGCTTCCTACCTTGTTGTGGCTGGCGCGCTGCTGCTGGTGATGCAGGCCAATCTGGTGGCTGCGCTGCTGTCGGGCCTGCTGCTGTATTCGCTCGTAGATGTGCTGGCCCCCCGCCTGACGCATTCGCGCCGGGACGCCATTGCCGTAGCCATTTTGTCAGCCATCATCCTGCTGGCGCTGACCGGGGGGATCTGGGCGTTGATCCGCTTCCTCAACATCGACAGCGCCACCATCAACCGGCTGCTCGACCACGCCGCCGACATCATCGACCAGTCTCGCGCGCAGCTGCCGGCCTGGATCAGTGATTACCTCCCGAATGGCGTGGAGGAACTGGGCACCACGTTGATCTCCGCGCTGCGCGCCCACGCGCAGATGGCACAGAAGCTGGGCACCGACATCCTGCGCACGCTGCTGCATATCGTGCTGGGCCTGGTCATTGGCGCGATGGTGGCGCTCTACCGCGCCATCGCCCGACCCAACCGTCGCCCGCTGGCGGCGGCGCTCATCGACCGCGCGCGCACGCTGCAGCAATCGTTTGCGCAGTTCATCTTTGCGCAGATCCAGATCTCGCTGATCAATACGTCGCTGACCGCGGCCTACCTGCTGATCGTGATGCCGTTGTTCGGCCAGCACCTGCCGCTGTCGAAGACGCTGGTCGTCATCACGTTCGTTGCCGGGCTGCTGCCGGTGCTGGGCAACCTGATCTCGAATACGGCCATTGTGATTGCGTCGCTGTCGGTGTCGCTGCCGATCGCCATCGTCTCGCTGCTTTACCTCGTGGTCATCCACAAGCTCGAATACTTCCTGAATGCGCGGATCATCGGCGCGCGTATACAGGCCGCCGCGTGGGAACTGCTGACCGTGATGCTGGTGATGGAAACGATCTACGGCATCCCGGGCGTGATCGCCGGCCCCATCTTCTACGCCTACCTGAAGCGCGAACTGGTGAACGCCGAGCTGGTATAGCCGCAACGGCGATTTGTTAACTCGTTGATTCCATAGGGATGTCGTACGCAGAAATTGGTACGACCAATCTCGTTACGATTGGTCGCTTTCCACGCGACTACGCACGAAATCGATATGAGTCTGCATCGCCGTGCGGGCTTCTTCGGGCCGGCGTGACAGGATGGCGTCGCACAGCGTGCGGTGCTGAAGCAGCAGCAGGTCCGATGAATCGGCATCCGATTCGCGCAATCCAGTGCCATTGATGGTGATGTGCTCCCGCAACATGCCGATCACGCTGGTGTGCAGGTGCAGGAACATCGTGTTGTGTGAAGCCAGCGCAATGGCGTCGTGCAGTTTTGCATCGGCATCGGCCTCGGCGGCCTTGTCGTCGTCCGCGCGCGATGCCTCCAGCGCCTTCATCAACCCCCGTATACGTTTGAGGTCCGACGCGTCCGCGCGCAGCGCGGCGAAGTACGCCGTCGCGCCTTCCAGCACGCGCCGGAATTCGAGGATGTCGTCACGCAGCGCAGGATGGTCGGCTACCAACTGGCCCCAGGGCGACGCGATACCCGTGCGCAACTGATCGGTCACGTACACACCCGCCCCGCGTCGGCTTTGCAGCAGGCCCCGCGCCGCGAGGCGCTGAATGGCCTCGCGGATGGTGTTGCGCGATACACCATATTGCTCCGCCAGCAGACGCTCCGCAGGCAGGCGCGCGTTGACCGGCCACGTGCCGTCCAGCAACGCGGTCTCCATCCTGCGCATGATGTCTTCCACGCGGTTGCGCACCCCTCCCATCGCTCCTTCCTTTCTGTCTGCCAACGCGTCAAGACAAAATTGGCCCAACCAATTTGTACTCCGGCGCGAGAGCGGGAATTATGCGCTCAAAAATGTTGCCGCGCCCGCCCCAGACCGGAATGCGCAGCGGCGCCATCCGGAGGCAGACAATGCAATCCAGGCAATACCCCACAACCGCCCCGTCGCAGGTGTATCTGTTCGGCACCTGTCTCGTCGACCTGTTCGTCCCGCAAGCCGGCCTCGATGCCGTACGCCTGCTGGAGCGCGAAGGGCTGACTGTCCACTTTCCGCGCGGCCAGAGTTGCTGCGGCCAGCCGGCCTACAGCAGTGGCAATCCCGAGCAAGCGCGCAAGGTAGCGCGCGCGCAGCTCGACCTGTTCCGCGAGCCATGGCCGATCATCGTGCCGTCCGGCTCGTGCGGCGGCATGATGCGTCACCACTGGCCCACGCTATTCGCGGAGGATCCCGAGACGGCTGCACTGGCCAGCGACATCGCCAGCCGCACCTACGAACTCGCCGAATTCCTGCTCAACGTGCTGCATGTGCGCTTCGACGATCTGCCCGCTGGCGATCACGAGCGCGTGGTGCTGCACACCTCCTGCGCGGCGCGGCGAGAAATGGGGACGCGTGTGCATGGCGTGGCGCTGGTCGATGCACTGCCCGGCGTGACGCGCGTGGAGCACGAGCGCGAATCCGAATGCTGCGGCTTTGGCGGCACGTTCTCGCTCAAGCACGCCGATATCTCCGGCGCGATGGTGCGCGACAAGGTGGCCTCCGCCTGCGCCACCGGTTGCGACCGGCTGGTCTCCGCCGATTGCGGCTGCCTGCTCAACATCGGTCATGCAGCCGCCCATGCCGGCGCGCCGCTGCCCGTGGAGCATCTGGCGTCGTTCCTGTGGCGCCGCACCGGAGGTGCCGCATGACCGCGATGAGCGCACGCGAACGCATGCTCGGCCGCCTGCGGGCCGCCGTGCCGACATCGGGCCAATCGCTGGCCGCCGATACCGCCGCGCTTGATCGTCGCATCGATCAGCACTTCGATACGCGTCGCGGCGAGCGACCCTCCCTTTCCACGATGATGGTGTCGATGCAGGCCGCGCTCTCGGCCTCGCATGCGGATGTGATCTGTGCCGATGCCACAAGCTGGCCCGCGCGCGTTGCGCAACGTCTCGCTGACGCTGGCGTGCGCCGCCTGTTGCTCGACACACAGCGACCCGAAGGTGCAGCACTGGTCGCCGCGCTGCCCGCAAGCACATCCGCCGTGACCTTCGACTGCCCCATCGATACGTGGAAAGCCGAACTGTTCGACACCATCGATGCAGGCTTCACCGTCGCACGTTCCGGACTGGCCGCTACCGGCACGCTCATCGTGACGCCCGACAGTGGCTCGCCGCGCACGATGTCTCTTGTGCCGCCGATTCACATTGCGCTGGTGTATGCCTCCACGCTACATCCCGACCTGCATGGCGCGGTGCGCGCCGAAAACTGGGGCGCTGGGTTGCCAACCAATCTGGTGATGATCTCCGGTCCGTCGAAGACTTCCGATATCCAGCAGACGCTGGCCTACGGCGCGCATGGTCCGCGCCAGCTATGGGTGGTGATCGTCAACGACGTGGATGTCGCCCTGCAACCGGAGGCCGCGCAATGAGCCAGCAAACCCTGCACTTCGTGCCTTCGGCCGATTTCCGCGCACGCGCCCGCGAGGCGCTCGACGATCCCAAGCTGCGCAAGAGCTTTCGCGGTGCGATGGACTTCCTGCAGCAGAAGCGCGCCGTACAGTTTCCCGATGGCGATGAACTCGAACACCTGCGCGATCTCGGTGAAGCCATTCGCCAGCACGCGCTCGCCAATCTGCCTGACCTGCTGACGCAACTCGAAACCAACCTCACTCGCGCTGGCGTGCAAGTGCATTGGGCCGAGACTGCCGAGGAAGCAAACGCGATCATCCACGGTATTGCCCAGCGGCACGCCGCGAAACGCGTGATCAAAGGCAAGTCGATGGCCAGCGAGGAAATGGAGCTGAACCATTACCTCGCCGAGCGTGGCATCGACTGCATCGAGTCGGACATGGGCGAGTACATCGTGCAGATGGCTGGCGAAAAGCCCTCGCATATCGTGATGCCGGCGATCCACAAGACCAAGGCCGATATCGCCGCGCTGTTCGAGCAGAACATCCCCGACACGCCCTACACCGAAGATGTTGACGACCTGATCCAGACGGGTCGCCGCGCGCTGCGGCAGGCATTCGTGCAAGCCGATATCGGCCTGTCAGGTGTCAACTTCGCCGCTGCCGATACGGGCACGCTGTGGCTCGTGGAAAACGAGGGCAATGGCCGGCTCTCCACCACGGTGCCCGATGTACATGTGGCCGTGATGGGCATGGAAAAGGTTGTAGCGAAGCTTGCCCACATCGTGCCGCTCTCGAGCCTGCTGACGCGTTCCGCTACGGGCCAGCCGATCACCACATACTTCAACCTGATCTCCAGCCCGCGCAAACCGGGCGAGCAGGATGGCCCGCGTGAAGTGCACCTCGTGCTGCTCGATAACGGTCGCAGCCAGGCGTATGCCGACGCGCAGTTGCGCGCCACGCTGCAATGCATCCGCTGCGGCGCGTGCATGAATCATTGCCCGGTCTATACGCGCATTGGCGGCCACGCTTACGGCACCACGTATCCAGGCCCTATCGGCAAGATCATCTCGCCGCATCTGCTGGGTCTCGACGCCACGGCGGATCTCGCCACGGCATCGAGCCTGTGCGGCGCGTGCGGCGAAGTGTGCCCCGTGCGCATTCCGATTCCGCAATTGCTGGTGCGCCTACGCACCGAATCGAATCGTGATCCCGACGAGGCCGTGCCGCATCCGCTGAAGGGACAAGGCGCGAAGTTCAGCCGACGCGAGCATCTGGTCTGGCGCTTCTGGAGCGGCGCGTTCGCGCATCCTGCTGCGTATCGCGTGTTCCGCTGGGCCGCCACGCGCCTGCGCGCGCTGACGCCGTCTGCGCAGATGGGATGGACGCAGCATCGCAAGCCGCTCACGCCCGCGCCAAAGAGCCTCTCGGATCTGCTGGCCGAACGCGACCAACCCGAGTAGCGGCACGCCACGCGCGCAGCCGCCGCACAAGAGTTCAAAGAACCGACACACCACCAAGGAGACCACCAGTGCAAGCCTGGACCCAGATCTATACGCCGCTCGGCAGCCTGTGGCTGTCCGCGCTCGCGGCGGCCATCCCCATCATCTTCTTCTTTGTCGCGCTGGCCATCCTGCGCATGAAGGGCCATGTGGCCGCCGCCATCACGCTGGCGTTGGCACTGGCCGTGGCGATCCTCGCCTATGGCATGCCCGCACCGCAGGCGCTGGCCGCAGCCGGTTTTGGCTTTGCGTATGGCCTGTGGCCGATTGCGTGGATCATCGTCACGGCGGTGTTCCTCTACAAGATCGTCGTGAAGACCGGCCAGTTCGATGTCATCCGCGCATCGGTGCTGTCGATCACCGATGACCAGCGACTGCAGATGCTGCTGATCGGCTTTGCATTCGGCGCGTTTCTCGAAGGTGCGGCAGGCTTCGGCGCGCCGGTGGCGATCACGGCTGCGCTGCTCGTCGGCCTGGGTTTCAATCCGCTCTACGCTGCCGGCCTTTGCCTGATTGCGAACACGGCACCCGTGGCGTTCGGCGCGATGGGTATTCCGATCATCGTCGCCGGGCAGGTGACCGGGATCGATCCGATGCATATCGGCGCGATGGCAGGCCGTCAGTTGCCACTGCTCTCGCTGGCTGTGCCGTTCTGGCTCGTTTTCATGATGGATGGGTGGAAAGGCGTGCGCGAGACGTGGCCCGCTGCGTTCGTGGTGGGTGGCAGCTTTGCCGTGACGCAATACTTCACGTCGAACCATATCGGGCCGGAACTGCCGGACATCACCTCTGCACTGGTGAGCCTGATTTCGCTGGCCGCGTTCCTGCGTATCTGGCAACCGCGTTCGGCATCGCAAACGGCTGGCGGTTCCGTCGGTGCGGGCGGCACGATTGCGATGGCTGGCATGGGTGGCGGAATGAGTGGCGGCATGGGGACACCGTCGCAACGCAAGGCGTCGCCGTACACGTTCGGGCAGACCGTGCGCGCCTGGGCGCCGTTCGGCATCCTGACCGCCATCGTTACGGTGTGGAGCCTGCCGTCCTTCAAGGCACTGTTCGCCGCCAACGGCGCGCTGGCCGGCACGGTGCTGAAGTTCAAGGTGCCGATGCTCGATCAGCTCGTCATCAAGACCGCACCGATCGTCGCTTCGCCCAAGCCTTACGAAGCCGTGATGAAGCTCGATCTGCTGTCGGCGGTGGGCACCGCGATCCTGCTGACGTCGATCATCTCGGTGATTCTGCTGCGCATGAAGCCACGCGACGCCATCACCACGTTCTTCGAAACGCTGCTCGAACTGCGCCGCCCGATTCTCTCGATTGGACTGGTGCTCGCGTTTGCATTCGTCGCGAATTACTCGGGAATGTCTTCGACGCTGGCGCTGCTGTTGGCCGGCACGGGCGCGGCCTTCCCGTTCTTCTCGCCGCTGCTGGGCTGGCTCGGTGTGTTCCTGACCGGCTCCGATACGTCTTCAAACGCGCTGTTCTGCTCGCTGCAACACACCACCGCGCATCAGATCGGCGTCTCGGACACGCTGCTTGTTGCAGCCAACACCACGGGCGGCGTCACCGGCAAGATGATCTCGCCGCAATCCATTGCCGTGGCCTGCGCGGCAACAGGACTGGTGGGCAAGGAGTCGGAACTGTTCCGCTTCACCGTGAAGCACAGCCTGCTGTTTGCGTTCATCGTGGGGGTGATCACGATGGTGCAGGCGTATTGGTTGACGGGGATGATTCCGGGGTAAATCAGCTCCCCTCTCCCGCATGGCGGGAGAGGGGTTGGGGGAGAGGGCCAGCCG
>NZ_SCMX01000075.1 GCF_005503625.1 Cupriavidus sp. 2SB | reverse complement strand
TTACTCCCCTCTCCCGCTGTGCGGGAGAGGGGCGGGGGAGAGGGCCAGCAGTTCAAATTGCTACGTGGTCGGCAAGCAGAACCTCCAGCCCTCTCCCCCAACCCCTCTCCCAGAGGGAGAGGGGAGTACGACGAGGTCAGAGCGTGGCTGCAGTACCCGTCGCCACAAACCGCTCATCCCTGCGCCCAGGCTGGATCCTCGCCGCATGCTCATCGCCGCTGACCCATTCCAGCGTGGCGCCGCGCTGCAGGGCGGCGTAGACCGCCTCACCCTTGTTGCGGACCTTCAGGCGCTGGTAGAGCGTGCAGGCGTGGCTCTTTACGGTGGCCACCGAGATATTGAGCATGCGGCTGACGGTCTTGATCGGATAGCCCCGGGCCAGCAGCACCAGCACTTCGTACTGGCGCGGCGTGATCTTGAGCATTTCGGCTTCGTCGTAGCTGGGCTCTTCCTCGGCCCGTTGCACGCTGGAGGCCGGCACCGCAGGTTGCGCGGCGATGGGCTGGCCCGGACGCAGGCTGGTCAGGTCGCGCACGGCCACAGCGGCGCGCATGGCGCTGGCGCACGCGGATGGCGATGCCGGGTCCGTTGCCGGGACAGCCGATAGCGGCAGCGGCGCAGCCGAAGCCAGCGACGTCGCCGCCGGCATGGCCGAGCGCGATGCCACGGCGGGTGCGGCCGACTCACCGGCGAACATCAACCCTTGCACGCTGGAGACGGCCAGCCGCATCGCGGCTTCGATCACGGCGAGCGAGGCCGATTTCGGCAGGCAGCCGCAGATGCCACGCGCGGCGTCTGCGTTCGGTACATGCAGCGGCAGCATGTCGGCCAGGATCAGGATGCGTTGCGGGGCCAGGCGGTCCCGCGCCTGTTCCAGCTGCTCCCAGCCAAGGGCCTGGTCGGCGGGCATGCCGAAGACCAGCAGGTCGGCGTTTCGGTGCGGTGTCTCCAGACGGTGGATGTCGCCGGGCGCAAGCGCCAGTACGTGTCCGGATTCCTGGATGGTCTCGAGCATCTGCAACAGCCCGAGCCGGAGCAGCGGATGCTCCTCGATCAGCAAGGCGTTCATTCTTCTTGACTCCCCGTTTATGGGTGAGATGCGGGACGCTTTGCGTGAGGGGAATGCGCTTGCGGCCATCTGGCGGCCACCGGTGATGGTGCCGCGAAAAAACAGCCGTAACCCTGTGCTTCCGTGTCTGTCGACGCCCATTTGTCAGAGGGGCTTGTCCGCGTGACCGGAAGTATGACCCGTACCCTTACCCGAAAAAACTCGCTCCTGAATTTGGAAACTTGAATTCATCTTATGGGCTGGTCCGAACGAATGCAAGCAGGTGGATAACGGTGGAGGCCGGGTTGTAATGCACCGCCCTACATAATCCATTGCCGATGCCATACTTTTGGCTCGCAAAGTATGTCAGACGCCATCCGACATGGCGTGGCGCGGTGGTTGCACTGTTGATACATCCACTGAAGAAAGTGTTTCAGCCGTGCAACCATATTGAAAGAAAATCGCTTTCTGATTATCTATTCGTCACCCACATGGGGGGTGTGGCATTAAGAGAAATCATGCGTGGTGGCGCATTAATGAAACCCGTTGAAAACTATTCCGATCGTCACGATTTGTAGCGACGCCTTAATAGGCGGCGCGCAGTCTAGTGCAAAAGGATGAGATAAAAATCGTTCCTCGGCACGAATGCAAAAAAAGGTGTCTAGTCGCGGCCACCCGGCTTGCAACCACCTCCGGAATGGCAGCGGGCCGGACCTCACGCCCAATGAGTCCGGCCCGCTTCAACCATCGGTACAGGGTTCAACGCAGGAGCATGTACTGACTTACCTCGGCGTCGGACCCTGGGTGGCCGCCTTATCGCGACCAGTGGCCCCGCTGCTGGTACCAACCGTGCGGACCGCGTACCCAGCGGTCCGGCACATAGCGATAGCCGGGGCGCGATGCCTCCCAGTGGCCGCCGCGCCAGGCGTAGTTGCCGCGCACCCGGTCATAGTGGCCCGGCACCCATGCGCTGCCCGGACGCGGAGGCGGGCGAACTTCGTGGCGCGGTGGGGGCGGCGCGTTCCTGTAGTAGCCGTGGTCATGCGCCTCGGCGGCGGGCGACATCAGACCGAAGAGGCTACCGGTGGTCAGCACGGCGGCGGCAAGCAGGATTTGGCGTTTCATTGAGTTCTCCTTGAGTCCGTTTCGAGGAACTGCCGCTTAGTAGCGGTGGTGGTAGCCGCCGCGGGGCGGTACGACGATGCAGGCCGAAAGCAGGGCACTGGTGGTGGTCAGCAGAAGGGCCAGGACAATTGCGCGTTTCATGTGGGACTCCGTTGTTCGATGCGTGTGGACGACGGCTTCACTCTAGCGGTGCGATCGGCGCGGACGCGGTTGCACTTGTAAGGCTGTCTCACATGCCCCCGCTCGTGTCCGCGTGGAAAAACGCCCCGCCCCGGCCGCCGCAAACCGTTGTCCCGTAACGGCTGGCGGGAATGTGACCCACACGCCCGGACGATCTCTGACACGTCAGCGGCCAATAATGTGGCGTTACATCGGAAATGACTTTCGCAACGTTTGCCGGGCGTTGGGGCGGCCGGCATCTGTATCGGCACGAACAGTGACTCGCCCGGCGATGCGCAGAAACGGGTACGCTTTATCCATGGCGGGACGCTGGCGGGTGTTCCTGGCGTTCCCCACGGCGGTGCGTGCCGATGGCACGAAGCTTGCGCCGACTCTGTTTGCCGTATTCCCGAGGGAGGACGTCATGCCGGTCATGTTCATCGTGCTGGTGCTGCAGGCGCTGGAAGGGCTCAGTCCGCTTGCGGTGCCCGAGTTCGCCCGAGCCCGGTTCGACAGCGGTGCCCGCGATGCCGTCGCGGTCATCGAGCGTCCACACTAGCCGAGGCCAATCCACGCGCCAGACTGGCCGCGCCGTTCTCTCCGGGCTTCCCCTGTACGACAACCGGAGAGACCGACATGAATCGAAGCGATGTGACCGACCTCATCATCGAGGCCAAGGTAACGCGCGGCATCACCTGGGCACAGGTGGCCGAGAAGGTGGGCAAGAGCAAGGAATGGACGACTGCTGCCTGCCTGGGGCAGATGACGTTCGACGAGGCCGGCGCGCGGGCCGTCATGGATATCTTCGACCTGCCGGCCGAAGCCGAGCCGTGGCTGCGCACGGTGCCCTACAAGGGCTCGCTGCCGACGGAAGTGCCCACTGACCCGCTGATCTATCGCTTCTACGAACTGGTCAGCGTCTACGGCACCACGTTCAAGGCGCTGATCCACGAGGAGTTTGGCGACGGCATCATGAGCGCGATCGATTTCCGCATGGACCTGCATCGCGAGGCCGATCCGAACGGCGACCGCGTCCGGATCGAGATGTCCGGCAAGTTCCTGCCGTACAAGACGTACTGACGACCGTACCGGATCAGCCGAAGCGTTCAGCCAAAGAACTCCTGGTAGTAGCGCGTGCATGTGCCGGATTGCCGGAAGGTGTAAGGCAGTTCGGCCATGGCGGCGGCATCCAGCGAGCCGAACGGGATGTCCAGATCGGCTTCCGGTTGATCGGCCACGTTGTCGGTGCGGGAGAGGTTCTGGGGGTTCATGGTGGATCTCGCTCTGTCGGGCGCGGCTGAATTGCCGCCATGCAGCAATCCTACGCATCGACCCCGCCGGGATCATCACCCCTTCCCCGAAAAGACTGTTTCACATCGGTAATTAATCGCTTGCCGCTATCGGGGCGATAGGCCGCCCCAGGTTGCCGCAGCGCAACATTCCGCGGCGCCCATGAATTTCCCATTCTTCCCGCCGTTGCGATGGCGCCGGACTATATTGCCTGTGGAGCCTTCGACGTGAAGCGGCTCCTCACATCGCTGCCAAGCCTTTCGCTTCCCTATTCCGGGAGACCTGCCATGAGCCTGCCGCCATGCTTTGCCGACCGTCGCGAGGCAGGCCAGTACCTGGGCCGCAAGCTGGTCGAACTCGGATACACCCGGACACCCGATGGCGATGCGGCGCTGGTGCTCGCCCTGCCGCGCGGCGGGGTGCCGGTGGCCTATGAAGTGGCACGTGCCATCGGCGGATTGCTCGACATCCTGCTGGTGCGCAAGATCGGCGCACCGGGTTATCCGGAACTGGCGCTCGGCGCCGTGGTAGAGGGCGACGCGAGCGGACGCGATCCGCATACGGTGATTAACGACAACCCCTGGGCTAGCCGTGCGGTGGAGTCGGGCGCCTTCGATGCGGAACGGGGCAG
Organism: Cupriavidus sp. 2SB; assembly: GCF_005503625.1. GTDB lineage: Bacteria > Pseudomonadota > Gammaproteobacteria > Burkholderiales > Burkholderiaceae > Cupriavidus. Next base: position 26,083 of record NZ_SCMX01000075.1, on the reverse strand, counting down.
GCAACTGGGCGAGATCTGCCGCCGCCAGCAGCGGTATCGCCAGGGGCGGCCCGTGGCGGCCATGGCGGGGCGATGCGTGATTGTGGTGGACGATGGCGTGGCCACTGGCGCCACGATGCGTGCAGCGCTCGATGCCGCGCGCATCGCCGGTGCGGGGCGCATCGTCGCCGCCGTGCCTGTGGGGTCGCCGGACGGGCTGGAAACATTGCGCGCTGCCGCCGATGAGGTGGTGTGCCTGAACTCGCCCGCCAGCTTTGCCGCCGTGGGCGCGTTCTATCTCGATTTCACCCAGGTCAGCGACGACGAGGCCATGGCGTTGCTGCGCGAGGCCGATTGCGCCTCGACCCGGCCGGGTTTGAACTGGCCGCGCGGCGGCATCGGGGGCGCGGCATTTACGCCGGGTCAGGTCGCGCGCTGAGTCGGGTGGTTCAGCCCCCGCCCTTCAATCGCGCCTTCAGGTGCGGCACCAGGCCGCCCGCTTCCAGCATGGCGCGCAGGAAATCGGGCACGGGTTCGCAGGCCACGCTTGATCCGTCCGCCAGCCATACGCTGGCCGTCGCAAGATCGAACGTGCCGCGCGCGCCGTCGGCAAGTGCCTCGGCATGCGGGCACACCAAAACCGGCAGGCCCAGGTTGATGGCGTTGCGGTAGAACAATCCCGAGAAGGACGACGCCAGCACCGCTGCCACGCCAAGGTGGCGCAGGGCCTGCGGGGCCTGCTCGCGCGACGATCCCATGCCGAAGTTGCCGCCCGCCACGACGATGTCGCCATGCCGCACACTGCCCGGGAAATCGGGCCGCAGGTTTTCCAGGCAATGCTGGGCCAGCGCATCGATGCCAGCCTTCATATAGAGGCCGGGCGCCATCGCATCGGTATCCACGTCGTCGCCAAAGCGCCAGATGCGGCCGGGTTTGCAGTCTTTCGTACTGAGTGCAGGAGACACTTCGGGAACTACGTTCATGCGAGAAACTGACGCGGGTCGGTGATCTGGCCCGTCACGGCCGTGGCGGCGACGGTCATCGGTGAGGCCAGCCAGACGGCGCTGCCCGCATCGCCCATCCGGCCAGCGAAATTGCGCGCGGTGGACGCAATGGCGCGGCTGTTTTCCGGAAACCGGCTGAGGCCATAGCCTGCGCAGGCGTTGCACGCATTGGGCAACAACTGGGCGCCAGCATCGAGCAGCACGCCCAGCGTACCCTCGCGCTCGGCCTGCTGCTGGTCTCGCACCGAAGCGGGCGCCACGCGCAGGCTTATGCCAGGGGCCACCTTGCGGCCACGCAGCACGCGCGCGGCCATGCGCAGGTCGTCGAGCTTGGCGCCGGTACACGCGCCCAGGTAGGCGATGTCGATGGGTTGTCCCGCCGTGTGCGCCACCGGCGCGCTGTTGGCGGGGCTGTGCGGTGCGGCCACCTGGGGGCTGAGCGCGGCAGCGTCAAAGCGGTGTGCGGCAAGAACCGGTGCCTCATCATCGCTGCGCCATTGCAGGGGATCGATGGCGGCCAGCGTCGCGGGATCGACCCCCGCATCGGCCAGCCACGCCAGCGTGGTGGCATCGGGCGCGATCAACCCGGTCTGCGCGCCAAGTTCGGCACACATGTTGGTCAACGTCATGCGCTCCTGCATGGACAGCGCGGCGATGGTGTCACCGGTGAACTCCACGGCTTCGTAGCGGCCGCCGGCCATGCCGAGCGTGGCGCACAGATGCAGCATGATGTCCTTGGCGCAGACCCCGATGCCAAGCTCGCCATGCCATTCGATGCGGATGGTCTGCGGCACGCGCAGCCAGATTTCGCCCGTGGCCAGCACGCCAGCCATTTCCGTGGCGCCGATGCCGAACATGTAGGCGCCGAACGCGCCGCCAGTGGGGCTATGGCTGTCTCCGCCGACGATGAAGCGGCCCGGCAGCACGTGGCCGCGCTCGGGCAGTACCACGTGGCAGATGCCCTGGCTGTCGATCAGGTTCGAGATGCCGGACTGGCGCGCCCAGTCACGCGTGAACTGGACGATGGTCTCGGCCTCGGCGTCAGCGGCGGGTACGTAGTGATCGGTGACCACCACGAAGCGCGCAGGGTCCCACACCGTAGCGCCCAGTTCGCGCAGCAGCGGCGCCACGCGCCGGGGTCCGCTGGAGTCATGCGCCATCGCCAGATCGACCTTGCACATCACGATGCTGCCTGGCGTGACGGCATCCACGCCCGCTGCGCGCGCCACGAGCTTCTGCGCGAGCGTGGCGGGATGGGTCCCGACGGGAGCGGTGCCGCCGCCAATCACCGTCATTCCGGCTGGGCTCCGGAGTACCTGACCACAGTGGCCCAACGCTTCACGTCCTGCTTCACGAAGTTCGCGAACTCGGCAGGCGGCATGCCGCTGGGTTCGGCGCCATCCGTTTCCAGCCGCTTGCGCACGGACGGCTCGTCGATGCCGCGCCGCGCGGCCTGGTAAAGCGCCTGCGCAACGTCCGGCGGCAGGTTGGCCGGGCCGAACAGGCCGAACCACGCGCTGGATTCGAATCCCTTCACCGTGGCACCGATCGGCTGCACGCCGGGGAACTGCGGCAACGGGGCGGGGCTGGTGACGCCAAGTACCTTGAGCTTGCCCGCTTTCACGTGCTGCGCCACATTGAGCGTGCTCGCGAACATCAGGTCCACCTGGCCCGCCAGCAGATCGGTCACGGCCGGCGTGGTGCCCTTGTAGGGGATGTTGACGATGTAGGTGCCCGTCATCATCTTGAACATGTCCCCGGCCAGATGGACCGACGAACCCATCGACCCGACACCGAAGTTGAGCTTGCCCGGCTGTGACTTGGCCAGCCGGATCAGCTCGGGGATGTTGTTGGCGGGCAGCTTCGGCGTGGCCACCAGCACGCTGGGCACGGTGGCCACCAGCATGAGCGGCGTGAAATCCTGCACGGGATCGAACGGCAGCTTCTTGTAGAGCGTGGCGTTGATGGTATGGCTCGTGAAACTCATCAGCAGCGTGGTGCCATCGGCTGCGCTCTTGGCCACGATATCGGCGGCGATGTTGCCACCGGCGCCGGGACGATTCTCCACCACCACGGACTGGTTCAGGGTCTGCGACATCTCCTGCGCGATGGTGCGCGCCAGCGTATCCGTGGTGCCACCGGCCGATGCACCCACTAGGATCCGGATCGGCTTGCCGCCCGCCACGGCGGCGTGTGCGGGGATCGTGGCGGCCATCGAGATCAGGGCGAGGCACGTGGCGCCAAGCCAGCGTCTTCCACGATGCATCACGGGTGCTTGGCTGGCAGAGCGGACGGATGCGGCAACTGGCTGGCGGGCTGGCTGATGCCGGCCCGGGCGAACAACTGGCATGGCGGGGGCTCCACGATTGTGATCAGGAGTGCGCAGTATGGCCCGGAAACGTCGGTGCCGAGAAGCCCAGGGAAGTAGGGCTGAATGGGCCGGGCGGGAGGCGCGCTGGCGGCGGAACGTGTCCGCGGCCAGCGCCCGGTGCGTCAGTCGCGCAACCCGGTGCGGGTTTCGTTTTCCACCCAGACGTTGGCACTGTCGCCGCCGCCCATCGGAGACAACTCCATGCGGTACTCATAGCGGTCGGGGCGATACTGACCCATCAGCAACTGTACGGGGCGGCCTGCCTTGTCCAGCACCACGCGGCGTACTGCCAGCAGGGCGCCGCCCACGGGTACGTCGAGCAGCGGCGCCACGACCACGTCGGCCAGCCGTGCGGTCAGCACCTGCGAGGCGCGTCCCAGTTCCACGCCGGCGGCTTCCAGCAGGCGCAGCATCGGCGTGGTTTCCATGTCCTTGCGCGAGAGCGAGCGGCCCAGGTCCGCAGGCAGGTACACGGTGATGTGCGAGAGCGGACGGCTCTTGTAGTGGCGCACGCGCACCACCTTCATGACCGGATCGCCTACCTGGATCTGCAGGGCCTCGGCCACTTCGGGCGTGGCATGTACCTCGTCGATGGAAATCACCTTGACGGAGGTTTTCTCGCCCATCTCGATGATGGTGCCCAGCAGGCTCGTGGACTTCTCGGACTCGGTGGACTGCGGCTTGACCGGGTGCGGATTGACAAACGTGCCCAGACCGCGATGGCGGCGCACGAGACCTTCCTGTACCAGACGGTCGAACACGCGGCGCATGGTCACGCGCGACGCGTGAAACTGCTTGGCGAGATCGATCTCGCCCGGCAGCGGACCCTGGCCGAAACGGCCTTCCACGATCTGCTGACGCAGCACCACGTAAATCTGGTGATACAGGGGAACGACGGCTTCACTCATGGTTGCCCTTGCGAATGCGTTGATCCGACTAATGTACTTTAAATCAGACATAGAGCGTAGCATGAAACCTGCCCGTGGCGCATGAGACGCGAGGGCACCTGTGAGCGGCAACGCCCAACGCTTTGCGCAAGAAAAGACGCCGCACGGGCAGCATTGCGCCGCACGGCGACGATGGGGGCGCTTTCGCCACCGCTTGCCCGGCGCGCGGGTTCCCCGTCACCCCCCGAGCGGCATAGGGACCACCGCTGTACCGTTGTTTCATGACCGTTACGTCGCGTGGTCATGCGGGTTTGTGCGGAGGTACGCGCTAACTCCTTGATTGCAGGACTGATTTCCTGCGATCGCGGCGCAGCGTCCGGCAACCGGCCAAAACCCGTGTCACAACGCTGTGACATGTCTCCTCCCAAGCACAGGTTTCCCCCTGCCGACATGCCCGTTTCGGTGCGCGAAGTTCCCCGCTCCTAACCCGCCAGCCTTTGTATTTCAATGGATTACGCACCAAGGCGGTGTGGCTGGCACTGAATATGCGCAGGGGAGTCCCGGTCTGGTCATCAAGCCGGACCTGAACCTCCAGCCGATGTTCTCGAGAGCGCCGGCCGGAGGGTTGAGCCGCAGTACCAAACTTCCTGGGAGCTTCGAATGAAAAAGACTTTACTCGCGTCGGCAGTAGGCATTGCGATGGGCTTCGCTGGTCAGGCAATGGCAAACCCGACGAACAACATCGACGGCAATAGCACGACGGCTACCGCAACGGCAACCTCCACGCAGAGTGGGGCAGGCGCTTCGGCCAACGAATATTCAAAGACTTACCAGGACAACAGCACCGATACGAAGACCAACACCCTGTCGTCGACGAAGAGCTCGACGTACACGCGGACCTCGACGGAAACCAACACCAACTCCAAGAATCGCACCAAGCAGGATGTGGGCGGCCTCGGTAACGCAGCGGCAGCCAACGGCAGCACCGCCACCGCGAACTTCAGCAACGCGTTCAACAGCAGCAAGGCACTCGCCATCAGCAAGCTGAGCGGCGCCGTGTCGGGCAACTCGATCAGCAACATCGGCAACTACGCCACGAACAGTGGCAGTGCGGCTGGTGCGGCGGGCGGCGCTGGCGGCAAGGGCTATGGTGGCACCGGAAACGGCGGCACCGGCGGTGACGGCGGCAATGGCGGCAACAGCGGCAATGGCGGCTCGGGTGGCAGCGGCGGTTCCGCGACCAACGGCAGCGCCACCGCTGGTGCGGCCTGGAACGGCGGCGCCAAAGCCGGCGACGGCGGCCGTGGCGGCAGCGCAAGCGGCCGTGCCGGTTCGGGCGGCGATGCCAAGGGCTATGGCGGCGATGCACTGTCGGCCAGCCTGGGTGCAGGCGGCAAGGGTGGCTCGGCAGCCGGTCTGGGCGGCAGCTCGCTGTCCGGTGCCAAGGGCGGCTCGGGCGGTGACGGTGGCTGGGCCAAGGGCTCCGGTGGCAGCGCACTGGGCGCAGGCCTGGGCGGTGGCCTGGGTGCTGGCGGCAGCAGCGGCGCGTCGAACTCGTCCAACGAGCGTGGCTCGGGCGCAGGCGGCACGGGCACGGCCACGGCTGGGGCTGGCGGCGCAGGCAGCGGCACCGGCACCGGTACGGGTTCGGGCACTGGCGGCAGCGGTACCGCCACGGGCGGTGCGGGCGCAGCCGGCGGTTCGGGCACGGCAACGGCCACGGCAGGTGCGGGCACCGGCATGGGCGGCGCTGGCGGCGCGGCAACGTCCACCTCGGGCGCAGCCACCGGCGGTGCAGGCTCGGGCACGGGCGGCGCAGGCGGTGCACAAACCAGCACGGCTGGTGCGGGCGGCGCTGGCGGCACTGCCAACAACGGTGCCACCTCGACGCAGGCCACCAATGGCAGCGCCACGGCCGGCAACGGTGCAGTGGGTGCGGCTTCGGGAACCGGCGGCGCAGGCGGTGCGGGTGGTGCAGGTGCTGGCGGCACGGGCGGTGCAGGCAATGGTGCAGTGGGTGGCGCTGGCGGTGCTGGCGGTACCAACTACGTCGATGCAGGCACGTTCAACATGTCCAACGCCATGACCAGCGTTGGCCAGTCGGCAGCCGGCATCATGATCGCCAACCAGAACAGCGGTATGGCATCGCTGGTGCAGCAAAGCGTCAACGTGCAAGCCAACATGAACGTCGGCAGGTAAGACGACTGGTGCGCTCCGTGCCGCTCCGAACAGAGCGGACCGGGGCGTCCGGTATCTCATGTGGCTTTCCGCGGGCATCCCGGGCAACGCGTCCGGGATGCACTGCAACGTCAGATGCTTGCAGGTCCGGTGTCGCAGCCCTCACGGGGGCATGGCCCGGAACATGAGGAGACGCACCATGCGATCGCATCGCACTGTTGTCACGATCCTGGCGACAGCCACGCTGGCGTGGCCATTCGCACAGGCCATCGCGGGTCCGCCCGAGGCCGAGGCATCCGCCACGGCGGCAGCGGCAGCAAGCGCGGGTCCTGAAGGCACAACTGCCGTGGCAGTGGCGGAAGCCCGGACCGGCATCTTCGGCACGGCCTCGCGTGCGGTGGGGGCAGACAAGCTCGCCGATGTCCGTGGCGGCGCGGAAACCGTGGTCAACGATATGACGCTGCGCGGGATGGTGGGCAGCAACGCGGCGGTCAATACCTACTCGGGGCAGAACATGATCTCGGAGGGTTCGTTCGCCAACTCGGCCGGCTTGCCCACGGTGATCCAGAACACGGGCAATAACGTTCTGATCCAGAACGCCACCATTCTCAACGTCCAGTTCAAATGAACATGCGAAGCCTGCTGATGGCAGCCGCCTGCCTGGCGGCCGTGCTGGGGGGCATGCACGACGCCCGCGCCGATACGATCCGCGTACCCGGCAACCAGGGCAACTCGTACTATGTGCCGGTCACCAGCCTGCGCGAGGCACGCTTTCGCACCACCATCCGGCAGCAATACGACTTCAGCTGCGGCTCCGCCGCGGTGGCCACGCTGCTGACGTACCAGTACAACATTCCGACCACCGAGCAGACCGTCTTCGCCAACATGTACGTCAATGGCGACCAGGCCAAGATCCGGGCCGAGGGATTCTCGCTGCTGGACATGAAACGCTTTCTGGCGTCGCGCGGCTTCGAGGCCGATGGCTACGAGCTGCCGCTCTCCAAGCTGGAGGAAGCCAAGGTGCCGGCGATCGTACTGATCGTGGAGAACGGCTACCACCACTTTGTGGTCGTGAAGGGGATCAACGGCAACCGGGTGCTGATTGGCGACCCGGCACGCGGCACACGCGCGCTGGAGCGCGAGCACTTCGAGCGGATCTGGGACAGCGGACTGCTGTTCGTGATCCACAACCGCACGGAAAGTGCGCGTTTTAATCTTGCGTCCGACTGGCGTGTCGCGCCGACCGGACCTTACTCTACCGGGATCAACCGCGACAGCCTCTATTTCACCGTCATGCCCAAGCATGGCGCCTCGGATTTCTGAGCAGGGGAGCAGCATGGTTCAGACAACCGATTCAACCGCACCACGCGCGCCGGGAACGCCCCGGCGCGTGGCGGGTCCGGCCACGGCAGCCGTGCTGCTGGGGGCGGGCCTGGTGTGTACCGGCCATGCGTATGCGGAAACCGACATGCTTGCTGCCGACGCCGTCGGCAGTGCCAGTCTGGCGGTCCCATCCGTGGTGGAACTCGTAGCGATGCCGGTATCGCTCGAACTGCCGCCGCTGGGCGAGGCACCTGTCGCGGCCACGGCCGTGGCGACTGCCGTGGCCGCGCTGGCAAGGCACGAGGAAGACGCGATCGCCGCTGTGGCCAACACCGGGATTTCGGCAGCCGATGCCGCAGCAGGACAAACCGTTGCCGAAGCGCCTGCGCTGGTCGTTCCGGTGAACAAGGCCACCGTGGCCCGACATCAACCCTCCGACGATGCGATGCGCCGCGCCATGACGCTGGCCACGCGTGACGCGGAGGCGCCGGTGTCCGAGGCACGCAAGGGCATGGCCAAGTGGAAGCCGGTGGCGCAGGCGCGGCTTGAGGAGTCTCGTGGCGGGTTTGATGCAGGCGGCCTGCAGATCGGCTTCGGCATCGACCGCGCGGTCTTCGTCAACGGCGCGCTGGCGGTGTCCACCAGCATCACGATTCCCGACGTGCGCGCCATGACGGCGGCGCAGGCTTCGCAGTTGCAACAGGCACTGGGGCAGGTGACGGTGGCCGTGAGCGCGGCGAACAACGCGGCCAATGCCGCGGTGGCGGCCGCACAGGCCGCAGCGGCGGCGGCGCAAGGGGCAGCGGCACAGGCAGCCCAGGCCGCGACAGCCGCGGCCAACGGCGCAGCGGCTACGGCGCAGGGCGCGGCGGGTGCCGCAGCCACGGCAGCCAGCACGGCATCGACCGGCGCGGCGGCAGCGGCAGCGGGCGCGGCAGGCATGGCGCAGACGGCCATCGCCAATGCGGGCACGGTAGCCACCAACGGGTTGATGACCGTCATACAGAACGGTGCCGGAAACATCGCAAACCTGGGTGCGGCAGCGAACATGCCGGGCACCGTGATCCAGAATAATCTCAACAACCAGAACATCCAGAGCCTGATGACGCTCAACGCCAGTGTGAACACGCTCGCGGCATTCCGCACGCAGCTTGCCAACACCGCGCTGAACAGCGTGATCCAAAGGTCCGCAGCAATGAGGTAGTCGCGTGTAGCCAAGAACGAACAGGTGCGGGCCCTGAAGTAAAGCCCGCCGTCCCGGGGGAGGAAGACGTCATGAAGAAGCGTTCACTACAGGGCATCCGCTATGCCGGATGCTCGATGCTGTTGCTGGGCGGCATGGCCCAGGCGCAGAACATTCCGGATGCGGGGCCCCCTGCGTCCGGCCAACTGGAGATGCTGCAGAAGGAGCTTGCCGAACAGGCCAGGCAACTGGAAGCCATGAAGCGTGCGCTGGCCGACCAGGAGGCCACGATCCGCGCATTGAGCCATACCGTCGATAACGAGACCCTGGCGCGCAAGCGCGGCATGCAGGGCACTGGCGTGACGGGCGGCAATGCCGCCACCAACGCGGCGGCAGCCGGTGCGGCGGCAAGCGCCACGCAGATCAACAACACCGCGCAGCAGGGCGTGCAGGCGCAGCAGGCGCCCAGTGCAGCGCCGCCCGAGGGCATGGTGGAAGGCCAGGCCGCACAGCCGGGCGAGGCAGCGGGCGCGGAAGAGCCCGTGGGCCGTCCGCCCGAGCGCGAGACGCGTCCGCCGGAAATCGCACCGATCTTCGATCAGCCTGGCGTGCTGACGCCAGCCGGCAAGATCATCGTCGAACCCAGCTTCCAGTACGGTTATTCGTCGAGCGACCGCGTGGCGCTGGTGGGCTACACGGTGATCCCGGCCGTCCTCATCGGCCTGGTCGATGTGCGGCAGGTGAAGACCTCCACGTACATCGGCGCGATGGCCTTCCGCTACGGGATTACCAAGCGGCTCGAAATCGAAGCCAAGGTGCCGTACGTGCACAGCAGCAGCGATACCGTCAGCCGCGAAGTGTTCACGGGCACGGCGGTGGACAACGTGTTCAATTCGAGCGGCAGCGGGCTGGGCGATGTGGAAGCCACGCTGCGCTACCAGCTCAACTACGGCAACGAGAAGCTGCCGTTCTTCATCGGCTGGCTGCGCTACAAATCCAACACGGGCCGCGATCCGTTCGAAGTGGTGACGGACTGCGTGACGCGCTGCGTCAGCAACACCACGGGCACCGGGCTGCCGCTGGGCATGCCAACGGGTACTGGCTTCCAGGCGATCCAGCCGGGCGTGACGTGGCTGCTGCCGACCGACCCGGCGGTGTTCTTCGGCACGTTCAGCTACCTGCACAACTTTGCGCGTGACAACATCAGTCGCACAGTGCTCAACGGCGAGAAGGAATTCCTCGGCAAGATCTCGCCGGGAGATATCTTCCAGTTCAACTTCGGCATGGGCCTGTCCCTGAACGAGCATGCCTCGTTCAGTATCGGCTACGACCAGAGCATCATCTGGCCGACGAAGCAGAACGGGCAGACCGTGCCGGGTTCGGTGCGGATCACGCAGGGCACGCTGCTGGTGGGCTATTCGTACCGCTTCAACAACAAGTACACGCTGAACCTGTCGGTGGGAGCCGGTCTGACGCGCGACACCCCCGACCTGACTGTGACCGTGCGCCTGCCGATCACATTCTGACCCGCGTGATGCAGTGCGAGGTGACGTGCGGAATCCTTCATGCGCGCGTCACCTCGGAGGGATCCGTTCGGTGCCTTGCACTGTGTGCGTGGAGAGAGTAGAACGAACGAAACCGTCCCTGACGGATACCCATGTTCCGGGGCGGCCTGACAGAGGAGGCAAGTCATGCGCAAACGGATCTTCTGGTTGTTGCCCGACCTGGCAAGCGCCCGCCGCACCATGGACGACCTGCTGCTGGCCCGCATCGAGAACCGCCACATCCACTTCGTGGGCCGTGACGGTGCCGACATGACCGGGCTGCACGAGGCGAACCTGTTCCAGACTTCCGATATCGTTCACGCCGCCGAGATGGGCCTCATGGTGGGCGGGGGCGTCGGCATCGTGGCAGGCGTGGTGGTGGCCATGTTCCCGATCGTCAGCGACACGCCGCAGTGGGGCCTCGTTGGCGTGCTCGCGGTGCTGGGCGCGGTGTTTGGCGCCTGGGCATCGAGCATGATCGGCAGCTCCGCTCCCAACAGCCGGTTGCGCGTCTTCGAGAAAGACATCGAGGCGGGCAAGCTGCTGCTGATGGTGGACGTGCCGCGTGGCCGCGTGGAGGAAATCGAAACGCTGCTCGAAGCCACGCACCCGGAAGCCCGCTTCGCAGGGCTGGACCCCGCAGTACCGGCATTCCCCTGAGCCTGCGCCACACTGGATGAAGACGGACCGCAACCCCGGGTTATCCCCGGGGGCGCTGTCCTGTGGCTACAACACCCGGCCGGGCCAGTCGTGCCCGGACTGTCCATTCGTTTGAACAAATAACGCGCTTGAGTTACCTTCCCTGAGCCGCCGTGCGGCGCACCGTCAGAGTGCGCGCTGAAAGCGCGGCGTAGCAGCTGCAGTCGATCATAAAAAGCCAGCGCTTCAGGAGGGGTCACAATGCGTTATGCAGGAAAATTCGCGTGCGGCATGCTTGCCGCCACGCTGGGATTCGCCGCGCCCATGGCGGCGCAGGCCGAACCCGGCATCACCAGGTCCACGATCCGCATCGGCCAGTCGGCTGGCGTGAGCGGCCCCGTCGCGGGGTCCGTGAAGGAGCAGATCGCCGGTGCCCAGATCTATCTCAACGCGATCAATGCCAATGGCGGCGTAGGCGGGCGGCGCATCGAGCTGCTGACCTATGACGATGGCTTCGACGCCAAGCGCACGCCGGACAACGTGCGCAAGCTGATCGGTGAAGACAAGGTGTTCGCACTGTTCATGGTGCGAGGCACGCCGCAGAACGAAAGCATCCTGCCGATCATCGCCGCCGAAAAGGTGCCGCTGATCGCGCCGCTGACCGGCGCCATCACGCTGCATCGCCCGGTCAATCGCTACGTGTTCAACGTGCGCGCGAAATACCAGGACGAGGTGGCCCGCGCGATCAACCACCTGGCCACGTCCGGCATGAGCCGGATCGGCATCTTCTACGCCAACGACGGTTTCGGCCAGGACGTGTTCGAAGGCTATAACACCGCGCTGCAGGCACGCGGCGTGCAGCCGGTGGGCACGGCATCGTTCAATCGGCCGATGGGCGATATTGCCCAGGGCGTGGCGAGTATCAACAAGGCCAATCCGCAGGCGGTGATGGTGATCGGCTCGGGGTCGGAAGCCGCGAAGATCATTCGCGAGATGAAGAAGGCGGGCAGCCAGGCGCAGTTCGTGACGCTGTCGAACAACGCGGCGGATTCGTTCATCAAGGATCTTGGTGAGGACGGCAAGGGCCTGATCATCACGCAGGTGGTGCCGGGCATGAACTCCAGCCAGATGAGCGTGGCCAGCGAATATCGCAGCATGGCCAAGGCGCAGAACGCGGACCTCAGCAATGCGGGCATGGAAGGGTTCATGTCGGCCAAGGTGCTGGTGGAGGGCCTGCGCCGCGCCGGGCCGGAACCCACACGCGAGAAGCTCGTCAACGCGCTGGAAGGGCTGCGCGACTATGATCTGGGCGGCATCCTCATCAGCTACAGCGCCACGCGGCATACGGGTTCGTCGTTCGTCGAGATGTCGATCGTCTCGTCGACGGGCAAGCTGATCCGCTAGTCCCTGCATTGCCAAGGGCGGGAGGAGGCTGCGGTATAGTGGCCGCCATGCCGATCTCCGCCCCCATCTCCACACATCCTTTCTCGCTCGCCGGCCGCGTGGCACTGGTCACGGGCGGCGCGCAGGGCCTTGGCCTGGCGATTGCCACGGGCCTGGCCGATGCCGGTGCACACGTGCTGGTGTGCGCGCGCAATACACAGCGCGTGGCCGATGCCGTCGCACAGCTACAGGCGCGTGGCGCCAGCGCCGAAGCGCTCGTACTCGACATCACGGACGAAGCAGCGGCGTCGGCGGCGTTCGACCAGATCGCCGCCACGCACGGCCGGCTCGATATCCTCGTGAACAATGCGGGCGCACGCAACCGCAACGGCATGGCCCATCTCGACGCCGACGACCTGCGCGCGATGCTCGACACCAATCTCGTTGCGCCCTACACACTGTGCCGCCATGCGGCACGGATGATGGCATCGCAGGGTTATGGCCGCATCGTCAACGTCAGCTCGATTGCGGGGCAGGTGGCGCGCGCCAACGATGTGCTCTATCCCGCCACCAAGGGCGGTCTCGATGCGCTGACGCGCGCCATGTCGGCGGACCTGGGGCGGCAGGGCATCACGGTCAACGGCGTCGCGCCGGGATACTTCGCCACCGAGCCGAACCAGAAGATGGTGGAGGACGACACGGTCTCCGAATGGCTGCGCAACCGCACCTCGCTGGGCCGCTGGGGCCAGCCGGAGGAAGTGGCCGGCGCCGTGGTGTTCCTCGCCTCGCCGGCAGCCTCGTATGTCACGGGCCAGGTACTGGCCGTGGACGGCGGCTACCTCGGACATTTCTGAGCGATTTCTTCGCCGCCGGCGTGCTGGTGCCGTAGTGCGCACGCAGGCATTCGATCATCGCGGCGGCGGCGGCCGAATCGCTGCGCTCCCGGAGCCGAACCAGGCAGATGTCGCGCTCCAGCGTGGGCATCTGCATCGGCCGGACGGCCAGCCCCTCGCGCCGGAACTGGAACAGCGCCAGCGCAGGCACCACCGACACGCCCAGCCCTGCTTCCACTAGCGCCGCCACCGTGGCCAGGTGCTCCACTTCCATCACACCATTGAGCCGGAGCGGATGCAGCGCCGCATCCAGATGCTGGCGCACGCTGCTTGTGCGCGAGAGCTGGATGAATGGCAGGCCAGCGAGCGCCTGGGGTGCAATACGCCGCTTGGCGGCCAGCGGGTGATCGGCCGGGCAGACCAGATGAAAGCTGTCATGGACGAGCGATTCGATGCGCAGGTCGGTGTCCTGGGCTGGCGCGGGCGCCAGCGCAAAATCGGCTTGCCCGCGCCGGACCATGTCGATGCAGCCATCGGCCAGTTGATCGTGCAGCGCCAGCGAGATGCCGGGATAGCGGCGATGGAAGTCGGCCAGCAGCGGCGGCAGGTCGCCACCGGCCAGCGAGGGCAGCGCGGCAATCGACACGCGGCCCTTGCGGCGCTCGGCATGGTCGCGCAGGTCCTCGAACGCACTCTCGAAATCGGCCAGCAGGCGCCGCGCCACTTCCTCGAAACGATAACCGTCGGCACTGAGATCCACATGACGCGTGGTGCGCTCGAACAAGCGACTGCCAGCCTGCTCCTCCAGCGTCTGGATCAGCGTGCTGAACGCGGACTGGGACAGATGGCACGCCTGCGCGGCGCGCGTGAAGTTGCGATGGGTGACCAACGCCATGAAGGCGCGCAAATGCTTGACCGAGAGGTTTGCCAGCATGACGGATGCGAATATTCATCGACAGGATCGATAGATTAATCCAAATCATCCGTTTGTCGAGGGCAACGGGCACACCTAGAATGAGATCGCTGCCCATAGGAAACCCTGCGAACGCCCATGACTGCCCCCTTGCTGATCGGATCCGGAGCCGGCTTCTCCGGTGACCGTACCGACGCCGCCCTGCCCGTGGTGCGCACGCTGATCGCCGCAGGCGGCCCCGGCGCACTGATTTTCGAAACCCTCGCCGAACGTACGCTGGCGCTGGCGCAACTGGCCCGCCGCGACAACCCCGAACACGGCTACGAGCCGCTGCTGGACCTGCTGCTGACGCCGGTGCTGGGCCTGTGCCTCACGCACGGCATTCCGATCATCGGCAACTTCGGCGCAGCCAACCCGCGCGCGGCGGCGCGGCGCGTGCTGGCGCTGGCGGCCGAACTCGGCCTGCCCGCACCGCGCGTGGCCGTGGTGGAGGGCGACGATCTCTCGCACGATGCGGGCCGCGCCATGTTGCGCCGCATCGTGGGCGAGTCGTTTCCGGAAACGCGTTTCGTCTGCGCCAACGCCTATATCGGCGCCAGGGCGATTGCCGATGCGTTGCGCGAGGGCGCCCAGGTGGTGGTCTGCGGCCGCGTGGCCGACCCCGCGCTGGCCGTGGGCCCGGCGATGGCGCATTTCGATTGGGCCTGGGACGACTGGAACCGGCTTGCCGCCGCCACGATGGCGGGCCATCTGCTCGAATGCGGCGCGCAGGTCAGCGGCGGCTACTTCGCGGACCCCGGCATGAAGGACGTGCCCGATGTGCATGCCGTGGGCTTCCCGATCGCGCAGATCGATGCCGACGGCGGCATCGAGATATTCAAGGCGGCGAACACCGGTGGATGCGTGGACCTGCGCACCGTGAAGGAACAACTGCTCTACGAAGTGCATGACCCCGGCGCCTACCTCACGCCCGACGTTGTGGCCGATATCGGCGCGGTGACGGTGGAGCAGATCGGCACCGATCGCGTGGCCGTGCGCAATATCCGGGGCCATGCGCGCCCGGCCGAACTCAAGGCCAACCTGTTCCATCAGGGCGGATGGTTTGCCGAAGGCGAGATCTCGTATGCGGGGCCGAATGCCGCAGCGCGTGCGCGACTCGCGGCGGACATCGTTCGCAAACGCATGCAGGGACTCGGGCACGACGTGCCGATCCGTTGCGACCTGATCGGCGTGCTGAGCGTCTTCGCCGACGATAGCGGCGCGATGATCTCCGCGCCGCAACCGCATGAAGCCGATGCGCGCGACGTGCGCATGCGCGTGGCACTCGCCCACGAAGACAAGGCCGTGGCGCAGGCACTGCTGCGCGAGGTCAATGCGCTCTACACCTGCGGCCCGGCTGGCGGCGGCGGGGTGCGCACGGGGCTGCGTGCCCGCCTGAATGCCACGTCGTGCCTGGTGCCGCGCGATGCGGTGACCGCCACCCACGCGTTCGTCGCCTGACCGGAACCCTGCCATGATCGCCAACACCGACATTTCCGCGCCGCTCTACCAGTTCGCCCATGGCCGCACGGGCGACAAGGGCGACCGCTCGAACATCAGCGTCATTGCCTACGATGCGCGCGACTTCGACCACCTCGTCGCCCATGTCACCGAAGATGCCGTACGTGCCCTGTTCGCCGCGCGACAACCGCGCACCGTGAAGCGCTACGTGGTGCCGTCGATCCAGGCTATGAACTTCGTGATCGATGGCGTGCTCGACGGCGGCGTCAACGATGCATTGAATCTCGACACCCACGGCAAGGCACTCGCGTTCCTGCTGCTGGGTTTGCCGATCCCCTTGCCGCCGCGGCTCGCCGGCGGCGCCTCATGATTGCCGAGCCGTTCCCCATGTCAAAACGAATAGAGATAGAGGAGACAACGATGTACGGATTCCGCAGGCCGCTGGCCATTGCCGCCTGGGCCATGTGCCTGGCATTGCCCGTAGGGAGCGCATGGGCAGAATTTCCCGACAAGCCGGTGCGCTTTGTGGTGCCGTTCGCCGCAGGCAGTGCCACCGACCAGTTGGCTCGCGCCATCGGCCAGGCCATGACGGTGGACAGCAAGGTCACGGTCGTGGTGGACAACAAGCCCGGCGCAAACGGTTTCATTGCCGCCAGCGACGTGGCCAAGGCTGCGCCCGATGGCTACACCGTGCTGATCACCACCAACACCACGCATGCGGCCAACGAACACCTGTTCAAGAAGCTGCCGTACGACCCGGTGAAGGACTACGCGCCGCTGACCGCGCTGGGACGCGGCGGCCAGATCATGGTGGTCAATCCACAGGTGCCGGCCAAGACCGTTGGCGAGTTCATCGCGCTGGCCAAGAAGGAGCCGGGCAAGCTGAGCTTCGGCAGCGGCAGCTCTTCATCACGCATCGCCGGCGAGTTGTTCCAGCAGATGGCGCATGTGCAATTGCTGCACGTGCCATACAAGAGCAACCCGCTGGCCATCACCGACCTGCTCGGCAACCAGATCCAGATGATGATCACGGACACGGCCACCGGCCTGCCGCAGGTGAAGACGGGCAAGCTGCGCGCGCTGGGTGTCTCAGGCAAGGCACGCTCGCCGCTGGCACCGGACGTTCCGACCATCGACGAGGCTGGCGTGAAGGGCTACGAGATGAGCTACTGGTTCGCGGCCTACGCCCCGGCCGGCACGCCGCCCGCCGTGGTGACCAAGTTGAACCAGGTACTGGTGAAGGCCGCGAAGAGCGAAACGGCGTCGCAGTTCTACAAGACCACGGGCACTGAAGTCTTCACGAACACCCCTGCTGAACTGGCCAAGTTCCAGTCGCAGGAATCGGAGAAATGGGGAAAGATCATCAAGTCGGCAGGGATTCAGCCGGAGTGATGGGGTACGCAGAAACGGGTACGCGGATCATCTGCTTGCCCGTGGTTTTCTCCCCTCTCCCGCTTGCGGGAGAGGGGTTGGGGGTGAGGGCAAGCCGTCGCTAATCCAATGCATGGTTAGCACGTGAAACGCTGGCCCTCACCCCCCGACCCTCTCCCACTGCGTGGGAGAGGGGAGCAAACAAGCGGTCGGGGTAGCCTCTCCGCTTACTGCTTCAACTTCAACCGGTAATCCACCGCATACGGCAGCTTCCCCGGCGATGCCGAACCCACCGGCTGCGACAGCTTGGTGAACTCCGCCTCACCGAACGCCGACAACCGGCCCAGCGTGGCAGCAGTCTTGTCGCCGCTGACGATGGCTTCCGGTGCCAGTGCCACCATCGCTTCCGACGCCGTACGCACAGCCGCGAGATAGGTCGCGGTGTCGTCCAGGTTGACCTGCTTCAGATCCACCTTGGTCCGCAGCCAGTCTCCCCAGTAGAACTCGGTGTACTCCGTGGCGCCCGTGGGCGGCGCGTAGCCGATGTCGCGCGTGAAGTAGACCAGCGAGCGGTACGGGTCGTTGCCAAGTCCGTTGTTGAGGCCCACGCCGCGCGGCAGATCGGCCGGGTAGACCGGGCGGTTCTCGCCATCCTTGAGCCAGACCAGCTTGCGCTCGCGCAGCGTGCGGAAGAACTGGGCGCGATTCAGACCGGACAGGTTGTCCTGCACGCGGACCCACATCTTGGCCTGCGGGCCACCCGTGGGCGCCTCGGTGACCGTGCTGAAGGCGTGGTGGCCATCGGTCAGGTACGGCTCGCCAAACGGACCCACCACCAGCGTCTTCATGTCCTCGGGCTTTTCGCCCACGGCCTTGGTGCAGGTGAACGTGCTGAGATCGTCGATGCGCGACGCGGCCGTGGTGCCGTTCTTGGCCGTCTTGTTCTGGCCGTTGTTCTCGCAGGCATCGTCGAAGTTCTTCAACGGCTCTGCCGCATAGCGACCCAGCTTGTAATAAATCTGGTCGCGCCCGATGGCCGGCTGCGTCGGGCGCAGGTCGGCCATGGTGACGAGGATGTTCTGCCCGGCGGTGGCCTGCAGGTACGTGGCAATCGGCGCCGGCGCCGCCAGCGGCGCGCAGACGGCCGGAAGCTGGCGGCTGCTACCCGGCACCTGGCGCAACTGGTAGGCCAGGTTGCGGCTGACCGGCAGCCACGTTAGCGAGCCGCCTTGCGACTGGCTGGCCACCGTTTCCTGCCAGTTGCCCGACAGCAGGCCATTGGCCGTTGCGCCGCCCACGCTGTTGTACGACAGGGAGACATCGACGGGGATGTTGTCGGCAGCCAGCGTGTTGCCGGCCACGGAAACGATGTTGCGACGCGTGCGGCCGGTAGCCACATTAGCGTCGCCGAGTTCGGGTTCCGAGCAGAGCCAGTCGCCATCCACACCGTTGGCCGCAAGCGCGGTGGCGGGACGCACCACCCAGTTACCCGTGGCAGCGCTGGTGCTGGCGCCGGTTTCATCGACGAACAGAGCCACGTTGCCTTGCTGGCGGCCCACGAATACGCGGCCCACCTTGCTGCCGGCCAGCGTCAGCGTGTAGGCGCCCGGATAGCGGGTCTGGTCGGCGTCGGCACTCAATTGCCCGACCTGACCACCGGCGCAGGTTTCGGCGTAGCCTTGCCCCGCGCAGACACGTACGGCGCCGCTCGCATCGATGGCAAGCTGGCCAGCCGTGGCAGTGTCGCCAGCCTGGCGAAGATAGCTGTAGGTACCGACCACATCGGCCAGTTGCGCGCCACGGTTCGCGGCGGAGACATAACCCTGCAACAGTGCACCGTTGCCGGCCAGGACGTTGGGCACCTGGCCCAGCGCGCCGGACAGCAGGCCATCGTCAAGCGTGAAGCTGAATGTGATGGATGCAGCGGCGGCGGCCAGCGCGGCGGGAACGTCGCTGCCGACCGCAGCCAGCTTCGAGACGCGATACATGTTGCCCTCGATCGTGTACTGACCCACCAGTGTACCGGCCAGTCCGAAGCGCGAATCGAGGAAGCGCAGCGTCAACTGGCCGGCGGCGGGCTGGTCCAGGGCCACGGAGACCGTGTCGCCGAAGCTCACCGCGCCCACGTAGAGCGAGCCGCCCGACAGCGGCTGCACGGCTGCCGGCGTGGTGCCGGTGCCGCCGTTGTTGCCCGTGCCATTGTTGCTACCGGTGCTGCCGTTGTCATCGCTACCGCCGCAAGCGGCCAGTGTGGCGGCCAGCGCCAGCATCGTGACCGCGGCGATAGCCGATGGTGCGTGGCGTCCCGCGTGGTGTCCCGCTTGGTGTCCCGCTTGGTGTCCCGTGTTCCTCGACCTGCTTCCCATGATCTTTCCTGTGTTGTTGTCGTCTGGGCAAGCGTGCGTCGTACGCGGCACGTTGCCGCGCGCCAGTCTAGGCAGGGGGGATGACGGTTCCGTGACAACCTGATCGCTCCGCATGCCGTGATGGCCTAGAGTGACAGGATCGGACCTCTCGGAGAGACCTCATGGCGCAGATACCTCACGGGCGGAAGGCGAGCCGTCGCAGGGTGTTGATCGCGGGCGGCTGGAGCCTGCTGCTGGCGTTACCCGCCACGCATGCGGTGGCCCAGTCGGGATCGGGCAAGACCCGAGACAAGGACAAGGGCAAATCGAGGATCGGCGTGATCGGCTCCGGCAAGATTGGTGGCACCATCGGCGGGCTCTGGGTCAAGGCCGGGCACCCGGTGATGTTCTCGTCGCGCCACCCGGAAACCCTGAAGCCGCTGACTGACAGCCTCGGACCCCTCGCGCAGGCCGGCACTGTGGCGCAGGCCGTGGCGTTCGCCGACGTGCTGTTGCTGGCTGTGCCCTATGGCGCTGTGCCCGAGGTTGGGCAGCAGAACGAATGGCGCGGCAAGATCGTGCTCGATGCCACCAATGCCATCAGCGGACGGGATGGCGCGGTGGTGGAGGAGGTCAAGGCCAACGGGATCGGGGCTACCACGTCCAGATACCTGCGCGGCGCGCGCGTGGTGCGGGTGTTCAATTTCACCGGCGCGGGCGAATTCGCGCGGGAAAGCCATCGCAAGCCACCGCTGATGGCCGTGCCGCTGGCCGGCAACGATGCCGAGGCGCTCATGGTGGCGTCGGCGCTGGTGCGCGAGGCTGGATTCGATCCCGTCGTCGTGGGTGGGCTGTCTTCGGCGGACCGCTTCGCGCCCGGTGGCAAGCTGTTCCGCCAGATGGGTACGGCCGAGGACTTCCGGCGCGCGATGGCCGAGTAGGGGCGGTGTGCTCAGGGAACGTTGTGAAGGAGGGAAAGCGGCTTAACGGCGGCGCCACTCCATGGCCACCATGGAAGGCGTGAAACCGAGCTGGCCGAAGAACGCGGCTTCGGAGGAGCGTGCGGCGCGCAGCACCCAGGTGATGTCGGGATCGTTGCCCATGACATGACGCAGCAGCGCGCGGCCGATGCCACGGCGACGGTGCTGGGGCGCCACGGCGACCATCGAAATATAGCCGTTCGAGATATCGTCGCAGAGCGCGCGGGCAAAGCCGATGACCTCGCTGTTCTCCACGGCCACCGCCACCCGCTGGGAGTTGGCGATCAGTTGCGCGAACCGTTCGGGGTTGTTGACCTGTTCCCAACCGTTGGCAACCAGCAGCTGTCTGGCGGCCTCGATTTCCTCGGGCAACGGGTTACGAACTTCCATCGACGATTCCTCCTGCGTGATACCGGCTACCGGCATTTCGCCATCCGACCCCGACGAAAGTAGGGCATGGATGCGCGCCAGCCATTGACGCACGGGGCACGTCGTGCCAGTGCCGCGCAATTTGGCGACAGAGTGTAGCGAAGCGGATGCGGCGGCGTCAAACAACTTTGTCCGCCTTTTGGCCGCTCTTTATCCACCGAATGCGGCGGCGCGCACGGTTCGGACGCGCACGCGAGACACCTGACAGGCGTCGGAAGCTGGCGGTATGATGGCTGCCATGAATGCCCCGATCTTCTCTTCCGCCCATCCGGCCGATCAGCTGGCCGAGTTCAACGATGCCGACAGCGCGTTGGCACGCATTCGCGAGATCTACGACAGTTCCGTGGCGGCGGTGCGGGCACGCTTCGATGCCTTCGCCCACGGCAAGCCGCTGCCGTCCGCCGCGCACGCCTGCTATCCCTACCTCGGCATCTCGGTCAATCTGGAAACGATGGTCACCGACAGCCGGCCTTCCTGGGGTACGGTGGCGTACCCCGGCGTCTATGGCACCACGGTGACGCGTCCCGACCTGCTGTGCGACTACTACCGAGACCAGATCGAGCGCCTGATGCGCTATCACCGCGTGCCGGTGGTGGTGGGGCTATCCCGGCAGCCCATCCCGCTGCCGTTCGTGATCGAGGCCTCGACCACGGACATCAGCTACACCCAGGCGCGCGAGCTGGAGGCATCCTTCGTGCTGCCCGAGCTGAGCCGCATCGACGATTCGATTGCCAACGGCACGTACGAGCCTACGCCGGGCGAGGCCTGGCCGCTGTCACTGTTCTCCGCCGAGCGCGTGGATCTGGCGCTGCAGCGGCTGTACCACTACACGGGCACGGCGCCGCAACACTTCCAGCGTTTCGTGCTCTTCACGAACTACCAGCGCTACGTCGACGAGTTCGTCGCACTGGGCCGGGGCCTGATGGCCGACGGCGGTGGCGATGGCTACGTGCGGTTCGTCGAGCCCGGCGATATCGTGCAGGAACTGGGTGCCGCGGAGCCCGAGGAAGCCACGCGCCCACGCGCCCTGCCGCAGATGCCCGCTTACCATCTGGTGCGCGAAGATGGGCTGGGCGTGACGCTCGTGAATATCGGAGTGGGTCCGTCTAACGCCAAGACCATGACGGATCATCTCGCGGTCCTGCGTCCCCACTGCTGGCTCATGGTGGGCCACTGCGGCGGGTTGCGACGCTCGCAGCAGCTTGGCGACTACGTGCTGGCCCACGCCTACGTGCGCGACGATCATGTGCTCGACCACGACCTGCCGCCATGGGTCCCAGTGCCGCCGATTGCCGAAATCCAGGTAGCGCTACAGGAAGCGGTGGCACGCGTGACGGGTTTGTCGGGCACGGAAATGAAGACGCGTATGCGGACCGGCACCGTGGTATCGACCGACGACCGCAACTGGGAACTGAAATCGAAGGCGCTCTATGCCCGGTTCAACCAGTCACGGGCCATCGCCATCGATATGGAAAGCGCGGCGGTGGCGGCCAACGGCTTCCGCCTGCGGGTGCCGTACGGCACGTTGCTGTGTGTTTCGGACAAGCCGCTGCACGGCGAGCTGAAACTGCGCGGCATGGCCAACGCCTTCTATCGGCAGCGGGTCAGTCAGCATATGACCATCGGCCTGGAAGCGATTCGCATCCTGCGCGAGAACGGCGTCGAACAACTGCATTCGCGCAAACTGCGCAGCTTCGACGAACCGGCGTTCCGCTAAAGGATCGCGCAACTCCGCCTTTCTTTACCGCCTCCCCAGAAATAAAAAAGCGCGCGGGATTGCCGCGCGCAGGGAGGCGGAGAGGGCGCCGGATAGACAACCCTTCCAGGTGCTGCAAAGGTACAAGCGAGGAGAATCAGAAGCGGTAGCCGACGCCCGCGCTGAACAGCCACGGATCGAGGTTGACGGTCGAGACCTTGGTCGAGCCAGAGTAGACGTTGCTGGAGATCCAGACCTTCTTGGCGTCCACGTTCAGGAACCAGTTCTTGTTGATCTTGTAGTCCATGCCGATCTGCAGCGCAGGACCCACGCTCCAGCGGTCGAGGCCCAGCGTGCCACCTGCCAGGTCCGCGCCGTAGATGCGGGTCACGTTGACGCCGGCACCGACGTACGGACGGAACGTGCCGTTCGGCAGGAAGTGATATTGCAGCAGCAGGCTCGGCGGCAGATGCTTGAACGTGCCGATCTTCGCGCCATCGAGGCTCACGTTCTGCTTCTGCGGGTACGTCAGCACAAGTTCGGCGGCGATGTGCGGCACGATGAAGTACGTGATGTCGACTTCCGGAATCCACTTGTTGTTGACGTGGATGCGGTCCGAGGCGCCCACGCCGCCGACCGGGTCCGACTTGTTCGACATGTCCAGGTAGGTGCCGCGCAGGCGGACCATCCAGTTGCTCTGGCCTTCATCGGCGGCAAAGGCGGGTGCGGACAGCGTGCCGATGGTGGCGGCAGCGAGCGCCATGCAGATCGAGGAAGCGACAGTCTTGCGGCGGGGAGTGGTGATAGTAGTCATGGGGTCTGGGCACTTAACATCGAAAAAGTGCGACCAGTGTGTCCGCTGCCAATCCGTCGGACTTTGACCCAAAACAATTGGTGTGCAGCCGATAGGTCCGGGGCGCGTATGCGTCGCCAACACGCGACACCGCCCGCTCATTCAATCGTCAGGGGCTTGCGCTTGTGCCCCGATGCTTCTATTTACATGCGGTTTTATTCGTGGCGTCCGCCGACGCCCACCCGTACGCTGTGCGCACGTGGTTTGTGCACCGCGCATGTCGTGGGCGTCCGCAAGGACGTCTTTGCTGGTGTGCCCTGTGGGGGCAGGGCACACCGTTTTTCTCATGACGTTATCGGATTCTTCCGAGTCCGATTCCTGGTCTGCAGAGAGACTGCGCCCCGTCAGGCGGCCTTCGCCTGCCCGCCGTCACGCGCAGCGAGGTGTCGGTTGACGCCGGAGATCACCGCCTTCAGCGATGCCGTGACGATGCTGGTATCCACGCCTGCGCCGAACCCCGTCGGCGAATCGCCCACGCGTACTTCCACATAGCAGGCCGCATTGGCGTTGGCGCCGGTGGTCATGGCGTGCTCGTGATAGTCCATCACGCGCACCGCGATGCCCAGGCCGCGCGAGAAGGCATCCACGGCCGCATCGATCGGGCCGTTGCCCGCGCCGCGCACGCGTACGGGCTGGCCGTCGCGTACCAGCTCCATCTCGATCTCCACGCTGTCGCCGTTCGATACCATGCGATGCGAGACGTGGCGAATCGGCGCATCCACATCGAGGTATTCGCGGCGGAACAGCGCGTAGAGATCCTCGGCGCTGGCCTCCAGGCCGGTCTCGTCGGTCATGACCTGCACCGCGCGGCTGAACTCGATCTGCAGCCGGCGCGGCATGAAGATGCCATGCACCTGTTCCAGCAGATACGCCATGCCGCCCTTGCCCGACTGGCTGTTCACGCGGATCACCGCGTCGTAGCTGCGGCCCAGATCGGCCGGGTCGATAGGGAGGTAGGGCACTTCCCAGATCGCGTCGGGCTTCTGCTGCGCAAAGCCCTTGCGGATGGCGTCCTGGTGCGAGCCGGAGAATGCCGTAAAGACGAGGTCGCCAACATACGGATGACGCGGATGCACGGGCAGCTGGTTGCAATGCTCCACGCACTGCCTGACTTCGTCGATATCGGAAAAGTCCAGTTCGGGATCCACGCCCTGTGTGTAGAGGTTCAGCCCCAGCGTGACGAGATCCACATTGCCGGTGCGCTCGCCGTTTCCGAAGAGGCAGCCTTCCACGCGGTCCGCGCCAGCCATCACGGCCAGTTCTGCCGCAGCGACGGCGGTGCCACGGTCATTGTGTGGATGAACCGACAGCACGATGTGTTCGCGGCGCGCAAGCTTGCGGTGCATCCATTCGATCTGGTCCGCAAAGATATTGGGCGTGCTGCATTCCACCGTGGTCGGCAGGTTCAGGATCATCGGACGCGTGGCGTCGGGTTGCCACACTGCCGAGACCGCATCGGAAACTTCCAGCGAGAAATCGAGTTCTGCGAGGCTGAAGGTCTCCGGGGAGTATTCGTACGACCATGCTGTGCCGGGCATCGCATCGGTCAGTTCGCGGATCAGGCGGGTGCCGGCCACGGCCACCTCCTTGATCTCCTCGCGCGAGGCATTGAAGACGATGCGACGCCAGGCCGGTGCGATGGGGTTGTACAGATGGGCGGTAGCGCGTTTGGCGCCGCGCACCGATTCCACGGTGCGGCGGATCAGGTCTTCGCGGGCCTGCGTGAGTACGACGATGGTGACGTCGTCCGGAATGCGATTCTCCTCGATCAGCATGCGCACAAAGTCAAAATCTGTCTGCGATGCGGACGGGAACGCGACTTCGATTTCCTTGATGCCAACCTTGACCAGTTGCTCGAAGAAGCGGAGCTTGCGCTCGCCGTTCATCGGCTCGATCAGTGCCTGGTTGCCATCGCGCAGGTCGGTGCTCATCCAGCGCGGTGCACGCGTGATCTGGCGCGACGGCCAGGTGCGGTCAGGCAAATCGACAACGGTGGCGGGACGGTATTTGGTGCTGGGGTTGCGCAACATGGGCATGAGTGTTCTCCCTCGCTAAGGAAGTTGGGACGAGACGGACCGTCGTGCGGACGTCTCAAGTCAAACGGAAAGACGGAAAAAGAGGCTGAGGGCTGCCGAGCTTGCCACGGGCTCTAGGCCCGGCAACCGATCGGTAGGTCTAGCAGTAGCGAGGAAGCGCCCAGCAGGCCGGCAACGCGCGCGCGCACGGCGACATCGATGCGCAGGGCATCGGCGGCGTGGCGGAGGTTGAGGGCGGTTGCGTGCATTCGGGCTGAAAGCGGGGGCTGAGGAAATCGACGTCCGCGTGCGGCAGACGACTGACGCAGAGTAGTGCAAAACCCGTAGTGCCGTCAACGGGGGTGCATTCCTCGGCCAGCTCGCCAGCAGTGTCGAATACGCTCGCAGTCGCCCACATCGGGTTCTCACGCACGAACGTTCGGCTTACCCCGAACGGATGATTTCCCCCCGTTTTGTACGCTGCCGCTCAGTCCTCTGGCCGGTACATCGCGCGGACCATCGCGCCTAGATTGATTATCAGGTGGAACGGGACCGATAACGACGAAGGGGACAAATCATGCGTACACGCACGTGGACGAGCTGGCTCGCCTGCATGGCAACGGCAATGATGTTGGCAGCTTGCGGCGGAGGTGGGGG
>NZ_SCMX01000074.1 GCF_005503625.1 Cupriavidus sp. 2SB | reverse complement strand
GGCGGCACCGGCAGGGTGGGGCGGGCGCGAAGGCTGCGGCGAGCGCCAGTATGGCCAGGGGGGCGGCATGATCGACGCCATCAACCGATTGCCCGTGCTGAGCTTCCTGTGGCCGCGCATGCTGTGGCTCATGGCGCTGCTGCTGGTGCTGGCGGCGGCGTATGTCTGGCTCGACGGACGGCGCCGGCGCACGGCGGTGGAGTATCCGGCGCTGAAGACTGTGGGGCTGGCGACGCGGCGTGGAGCGGGCTGGCGGCGCCACGTGGCGCCACTGCTGTTCCTTGTGGCGCTGGCCGCGTTGACCTTCGCCATCGCCCGACCCCAGGCCGTACTGACGCTACCGTCGCGGCTCGACACCGTGGTGCTGGTCATCGATCTCTCCGGCAGCATGCGCGCCAAGGATGTGGCGCCCACCCGCATCCGCGCCGCGCAAGTTGCCGCGAAGCATCTGGTGGACGCGCAGCCATCTGGCGTCAAGGTAGCCATCGTGGCCATGGCCGGCACGGCGGCCGTGGCGCAGGCGCCCACGCGCAGCAAGGAAGAAGCTACCGCAGCCATCGAGCGCCTGCAGCCGCAGGGCGGTACCGCGCTCGGCAACGGCATGCTGGTGGCCCTGACCACGTTGCTGCCGCAGACCGCCGGGGATGTCCAGCGGCTGATGAACGACGAAGACCTGCCGCGCAAGCCGCAGGGCGCCGATATCAACGCCGATACGGAAGCCGTGGCGCCCGGATCGTATGCGCCCGGCGCCATCGTGGTGTTCTCCGATGGAGAAAGCAATGCCGGCCCGGCCGCCATGCAGGCGGCGGAGCTTGCCGCCGCGCACGGTGTGCGGGTCTACACGGTCGGCGTGGGCACCGCGGAAGGCGTGGTGCTGTCCGTCGATGGCTGGTCCGCGCGCGTCAAGCTGGATGAGACGGTGTTGAAACAGGTGGCCAATGCCACGGGCGCCGATTACTTTCGCATCGAGGACGCCAGCGGCATGAAGAAGGTCTACCGCTCGCTGGGTACAAGGCTGGCGTTCGACAAACGCGACCAAGTGGAGGTGACCGCGTTTTTCGCGGCGCTAGGGGCACTGCTGGCGGCTTGTGCGGGGATGTTGTCGTTGTGGTGGTTTGGGCGGGTGGTTTGATCGGTTTTCTCCCCTCTCCCGCGTGCGGGAGAGGGGCGGGGGAGAGGGCCGACGGTTCAAATTGCGACAAGTCGGCAAGCAGAGCCTCCGGCCCTCTCCCCCAGCCCCTCTCCCATTGCATGGGAGAGGGGAGCAAACCGGCAGCGGTCGATGTTCCTTCGGCTCAAAACAACCCCGAAGTCGGCGGCGGTTCATCCTTCAGCAACCAGGCCCCCACAGCCGCGGCCTTCCACTGCCGGGGATTATGGTTCGCTACCGTCCTCGCATTGCGCCAGTGCCGATCCAGGTTGTACTGACGGTCGCACGTCGAAGCCCCACCCACATCGAAGACAAACTCCGCGCTCTTCAACGCCGCTGCTACGGCGAAGTACTGCGCTTGGGCGACCTCCACCGAAGCACGCGCCAATGCCGCTTCGCTTAGGTCATCGGCCCATGCGGCGTCAATGGCTTCAGCCGCGCGCAGCACCACGGCTTCCGCCGCGTAGACCTGCGCGGCGATCTGGCCGATGGTTTCCTGCACGTAGGGATCGTCCACCGAACGCGTGGCGCTGCTGTGCTTGATCGGGCGGGCCTTGTTGCGTGCGAACCACGTGGCGTCGTTCAGCGCATTGCGTGCGATGCCGGCCTCGGTAGCCGCCAGAAACAGTTGCAGCACCGGCGTTACCGGATTACGCCGTTCACGCGAGAACGGGCTGGGGCGGAGTTCGTCGGCCTCCACGCGTGTCTGCGAGAAGTGCGTGGAACCACTGGCGGTCAGGCGTTGGCCGATGGTGTCGAAATCATCGACGAGATCCACACCAGCACGATCGCGCGGTACGGCGAAGTGGGTCTCCTCGCCGGCCTCGTTCACGGCAATCGACGTGATCCAGTCCGCGTACAGGGCCCCCGTGCTGTAGTACTTGGTGCCATGCACGATGAAATGGTCATCGTGCGGCGTGATCGTGGTCCGCACGTCGCCGTGTTTGCCGCCACGCTCCATGCCGCCATTGCCGAGGATGTGCCCGGCCAGTAGCCGATCGAACCAGCGTCGGCGTTCGTCCTTGTTGTTCGTGCCAAACAGCAATCCCTCGGTCAGCGCAAAGTTGGGCCGCAGCGCCTGCGCGAGATTCGCGTCGGCGGCTGCCAGATCGATCAGGAAGCGGAACGCATCGCGCACGCTGCCACCCGGCCCGCCATAGGCGCGCGGAATGCGGAACGTCAGCAGGCCGGCATTGGCGACCTGTCGCGCCAGCGCATAGGGCAGTTCGTGCGCCTGCTCGCGCCGTGCGGCATCGCGCTCAATCTCGGGCAGCAATGTCTGGGCGCGCTGGAACAGCGTGGCGACGTCAGGGGCGGCCGCCTGCGGGTGGCCGGCAGGGGCGGGATGAGGATTGTGGGCGGCGGCACGCGTGGCGCCCGGATTGTCTTCTGCCATGGTTTTGCATCGGTGAGTATCCGAAAGAAGCTACGCCTGGGTCTGACAGAAGGGAACGAACAATTTGGCGGGTCGATATGCGTTTCGGGATGCACGCCGGTAAAAATGACAAACGCCGGGTGCCTGGGACACGGCACTGCGGCCTGAAATCGGCAGGCATCGATTCTGCTTGGTCCCGGGGATGCGACAACACTGGACCACAGGCAACCGCCTGACCCTGCTGGAAAACGGCGAGGACTATTTCCCGCGCCTCATCGCCGCCGTGGAGGGCGCGCGAGAGAGCGTGCTGCTCGAAACCTTCATCATTTTCGAAGACTCGGTGGGAGAGTCACTGAGCCATGCGCTGGTGGCCGCGGCCCGGCGTGGCGTGCGCGTGGTGATGACTGTCGATGGTTTCGGCTCTGCCGATCTTTCGCAGCCATTCGTGGCGCGGCTTGTGGAGGCTGGCGTCACGCTGAACATGTTTGCACCGCGCCGGCGACTGGTCGGCATGCGGACCAACCTGTTCCGGCGCCTGCATCGCAAACTCGTGGCCATCGATGACTTCACGGCGTTCATCGGCGGCATCAATCTGTCGGACCAGCACCTGATTGCCACGGGACCGCTGGCCAAGCAGGACTATGCCGTGGAAGTACAGGGCCCGATCGCGCAGGAGATCCACGCCTTCATGGAAGCTGCTGCGCAGACGCCGCACGGCAGGCAGCGCAGGGACCGTCGCCCGCCGCCGCTGCCGCGTGAGGCGCTGCCATTCGGGAATGGTGCCGCGCTTCTGGTCACGCGCGACAACGACCAGCATCCGCGCGACATCGAGCGCCATTACCTGATGGCGATTCGCGCGGCACGCCACAAGGTGGTCATCGCGAATGCCTATTTCCTGCCGGGCTACCAGTTGCTGCGCGCGATCTGCAATGCCTCCCGCCGTGGCGTCGATGTGCGGCTGATCGTGCAAGGCCGCCCTGACATGCTGTGGGTGAAGCGCGCGGTGGACGTGCTCTACGCCCATCTGCGCGAGGCCGGCGTGCGCATCTTCGAATATTGCGAGCGGCCCCTGCACGGCAAGGTGGCGCTGGTGGACGACGACTGGGCCACGGTGGGATCGAGCAATCTCGATCCGCTGAGCCTGTCGCTCAACCTCGAAGCCAACCTGATCATCCGCGACCCGGCCTTTGTCTCCACGCTCGACGCGCGACTCGGCAAGCTGATGGCCGATTGCTGCACCGAGGTGTCTGACCCGGCCGATACCGAGCAGGGCACGTGGCAGGCGCTGCGCACGGCGGTGATCTTCCATTGCCTGCGCAAGTTTCCGTCGTGGGCCGGCTGGTTGCCCGCCCATACTCCCAGGCTGGTGGTGTCTACCGTGGAGACCGCGCCGGACTGGCAACAGCGCCCGCAGGTGTCGCCGGGCGCAAGACAGGATTGCCGATGACCTCGACTGTTCATTCCCCCCAACGCAGCAAGCGCCAGGTGCGCTGGTCAGTCGCCAAACGTGTTGCGGGCCTGGCGTTCGTGGCCATCGTCGTGGTCCTGATCTGGCGCAGCCTGAGCGGCATCGACTGGAACGAAGTGTGGGGCGCGCTGAAGTCCTATCGGTTTGTCACACTGCTTCCCGCCATCGGGCTGGCCTGCCTGAGCTTCACGCTGCACGCGTCGTTCGATCTGCTGGGCCGCCGCTACACGGGCCATCACCTGTCTGCATGGCGAACGATGCTGATTGCCTGGCTGGCCTACGTGTTCAACCTGAATGTGGGCGCGATGATCGGCGGCATCGGCATGCGGCTTCGGCTATATACGCGATCCGGCGTCAGCGCATCCCAGGTGGCGGGCGTCTACACGATTGCCGTGGTCACCAACTGGACGGGCTACATGATCCTGGCCGGCCTGATGTTCGTGTGGCAGCCGCCGGTGCTGCCGAAGTCGTGGGGCATCAGCCCGTGGCTGTTGCAGGTGATTGGCGCGGGCATGCTGGTGTCGGGCGTGGCCTATCTGGTGGCCTGCGCGACGCTTCGGCAACGCAGTATCAAGGTGCGCGGGCGCCGCTTCCGGTTGCCGACTTTCCGTTTTGCCGTCATGCAGACCGTGCTGTCGATCGTCAACTGGGTCACGCTCGGCACGCTGATCAACCTGCTTCTGCCATTGCAAGTGACGGTGCCGGCCGCGCTGACGGCGCTGCTTGTCGGCGCGGTGGCGGGCGCCCTGGCGCACATCCCGGCCGGGATCGGGGTGCTGGAGAGCGTGTTCGTGGTCATGCTCGGCCACGTCGTGCCCGAATCCACGGTGGTGGCCGCACTGATCTGCTACCGCGCGTTGTACTACCTGCTGCCGATGGTCATTGCCACGGCGGTGTATGGATGCATGGAATTGCGCGGCGCCCGGCGGGACCGCCCGGACGCCATCGGGAGCAACCCCTAGTTGACTGGAGTTTTCATAAGCATAAAATCTGTTTCACAAACATGAAAACAGGTGCCGGCCAGCCGGTCAGGTGCCGAATGTTGGAGACAGCCCGCTTATGACCGCATCCTCCTCCGCCTCCAAGGCGGTTCCTACCTATTTTGTTCGCACTGAGGACGTGGAGGGGTATCACCCCGCCAACCACGTTGGCACGCTGAATCGCCGCATCATTGGCCGCGAGAACGTGGGCGCCACGCAACTCGAAGTCATCCACGGCACCATCGAGCGGGGCAAGGGTGCCTTGCCCCATGCGCACCCCGGCATCGAACAGGTCTGCTACGTCCTGGAAGGCCGTGCGCGCGCCGAGGTCAATGGCCAGTCGCAGGAACTTGGTCCCGGCGACTGCTGCTTCTTTCCTGCTGAAGCGATGCACGTATTCACCGTGATCAGCGACGAGCCGGTGAAGCTGCTCGTGGTCTACGCCCCCCCTTATGAGGAATCGCCGGATCGCGTGATCCGACCGGCCTGACCCTCGCCACAACACCGCCACGCAGCCAGGGTGCCGCCCACCGGGGCAGGTGCCGCCATCGAACTCAGAGGAGACCACCATGCCGAATTTCCGCGTGCGGCGCACGCTTGCCGCCGCCATCCTGGCACTTCCCGTCATGACATTGCCGATGCTGGCGCAGGCCGCCGATGCCTGGCCAAGCCGGCCGATCAAGCTCGTGGTGCCATTCGCGGCCGGTAGTGGCACGGACGCCGTGGCGCGCATCACGGCCAAGGAACTGGGCGATGCGCTGGGCCAGAACGTGGTGGTGGACAACCGGCCCGGTGCCAACGGGGCGATAGCTGCCGAAATCGTCGCGCAGGCCGCGCCGGACGGCTACACGCTCTTCATGACGACCAACACGACGCATTCGGCCAATCCGTCGCTGATGAAGAAGCTGCCCTACGATCCGATCAAGGACTTCACGCCGGTGGCGCGCATGGGCAACCTGCCATTCATGCTGGTGATCAATCCCAAATTGCCCGTGAAGACCGTGGGCGAACTGATTGCCTACGCCAAGGCCCATCCGGGCATGTCGTACGCCAGCGGCAACAGCACCGGCATCGTGTCGGGCGCCACGATGGGGCGCATGGCGAAGGTCGACTTGCTCCACGTACCTTACAAGAGCACGCCGCCAGCCATGACCGATGTGATCGCCGGGCAGGTGCCGATGATGTTCGTCGATGTGGCGGCCGGCTCGGCCAACGTCAAGGCCGGCAAGATGCGCGCGCTGGCGGTGACCACCGCGCAGCGTAGCCGCCTGCTGCCCGATCTGCCTCCGATCGGCGATACGCCTGAACTCAAGGGTTTCGACATCACGTCGTGGAATGGCGTGTTCGGGCCGGCCAAGCTGCCGCAGCCGATTGTGGAGCGGCTGAACCGCGAACTGTCGAAGATCGCCACCAGCAAGGACGTGGCACCCAAGTTCGAGGCGCTGGGCTTCGAAGCGTTCGGGCAGACGCCGCAGCAGTTTGCGGGCTTTGTGAATACCGAACTCGTGAAGTGGAACCGCCTCGTCAAGGACGCTGGCATCCAGCCGGAATAAGGACCCGCCTCATGCATTTCGAACGGACATCCGAACAGAACGCCATCGTCGAGGCAGTGACGCAACTGTGCAGCGACTTTGGACCCGACTACTGGGCCGAACTCGACCGCGAACACAGGTTTCCCGAGGCGTTCCACCAGGCGATGGCCGGTGCGGGCTGGCTGGGGATCGCGATGCCCGAGCAGTTTGGCGGCGCGGGGCTGGGCATCACCGAGGCCGCGCTGATCATGCAGACGGTGTCGGCGTCGGGAGCCGGATTCTCTGGCGCGTCGGCCATCCACATGAACGTCTTTGGCCTGAACCCGGTGGTGGTGTTCGGCACGGAGGCCCAACAGGCCGCTGCGCTGCCACCGCTGATCGCCGGCCACGAGAAAGCGTGTTTTGCCGTGACCGAACCCGATGCCGGGCTCGACACCACGCGCCTCAAGACACAGGCGGTGCGCAATGCGGATGGCAGCGCCTACCGGGTGGATGGCCGCAAGATCTGGATCTCCACGGCACAGGTGGCCACGCGCATGCTGCTGCTGGCGCGCACCACGCCACTGGACGCCGTGGCCAAGCCCACGCAGGGCCTGAGCCTGTTCTACACGCCGGTGGACCGCAACCACATCGAGGTGCGCGAGATCGACAAGATGGGGCGCGGCGCGGTGGACTCCAACATGCTGTTCATCGATGGCCTGATGGTGCCGGCCAGTGATCGTATCGGGGAGGAGGGCAGGGGTTTCGAATACATCCTGCACGGGCTCAACCCGGAACGCATCCTGATTGCTGCCGAGGCGGTGGGCCTGGGCCGCGCGGCACTGGAGGCGGCCACGCGCTATGCGAAGGAGCGGACAGTGTTCGGCCGGCCCATCGGCCAGAACCAGGGCATCCAGCATCCGCTGGCCCAGGCCTGGATGGCGCTGGAAGCCGCCGACATGATGGTTTGGAAGGCCGCCTGGCTCTACGACAACGGCAAGCCGTGCGGCGCCGAGGCCAATGCCGCCAAGTACCTGGCCGCCGAGGCTGCGCACCAGGCGTGCCAGACCGCCGTGCTGACGCTGGGCGGCATGGGCTACGCACGCGAGTATCACGTGGAGCGCTACCTGCGGGAGTCGTATATCCCGCGCATCGCACCGGTCAGCGCGCAACTGATCATGTGCCATATCGCCGAGCGCGTGCTGGGGTTGCCGAAGTCGTATTGACCCCGGCGATGCTGACCATTTGGGACACGGTGGCCGCAAGCGATTAGGATGTGGGCTGTCTTCCGCCCCCGTCCCCGCCCGCCGCTCATGCTTTCCATGCTTTTTCCCAAGGCCGAGATCGATCTCGGCTTCGATACCACCTGGGAAGCGGGTGACCGGACGTTCGGCCGTGGCTGGCTGTTGCATGCCGATGGCGGCAAGGCGCCTGCCATGGGCGTCTGGGCCACGGACGATCATCGCCTGCCCGCCACCGTCGACCGCCTGACGCACGAATTTGCGCTGCGCGACGATCTCGACCCCGCGTGGTCGGCCCGCCCGCTGGATGTGCTGCGCGAGCGCGGCCAGACCGTGCTGCTGCTGGAAGACCCGGGCGGCACGCCGCTGAGCGCGATGATCGGGGTGCCGATGCTCCCGTCGATGTTCCTCGACATTGCCGTGGCCATTGCCACGGCGGTTGGCCATCTGCACCAGCGCGGCCTGATCCACAAGGACTTGAAGCCGGCCCACGTGCTGGTGGCGGACGACCTGAGCCGCACGTGGCTCACGGGCTTCGGCATTGCGTCGCGGATTCCGCGCAGCGCCGCGCCGTTCTCCGCAGCGGAGGAGATCGCGGGCACGCTGGCCTATATGGCGCCCGAGCAGACGGGCCGGATGAACCGCTCGATCGACACGCGCACCGATCTGTATGCGCTTGGCGTCACGTTCTATCAGATGCTGACGGGCGTGCTGCCGTTCAGCGCGGTGGAGCCCATCGACTGGGTGCATTGCCATCTGGCGCGCATGCCGGTGCCGCCGGCGGAGCGGCTGGCGTCGGTGCCGGCGATGCTCTCGGTCATCGTCATGAAGCTGCTGGCCAAGCCCGCCGAGGAGCGCTACCAGACCACGGCCGGCCTGCTACGTGACCTGCAGCGCTGCCAGCAGGCGCTGGCCACGCAGGGACAGATCGAGGCCTTCGTCCCGGGCGAGCAGGATCTATCCGACACACTCGTGATTCCCGAGTACCTCTACGGCCGGGAGCGGCAGATTGCCGCGCTTGTGGGCGCATTCGACCGCGTGGCGTCCGTGGGACACAGCGAGGGCGTGGTGGTGTCGGGTCGTTCGGGGACGGGCAAGACTTCGGTCATGCAGGAACTCCAGCGCGTGATCGTGCAACGGCCGGGTGTGTATGCCGCCGCGAAGTCCGACGAACATGGCGACCGGCTGCCTTACCACACCCTGGCCCAGGCGCTGCGCGGGCTGCTCCGCAACCTGCTGACGCTGGGCGAGACCGACCTTGCCCCCTGGCGCGTGGCCATCGCGGATGCACTGGGGCCCAATGCCGGACTGCTGGCACCGCTGCTGCCCGAACTCGAACAGCTGCTCGGCCCGGTTCCCTGGATGCCCGGCACACCCTCGCGCGAGGTGGAAGCCCGTCTGCGGCTGGCGCTGCAAAGCCTGATTGCGGCCCTGGCGCATATGGCCCGGCCATTGACGCTGTGTCTCGACGATATCCAGTGGTTGGACCCCGAAACCGTCGCGCTGCTGCGCCAATTGCTGGCGGACCCCGCCGTGGGGCATCTGCTGCTCGTCGCCACCTACCGCGACGGGGATGACGATGGCACGCGTGCGTTGCTGCGCCGGATCGTGTCCCTGCGCGAGCGTGGCGCCCGCATCGTGCACCTTGAACTGGGCAGCCTGGGCATTGCGGACCTGCGCCAGTTAATCGCCGATACGCTGCACGATTCCACCGAAACCAGCGCGCAACTGGCCCGGCTCGTGATGGAGAAGACCGCGGGCAACCCGTTCTTCGCCACGCACTTCCTGACCGAACTTGCCGAGGAAGGACTGCTGCGCTTCGAGCATGGCGCGGCGCGCTGGGCCTGGGACATCGGCCAGATCCAGGCCAAGCAGTTCACCGACAACGTGGTCTCGCTGATGATCGGCCGCATTGGCCGGCTACCTGCCAGCACGCGTCGTGCACTCAAGCGGCTGGCCTGTCTTGGCAACGACACGTCCGTGGATATCCTGCTGTACGCCTGGGACGGCAACGCGCGCGAACTCGATGCCGCGTTGGCGGACGCCGTGCGCTCCGGACTGGTCTCGCGCAAGGACCGCATGCTGCGCTTCCGCCATGACCGGATCCTGGAAGCCGCCTATGCGCGGATTGCCGTACCGGACCGGGCGGCCTTCCACCTGCACATCGGCCGTCTCCTGCTGGAGCGGATGCCACCCGACGCGATCGAGGCCAACGTATTTACCATCGCCGGACAGCTCAACCGCGCGGCAGACTTGATAGACACGCCGGATGAGCGCGACCGGCTGGCCGAACTGAACCTGACGGCCGCATTGCGCGCCCGCGCGACCTGCGCCAATGCCTCCGCGCTGCATTACCTGACGTCAGGCATGGCCATGCTGGATGACGATGCGCTCACGCGACGCCACGCGCTGGCGTTCTCGCTGGCGCTGCACAGGGCCGAGTGCGAGTTCCTGGCGGGCGACTCCGCGCGCGCCGAGCAGCGGCTGGCCGAGCTTGCAGTCCGCACCGTATCGCTGGCCGAGCGTGCCGTGGTCACCCAGTTGCAGATTGGATTGCTGATGACCGGCGGCCGGCGCGCCGAAGCCGTGGAAGTTGGCCTGGCCTATCTCGCACGCGCCGGTATCGCGTGGCCGGCAGCGCCCCGTGACGAGACTGTGGCGGAGGAGGAAGCACTACTGGCCCGGCAAATGGACGGCAGGCCCATTGCCGAACTGGAGGCATTGCCGGCGATGACCGATCCCGGTGCACAGGCCACCCTCTGCGTGCTGACGGCCTTGCTGCAACCAGCCTGGTACAGCGACGACAACCTGCGCTGGCTGGTGATCCTGCGCATGGTCAACCTGAGCCTCGCACGTGGCAACAGCGATGAATCTTGCCTGGGCTATGCATGGCTGGCGATGCTGCGCGTGGCAGCGTCCACCGACGATCCGGCCGGTGCCGCGTTCGGCAAGCTGGCCATGGCGCTGGCAGATCGGCGCGGCGTCGATCGTATCCGCGCCCGCGTCTACCAGATCGTCGGCGGCAACCTGCTGCACTGGACGCAGCCGCTGCGGGTGGCGCGCGGCGTGGCGCGGCAGGGGCTGGCCCTGACGCAGGAGATCGGCGATCTCACCTATGCCGCATACCTCCGCAGCAACCTGATGACCCATGCGCTGGCCATCGGCGACCCGCTCGGACGGGTGCAGCACGATGCGGATTCCGGCAGCGTGTATGCGTGGGGGCCGCGCTACGGACTGGTGGCCGACAGGCTGGCGCCGCAACGGCAACTGGTGCGCACGCTGCGCGGCCTGACGCCGGTCTTCGGCTGTCTGGACGGCGACGATTTCGACGAGCAGGCATTCGAATCCCGCATGCAGGAGGATGTGGGGCTGCAACTGGCCGCGTGCTGGTACTGGATCCGCAAGCTTCAGGCGCGCTATCTGGCCGGCGATTACGCTGCCGCATTTGCGGCGGCCGAGCGGGCGGGGCAGTTGCTTTGGACCTCGCCCGCCTATTTCGAGCAGGCCGAATACCACTTCTATGCCGCGCTGGCACGCGCGGCAGTCTGCAATCCGGGGCTGGATGACGATCTGTCCCTGCATCTGCCTGCGCTGGCCGCACATCGTCGCCAGCTTGCGCAATGGGCCCGGCATTGCCCGTCGACGTTTGGCCATCGCGCCGCACTGGTAGAAGCCGAGATCGCGCGGATCGAAGGGCGCGACATCGAGGCGATGCGCAGCTATGAAACCGCGATGGCCGCCGCGCGCGATGGTGACCTGATCCACATGCAGGCGCTGGCCTGCGAACTGGCCGGACGCTTCTACACTGATCGCGGGCTGGAGAAGGTGGCCGTCGTCTACCTGCGCGAGGCCCGCCACGGCTACCTGCACTGGGGTGCCGACGCCAAGGTCTGGCAGCTCGATACGTTGTATCCCCATCTGGCAACCGGGACGCAGGTTTCCGCATCGGCGGCGGGAATGGGCACCATCGGCGCGCCGCTCCAGCATCTGGACCTGGCCACGGTGATGGCCGTTTCGGAAGCGGTTTCGGGCGAGGTGCGCCTCGACCGCTTGATCGCGATGCTGATGCGCACCGCCATCGAACAGGCGGGCGCCTCGCGCGGCGTGCTGATCCTGCCTTGCCCCAGCGGATATCAGGTGGTGGCCGAAGCCGACATCCGGGACGGCGCCATCACGATCTCGCTGGCGGACCGGGCGCTGGACCCCGCCGACATACCGCTGTCCGTCATCCAGCACGTATTGCAGGCGCGTGAGCATGTGGTGTTCGACGATGCCGCCGTCCAGCGTCCGTTTTCCACGGACGCCTATATCCGCCAGCGACGGGCGCGCTCGATGCTGTGCCTGCCGCTACTCAACCAGGCCAAGCTGGCGGGCGTGCTGTATCTCGAAAACGCGCTGGCGCCGGGTGTGTTCATACCTGCCCGCACCGAGGTCATCAAGCTGCTGGCCTTCCAGGCCGCCAGCGCGCTGGAAAACAGCCGGCTGTTCGAGGAGCGTCGGCAGGCCGACGAGGCATTGCATCAGGCGCAGTCCGACCTCGCCCACGTGGGTCGGGTCATGACGCTCAGCGCGCTGACCACTTCGATTGCTCATGAGGTCAGCCAGCCCATTGCGGCGATGACGCTGGAGGCCAACGCGGCGCTGCGTTGGCTGCGGCGTGAGCGGCCCAATGTGGAGGAAGCCATCGACGCGCTCTCCGGTATCGCGCGGCAGGGGCAGCGGGCCCGCAGCGTCATTGCCGGCATGCGGGCCATGCTCAGGAAGGCGGGGCCGGACGCGCAGCAACTCGACCTCAATGCGCTGATCGAGGAGTCGCTGCCGTTGTTCGGCGGCGAGCTGACGCGCCACCGCATCGTGCTCAGGACTGAACTGGCACCGGTGTTGCCGCAGGTGGCGGCTGACAAGGTCCAGTTGCAGCAGGTGTTCCTGAACCTGGCAATCAATGCCATCGAGGCGATGCGCGATGTCGTCGACCATTCGCGGGATCTGACCGTGCGCACTTCCGTGGGCGCGTCAGGCGAGGTACTGGTGACGGTGCAGGATGTGGGCGTGGGCCTGCCCGGTGATCCGGAACAGATCTTCGAAGCGTTCTACACCACCAAGCCAGAAGGCATGGGCATGGGCCTTTCGATTTGCCGGACCATTGTGGAAGGCCACGGCGGACAACTTCACGCATGGCCGAACCGGCCAGCAGGGGCGGTGTTCGGGTTTGCGTTGCCGGCGGCGCCATGAAAAAACCCCGGACGACTTTCGATCGTCCGGGGTTGTTCCGTCTTGCTCACTGCAGGTTTCCCGCTGCCGCGCCATGAACATCGTTGAATGCTGCGGTGTCTTTCAGCGATGTCAACGTCCGAAGCCATCGTTGAAGGACACTTGCAACCGACGCTCACGGCGCGGCGCGCGGCGGCATGGCCTTCCCATCAAAGAAACCATGCCGCGCTAACCTGGACGACCCTGCCCGCCGTCCAGGCCGCGGAAATCGTCGCCGGTGCCCTACTCATAGGGCCACCGGCACAAAACTTATTTGCCCAGTTCGTGGCCGATCACGCCGCCAACCACTGCGCCACCCACGGTTCCGAGTGCGCTACCGTCACTGACTTCGTGGCCTACCACACCGCCCGCCACTGCGCCCGTTGCGGTGCAGCCCGAGAAAGCCCAGCAACATGCGCCCACTGCGAGCGCGCCTGCGATTCGTTTCCACATGGTCATATTCTCCAGCCGGAGCCGTCATCGCCTGACGTGCCTGCCGCGTTAAGGCGTCGAGGAGGCGTCGAGGGCTGCTGTTCATCACGTCTCAAGCATAGATCGGCGCACACGCGCCGCCTTTCCGGCGGACGCTGATTGCCCTGTAGGAATTTATCGGACGAGTCAGGTGTGGCTTCGATGCCGCATGTCAAGCCGTCTTATGGTGGGCCCTATGGTGGATTTCGTCGCGGCACCAAGCGGCGTGATGCACAATCCCGCTTCAGTCTGGGCTGCAGGTGCCGTTATCCCTAGCGGATGGCGAGAACCTTCGCTCAAGCCCCAGATGCCATCGAAATTTGCGGGGGCCAGAAAGCCACCGCTTCGTCACGCCTGCCATGATTTCCCCCAGCTACGACGCGTCTCTCGTCCTGTTTTCCGTGCTTGTTGCCGTGCTGGCGTCGTATACGGCGCTCGATATGGCCGGGCGCATCTCCACGGCCGCACGTGGCCGCTACGCAGGAATGTGGCTGGCCGGCGGTGCCATGGCCATGGGCCTCGGTATCTGGTCAATGCATTTCATAGGCATGCTGGCGTTCAGCCTGCCGATTCCCCTCGGATACGACGTGCCCATCACGGGCGTCTCGTTGCTGATCGCTGTGCTCGCCTCCGCCTTCGCACTGAAGCTTGTCAGCGGCACGGAATTGCCACCCGCACGGCTGGCGCTGGGTGCCGTCACCCTCGGCGCCGCCATCGCCAGCATGCATTACACAGGCATGGCCGCGCTGCGGATGCAGCCCGGCATCGACTATGACCCGTGGCTATTTCTGCTTTCACTGGTCGTTGCGGTGGGCGCATCGGGTGCGGCGCTGTGGATCGCCTTCCGCCTGCGCCGGAGCTTGCCGCGCGTGCATCAGCTACGCGTGGGCGCTGCGCTGGTGATGGGCGGTGCCATCGCATCGATGCACTACATCGGCATGGCGGCTGCGCGTTTTCCGCTGGGGAGTGTCTGTGGCGCGGCGCGCTCGGGCGTGGACAGCCACGCGATGGCGCTGCCGATCATCGTCATCACGGTATGCGTGATTGCCGTGGCGCTGATTACGTCAGTGCTCGATATGCGACTGGAAATGCGCACGGCCGTGCTGGCGGATGCGCTGAACGTGGCCAATCGCGAACTGGAATTCCTGGCCCTGCACGACAAGCTCACGCACCTGCCGAACCGCGTGCTGCTGGAAGACCGCTTCCAGCAGGCCATGCGCCAGTACGACATGTTCGCCGTGCTCTTCGTGGACCTGGATGGTTTCAAGGGCGTCAACGATACCTACGGACACCAGATGGGCGACAGCCTGCTGGTGGAAATCGGCAATCGGCTGCGCGCCTCGGCGCGCTCGGAAGATACGATTTCCCGGGTGGGTGGCGATGAATTCGTGATGCTCGTGCGCGTGGAAGAGCCTGCCGATGCCGGCGTGGTAGCGGCACGGCTGATCGAGGCGCTGCGCGAGACGGTGTACGTGAGCGGGCATGCGCTGCATGTCTCTGGCAGCATCGGCATCGCGGTGTATCCGGCCGACGGCTCGGATCAGGACGGGCTGATGACCAATGCCGATGCAGCGATGTATCACGCCAAGGCGTCGGGCCGCAATGGGTATTGCTTCTTCGAGCGGTCGATGAACCAGCAGGCCCGGGCGCAGCAGATGCTGATCCAGGATCTGCGTGCGGCCATCCGCAATGGCCAGTTGCAGCTTCACTACCAGCCCAAGATTTCCGCGACCCATCATCGCGTGGTGGGCGCCGAGGCCCTGCTGCGCTGGAATCATCCGGTACGGGGCCTGATGATGCCCGACCAGTTCATCGCGCTCGCGGAGAAGACGGGTGCCATCCTGCCCATCGGCGACTGGGTACTCGACGAGGCGTGCCGCCAACTGGCCGTATGGCGCGGAATGGGCCATACGGACTGGTCCGTGGCGGTCAACCTGTCGGCCCTGCAGTTCTGCAATGCGGGGATGATCGACGCCGTAGCCGCCGCGTTGGAGCGCCATGGTGTGCCAGCGGAGTACCTGACGCTGGAAATCACCGAAAGCACGGCGATGCGCGATGTGGAGGAAACGCTCGACATCATGACGCAGCTCGACACCATGGGCGTGCGCATCGCCATCGACGACTTTGGAACCGGTTATTCGAGCCTGCTGCACCTCAAGCGGATTCCGGCGAGCGAACTGAAGATCGACCGCGGTTTTGTGCGGGAGCTGGTAGAGGATTCGGAAGACGCGGCCATCGTTTCAGCCATCGTGGCATTGGGGCGCACGCTGAAACTGCAGGTGGTGGCGGAGGGAGTGGAAACGCCCGAGCAGCAGACTTTCCTGGCCGGGCTGGGGTGCGATACGCTGCAAGGCTACCTGTTGGGCAGGCCCGTGCCTGCAGCGCAGTTCACGAACATCGCGGCGGGCACTGAAGCCGCCACGCTGTCGTGAAGGTGACAGGACGTCAGGGGATGCGTATCAGGCGCCGTCGGTGAACGCGTCGCGCGGGCTGGTCACGCGGGCGCCGTCGGTGTAGACATCGCGCGGGCTGGTGATGCGGGCGCCATCGGTATAGACATCGCGCGGGGCGGTGATGCGGGCGCCATCGGTGTAGACGTCGCGCGGGGCGGTGATGCGTGCACCATCGGTAAAAGGATCGACGCTGCGCGGTGCGGCGTTGGCAAGGCCGGCGGCACCGGCGAGCGTGGCGGAAATGGCGGTCGCGAGCAGGGCTTTCTTCAGCATTCGTGGACTCCTGTGTCTGAGCTGTTGTCTGAGTGGTTGTCTGAAAATCGAGGGTCGAGAAACTTGGGGCGGTTATGTGAACGGTCGTCGGGCGACCTTGAACGGAAGTCTAGGAATCCAGCGGGGACGAAAGCATGACTCGCGCATGACATCCATGTCATGGCCGCACGATGCTTGCTAGAATGCCGCCCGTTATCCACAGCGGTGCATAATGACGGACATTGAATCCAGCCGATTCCGGGAGCACCGGGTCAACACGCTGTAGAATCCGTTTCTGACCTGCCGGCTTTTCCCGCCCGGGTCGTCCCCCGAACTCCTTTCTCCAGCCCGCCCCACGTGGTGGCGGGCGCGCACGATACGTCATGTCCGAGTCTGAAGCAGCCAAAACCGTCGCCGTGGCATGGGTCCGCGAGCAGATGGATCGCCATGGCCTGACTTTCGACCATCTGGTCGAAGCAGGCTGCTTTGCCGAAAGCGAAGAAACCGCAGAAGTGGAAGTGGAGGGTGAAACCACTCCAGCCACGCCAGCCCCTGCCGCCGCACCGCGCGTGGTGTACCGCAATGCCATGGGCCAGACCTGGGACGGCACCGGCGAATATCCGGACTGGCTGCAGCGTGCCGTCAACGCCGGCCAGTCCATTGATTTCTATCGCGTCGAATAATCGTTTTCTCGCGATTACCGTTCCGTCCCCGGTTCCGCGTATTCATACGCCACCGTTCCCCTGGGGTGCCGATACCAACCCGGATCGCGATAATCCCCAGGTGCCATGCCCGCCCGCACCTTGAGCGTGGTGAACATGCCACCCATCTCGATGGGTCCGAACGGTCCCTCGCCACTCATCATCGGCAGCGTGTTGCTGGGTAACGGCATTTTCATGCTGCCCATGTCGGCCATGCCTGCCTCGCCCATGGCCATGTAGTCGGGCACCAGCGCGCTCATCCGGCTGGCCAGGTCTTTCTGCTTCACGCCAATCATCGTCGGGACGTTGTGGCCCATCGCGTTCATCGTGTGATGCGACTTGTGGCAATGAAAGGCCCAGTCGCCAGGATTGTCCGCGATGAATTCGATGGCGCGCATCTGCCCCACCGCGACGTCGGTGGTGACTTCGGGCCAGCGTGCGGACGGCGGTACCCAGCCGCCATCGGTGCCCGTGACTTCGAACCGATGCCCGTGCAGGTGAATGGGATGGTTCGTCATCGTGAGGTTGCCGAAGCGGATGCGTACGCGATCGCCCAGGCGCACCGGCAGCACATCGATGCCGGGGAAAACGCGGCTGTTCCACGTCCACATATTGAAATCCGTCATCTCGGCCACGCGTGGCGTGTAGGTGCCGGGGTCGATGTCATAGGCGGCAATCAGGAACACGAAGTCACGGTCCACGCGCATGGCGGCGGGGTTGCGCGGATGTACGACGATAAACCCCATCATGCCCATCGCCATCTGTACCATCTCGTCAGAATGCGGGTGGTACATGAATGTCCCGGCATGACGCATCTCGAACTCGTACACGAACGTCTTGCCCGGCGGGATATGCGGCTGGGACAGCCCGCCCACGCCATCCATGCCAGCCGGCAGGATCATGCCGTGCCAATGCACGGTGGTGTGCTCGGGCAGCTTGTTCGTGACGAAGATACGCACGCGATCGCCTTCCACGCATTCGATGGTGGGTCCGGGACTTTGCCCGTTGTAGCCCCACAGGTGCGCGGTCATACCGGGCGCGAGTTCGCGTTCGACCGGTTCGGCAACAAGGTGAAACTCCTTCCAGCCATTGCGCATGCGCCACGGCAGCGTCCAGCCATTGAGGGTGACCACGGGCTGGTATGGCCGCCCGTTCGAAGGTGTCAACGGTGCCTGCGTGGCGGCGCTGGATTGCAATGGGGCCTCGGGAAGAACGGCGGCGCCCGCGCGGGACACCATCGCCGTACCCAGCATGGCGGCGGCCGAGCCGCCGAGGAAATTGCGTCGGGTGACCATGTTTATTGGGGTTGAGTGTTGGGAGGCAGCCGTCCGCCGAGGGCGCTGCGCAGATCGGATTCGGCAAGCCAGAAGTCGCGCTGGGCATCGAGATAGCTGTTTACGGCGTTGATCTGTTCGCGTGCATCGGTCAGGAGTTCGAACACGCTGACGAGCATGCCGTTGTAGCGCAGCAGGTTTTCGTCGCCGATGCGCTTGCGCAGCGGCACGACCTCGTCGCGGTAATGCAGCGCGATGTCATAGCGCGCCTGATATCCGGCGTAGGTTTCGCGCACGGTG
This sequence comes from Cupriavidus sp. 2SB, assembly GCF_005503625.1. Lineage (GTDB taxonomy): Bacteria > Pseudomonadota > Gammaproteobacteria > Burkholderiales > Burkholderiaceae > Cupriavidus. Next base: position 12,526 of record NZ_SCMX01000074.1, on the reverse strand, counting down.
GAGCGTGCATTGATCGCCTGTTCGGCCAGGCGCGATGCGGCCTGCAGATAGATGTTCTCGGCGCGGGCCACGCGGGCGCCGCCCCAGTCGAACAATGGCACCTCGATGTCGATGCCGTAGCCGGTTTCACGCGGACGACCCGTTTCGGAATTGAACAGGTAACTGGCATCGATCACGCTGATAAAGCGCGTGGCACGCGTAAGGCCCAGCGACCGCGACAGACTGTCCAGTTGCGCGCGGCCGGCCTGCAAATCGAGACGGTTCGAGATGGCATAGCCCTCGAGGCCCTGCATCGAGGGACGGTTGGCCGGAAGGTCGGGCAGTCGCTCCGGTAGCTGGAACGCCAGGTCATTGCCCCAGAGGCCAAGCTCGCGCGTCAATCGCTCCCTTGCAGACAGGGCGCGCTCGCGTGCCCGCGCCAGTTGCGCGGCGGCATCGGCATAGAACGCCTGCTCGCGTGCGTGATCGAGCGCGCTGACGTTGCCGCTGCGGGCCAGGTCGCGGGCAAACAGTGCGCCAGTCTCGGCGGCTCGCCGCACCTGCTCGGCATAGCGGGCCGCCTGCTCGGCGGCAACGGCCTGCACCCAGGCACGCCGCGTGGATTCGGCGCGCCGCAGCGTGGCGTCGGCCACAGCCAGCCGCGTCTGTGCGAAACGGCCCTGTTCGATTCGGGCTGCGAAAGGCAGCGCCAGCAGGTTCATGAAGCCCACCGTGACGGCCCGCTCGATCTTGAGCTCGTCGCCCGAGGTCTTGCGGCTGAACGAGAATCCCGGGTTTGGCAGGCGCGTAGCCTGCACGTAGTCGGCCTCTGCGATGCCCAGGTCCGCGTATTGCGCTTGCAGGCCGCGATTGTTGAGCAACGCCACCTGGATGGCGCGCTCGGCGTCCAGCGGCTGCGCCAGTAGTTCGCGCGTGCGCTCCTGCACGGCGGCGCGGTCGGCATCGGTGCGCACCCAGGTTGCTTGCTGGCCGAGGCGTTCGCGCGTGGTATCGGCCACGGTATCGAACCCGCCATCGGGAGAAAAGCCGGCGCAACCGGCCAGCAGCAGTGCGGCCATCAACGAGGCGATGGGCATCGCGCCACGCTTGAGCAAAGCCTTGATTTGCATGATCGGCCTCAGTGCGCGTGGTGATGGGGATGGCCGGAAGCCGGCGCTGCCGGTGCTGCTGGCTCTGCGAGTGGGGCTGGCGCCGGATGATTCATCATGTGATGGCCGGCGTGCGGGTCCGTTGCCTGGCTTGCGTCGGCCGGGGCAACGCTGGCATTCGACTCGCGCCACGGCTTGACTTGCGGCGTCTGATAGGGGACGTAGCCAGCCAGTGCCGAGACATCGGGCAGGGCCGGAACGGGGGTGTGGGGGTCCGTCGGATCGGGCAGGGCAGGCGCGGACGCCTGGCCGACGGCGAGTGCCGGGACCAGCGTCAACAGCGATGCCAATGCCATACAACGCATGGCAAGCATGTGAAATTCTCGGTAGCGGTCAGGACAACGCGCGGCTTACTGCGGCAGGCCGCAAGGCAACGCGAATCTGCGGGAAGGCGAGGGGTGCGATGGACGCACCTCGGGTGTCAGCAGTGGCGCGCGGGCGGCCGGTCTGCGGGCTGGGAGGCGTGGCTGGCGAAGCTGGTGAAGATAGCCAGCGGCAGCGCGTGGCGATGGTGCTGCAGCGCTACGAGGGGGATTTCCGGCAACAGCATGACGCTGGCCGCGCAGGCGGCACAGGCGCTGCAAACGCCGGCATGGTGAGACGTGTGATCGGTGGAGGGCGCCGACATGTCCGCGGGCGCCGACACATCGTGCCGAGCCGGGGTGCCGGCGTCGTCCATGCTCGCGTTGCCCTCGTGGCAATGCGCATGGATGTCCTGGCCAATCTCGGCTTCCGCCACGGCCTTGATCGCGGCGTGTCGCTCGGGCATCGATAACCCTGCGGCTTCGGTCGCGCTGCAAACCATCATGACTGCCGCCACGGCACCCTGCACGGGCAGCGCGAACATGGCAAAACACAACAGGAAGCAAGACAGCAGGCGTTTCATCGAAACCGTAAGGCGACCTGCAGGGCGCAGGCATGGGGGCGAGAATGCATGGGTGCCCGGGATCAGGGCAAGCGCGCATTGTACTTTGTTTGTCGATCAGAATTTGCGCAAATATGATGACAATCGTGCAATGATCGCCCAATTACGGCCAACCTCGGATAGTGTCGGGGTTCTGCAATAAACCGATAGATGGTGCGCCGGCATTGCTGCCGGACGCGCGAAGTGAAAGACCATGCGCATCCTGATTGTCGAAGACGAACCCAAGGCGGGTGACTATCTGCTCAAGGGGTTGACCGAGTCCGGCTTTGTGGCCGACCTGGCCCGCGACGGCGTGGACGGTCTGGCCCACGCACGCGAACAGCACTACGACCTGATCGTGCTCGATGTGATGCTGCCCGGCATGGACGGCTGGCAGGTACTGCGCGAACTCCGCCGCGACAAGGACACCCCGGTCCTGTGCCTGACGGCTCGCGACGAGTTGTCGGACCGGCTCAAGGGTCTGGAACTCGGGGCGGACGACTACATGGTCAAGCCCTTCGCATTCGCGGAACTCGTGGCACGCATCCGCACCATCCTGCGACGCGGCCCGCTGCGCGAAAGCGAGTTCATGGAAGTGGCGGACCTGCAGATCGACACCATCCGGCGCCGCGTCACGCGAGCGGGCCAGAAGATCGACCTGACGTCGAAGGAATTCGCGCTGCTGCAACTGCTGGCGCGTCGCCGGGGCGAGGTGCTGTCCCGCTCGCTGATTGCGTCGCAGGTTTGGGACATGAACTTCGACAGCAATACCAATGTGGTGGATGTCTCGATCCGACGCCTGCGTGCCAAGGTGGACGATCCGTTTCCGAACAAGCTGATCCACACGCGGCGCGGCATGGGGTACGTGCTGGACGAATCGGACGAAGCATGAGCAGCAAGGCATGAAGCGCCTGCTGCGCCTGCGTCGCGCCATCGACGCCTGGATGCCGGCCTCGCTGACCACGCGGCTGGCGTTGGCCTATGGCCTGACCACGGCCGCGATTCTCGTCGGCGTGGCTACCTATCTCGCTACCGCCCTCGGTAACCAGCTGCAATCCCGCGACGAGAGCGAACTGGTTGGAGAAGTCCTGCTCGTGCGGCACTTGCTGCGCGAGGTGACCGACGAGATGGAGATTCGCACCGATACCCATCGCTTTGCCGATATCGCGATGGGCCATGAGGGCCTGATCCTCGTTGTGCGCACGCGTGACGGCGAACCGCTGATGACGCTCAATCCCCATAACGAGACGCTGCCGCCGCTGCGTGTGTTGCCTGCCGCCACGGCTCCCGATAAATCCCATCTGGAAACCTGGCATCCGCGCAATGGCGTGCCATCGCGGGGCATGGCGGCGCTCGGACAGATCGGCAATACCGACCGGACCGTCGAAATCATCGTGCTCAGTGATGCGGGTTACCGCGTGGCGTTGATGCGCGAGTATCGGAGCGAGTTGCTCGGCGCGGTACTGTGCGGGGCCATCGTGGCAGCCGCACTGGGTTTCCTGCTGGCCCGACGGGGCTTGCGGATGCTGCGCCGCATGGCTAGTGATGCCGCTGCCGTGACGACGAGCCGGCTGGCAACGCGGCTCGACGTCGGCGGCGCGCCCGAGGAACTGCGTGAGCTGGCTGGTGCGCTCAATGCCATGCTGGCGCGTCTGCAGGACAGCTTTACGCGGCTGTCTCAATTTTCGGCCGATCTCGCGCACGACTTCCGCACGCCCATCAGCAACCTTGTTGGCACCACGCAGGTGGCGCTTGCCCAGCGCCGCACGCCTGCCGAGTACGAGGCCGTGCTCGAATCGAACCTGGAAGAGTACGAGCGCTTGTCGCGCATGATCGAGAACATGCTGTTCCTGGCACGCGCGGACAACGCACAGGTGGCGCTCGGCGCCCGCTCGCTGGACGCGCGCGCCGAGCTGGACAAGGTGGCCGAGTATTTCGAGGCCGTGGCCGCCGACCGCAATCTCACGCTGGCGGTGTCCGGCGTGGCGACGGTGATGGCCGACCAGACCCTGCTGCGGCGCGCCATTATCAACCTGCTGGACAACGCGGTGCGCCACGCGCCTACCGGCAGCACGGTGCGGATGGTGGTCTCGCGGCCCAAGGCGGGCTGGACGGCCATCACGGTTGCCAACGGCGGGCCGGCAATCGACGCCGAGGCGCTGCCACAACTGTTCGGGCGTTTCTATCGCGCCGACCCGTCGCGCCGTAATTCGGCAAGCTCCACGGGCCTCGGGCTGGCTATCGTCGACACGATCATGCGTCTGCATGGTGGCAGCGTGTCGGTGCAAAGCGTCGAGGATGACACCCGGTTCGAACTCGCGTTTCCCGATCTCGCCGGGTTGCCTGAGTCCGGCGAAGCACGCCTGGCCCGGGCTTGACCCTGGAGTGGCTACAGGGTCTTCAATGGCAGGCAAGATGCTTCGAGGATTCCGTCATGGCCCGCTCCACCCCAGACCACGCTTCGCCCCTGCCGCCGCAGAAGGCTGACGCGTGCTGCTCAGGACACTCTCATGCTGCTGCGGCCCCGCCCGCAGCGGCTGATCCGCACGACCATTCCCACGACGCCAGGCATGACCACGGGCACCACCACGACCACGGTCATCCCCATGCCCACGCGCCAGCCATCGATAGTTGCTGCAGCGGTGGAGGTTGCGCGTCAACGACAGTCTCGGCCCCGGCGGTGGCAGCGCCGCCCGGCACGCGGTCGTCAGCATTCCGCATCGAGGCCATGGATTGCCCCACCGAGGAGACGCTGATCCGCGGCAAACTGGGCGGGATGGATGGCGTGGCGGCGCTGGATTTCAACCTGATGCAGCGCGTGCTGACCGTCCATCACACGCTGCCGTCGGCAGATCGGTTCGTGCAGGCCATTGCTTCGCTCGGCATGAAGGCCGAGCCGCTGAGCCACGACCGCGCAGCCGCTGCCGTTGCGGAGCCGGCCAAGCCCTGGTGGCCGCTGGCGCTGGCCGGCGTGGCAGCGCTGGGCGCCGAGCTGGCCGAATGGTTCGGGATTGCCACGCCGTATCTGCCCGCAGCGCTTGCGCTGGCCACGGTGCTGATCGCGGGGCTCGGTGTCTATCGCAAGGGCTGGATCGCCGTCCGCAATGGCAACCTGAATATCAATGCGTTGATGAGCATCGCTGTGACTGGGGCGATGCTGATCGGCCAGTGGCCCGAGGCGGCCATGGTGATGGCGCTGTTTGCATTGGCCGAGCGTATCGAGGCCGCGTCGCTCGACCGTGCGCGCAACGCCGTGCGCGGCCTGCTGGCGATGACGCCGGAGCAGGCGACAGTGTTGCAGCCGGATGGTAGCTGGCTCGGCGTCAGGGCGGCCGAGGTTGGCGTGGGCGCCACCGTGCGGCTGCGCCCCGGCGAACGTGTGGCGCTAGATGGCCGCGTTACCCGTGGGCAGTCGGCGCTCGATCAGGCGCCCATCACGGGCGAAAGTGTGCCGGTGGACAAGGTGCCGGGCGATCCGCTGTTCGCCGGCTCAATCAACCAGTCCGGCGAACTCGAATATACGGTGACGGCGCCAGCCGATGATTCCACGCTCTCGCGCATCATCCATGCCGTGGAAGCCGCACAGGGCAGCCGCGCCCCGACGCAGCGATTCGTGGACCAGTTCGCGAAGATCTATACGCCGGTCGTGTTCGCCATCGCGCTTGGCGTGGCGGTGGTGCCGCCACTGTGGATGGGCGAGCCGTGGCTGGCCTGGATCTACAAGGCGCTGGTGCTGCTGGTGATCGCCTGTCCGTGCGCGCTGGTGATTTCCACGCCCGTGACCATCGTCAGCGGGCTGGCGGCCGCCGCGCGCAAGGGCATTCTGGTCAAGGGCGGTGTCTATCTGGAGCAGGGCCATCGGCTGACATGGCTCGCGCTCGACAAGACTGGCACGCTCACGCATGGCAAGCCTGCCCAGACCGATATGGCGATGCTGGTGGACGATGTGCCGCAGGCGCGCGCCATCGCGGCCAGTCTCGCGGCACGCTCGGACCACCCGGTCTCGCGCGCGGTGGCCATTGCGGCCGGGGCCGACGGCGTGGTCGGCTTCGACGTGCAGGATTTCGAGGCAGTGGCGGGGCAGGGCGTGCGCGGCACCGTGGACGGTATCGCTTACCGCCTGGGCAACCATCGCATGATCCACGACCTGGGCGCCTGCTCTCCAGCGCTCGAAGCTCGACTCGAAGCCATCGAGCGGCAAGGCAAGACCATCGTCATGTTGGCATCTGTGTCGCCCGACGGCGCTGCACGGGCGCTGACGCTGTTCGGCGTGGCCGATACCGTGAGAGAGACCAGCCGTCAGGCCATCGAGCAACTGCATGCGCTGGGCGTCAGGACGCTGATGCTGTCGGGCGACAACCCGCACACTGCGCAGGCGATCGGGCGTGTGGTGGGTATTGACGAAGCGCGCGGCAATCAGTTACCGCAGGACAAGGCCGATGCGCTGGCGGCACTCGCCACCCAGGCACATGGCCGTGGTGAAAAGGTGGGCATGGTGGGCGACGGCATCAACGATGCCCCGGCGCTTGCGCGTGCCGATATCGGCTTTGCGATGGGTGCGGCAGGCACCGATACCGCGATCGAAACGGCCGACGTGGCCTTGATGGATGACGACCTGCGCAAGATTCCCGCGTTCGTGCTGCTGTCGCGCCGAACTTCGTCGATCCTGAAACAGAACATCGCGCTGGCACTCGGTATCAAGGCTATCTTCCTTGCCCTGACCGTGATGGGCATGGGCACGATGTGGATGGCCGTGTTCGCAGATATGGGCGCGAGTTTGCTGGTGGTGTTTAATGGGTTGCGGTTGACGCGGAAAGAGACGGTTTAGAAATCCCCACTGGCTGGCTCCCCTTCCGCCTGTTTAATTCCCCTCTCCCGCATGCGGGAGAGGGGTTAGGGGAGAGGGCGCGAGGTTCTGCTTGCCGAGATGAGCAATTTGAACTGCTGGCCCTCTCCCCCGACCCCTCTCCCGCTTTGCGGGAGAGGGGAATAACCCAGTCGGAACAGTCAGCCCTACGGCTGCACAATCAATTCACCGCTCCGCCCCGCAATCTCTCCCCACGTCACCGGCAACTGCGGCAGGTGGCTCCGGTCGATGTGCTGGTAGTACGTACCCATCGACACCAGTTCGTGCCCCTGCGCACGCCATCCGGCCAGCAGCCGCTTGAAAACCGGTGCCAGCTTGCCGCCTTCGATTTCCGTATGCAGCGTGAAGATATGATCGTCGTCGCCTTCGCTCAGTTTGAGCACGGCGTGGTGGACGTTCTCTTCCGTCAGATCGTCCACGCCGATCAATTCATCGAGCGTGGGGAGCGTGGTAGGCATCTGCACATGCTTGCAGGGTTTGCCATCCACGGTCGGGATGTACGGCGCCGTGCCACGGCCATCGGACGCGTAGGTCATGCCCCAGTCATCGATCTGCCGGAACGCCTCGTCGTTCATCTGCCACCCGGCGGCACCGTGCGTAGGAGGAGGGGCGCCGAAGATGTCGATGAAGCGGTCGAACGATTGCTGCATCTGGCGGCGCGTCCAGGCGGCGTCGCGGCTGCGCACGTTGTCTTGCCAGTAGACGTGGTCCCAGGTGTGGATGCCACACTCGTGACCGGCTGCCGCTGCCGAGCGCATTTCCGCAGCGGCTTTGCGGCCAATGTCCGGACCGGGCAGTAGCACGCCATTCATCAGCGTGCGCAGCCCGTAGTTGGACACCACGGACGTACGAGACACCTTCTTCAGAAAACCCGGCCGGAACACGCGGCGCAGCGCCCAGCCCGTGTGGTCCGGGCCAAGGCTGAACAGGAACGTGGCGTCGGCCTGCACGGCCGACAGCATCGATAGCAGCGCCGGGACGCCTTCACGCGTGCCACGCAGCGTGTCGACGTCCACCTTCAGGGCAATGCGAGCCATGCCGGATCAGTTGCCGTCGACCAGCGTGCGCGCTTCCACCACCTTGTCGCGGTACGCCTCGAAGATGCGGCGCAGTGCCTGCTCCATATTCAACTCAGGCTTCCAGCCCAGTTCCTTGATCGTGTTGTCGATCTTCGGCACGCGGTGCTGCACGTCCTGGTATCCCTTGCCGTAGAACTCGCCCGACGAGGTTTCCACAATCCTGGTCTGCTGCGCGTACTCGGCGTATTCCGGATACTCGGCAGCCATCGACAGCATCATCTCTGCCAGTTCGCGCACGGAGTGGATATTGGCCGGGTTGCCGATATTGAAGATCTTGCCGCTGGCCACGCCGTTCTTGTTCTCGATGATCTGCATCAGCGCCGAGATGCCGTCCGAGATATCGGCGAAAGCACGCTTCTGGGCGCCACCATCGACGAGCTTGATTGGCTCGCCGCGCACGATGTGACCCAGGAACTGGGTGACCACGCGCGAGGAGCCTTCCTTCGATTCGAAGATCGAGTCCAGCCCGGCACCAATCCAGTTGAACGGACGGAACAGCGTGTAGTTCAGGCCCTGCTCCATGCCATAGGCGTGAATCACGCGGTCCATCAGTTGCTTGGAGCAGGCGTAGATCCAGCGCGGCTTGTTGATCGGGCCGTAGACCAGCGACGAGGCTTCGGGGTCGAACTCGTCGTCCGTGCACATGCCATAGACCTCGGAGGTCGAGGGGAAGACCAGATGCTTGCCGTACTTCACGGCGCTGCGCACGATGGGCAGGTTGGCCTCGAAGTCGAGCTCGAACACGCGCAGGGGGTTGCGCACGTAGGTGGCCGGGGTGGCGATGGCCACGAGCGGCAGGATGACGTCGCACTTGCGGATGTTGTACTCGACCCACTCCTTGTTGATGGTGATGTCGCCCTCGGAGAAATGCATGCGGGGGTGGTTCACCAGATCGCCAAGGCGGTCGGAGGCCATGTCCATGCCGTAGACCTCCCACGAGGTGGTTTCGAGGATGCGGCGCGTCAGATGGTGGCCGATGAAGCCATTGACGCCGAGGATCAGGATCTTTTTCATCGGTAACCTTTCAGGATGCGGTGATGATGGTCTGGAATTCGGATGCGGAGACTGGGCTCGCATGGTCGGCGCTCGGGCCTTCGAGCAGTTGCAGCACGCGTAGCGCGCCGCCGTCGCCGCAGATGGCCACGATGCGGCCGTCCACGACATGCAGACCCGGCGTGAGTCCGGCGGGCACGGCAGTTGTTTCAAGCCGGCGTGCCTGCGCCACTACGAACCGGCGGCTGCCAACTTCGGTGAACGCGCCGGGGTAGGGCGGGGCCACGGCGCGTACGAGGTTATACACCGCGCTGGCGGGCTGGCGGAAGTCGATGCGGCCATCCTCGGGCTTGCGGCCGGAGAAGTAGCTGCCATCGGCCAGACGGTTCGGGCGTTTGGGCGTGTTGCCCGCCATCATGGCCGGCAGCGCGCGCCAGAGCGTCTGCTCGGCGGCCACGGTGACTTTCTCGAAGACCTGTCCGGCGGTGTCGTCGGGCAAGATCGGCACCGAGGTCTGATCGACGATAAAGCCAGCGTCCGGCTTGGCTTCCATCGCGTGGAGCGTGGCACCCGTCTCGGTCTCACCGTGCAGCACTGCCCAGTTCACGGGCACGCGGCCCCGGTACTTGGGCAGCAGCGAACCGTGCATGTTGAACGCGCCCTGCGGCGCGAGGCTCAGGACATCGGCCGGAATCATCGCGCGGTAGTAGAACGAGAAAATGACGTCCGGGCGGGCGGCGCGCACGGCATCCGCCACGGCGGGATCGGCCGGATTCTCGCCATAGAGGAACGACAGGTTCAGCTCGGCGGCGGTGTCGGCCACGCGTTGGAACCAGATGTTCTCGTCGGGACGGTCGCGGTGCGTGACCACCAGGGCTACGTCCACGCCCTGTGCGTGCAGCACGCGCAGGCAACGGTCGCCCACGTTGTGATAGGCAAAGACTACGGCGCGCACGGTGCCTCCTGGGGACGGCTGGCGTTCGGGTCGCGCTCCAGCACGGCCTGGATACGATAACGCGGTCGGTCGCGCACTTCCTGATAGATGCGGCCAATGTACTCGCCCAACAGGCCGATGCCGAACAGCATGATGCCGATCAAGAAGAAGTTGAAGGCGAACAGCGTGAACACCCCCTGCACTTCAGAGCCCAGGATGAAACGCCGGATCAGCAGGACCAGGAACAGGCCGGCGGACGTGATCGACAGCATCGTGCCGATGGCCGAGAACCACTGCAGCGGTACGATCGAGAAGCCGGTGACAAGATCGAAGTTCAGGCGGATCAACTGGTACAGCGAGTACTTGGACTCGCCCGCGTGGCGCTGTTCGTGGCCCACCTCGATCTCCACCGGGTTCGACGAGAACGTGTACGCCAGCGCCGGGATGAACGTGTTGACCTCGCGGCACGCATTGATCGTGTCGATGACGTTGCGGTCGTAGGCGCGCAGCATGCAGCCCTGGTCCGTCATCTTGATCCGGGTGATGCGCTCGCGTAGCCGGTTCATCGCCCGCGACGCGTAGCGGCGGAACGCCGTGTCGTTGCGCTGGCGGCGGATGGTACCCACGTAGTCGTGGCCCTTGCGCATCTCGGCCACCAGGCGCGGGATCTCTTCCGGCGGATTCTGCAGGTCGGCGTCGAGCGTGATGACAATGCGGCCACGCGTATGCTCGAAGCCCGCCAAAATCGCCATATGCTGACCGAAGTTGCCGTTGAACAGGATCACGCGCGTCACGTCGGGCCGCTTGTGGAACTGCGCGGCAAGCATCTGCGGCGAGCGGTCCATGCTGCCATCGTTGACGAAGATGATCTCGTACGACTCGCCCAGGCTGTCCAGCGCCGGATAGACGCGGTCGAACAGCGCCTGCAGTCCGTCTTCCTCGTTATAGACGGGAATGACGACCGAGACTTCGACCGGGCTTAGAGAGATAGACGTTTGCATGTTTCGCTGAGAGTTGCACAGACTCGCTCCACGTCGGCGTCCTGCATGGCCGGGAACATCGGCAGCGTCAGGATGCCGCGGCCAATGCGTTCGGCATGCGGCAGCATGCCTTCGCGCCAGCCAAGCGAGCGGAAATACGAGAACAGATGGATGGGCGGGTAATGCACGCCCGCGCCAATGCCTTGCGCGCGCATGGCTTCCATCACAAGCTGGCGGGCCTGCGCCGGGCCGCCTTGCAGGCGGTCGGTGGGCAGCACCACCTGGAACATGTGCCAGTTCGTGGTAGCCAGCGTCGGATCGATGGCCAGGGGGAGTTCGATGCCGAGATCCGCCAGACCATGCCGCGCGGCCGATTCGAAGTAGAGCGTGGCGAGTCTGGCCCGGCGCGCGGTGATCGCATCGAGCGTCTCCAACTGCGCCAGACCGATGGCGGCGTTGACATCGGTCAGGTTGAACTTGCCGCCCGGTTCCTCCACGTCCATGCCATCCATGCCGGTGCGGATCACGCCCTGCAGCCGCAGCCGTTCGGCACGCAGCGCCTCTTCGGGCGTGTTCATCACCAGGCAGCCACCCTCGACCGTGGTGATGTTCTTGTTAGCCTGGAAGCTGAAGCTGACCAGATCCCCAAACGCACCGATGCGCTGGCCGCGCCAGCGGGAGTCGATGGCTTGCGCGGCGTCCTCGATCACGCGGAGATTGTGGCGGCGCGCGATGTCGTAGAGGCGGTCCATGTCGACCGGCAGCCCCGACAGGTAGACCGGGATGATGGCGCGCGTGCGCGGCGTGATCGCGGCTTCCACGGCGTCGAGGTCGATATTGCGCGTGCGCGGATCGACATCGACGAAGACGGGCTTCGCGCCCACCGTCAGGATCACATTGGCCGTGGCCACCCAGGTAATGGGCGTGGTGATGACCTCGTCGCCGGGGCCGATGTCAGCGATACGCAGGGCGATTTCCATCGTCGCCGAGCCATTCGAGAAGGTGCGCACGGGCCGTCCGCCAAACAGCGCGGATAACCGGGTCTCGAATGCCTGCACCTTCGGTCCGGATGTGATCCAGCCCGAGGCGAGCACCTTGCCCACTTCGGCAATGGTTGCCGCGTCGATCTGTGGCCGGACGAATGGCAGGAAATCCTGCGGATTGGAAGCTGTCATGTCAAAAACGAGGGCAACTGGGCTGCAATCAGGAGCGGGCAATGAGGAACACGCCGGCCAGTATCAGCAGGATGCCGGCCACGCGCAAGGGTCCGAGGATTTCTCCGAACAGCCACCACGCGGCCAGTGCATTGACCACATAGCCGAGCGAGAGCATGGGATAGGCAATCGACACGTCCACGCGCGACAGGCCCACGATCCAGACACCGACGCTGATGACGTAGCAGGTCAGGCCGGCGATCACGGGCCATTGGGTCAGCACCCGGAAGGCCGTGTCCAGAAGGGTGGCACGTTCGATGGTGATGGCGCCCACGGCGTTGGTGCCGGCCTTGAGCAGCAGTTGCGCGCAGGCATTGAGCAGCACGCCGGCAAAGATGAAGGCAAAAGTCGAAAGGGTCATGGGGCAGTCCGGGGCGCGGGGGTGGCGGATGCGGCCGGATGGGAGG
>NZ_SCMX01000073.1 GCF_005503625.1 Cupriavidus sp. 2SB | reverse complement strand
AAAGTCGCCATCGTCGGGTGCATGAGGAAGCTTCTGACGATTCTCAATGTCATGGTCAAGACGGGTCGGCCTTGGCAGAACAACCGACCTGCTTGACACGGTTGCTCTCCCGCCTTGCGGGAGAGGGGAGAAAAAAAGAGGCGGGAGAGGGGAGCCAACATAGGCAAGGCGGGAGAGGGGAAAAAAAGAGGCGGGAGAGGGAATCAAAAAGACAGCGCGGGGAGCCCCCAAAACAAAACGGCCCGGACTTGTCATCCGGGCCGTTGTTGTTTCATCGGTGAATCTCAGCCGCCGCGTCCCATCATCAGTTGGGCGCGCAGGAAGCCCTTGATCTCTTCCAGCGAGGGCGTCTTCAGGAAGACCATGATGCCCCATTGCTGCAGTGCATCGGCCACGCCTTCATAGGCCTGGCGGTTCGTGATCACTGCGAAGATCACGCGCTGGCGCGCAAAGAAGTTCTGCAGTTTCTCGATCGTCGCCGATTCCGCGTCGTTGAGCTCCTCCACGTAGTAGAGGACGACGCGCGGATGAGCGTCCACAGACATGATGACCGTGTCGACCACGTCTTCGAGCACCTGCGTTTTCAGCGGCAGCGACCATTTTCCAAGCTGGGCGCTGATGCGCTGCGCTTCGTTATGGTTGGGATGGAAGACCACAAGGTCGAGATCGTGCTCGACGCCGGCGTCAGGCATGGCCCGGTTGGCGAGTAGCCGATGCACCGTTTCCTTGTGGATGCGCCGATGGCCACCATTGGTCTTCCAGGCGCCGAGTTCTCCTCGCTCGACCATCTTCTGGACGGTGCCCAGCGAAACATTGAGAAGCTTCGCGGCGGTACGCGTGCTGTAGTACGGCTTTTCAGCCAGTTCAGGATCCAGTTTCATCCAATCACCCGTAGTGTCGATCGACAGCACAGTGCAATCTGCACTGCGTGGCGCCCTCGGACACGCCACGCCGGCCTGAGGCCGGGCTTGCCTTTTTTTACTGACCCTGATGCTTGGCCCGCTCCCCGGCAGGCCTTTGTTGCTTTGGTACCTGTTGACGTAGCAACGGCTTCAGGTGGCCGGCTACGCTTCGGCGAGCATCGCGCCAACAATGCCCGGAATGCCGAATGCAAATAGTATGACTTCAAGATGATTCGTCGCCACAGGGAAAGCAATGATTGGCGTCACACTTTTGTTGTTTAACGAACATCAATGCCATTCGGTAGACACCCCGCATGACGAGCGACATGTATGCAGACATGTCTGAATGGTTTCCCAACAAATGACAGACCTTGCATTCTGTGCCACGGTTCCCCACGGCAGACATTTGCTACAACCGCCATGAGCCAGGCGTCCTAGCCGGACAGCCCGTACTTGCGGACCTTGTCGAACAGCGTGGTTTTTGCCACGCCCAAAGCATCGCCGGCACGCGTCAGGTTGCCGTCGTGACGACGCAGTGCATCGGCAATCAGCGCGCGCTCGAACTGCTCCACGGCCTGTGGCAACGGCAGTGCAGCGGGTGCCGTCGTGCCTTGCGTCGGATCGCAGCCCAGGCCCAGCACGTGGCGTTCGGCCAGGTTGCGTAGTTCGCGGACGTTGCCGGGCCATGGGTAGGCAACCAGTGCAGCCAGTTCGCCCGGGGTCGCCGGCACGGCCTCGCGCTCGAAACGCAGCGCCGCCTGGGCCAGGAAATGCTCGAACAGCAGCGGCACGTCCTCGCGGCGCTCGCGCAGCGGCGGCAGTTCCAGCGTCACCACGTTGAGCCGGTAATACAGGTCCGCGCGGAACTGGCTCGCGTCGGCCATCGCACGCAAGTTTGCCTTGGTGGCCGCCACCACACGTGTGTTCACCGGCACGGGCTGGTTCGATCCGAGCCGCTCGATCACGCGCTCCTGCAGCACGCGCAGCAGCTTGATCTGCATCGGCATGGGCATGCTCTCGATCTCGTCGAGGAACAGCGTGCCGCCTTCGGCGTGTTCGATCTTGCCGATGCGGCGCCGTGCGGCGCCGGTGAAGGCCCCCGCCTCATGCCCGAAGATTTCGGATTCGAACAATTGCTCCGGCAGGCCGCCGCAATTGATCGGCACGAAATGCTTCGCGCGGCGGGCGCTCGCTTCGTGCAGGCAGCGCGCCACGAGTTCCTTGCCGGTGCCGGTCTCGCCGTGGATCAGCACGTTGGCGGCCGTATCGCCCACGCTGTCGATCATGCGGCGCAGCCGTTCGATGGCCGGCGAATGTCCGATGAGTTGCGCTGCCAGCCCATCGCGTCCGGCCAGGCGCGCACGCAGGTCCGCCACTTCCAGCGCAAGCCGGCGCTTGTCCAGCGCACGGCGAGAGGTGGCGACGAGCCGCTCCGGCGAGAACGGTTTCTCGATGAAGTCGTAGGCGCCTTGTTTCATGGCCTGCACGGCCAGCGAGACATCGCCGTGGCCGGTGATCATGATGACCGGCATGGCCGGGTCGCGCGCCACGATATCGCGCAGCAGCGACATGCCATCGGCACCGGGCAAATGGATGTCGCTGACCACGATACCGGCAAAGCCTGCCTCGATCTCGCGCCATGCCGCTTCGGCGTTGGGCACCGACTGCGTGGCGATGCCTTCGAGGCCGAGCGCCTGCTCGCATCCCAGGCGCACGTCGGCATCGTCTTCGACGATCAGGACGGCGAGTCCGCCCTCCTGACGCTGGTTCGGATCAGCCGACATGACGTAGGCCCTCGCGTGCAGGTGGAAGCGCCAGCGTGAAGCACGCGCCGCCGTCCGGATGATTGATGGCGGTCAGCGTTCCACCGTTCTCATTGAGGATGCCTGCGGACAACGTCAGCCCGAGGCCAAGCCCTTCGCCTGCGGGCTTGGTCGTGAAGAATGGTTCGAAGAGTCGCGCGAAGGCGGCTTCGGACAACCCTGGCCCGTTGTCGCGCACGGTCAGGTGAACCAGTCCGCCCGCCTCAAACGCGTGGAGCGACAGCAGCGGTGCCGGCTGGTCCTTCACCGCATCGAGCGCGTTGCCGATCAGGTTCACGATCACCTGTTCGAGCCGGTTCGGATCGCAGGCCACGGACAGGTGCGTGCCGACATCGCGCTCGATGCGTGCTGCCACCGCTGCCACGCGGGTATCGAGCAGGAACAGGGCGTTGTCCACGGCGTCGGCAAGCTGTGCCGCCTGCTGCTGACCGGCCGCAGGATTGCGCGAGAAGGATTTGAGCGCGCCCGTGATGCGGCCCATTCTCTCCACCAGGCCGATGATCTTTTCCAGGTTCTGCTGGGCCGTACCGTAGTCGCCGCGCGCCAGGAACTTGCCGGTATTGCCCGACAGCGTGCGCAGCGCGGCCAGCGGCTGGTTCAGTTCGTGGGCAATGCCGGCCGACATCTGTCCCACGGCGGCGAGCTTGCCGGCCTGCAACAGGCCGTCCTGCGCCTGCCGCAGATAGTTTTCGGTGCGAATGCGTTCAGCCACTTCGGCCTGCAATTGATGATTGGTGGTGGAGAGGTCCGACGTACGTTCCGCCACCTTGCGTTCGAGCTCGCTGTTGGCCGCTTCGAGCGCGGCGCGTGCGGCCAGCCGCTCGCTGGCGATACGACGGCGCACGTTCCATGCGGCGCCCAGCAGCAGCACGAAGGCAGCGAGCACGCCGGCGAGCGCGGCACTGTTCAGCGCAGCCACACGCGCCTGCGACGTGTTGGTCAGCAGCGTCAGGTCCCAGTCCGTGCCAGGCAGCGCCAGATGCTGCGCCAGCATCGGCGGACCCTGTCGCAGCCGCACCAGGGCATCGCCCTCCTGGGCTGGTCCGTTGGCCAGCGGACGCACGGTACTCAGCGCCAGTTGCGGCAGCGGGGCGCGGTTGTACTGCAGGGATCGATCGAGCTTGACGCGCTGGTCGTCAGAGAGCGGGCGCAGCGCGGCGAGCTTCCACGAAGGATCGGACGCGAGGATGACCACGCCGTTTTCATCGGCCAGCAGCATCTGGCTGTCGTTGCCCTGCCAGCGGTTTTCCAGCGGTTCCAGGCCGATCTTGACCACGGCCACGCCGAGGGGATGATCGCGGTCACCGAGCGGTGCGGAGAGGTAGTAGCCGGACTCGCTGCGCGTGGTGCCCACGCCGTAGAAACGGCCAAGCTGGCCTTCGACTGCTGCGCGGAAATACGGACGGAAGCTCAGGTCTTCGCCGAGGTAGCTGTCCGGGCGTTGGTAGTTGCTGGTGGCCAGTACCTTGCCGCGGGCGTCCAGCACGTAGATCACGCGGGTGCCGGCCCGGCCGTTCAGCGCGGCAAGATAGGCGTTGGCCTGCGAGACACGGTCGGGTGCGGACGGCTGGCGCAGCAGCGCGTCGATGCGTGCGTCCAGCGACAGCAAACTCGGCACATAGTCATAACGCGCCAGCTCGCTTTCGAGTGCCTGCGCATAGAGCCGCATCTGCACCTGGCCGCGTTCGGCCTGGCGCCCCAGCGCGGCGTCGTACGTATAGCGGTAGCCCAGCCAGCCGGCACCGGCAATGAGCACAGCCAGCGCGAGCAGGGCGACAAACGGAACGATGCGGCGCCACCGCGGGGTGGAGGGCGTGGCGCCGTCGGATGGGGACAAAATCATGCGGAATCGGGGGAGGCGAAAGCTGCGGGTGGCGTATCGGGCATCTGAGAACCGACGAGGCGTCACCGGCAAGGCGACGTTTTACCACACCCACACTACCCCCAAGACCTGAACGGGTGATAAGCCCCATAAAAGCGGTGTGGTAAACGCAAAAAGGCCCGGCAGCCTGATCGGCAACCGGGCCCCGGCGCACCTGGCAGCGTGTTACTTGCTGGCCAGGACCTGAACGGGTGTCAGGCCGGCGTCGGCGGCTGGCGAGGGTTCGATGGAATCGATCTCGTCATCCAGTTCCGGCGCGCCTATCGCGTTCTCGCTTTTGGCGACAACGGTCGTGGCAATGGCATTGCCAAGCACATTGGTCACAGTGCGGCCCATGTCGAGCACATGGTCGATGCCGAGCACCAGCAGGATGCCGGCCTCGGGCAGGCCGAACATCGGCAGTACGGCGGCCACCACCACCAGCGATGCGCGCGGCACGCCAGCGATGCCTTTGCTGGTCACCAGCAGCACTAGCAGCATCGTGATCTGTTGCGACAGCGACAGCTCGATGCCGTACACCTGGGCCACGAACAGCGCGGCAAACGAGGTGTACATGATCGACCCGTCCAGGTTGAACGAGTAGCCCAGGGGCAGCACGAAGTTCGTGATGCGCGGCTTCACGCCGAAGCGCGTGAGCTGGTCGATGACCTTCGGATAGGCCGATTCCGAGCTGGCCGTGGCAAAGCCGATCATCAGCGGCGCGCGCAGCTGGCGCAGCAGGGTGAAGACGTCACGGCCCAGGAAGAAGAAGCCACCGGCGATCAGCGCGATCCACAGCAGGCCCAGCGAGAGATACACGGCGCCCAGCAGCTTGGCGTACACCACCAGCACGCCCAGGCCCTGCGCCGTGATCACGGCGGCCACCGCACCAAACACGCCAAACGGCGCGAAAGCCATCACGTAGTTGGTGACCTTGAGCATGATGTGGGCCAGACCTTCCACGCCAGCCAGCACCGGCTTGCCCACGCCATCCTTGATCGTGCCCAGCGCAAAGCCGAAGAACAGCGAGAACACCACGATCTGCAGGATCTCGTTGTTGGCCATTGCTTCCACGAAGCTCTTCGGGAACATGTGCGCGATGAAGTCACGCAGGTTCAGCGCACCCGTCTTCAGGTTCGACGCGGCATCCGCGGCCGGCAGCGGCAGATTCATGCCGTGGCCCGGCGCCAGCGCGTTGGCCATGATCAGGCCCAGCAGCAGGGAGGTGACCGAGGCGGCCATGAACCATGCCATGGCCTTCAGGCCGATGCGCCCCACGGCCTTGCCGTCGCCCATGCTGGCAATGCCCGATACGAGCGTGGCAAATACCAGCGGGCCAATGATCATCTTGATCATCCGCAGGAACACGTCGGTCAGGATCGAGAGCTTGTCGGCAATCGCCTTGGCAGCGGCGGCGTCCGGCGCCATGTTGTGCGCGGCGGTGCCGGCCAGCACGCCCAGCAGCATCGCGATGAAGATCAGGGTTGGCAGTCGTTTTGTCATCGTGGGTACATCCCTCCTTTGTCTCTGGCGTGGCGCGCGCGGCATTCGGGGGACGGCGCGGCCAGCGGTTATTCCTGCGGCGGCGCCTAGAGTGCACGAGACGTGCCAGCTTTCTCACGCCAGGGCGATGGCGTAAAGCGATGAAAACAAAGGGATTTTTAGTGTGACGAGGACGTAATGTTCGGAAATCCGAACTGGGGAGGGGTGGGGGTGTTCGGGTTTCCGAACGTGGGGTCGCGTTCGTGTGACTTGCTCCCCTCTCCCGCACGCGGGAGAGGGGAGCAAACCAGAGGAAGTTAGCTAAGCCGCCGCCTCGCAACTATCCAGGAACGCCTCCAGCGGCATCGGCTTGCCAATCGCATAGCCCTGCGCGTAGTCCACGCCAATCGCGCGCAGGGTGTGGAGCGTGGATTCGTCCTCGACCCATTCGGCCACGGTGCGCACGCCCAGGCGGTGGCCAATGTCGTTGATCGAGCTGACGATCTCGCGGTCCACGGCGTTGCGGGTCAGGTTGCGGATGAAGCTGCCGTCGATCTTGAGGTAGTCCACCGGGAACTGCTTGAGGTAGGCGAAGGAGGAGAGGCCTGCGCCGAAATCGTCGAGCGCCACGGTGCAGCCGGCGCTGCGCATGTCGGCCACCACGCGGCTGGCGGCGGTCATGTTGTTGATCAGCGCAGTCTCGGTGATTTCCAGTCGGATGCGGTTCGCTGGCAGCGCAGAATCCTCCAGCGCGGCGTGCAGGAACGGCAGCAGGAAGGGTTCCCCGAGCGAGTTGGCAGAGAGGTTGATCGAGACAGACAACCCCGGCACGCGCACCAGCCGTTCGCCATACTGCTGCAGCACATTGCGGATGACCCAGCGGTCGATATGGCCCATCAGGTCGTAGCGCTCGGCAGCCGGGATGAACGCGCCCGGCATGATCAGCGTGCCTTGCTCGTCCACCATGCGCACGAGGATTTCTACGTGCTGGGCATCGTCCTGGCCGGGGCGCAGCGAGCGGATCTCCTGCGCATAGAGCCGGAAGCGGTTGGAGTCGAGTGCCGAGTGAATGCCGGCGGCCACTTCGAGCTCGCGATGATGGCGGCGGGCATCGCTTTCGTCGCGGCGATAGAGCGAGACACGGTTGCGGCCGGCGGCCTTGGCGGCGTAGCACGCCACATCGGCGCGGCTCATCAGTTCGCTGACCGAGGGGATGTCGTTGTCGATGGCGGCGATGCCGATGCTCGCGCCCACGTCATAGACGCGGCCGTTCCACGGAAAGCGCCGCTCGCGCACGGCATCGATGACTTTCTGGCAGACCTGCTCGGCATGCTCGATGCTGCAGTCCTTGAGCAGCAGCGCAAACTCGTCGCCGCCCAGCCGCGCCAGCAGGTCGTCGGGGCGCACCTGATGGCGGATCACATAGCCCAGCTCGCGCAGCAGGACATCGCCCGCGCCGTGGCCAGCCGTGTCGTTGACGATCTTGAAGCGGTCCAGGTCGATGAAGCATAGCGCGGCGCGGTGGCCGTGCAGGCGCGCCTGCTCGCACGACTCGCGCAGGCGCTTCTCGAACCAGGCGCGGTTCGGCAGGCCGGTCAGCGCATCGTGCGAGGCCGAGTGGGCCAGCTCACGCTGCAGCGCGCGCGAGGTGGTGATGTCCTGGAACACCAGCACTGCACCGAGCACGCCGCCATCGTTGGCCAGCACGGGCGCGGCGGAATCCTGCACGTCGTGGCGCTCGCCGGTCAGGCTCTGCAGCACGGCGCCTTCCTGCAGGTAGGCAGGGCGCAGCGTCTCCAGGCATTGCTCGACGGGGCTGGGGATGGTGAGGTCGGTGTCTTCGTCGACGATGCGGAAGACCAGGTCCAGCGATTGCCCCATGGCGGCGTCCATGCTCCAGCCGGTCAACTGCTCGGCAATCGGATTCATGAACGTCACGCGCATGACCGGGTCCGTGCAGATCACGGCGTCGCCGATGGAGCGCAGCGTGATGTGCAGCCGCTCCTTTTCCTCGAACAGCGCGCGCGTCAGGTTGCGCTGCTCGGTGATGTCCCAGTTGGTGCCCACCAGCGCGTTGGTGGTGTCGTCCTCCCGGCGCGACGTGTTGGCCATGGCACGCACGTGGCGGATCTCGCCCGTGGGACGCACGATGCGATATTCCGTATCAAAGCGGCGCTCGCCCCGGATGGCCTGGCGCATCTCCGCGCTGACGCGGCTCACATCCTCGGGGTGGACCATCGCGATCCACTGGGCCAGCGTGGGCGGCCCCAGTTCCGGGTGCGTGCCGTGCAGGCCGTGCATGCGTGCATCCCAGGTGATCGACGCCTGCGAGAAATCCCACTCCCAGATGCCCACGCCACCGGCTTCCACAGCCAGTTGCGTGCGCCTCGCCAGTTCCTCCAGTTGCTGCTGGGCGAGCTTGCGCGTGTGGATATCCTCCACCTGCGAGATGAAGTGGTCGGGCCGGCCTTCGTCGTCGCGCACGAGCGATACCGCGAGCAGGGTCCACAGGTAGTGGCCGTCCTTGTGCCGGTAGCGTTTTTCCAGCCGGTACGAGTCGATCTCGCCGGACAGCAGGCCCTCGATCTGGCGCAGGTCGGCGGCCAGGTCGTCGGGGTGGGTCATCAACTGGAACGGCAGGTCGCGCAATTCGTCGGGGGTGTACCCGAGCAGTTCCACCATGGCGCGGTTGACCATCTGCCAGCGGCCGTCCAGCCCGACGATGGCCATGCCGATGGCCGAGTGCTCCAGCGCCTGCCGGAACCGCTGTTCGCTGCTGCGCAGTTCGTGCCGGCCCTTGCGGTTCTGCTCGGTCATGAAGGCGATGCAGACCGGGAACACCAGGATCAGCGCGCCGGATAGCGGCACCGAGCGCGATGCCAGGACATCCACGCCGGCCGCCAGCGAGAATCCTTCGGCGGCGATGGCCGAGAGCAGCGTCAGCAGCGCGGTGGCAAACGGGTTGCTGGCCAGTGCCACGATCACCAGCGGCAGCGACATGACCACGAACGGATCGTGCCCGGCGCGGATGGCGCCCGCGCCAATGGCCACGCACAGTGCCAGCATGCCGCCCAGCCGCGCAAGCCGCGTGCGCTCGAAGGTGGCGCGCACGCGTTCGCGCGAGATCGACACCATCAGCGGCAGCAGCAGCACCGTGCCGATGGCGCCTGCATTCCACCAGTTCCACCAGACCTTGAGGAACGGCGTGCCGAACGTGGAAGAGATGATCCACGCGCCCATCAGCCCGCTCAAGGCCGGCCCCACCGTGGAGGCCACGCTGAGCGTGAGGGCGAACATCGCCAGTTGGCCGCTGCGCGCCAGGACCGGATGCCCCACAAGGCTGCGCAGCACGGCGGCGGTGGCCACGAGTTCAATCAGGTTGGCGCCGGACAGCAGCAGCGCGGAGCCGATGGGATGTCCGCCGAGGAGGTCGGCGGCGATGTTGCCGAGGAACATGGCTCCCATCAGCCATGGCGCTTCTTGCCGGGAGCGGTGCAGCAGCAGCCCCAGCCCGAACGCGTTGGCCATCCAGACCGCTGCGGCATGGCCAGGCACGCGCGCCAGCCACAGGCCGACGAGGGCCAGTACGAAGTAGCCTCCGGCCGCGAGCAGCAGGGGGCGCCAGCTGACGATGCCAGGCAGGGGCGGTTGGGTCGAAGGGGGCGCGACCGTTTCAGACGTCATTTCTGTCGATTTCCAGGGACACGCGGCGCGCGTCTGCATACTGCGCCGGGCGCGGGCGATGGTCGCACCGGGTCCAGCCTAGCCGGCATGGTAGTGCCGCCAGGCGAAATCCTTTGGCTGAGATAAGGGCGAGACCATGGCTTTGTTGAGGCTGGCGCGAGGCGCGGAATTTTGGTATGGGGTGGGGCGCCACATCCGGGCGCCGCGTCAGGTGTCGCACTGTACATATGAATCACACTGTTGACGGATCAAGGCCAGCGCGAGACTTCTGACTTCTGTACGATCGCGCACGGAATGCGAAGTGCAGGGCCGGTGCAATGTGCCGGCGCCGACCGGTGGCTGGACCGGTGGCTGCTCAGGGGGGACACCCATGGACGTCAAGCGATTCTTCCGCATTGCCAGCTCCGCGCTGGTGGCCTTCATCGTGTTCGTGGTGCTCGCCGTGGGCAGTACGTACTGGTGGGGCGGACGCAAGCTCGTCCGCACGGTGGAAGTGCCCGCGCTGCAGCCAGTGGCTTTTCCCACCGATGCCGTGGCGATTGCCCACGGACGCTATCTCTACGAATCGCGCGGCTGCATGGAGTGCCACGGCGCCAATGGTGCGGGCAAACAGGTGTTCGATGAAGCCAACGGCTTCCGGGTGCGCGCGCCCGACATCACGCGCGCCAATCCCGCCATCGACAAATATCGCCCCGAGGACTGGGACCGTGCCATCCGCCACGGTGTGGCCCCCTCCGGCCGGCCGCTGCTGGTCATGCCGAGCGAGGACTACAACCGGTTGTCCAACGAGGATTTTGGCGCGCTCGTGGCCTATGTCCGCAGCCTGCCGCCCGCGTCCGGACAGCCCGGCGACATGCATCTGCCCTGGTTCGTGCAGGGTATGTACGGCGCGGGCGTGATCAAGGACGCCGCCGAGAAGATCGACCACAGCCTGCCACCCGCGCCCGCCGTCACGGCGGCGGTCAACGCCCAGTACGGCGCCTACGTGGCGGAGTCCTGCAAGGGGTGCCATGGCGCCGCGCTGCGCGGCGGGCATATCCCCGGCGCGCCTCCCGACTGGCCACCGGCGGCTGACCTGCAACCGGGCGGCGCGATGAAGGCGTATCCGCAGGCAGACCAGTTCGTGACGATGATGCGCACTGGCAAGCGGCCCGATGGCACCGACGTCAGTCGCGTGATGCCGTTCGGCGCTTTCGCCAAAATGAACGACACCGACCTCAACGCGCTATATCTGTTCCTGACAGCGAAATAATCACGCATATGGTGCGAAGTACATAAAGTCTGTGTGCCTGCGCACGCATTTCATATTTGCACTATGCTCCACGGGTTTGCCGCTCGGGCCAGGGATTGCCATAGGCCGGTAGCGGGCGGCAGGCAGCGAACAAACATGGGCCACGTACCCAAGGAGCACCCCCCAAATGACGACCCTCACCCTCAACGGCAAGACCGTGGAGGTGGACGCCGATCCGTCCACGCCACTGCTGTGGGCACTGCGCGACAACCTCGGCATGACCGGCACCAAGTTCGGTTGCGGCATGGCCGCCTGCGGCGCCTGCACGGTCCATATCAACGGGCAGGCCACGCGTAGCTGCGTGATGCCGATCTCGGCCACGGCCGGCAGCAAGATCCAGACGATTGAAAGCATGGGCGACGACAAGGTCGGCAAGGCCGTGCTCGCCGCTTGGCTCAAGCACGATGTGGCGCAGTGCGGCTATTGCCAGAACGGCCAGGTCATGAGCGCCGTGGGCCTGCTGCGTACCAAGCCGCGCCCGACCGATGCCGATATCGACCAGGCCATGGCCGGCAACGTCTGCCGCTGCGGCACCTATCAACGGATTCGCGCGGCCATCAAGGATGCCGCGCGCGCCATCGCCTGAGGGGATTGCCATGCGTATTCGAGGCATTGAAGCCCTGGCGGGCGGTAGCGGTGCGCCGGAACAACCGGCGCAGGACACACAGGCAGCAGGCGCGTTGTCGCGCCGCAGCTTCCTGAAGCTGTCGGGACTCGCGGGCGGTGGGTTTGCGCTGGGCATTGCCGGCGTGGCAGGCAGCGCGCAGGCGCAGGGCGCGGCCAAGGCCGTGCCCGCGCCGCAGGCGTTCCTGCGCATCGCGCCGGACAACATGGTGACGATTGCGGTGAACCGGCTGGAGTTTGGGCAGGGTGTGCATACGGCGTTGCCGATGGCGCTGGCCGAGGAGTTGGATGTCGACTGGAAGAACGTGGCGAGCGTGCTGGCCCCGGCTGGCGACGCTTACAAGGACCCCGCGTTCGGTATCCAGATGACGGGTGGCTCCACCGCGCTGAACCATTCGTTCACGCAGTACCGCGAACTGGGCGCACGAGCACGGGCCATGCTGATCACGGCCGCGGCGCAGAAGTGGAAGGTCGACCCGGCCAGTTGCACCGCGCAACTGGGCGTGGTCACCTCCGGCAGCAATCGCGCGACGTACGGCGAACTGGCTGCGGCCGCCATGGAGCTGCCTGTGCCAAAGGAGGTCAAGCTCAAGGACCCGGCGCAGTTCCGCATCGTCGGCAAGCCGACAGCACGCCTGGACGCCGCGTCCAAGCTGCATGGCGACGGCGTGTTCGGCATGGATGTGAGCCTCAAGGGCATGAAGGTGGCCGTGGTGGCCCGCCCGCCGCGCTTTGGCGGCAAGGTGAAGTCGTTCAACGCCGACAAGGCACGCAAGATCAAGGGCGTGGCCGATGTGCTGCTGGTCGACGTGGATCGTGGCGGTACGGGCGTGGCGGTGATCGCCGACGGCTACTGGCCGGCCAAGACTGCACGCGAGGCGCTGGAGATTGTCTGGGAAGACGCGGGCTCCACAGTCAGCACTGCCGCGCTGTTCGATCAGTACAGCAAGCTGTCCACGCAGCCGGGCATCATGGCCCGGCCGTTCGAAGGCGGCAGCATCGATTCGGCGCTGGCCGGCGCGGCCAAGGTGATCGACGCCGAATACCGCGTGCCGTACCTGGCCCACGCGCCAATGGAGCCGTTGAACTGCACGCTGCAGCCCGAGGTGGCTGGCAAGCAGATCAACGCCGTCAAGGTGTGGGTGGGCTCGCAGTTCCAGACCATCGACCAGGGCGCCATCGCGCGCACGCTGAAGCTCGCGCCCGAGAAGGTCACGCTGAACACGATGATGGCCGGTGGCGGTTTCGGACGCCGCGCCGTGCCGACGTCTGACTACCTCGTCGAAGCGGCCAACGTGCTGCGCGTGTGGGTCGCCAGCGGACACACGGAACCCGTCAAGGTGATGTGGAGCCGCGAGGACGACATCAAGGGCGGCTACTACCGTCCGCTGCACGTGCATCGTGCCCGCATCGGCGTGGACGCGCAAGGCAAGGTGGTGGGCTGGCAGCACACGATCGTCGGCCAGTCGATCATCACCGGCACGCCGTTCGAGCCGATGATGGTCAAGAACGGTGTCGATGCCACGATGACCGAGGGTATCGTCGAGAACGACTACGACGTGCCGCTGCAGGTGCAGGTGCATCACCCCAAGGTGGATGTGCCGGTGCTCTGGTGGCGCTCGGTGGGTAACACGCATACGGCGTTCGTCAAGGAAACGCTGGCTGACGAAATGGCCACCGCCGCGAAGAAGGACCCCGTGGCATGGCGTATGGCGCAACTCGACGAGAAGAAGCACGCGCGTCACCGTGCGGCGCTGCAACTGGCCGTGGACCGCTCGGGCTATGGCAAGAAGAAACTGCCGAAGGGACACGCCTGGGGTGTGGCCGTGCATGAATCGTTCGGCTCGGTGGTGGCGTACGTGGTGGACGTGTCGCTGGTGAAAGGCGAGCCGCGCGTGCATCGCGTGACGGCCGGCGTGCATGCCAACCGCGTCGTCAATCCGCTGGGCGCCGAGGCGCAGATCCAGGGCGGATGCATCTTCGGCCTGGCCATGACTCGCCCGGGGTTTGCCATCGAGATCGAGAATGGCGCGGTCAAGAACAGCAACTTCCCTGATTATCCGCCGCCCCGCATGCCGGACGCACCCATGGTGGATGTGTTCTTCGTGCCGTCCGACGACAACCCGACCGGGCTTGGCGAACCGGGCACGCCCGGCATTGCCCCGGCCGTGGCCAACGCGCTGTTCCGTCTCACGGGCAAGCGCCAGCGCCAGTTGCCGTTCGTGCTGACCTGATTGTCGGTTCGCGCAGGCAATAAGGAAGGACCCCGCCTCGCGCGGGGTCTTTTCTTTGCTGCTTCGGAATTATCTGAACCAACGCCGCCAGCCGGGCTCGGCGGGCGGGTGGGACGCACTGTCCCAGCCAGGCTCGGACAGCGATGGCGATGACGGTAGCGATTCGAGAATGTGTTCGCGCAGGCCGGCGGGCGCTCGGTAGTAGGTGGCGGCGTGCTGCACGGCATGCCGCAGCGACTGGAGGCGGCGCAGCGTGTCGACGCAACTGTCGCAGTCTTCCAGATGCCGCTCCAGCCGCACGCTGTCGGCTGCGCCCGCCTCGCCGTCGGCGGTGGCTCGCAGCAGGTGGCGTGCCTCAATGCAATCCATGACGGGACTCTCCGACGGGTGGAATGTTGCGTATCAAGGCGACGGTTGCCGCCAGCAGGCGCCGGCCATGGTCCAGGCGCGACGCCACCTGATCCACGGGAATATCGACGATCCGTGCGATGTCGTGGTAGTGCAAGCCTTCGAGCTCGCGCAGGACCAGTACCTCGCGGCATGCCACGGGCAGGCGTTCGAGCGCGGCATTGACAAGGGGGATGTCCTCGTCGCGGAGGAGCCATTGCGTGGCGTCATCGGGGGTGTCGGGCGCCCAGGCGTTGTCGGCGTGGCGCGGCGCAGGATATCGGGACTGCCAGGTGGCGTGGACGATGGCCAACAGCCAGGGGCGGGGCTGAGCCGCACGGGCACTACCAAACAGGGGGCAGGCGCGTGCAAGGGCTTCCTGCACCACGACACTGGCGTCTTCGTCGTTGCCGCACAACCACCGGGCAAGGTTGTGGGCGGCGTCCAGATGCGGCAGCAACTGGGTCTCGAAACGTTGGCGTGGGTTGGCAGCGTCCATTCAGTCCCTTGAGAGTACTGGCGCCAGACGATTCTATGCCGGGACCGGCATCGCGCCAACGGGGTAGACCCGGAGAGCGTGGACAGAGCGTTGCCGTGGCGATACGGCCCTCGAATCACCGTCTTTTTCAGGCATACGATGCCGGCCCGGTGGGGCATCATCCGATGACTGATCAGATTTTTCGGGGAGAGAGCGGATGGACACCCAGGAAAGCACCCTGGCCCTCGCGTTGCTGACGGTGCCCGCGCGCGCCGCTATCTGTCGTGCCTTGCTCGAAGCCGGCGACGATGGCCTGCCGGCCATGGCGCTGGTGGAGGTCTCGGGTCTGACCCACAAGCATGCGGCCCACTGTTTCCAGGAAATGGTGCAGGCCGACCTGCTGGCGCTGGTCGTCCGCGAGCGCCAGGTCTGCTACGTGCTCAAGGCCAGGCGCGCCGTGCGCGAAGCACTGGGCTATATCGACAGCAGCGGCCTGGACTGACTTTCCCTCCCGCCCCGACCCCGATTCGACCCCGTACTGGTGACCCGGTACGGGGTTTTTTCATGTCAAAGGCGGTGAATTTGCGTGAGTGCGGGTAAACCCCCATTCAGTCCGCGTCTTGAAAAGGAAATACCCCGTCCCTATAATTAGCACTCGCTGGGGGAGAGTGCTAACAACCGGTTAGTCACACCTCTGCGGTAGACCCAAACCCGGATGGCCGTTGAAGATGACGGCCATTTTGTGAATCAAAACTCACTTTTTTGTATTTAGGAGTCCGTATGAACCTGCGTCCTCTGCACGACCGTGTGATCGTGAAGCGTCTGGACAATGAAACCAAGACCGCGTCCGGCATCGTGATTCCCGACAATGCAGCCGAGAAGCCGGATCAAGGCGAAGTCCTGGCCGTTGGCCCGGGCAAGAAGGATGACAAGGGCAACAACATTGTGCTCGACGTCAAGGTGGGTGACCGCGTGCTGTTCGGCAAGTATGCCGGCCAGGGCGTGAAGGTGGATGGCCAGGAACTGCTGGTCATGCGCGAAGAAGACATCATGGCCGTCGTCAACAAGTAATTGACGCAAGCCTGACCGCATCACACCAGATTCCCTGACCGTCCCCACCATGACCGCGGGACGGTCTTCCCAGATTCGGAGATTCAAGACATGGCAGCAAAAGACGTAGTGTTCGGCGACGCCGCACGTGCCAAGATGGTCGAAGGCGTGAACATTCTCGCCAACGCAGTGAAGGTGACCCTGGGCCCGAAGGGCCGCAACGTGGTGCTGGAGCGCAGCTTCGGTGGCCCGACCGTGACCAAGGACGGCGTGTCCGTGGCCAAGGAAATCGAACTGAAGGACAAGCTGCAGAACATGGGCGCGCAGATGGTCAAGGAAGTGGCTTCCAAGACCAGCGACAACGCCGGTGACGGTACCACCACCGCAACCGTGCTGGCCCAGTCGATCGTCCGCGAAGGCATGAAGTTCGTGGCCGCCGGCATGAACCCGATGGACCTGAAGCGCGGCATCGACAAGGCCGTGGCCTCGGCCGTGGAAGAGCTGAAGAAGCTGAGCAAGCCGACCACGACCAGCAAGGAAATCGCCCAGGTTGGCGCGATCTCGGCAAACAGCGACGCCTCGATTGGCGAGCGCATTGCTGAAGCCATGGACAAGGTTGGCAAGGAAGGCGTCATCACCGTCGAAGACGGCAAGTCGCTGGCCGACGAGTTGGAAGTCGTGGAAGGCATGCAGTTCGACCGCGGCTACCTGTCGCCGTACTTCATCAACAACCCGGAAAAGCAGGTTGTTGCCCTGGACAACCCGTTCGTCCTGCTGTTCGACAAGAAGGTCTCGAACATCCGTGACCTGCTGCCGGTGCTGGAACAAGTCGCCAAGGCTGGCCGCCCGCTGCTGATCATCGCTGAAGACGTGGAAGGCGAAGCCCTGGCCACGCTGGTGGTGAACAACATCCGTGGCATCCTGAAGACCGCCGCCGTCAAGGCTCCGGGCTTCGGCGACCGCCGCAAGGCCATGCTGGAAGACATCGCCATCCTGACGGGCGGCACGGTGATCGCCGAGGAAATCGGTCTGACGCTGGAAAAGGCTACCCTGCAAGACCTGGGTCAAGCCAAGCGCATCGAGATCGGCAAGGAAAACACGATCATCATCGACGGCGCCGGCGACGGCTCGGCCATCGAAGGCCGTGTGAAGCAGATCCGCGCCCAGATCGAGGAAGCCACCTCGGACTACGACCGTGAAAAGCTGCAAGAACGCGTGGCCAAGCTGGCTGGCGGTGTTGCCGTGATCAAGGTTGGCGCTGCCACCGAAGTCGAAATGAAGGAAAAGAAGGCCCGCGTGGAAGATGCGCTGCACGCTACGCGCGCTGCCGTGGAAGAAGGCATTGTTCCTGGCGGTGGCGTGGCCCTGCTGCGCGCACGTGCTGCCATCTCGAACCTGACGGGTGCCAACCCGGACCAGAACGCCGGCATCAAGATCGTGCTGCGCGCCATGGAAGAGCCGCTGCGCCAGATCGTGCTGAACGCTGGTGAAGAAGCTTCGGTCGTGGTGGCCAAGGTCATCGAAGGCAAGGGTAACTACGGTTACAACGCGGCTTCGGGCGAGTACGGCGACCTGGTGGAAATGGGCGTGCTGGATCCGACCAAGGTGACCCGCACCGCGCTGCAGAACGCCGCTTCGGTGGCTTCGCTGATGCTGACGACCGACTGCGCCGTGGCGGAAACCGCCAAGGAAGAATCGGCGCCGGCAATGCCGGGCGGCATGGGTGGCATGGGCGGCATGGACGGCATGATGTAAATCGCGCCGGACTGCCAGGCCAACCCGCCTGACTGTCGAAAAAACCCCCGAGGGCGTGAGCCCTCGGGGGTTTTTGTTTTTTGCTCTCGGATCGCTTGCTTTTGATTTTCTCCCCTCTCCCTTTGGGAGAGGGGTGGGGGAGAGGGCGGGCAGTTCAAATGGCTACAAGGCGGCAAGCAGAACCTCTGGCCCTCTCCCCCAACCCCTCTCCCGCAAGCGGGAGAGGGGAGCAAACCAAGGGCGGAGGGAGGGCTCGTCAAACCTCCACCACCTTCCCCCAATCGAACACCGGATTCTCCGGCTGCCCCGTCCGCCGCGAGATATACCCGCGTGGGTTGCAGACCACGCGCGAATCCTCGATCCAGTAGTCGAAGCTGGTATGCGTGTGCCCGTGAATCCAGACGTCGGCCTGTGCCACAAGGTCGGGGCGGCGGGAGATGAAGCCGGCGGAGACGATGTCGTGCGCGTAGCGGGCATCGAGGCTGCCCAGGTCCGGGCCGTGGTGCGTGACGACCACGGTCTTGCCGTCGAACGGTTGCGCTAGCACGTCGGCCAGCCAGGTGGTGGCGGCGTGGTGGCGGGCCAGTGCGTCGGCAGGTGTGAAGCCGCGATGCGAGCCATCGGCATCGGTCGTGGCGATCAGGCGATGGTCCACCATCACCCGGGCGCAGGCTTCCATGGCCTCGTCCGCGCGGTTCTCGCCGTAGAGGCAGTAGTCGGTCCACCAGGTCGTGCCGACAATTCGCACGCGCTGGCCGTCGGGTTCGGCAAATTCCGCCACGGTGCCGTTGAGTAGCGTCACGTTGCCGGCCTCGGCGGCGCCTTCGGCCATCAACTGGTCCACCGTATCGAACGCGCTTTCGTAGTACTCGTGGTTGCCTGGGATGTAGAGCACGGGCACGTCGAAAGTGCGTGCGGCCCAGTCGATGCCGTCGCGGCCGTTGGCGATGTCGCCGGCCAGGATGACGAGGTCGGCCGCGCAGTCAGGCACGGGCTCGGACGGATTGTGTTCGACGTGAATGTCGCTGAGGACGCGCAGCTTCATGCAGGCTCCGGTTGTGGGGTGGCTGCGGTCGATTCTTCGAAAAAAAAGCGGCCCGGTCAAGGACCGAGCCGCAAAAGGAGCCAGGGGGGCCTCATGGCGCGTCATGGATACGCGCCGCAAGGGGCCACCATTGCCTGGGGCACTGGCGGGCCGCCGGCTCCATTCGGGGTCACTTCGCCAGGCGGGGCGGGACGTAGGCGCCGTAGTAGGGGCCTACGCCACCGCCGCTGTTGGTCACGGGCGCCCCACCCACGAAATGGCCTTGTACATACTTGCCTGACCCGCCCACAGCGGTCTCGATGTAGAACGCCGCGAACGCGACGATGGACATTTGCCCATTGGTCTGGAAGCCGGTGTTGGTGGGGTCCGACACGACGGGAATGATCACGGTCTTTCCCGTCAGCTCGCTGGCCACTTCGCCGAACAGGTTCGTCTTGGTGCCGGTCTGCACCCACACCTTGTCGCCGATCTTCATGGCTGGGCTGGGCGTATTGCCATTGATGATGTTCTTGGTGGCGGAGTCGCTATTCGTATTCGAGAAGAACGTGGTCCACTGGCCGGATTCGCATGGGCCGTAGTGATAGCTCGATCCGATCTTGAAACTCGTGGTGAGTGGCTGCCCCGTGGTGGGATTGAAGAACTGGCTGTAGAGGCAGGACGAGATCACCATGGGCAGCGGTGTAGCGCCCGCCAGCAGCGCGCCCGGTGCGGATACCACCGCCACGGCGGTGGCCGAAGTGCTGGCCGCAGATCCGCCAAAGACCTGCGCGAGCAGCATGGCCACGGGGCCGCCGTTGCTGCCCGCGCCGCGGCTGATCGTGACCTGGACGGCTGGCGCGTCGTTGGAAGTTGGCACGATGGTCTGCGCCTGCAGCGTGGCAGGCGAGCCGGCCAGGTTCCAGTAGCCGGCCTGTACAGCGCCCGTGCTAAGGGTCACGCCCGCCGCCTTGTTGAGTCCGATGGCCGATGTGCCGTTGCTGACCGCGTTGGTCCACTGCGGCGCAGGCGTGGCTGGGTAGAGCTTTGCCGCGCCCGCGAGTGCCGCGGCATCCGCGGCATTCTGCAGTTCGTTGCGCACCACCACGAGATGACCCACGTCGATGGCGATGGCACCGATCGACAGGATCGTGATCATCATGAAAGGCATCATGATGCCAATGGCGCCGCGTTGCCGACGAGGGCGGGACGATATGTTGGTTGGGCGATGTGTCATCACTGGCCTCCCTCGGGGTGCATGCCCGCTACTCGCAGAGCATGGTGGTCGATGCATTGATCGTGATCGGACCCGTGAACGGCCGGATCAGGGGACCCAGCAGCAGGCCATTGAAGTTGTAGGCCACCTGTACGGTGAGTGGCGTGCCGGTGGTGCTGCATGCCGTCACCGTGCCAGGGTAGGTGCAGGTGGCAGAGGCGCCGTAGGCCACGAGCTTGTTCTGGCAATAGTTCGTGGCTACCTGCTTGATCTGCGTGCTGGTCATTGCGGGCGTGCGCAGGATCACGCCGGCACGCGCCGCCTCGCGGCTGGCGTTGGTGATCACGGCCTTGTCGTATAGCGCGGTACCGAACTCGATCGCGCCGAACACGATGAACATCAGCAGCGGGAAGATCAGGGCGAATTCCACGGCTGCGGCTCCCCGGGCGCGTTGGCCGGAGGCAGCAGGGCGAGAGCGGGTGCGATGGCGCATGATGGTCTCCTTCGGATGGGGCGGAAGACTGGGGCGTGCCTATTGATTCGCCACCGAACGCAGTGCCGTGATGACCTGGATGGCGGCTGGTCCAAGCAGCACCACGAACAGCGACGGAAAGATGCAGAAGATCAGCGGGAAGAGGATCTTGGTGCCGATCTTTGCGGCGCGCTCCTCGGCCAGCATGTGGCGGCGCGTGCGGAGCATGTCCGAATGCACACGCAGCGAATCCGCCACGCTGGTGCCGAAGCGGTCGGCCTGGATCAGCATCGCCACGAGCATGCTCACGTCTTCCACGCCGGTGCGCGAGGCCAGGTTCCGCATGGCTTTCTCGCGCGGCAGGCCGGCACGCAACTCCAGCGTGAGAAGTTCGTATTCCTCGGCCATTGCGGGGCGCGCGCTGCGCATTTCCTCCACCACGCGCAGCACGGCCGCATCGAGACCCAGGCCAGCCTCCACGCAGACCATGATGAGGTCCAGGCTGTCGGGAAACGATTCGAAGATCTCGCGCTGGCGCCTGCGCACCTTGTGGCGCAGCACCAGGTCGGGCAGGTAGAACCCTGCCACGGCTGCGGCAAACATTGCCAGTGGCAGCTTGGCCTGCTGCGCGGGGTCGAGGTGCCCGGACAGCAGGACCCACATGACCAGGGGCAGGCCGGTCACAAGCAGCGTTTTCAGTGCGAAGTACACGGCCATGGCTTCCGGCTGGCGCCATCCTGCGTGGATGAAGCGCGTGCGCAGCGCGGAGTTTTCCCATCCCTCCTTCGGCAGCGATATCCGGGCGAGCGGACGGGCCAGCTTTTCGGCCTGGCGTAGCCAGCCCCTTTGTGGCGACGGCATTTCCACACCCGGTATCTCGCGATGGATCTGCCCCACGCGGCGCTGCACTGCACTGGGCCTTAGCAGCGCCATTGCCACGCAGGACACGCCGAAGACGATGACAAAGGTGGCCGTGAGCAGGAGGATGGTGGTCATGGGCATGATGGTCCGGGCTGGCGCCCGCCTCGGTTGCTGGCTGTCTCAGACATGAATCCGCACGATCTGGCGCATCCACACGATGCCCACGCAGGTCATGGCGATGGCCGCCCACAGCATTCGGATGCCGGCCGGATCGGTCCACAGCGTGGAAATCAGGTCAGGGTTGATCTGGTACACCAGGACGCCCATGACCAGCGGCAGCAGGGTCAGGATGACGCCGCCGAGACGCCCCTCGGCCGACAGCACGCGCACCTTGTCCAGCAGTTGCAGCCGCTTGCGGATCAGGGCGCCCACGTTGTCGAGGATCTCGGCCAGGTTGCCGCCCGATTCGCGCTGGATCATGATCGCGATGACCAGATAGCGCAGGTCTTCCAGAGGCACGCGGTCGGTCAGGCCCGCCAGTGCGTCGCCAATCGGGATGCCGTAGTTGATCTCGCCGAACACCAGTGCCAGTTCGTTGCCGATCGGGTCGGGCAGCTCCTGGCCGGCCATGTCGAGTGCGCTCGGCAGCGAATGCCCAGCGCGTAGCGCACGGCCGATCAGGTCGGCCGCCTCGGGCAATTGTTCTTCCAGCCGTGCGAGCCGCTTGCCCCGTTTGCGCATCACGAAAAGCGTGGGCAGGCAGGCCGCGCAGATGGCGATCGGCAACAGCGCAAACGCAGGCGGGTGGAAAGGCAGGAGCATGCCGATGGCGGCCACCGCGGCAAGGCCGGTCACCGCCAGCAGTCGGCTCACGGACCAGTCAAGCCCGGACTGGAGCAGGATCAGGTCGAGCGCCTCCACGCGCGGCAGCCGACGCAGCAGCCGTGTCATGCCAGGCGAGTCGCCCAGCACGCGCTGCTTCAGGATGCCGGCATCGGCACCGTGGCTGACGCTCTTGAGCATCGCCGCTTCCACGCGATGGCTGAAGCGCCGGGCACGCTGGCTGCGCGTCTGGTTCCACCATTGCCATGCGCCAAGCGCGCCCAGCAGCAGGGCCAGGAAAAGCGAGACGGAAAATCCGACCATCGTGGCGTTCATGATCGTGCTCCTAGACTTCCTGCGTGGCAGCGGGGTCGAACAGCGTCTCAGGCAGATGAATGCCGAACGCCTGGAGCCGTTCGCAGAACTTGGGACGGACACCGGTGGCGCAGAAGTGGCCGCGGATGCGACCGTCGCGATCCACACCCTTGCGGCGGAACGTGAAGATCTCCTGCATGTTCACCACCTCGCCTTCCATGCCCGTGATCTCCTGCACGCTGACGAGTTTGCGGCGGCCATCGGTCAGGCGCGAAACCTGTACCACCACCGAGATCGCCGAGGTGACCTGCTGGCGCATGGTGCGCGTGGGCAGGTTCAGGCCGGCCATGCTGATCATGTTCTCCAGCCGCGTCAGCGCGTCGCGCGGCGTGTTGGCGTGGATGGTGGCGAGCGATCCTTCGTGGCCCGTGTTCATCGCGTGCAGCATGTCGAGTGCCTCGGCACCGCGCACTTCGCCCAGGATGATCCGGTCCGGCCGCATCCGCAGTGCGTTGCGTACCAGCGCCCGCTGCGTAATCTCG
Source organism: Cupriavidus sp. 2SB (assembly GCF_005503625.1). Lineage (GTDB taxonomy): Bacteria > Pseudomonadota > Gammaproteobacteria > Burkholderiales > Burkholderiaceae > Cupriavidus. The sequence goes on along the minus strand of NZ_SCMX01000073.1, from coordinate 8,408 downwards.
CCGCGTCCCTCGATATTGGCGGGCCGCGTTTCGAGCCGCAGTACGTGGTTCTGGCGCAATTGCAGTTCGGCCGCATCCTCGATCGTCACGATGCGCTCGTCGGCAGGAATGAAGCCGGAGAGAATATTGAGCAGCGTGGTCTTGCCGCTACCCGTGCCGCCCGAGATCAGTACGTTGAGCTTGGCGCGCACCATGGCGTCGAGCAACTGCGCCATCTGCGGCGTCAGCGTGCATAGCTCGACGAGGTCCTTGATCTGTAGCGGATTGACCGAGAAGCGACGGATCGAGAGCAGCGGGCCGTCGATGGCGGATGGCGGGATGATGGCGTTGATGCGCGAGCCGTCGGGCAGCCGGGCATCCACCATGGGGCTGGACTCGTCGATGCGCCGGCCCATGCGCGACACCATTTTCTCGATCACGCGCAGCAGGTGGGCGTCATCGAGAAACGTGACGTCCGTGAGTTCGAGCTTGCCATGCCGCTCCACATAGACATGCCGGGCCGTGTTGACGAGGATGTCCGAGATCGTGGGATCGGCCAGCAGCGGCTCCAGCGGGCCGTAGCCGAGCATCTCGTCCTGCACGTCGGAGACCAGGCGGCGGCGCTCGGCTTCGTTGACCGGGTGATTGCCCTCGTCGATGATCCGCTCCACCAGTTGCGCCAGTTCGCGCTTGACTTGTTCGGGCGTGAGCTGCTGCAGCCGCGCCAGTTCCACACGGTCGACGATGGTCTGGTGGATCTCCATCGCCAGTTGCTGGTAGGCCTGGCTGACCGCGCCGGCGCCGTTTGCCTTGGCCACGCGCGGCGGCAGCGCCTCGCCGGCCTGCTGAAAGAGTTGTTCTCGCAAAGACATGATGGGCTCCAGGCAGGGGGGGTCAGGCGCGCGCCGGGGCGGCTACCTGCGGACCATGGCCGAACAGCTTGCGCAGCAGGCTGTCGCGCTGCGGCGCAGTATCGGGAAACAGCTCGCCGACCATGTCGCCGAGCGCGCGGGTCAGTGCAGCTTTCGGCGCCACCTGTAGCAGCGGCAGGCCCTGATTGCTGGCATCGCGCACGGGCACGGTGTCGTTGGGCAGCACATGGGCAAAGCGCATGCCGAAGGCGTTTTCCATCGTCCGGAGATCGAGTGGGGCGTGCTTGTCCTGGCGGTTGAGCACCAGGCGCAGACGGTCGGCGTGATAGCCGAGCGAGCGGCAGATCTCAAGCAGCCGGTGACCGCCGCGCAGGTGCGAGAGGCTCGGCTGCAGCACTGGATAGATCAGGTTGCTGTGATCGAGCACGACGATGGATGCCGGATTGATGTCCTGCCCCACATCCAGCACCACGGCGTCGTATTGCTGCCGCGCGATGGTGAGCAGTCGTTCAAGATGGGCCGCCTTGATCTCGCCAGCCTTGACCGGATCGCCGGCGGCGGGCAGCACGTCGAAGCCTGGGCAGACATGCGTCACGCAGGCATCGAGCAAGGCAGCGTCGAGCCGGTCGATCTGGCGGCACACTTCGGCGAGCGTGGCGGGCGGCGTCTGGTCCGTCAGCACGAACGCAGCGTCGCCGTACTGCTGGCTCAGGTCCACCATCAGCACGCGTTTCTGATGGCGGACCGCCAGCAGGTGCGCGGTGTTGGCGGCGATGAACGTGGTGCCGCTGCCGCCCTTGCACGACAGGAAGGCCAGTACCTGCCCCTCGGCGCGGCCGTTGCTGAGTGCGTGGCTCGTGCAGCGCAGGAGTTCATCGCGGAATTCGCCGGGCTCGGGCGGCCATGGCAGCACGCCCTGTACACCCGCACGCATGGCGCGCATCAGGAGATCGGCGGAGGCGTGGCCGGTCAGCAACATACACAGCGTGCCGGGCGCGTCGGTGCGCAGGCGGCGCAGCTGGGACAGATCGTCCGCGCTGAAGTCCGGGGCGGCCAGGATCAGCAGGTCGGTGCCGAGCGTGAGGCCGGGTTGCGCCAGCGCCAGCGTCGGCGCGGCCAGCATACGTTGCACCACATGGTTGGCGGACTGCGTGATGAGTCCGGCAACGTGCTGCAACTGCGATTCTTCGGCGGAGACAACGACGATCTTTGCCATGGCTCGCTCCCTGTAAGGATGACGAAAAGGGGCTTCAGCGGCCCATGCTGTTGAGGCCGCTGCTACCGCCGCCGTTCGCGGAGCCGACGCCGACCGTATAGCCATTGGCATCGCCCTGGGGCGCGCGGAACGACCCGTTGTAGCGGTCCATCGCCGCCGTGGCGGTGCGCCCGTCGACACTGGCGCCGGGGTTGGCGGGATTGCTGGCGTCGGGGTTCAGCGTCTGCATGGCGCGCACGGTGCGCACGGCATCGCCGAACTGCTTGTCGTAGAGCGGGGTCGAGGCCATGCAGCCGCCGAGGCTCGCAAGCACTGGCAGGAAGGCCGCGAAGGTGGCCGCGAGCAGGGCCGGGCGGAACAGGTTGTGGACGATCATGATGAGCTCCTGAAACGGGTTGGCGGTGGCGGGCGACTCAGCGATCCGACCGCGCCGGGATATCGGTGGCGGCCAGCGTGGCGTTGCCGCCAGCCGGTGCCTGCGTGAGCGGTGCCGGTGCGGAGCCGGGTGCGGGCATTGGCGCAGGCATCGATGTCGGGGCGGTAGCGGGCGATGCGCCGGGCATCGGTGCTGGCATGGCTGCCGGTGCCGTGGCGGGGCGAACCGGGTGGCCTTCCATGTTGCCGTTGATGTAGACCTCGCCGGGGCGAACCGGCCCGAAGGTGTCGGTCGGCATCGGATAGGACTGCGGCAGCGGCTTCACCAGGCGCGGCGTCACGACGAACATCAGTTCGGTGCGGTCCTGCTGGAAGTTCGTGCTGCGCATCAGCGCGCCCACCACCGGCAGCTCGCCCACGCCCGGCAGCGCCTTCAGGCTGCCGGTGATGTTGTTCTTGATGAGGCCGCCGATTGCGAAGCTCTGACCGTCGTACACCTGCAGCGTGGTGGAGGCCCGCCGCGTGTTGATGAGCGGCAGGATCGTGGCGCCGGACACATTCGGCGCGGTGAGCGCCACACCCGTCGGGGAGAGTTCCGATACCTCGGGCGCCACTTTCAGGTTGATGCGGCCGTTCTCCATCACCGTGGGCGTAAAGCGCAGGCCCACACCGAAGGTTTCTTCCTGGAGGATGATCGTCGTGGTATTGCCGCCGAAGCTCTGCGGGACGGGGATGAAGACCTTGCCGCCCGCCAGGAAGCTGGCCTCCTGTCCGCTGATTGCCATCAGGTTTGGCTCGGCAAGGATCTTGACGAGTCCGTCGCCGCGTTGCGCATCGAGCGCGAACTGCAACGGCAGGTTGTTGTTCTTGCTGAAGGTGATCAGGTCCGGCGCGCCCGAGGACAGGAAGTTGGCAAGCAGGCCGAAGTTCCAGCTTCCGAATGCCCCCGCGAGGTTGGCCGCCGAGCCCATCTGGTCGATCAGCGTCTTGGAAACCTCGGCCACCTTGACTTCGAGCATGACCTGCTGCGGCGCCTCGACCACCATCATGTTGATGATGCGCGGGCTGCGTATCGGCATGCCGGCCGTGGCCGGGTTCACGAGTTGTGCGATCGGCGTTTGCTGCGCCGCCGCCGGGGCCTGCTGGGTTTGCGTAGGGCCGCGCGTTTGCCGGACCACGAACGCGTTGGCGATGTCGAGCACCTTCTGCGCCTGCACGGCGTCGGCCACGGTGCCGGTCAGTACGAGACTGTCTGCAGCCGACGATACCTTGACGCGGCTTGCCTCGGGCAGCAACTGGCGCAGCGTGGCCTGCAACCCGCCAGGGTCTGCGCCCACGATGACATCGATCACGCTGCACGATCCGCTGCGGCCCTGCACGATCATGTTGGTCGTACCCACCTCCTGGCCCAGTACGTAGAGCGTCTGCGGCGAGACCAGCATGGCTTGCGCGACGTGCGGATTGCCGAGCGAGCGGTTTCGCACAGCTTCGGGCATCTCGATCATTGTGGACTTGCCGACGGCCACCGCTACCTCGCGGCGGTCGCGCACGGCGCCCGTGCAGTTCGGTCCGCGTGCCGCCGCCGCTGCCGATGCCTGCTGGGCGCGCTGGGCTGCGGCGGCGTCGCCGACGGGCTGTTGCGCCACAAGCTGGACTGGCACGCCGGCGCTGCTGGCGGCGGCAATGGCCGCCTCGATGGCCGCCTGGCCGTAGGTTTTGCCGCTGGCCACGGCGGCCAGCGCCGCGAGTGCCAGGATCGAGATGTGCAGGCGCGTGCCGGCAGCGCGCGGCAAGCCGCGGCCTGTGAGGTTGCTTTCCATGATGTTCCCCCGGTGGTTCGCCGTTTTCGGGAGCAGTGTCCGGTGTGGCCTGCTTCCTCTGGTCAACGGGTGCCGTTGTAGTGGTGGTTCAGAAGCATTCCTGGTTGTGCTGGGTGCCGTTGATCACGCCCACGCAGTTGCCAGGCTTGCGCTCGGCCATCTGGCGCACGGTCACGGTCCGGATCGACGGGGCAGCCACGGCCACGACGGGCACCTTGAGCAGGGAATCCTTGGTGGCACCCGCCGTCTCGGCAGGACGCGGGTCTACCTGGTTGCGCAACACCAGGGAGAGGTTGCCCACGCTGCGCGCCAGGTCGATCTTCTCGGCTTCCTCGGGCGTGACTTCCAGCGTGACCGCATTCACGACCTTCGGCTTGGTCTCGTCGCGATTGACCTCTTGCGCCACGGCCAGCACCAGGATCTTCTCGAGCACGATCTTCGAAATCGACTGCTCGCCTTTCTCCGCGTGGCTGGCGCTGGGCTTGCCGTCCTTGTCGCGCTGCGTATTGACGATGATGTCGACGAAACTGCCCGGCAATGCAAAACCGGCCACGCCGACTACATCGTTCACACGTACGGTGATGGCGCGCTTGCCGCTGGCGATGACGGCAGAGAGTCCGCCCTTGGTACCCACCGGCGTGAGCTTGGATTCAAGGATCGGCTCGCCGCGCGTGAGGCTGGCCTTGGTGACGCGGCCGTCGAGCAGGTGCGCGTCGTTGACCACGCCGGGCGGCAGGCTGGCCGAAGGCCAGTCCACCAGCCGGATGGATTCGGCGGTGATCTGCTGGCCCAGGTCGATGTCGGCATTGGCGACAGCCACCTTGGTAATGCCGCTGGCGCCTTGCTGCATGAGCCAGCGGGAGGCCAGTACCACGGCGGTCAGTCCGGCAACGGTGGCGATCAGCAGCATGAACAGGATGCGGAGGTTCTTCATGATGGTCTCCGTTCAGAACAGGAAGGTGCGGCGGGCCCGCACGATGCGGCAGGCTGGCGGCGTGACGGGGCGGCCGGCTGGCCTGCCGCGCAACGGTGCCCGGCGGGCGCCAACGCTATGCCGCGCGGCGGTCTGCTGTACGGCGTTTCTGTGGCGATGTGGCGCTGCGCAGGGCCGGGCCGACCCCTGTTGCGCATGTGTGCGGCTGCTGTCTGGCATGGCCGTCTCCCGTTCCCGCCAACGTCCGGGCTGTGCCGGCATCGGCCTTGTACTTCGTTCTTGCGCACGGACGTTGCCGTGCGATTGCGCTCCGCGCCGGCAGGTGCCGGTTCAGAGCACCTCCCACTTCACCAGCAAGACGCCCGCCGCAATGGCAATCGCGTAGGGCAGCCGTGCTGTGGCAGAACTGCCGGCCTCGCTGGCCGGATCGATGCGTGCGGCGGTGGTGGCGGTGCGTCCGAAAGGCAATGCCATCAGCAGCGAACCCAGCGCGGTCAGCGCCTGCCGCGAAGGCCGATGCAGCAACATCGCCGCGAGTGCCAGCAAGCCACCGACCAGAAAGCTCGCCAGCGCGGCGTGTGCGGCGCCAAGTGGGCCCAGGAAGGCGCCCGCCGCCCCCATCAACTTCACGTCGCCGGCCCCCAGGCCGCCGAAGAGATAGATGGCCAGGAACAGTCCCATCCCCGTCGCCAGGCCGCCTATCCACTGCCAGGCGCCGGCAGTGAAGCCCAACGCCGCGATCTGGAAGCCCAGGGCGGCCACGAGTCCGGCAGCCACAAGGGCGTTCGGAATGCGGCGCGAGTGGGCATCGCTTACCGCCGCCACGACGACCATCGCGGCCAGGCCCAGGTTGGCAAGTGCGGCGAATGTGATCATGGCGGTTCCCCCGGTCAGGCGGTCGTTGTCAGCCGTGCGTCGGCACGATGGCCGGGCATGGCGTGGAAATCTGTGCTGGGTGGCGGACCGGCCCGCTGGCGCGTCGGGCCGGCCCTGCCTGCGGCGGCTGGCTCAGGCGCCCTGCAGGCCGGCGACGATGTTGCCCCAGATGCCGCCCACGGCAGCTTTCACGTCGCCGCCGAAGCCCACCATCACCAGGGCCACGAAGGCGAGCAGAAGGGCATATTCCACGCCCGCTGCGCCGTCTTCTTCACGAACAAAACGCTTGATTCCATCGAACATGGCTTTCATGTCCTTCTCCTTGACGTCATGGTTTTGGAAAAAAGCGCCCGCTGGAGGTCGGGCACAAGGTTTCGGCCGATGATGCTGACCGAGGCCAAACCGCAAAGCTGTCACTGACGTGGCGTCTGTGCGATTCCACCTGGCTCAGGCGATGCGTTTCCGGAAACAATCCGGTTGCACATCTTCGCCCGATGTCAGGCCGCTTCCGGCGGCACCAACATCCCGAGTGGGCGCCGTGGTCCGATCCGTCCTGCTCTCCAGGGATCGTTCCACGCCTGAATGCGCTGCAACTGCTGGCGGTCGGGCCTGTTGCCGGCCTTCTACGCCTCGGGGGGCACTGCAGCGTGCCGCCCCTGTTTCGCTCCCTCGATCTGACCGTCTGGTCCGATCACCCGTCCCACTTGTTGTGTTCGGTCTGTGTGCCCTGGCTCCCTCTGCTGCGGAACCTGCTGGCCTGCCGTGGTTGCAGGGCATTGAGCGACGAACGTGCCACTGTCGCCAAGTCATTGATTTTTAAAGGGGTGAGGGTTTGGCGATGCGTCGTGGACGAAACTGTGTAACTGAATGTTTCGAAACGCGAGCGTGATGCCCAAGGCAGAAAACGCGTAGAAACCCGCGAATTGGCTGGCAAATGTGCGGAGAAGCGTGCTTCAAACAGACGGCGCGGTATCGCAAGCGCCGCTTTGTAAGCGTTATGCAGCAAACGCTGCAGATGGCCAAAAACGTTTCATTTTTGAAGCGCCTGATACGGCATTGAAGGTGTGGCCCATCCGGGGGAGGGTACTGTCCGGCTGAGGCCTACCCCCTGAACGGATGTAGCGCGGCATGCCCAGCAGCGCGTTGCGAGCACCAGGCGGGCTACGCCACGAGCGATCTGCGCCTCATCCTTTTGAACGATGCCGATTGCAGATGGATCGTTCTGGATACCTGGCTATCGGCCTGATGGAGGAGAAATCATGCTCACCGGTGCCGGATCAAGCGATGGGCAAAATGGTTGCATTGATGAAACTTCAGGCGCTATGAGGCGGAAGTTGTTGCGAAATTGAAGTGCTTTTATGGGCCTATTTGACAGCTTCGTCATGCAATCTGTTTCAGCCGCGAGACGGCCATGTAGATTCTTCAGCCTGCGCCTTGAGCCAGGCATGGAACTGCTGGATGGCCTTTTCGCGAGGATTGCCCTCGCGCCACGTCACCCAGTAGTGCAGGCTCGACGGGATGCGTGTCTCGCCGATCTGCACAAGCTGGCCACTCGCCAGATAGTCGTTGGCCAGTTGCGCACGGGCCGTGGCCACGCCCAGCCCGGCCACGGCGGACTGAAGCATCAGCCCGGCATCCTGGAAGATCGGCCCGCGCTCGGGCTCCTCCGGCGGCAAGCCGGCCAGCAGCAGCCAGTCGCGCCATGGCCGCAGCGCAAACCGCAGCATGGGCAGGCGGGGCAGGTCGGCCAGTGTGAATCCCGGATAGCGCGCCAGCAGCGCGGGGCTGGCCACGGCGATGACATGATCCTCGATCAGGTTGTGGCATTCGAACCCGGGCAGGTCCACGCGCTGGTGCCAGATGCCGACATCGACCGAATACGGATCGGGCGGCGAGATCTCGGCATGCAGCCGCAGGTGCAGGTCGAGTTCGGGCGCCTGCGCGTGCAGGCTGGGCAAGCGGCGGATCAGCCATGCGTTGGCGAGGTCGGCCATCACGCTGACCTGGAGCCGCACCACGGGCGGGCCAGCCACGTCGCTGGCCTCGCGTAGGGCCGATTCCAGTTGGTCGAGCGCACCGCGCACCTGCTCGGCCAGCCGGGCGCCCGCGCTGGTGGGCGTCATCGTGAGCCCGGTGCGCCGGAACAGCTTGGTGCCGAGGTTGTCCTCCAGCGCGCGGATGTGATGACTGATGGCACTGTGGGTGAGCGCCAACTCTTCGGCAGCCCGTGAAAAGCTCCGGTGGCGCGCGGCAGCTTCCAGTGCCCGCAGCGCCTGAAGCGGCGGCAGGTGAGGCGGACGGGGCGGTCGGATATCGGACAAGGGCAGTGGGGGCGG
>NZ_SCMX01000072.1 GCF_005503625.1 Cupriavidus sp. 2SB | reverse complement strand
GTCCGGACGGTCGGCCAGGCGTGACTGGGCCGCGTCGGCTTGCGGGATAGGGGCCTGCGGGTGAAGCGGATCGGCGGGGCGGTCTGACATGTGGCGGGAAAGGCGGGGGCGGCAATGACTGACCGCGCATTATAAACGGCCCCCGCATCCCTCCCCGAGTCCTTATTACGGCAGAGGTCATTGTGGAGCGCCCGTCCGGCGCCTACGCTGTCTTCACAACCGGTATCACTCCCGGACAAGGAGACCACCCATGCCAGACCAGACCGTCCAGACTGTCGATCCCCGCGCGATGGCCATGCTCGAATCGGTGCTCATTGGTTCGCCCGTGGCGCGTGCGCTTGGCATCCGCTTTGGCCGGGTCGAGATCGATCATGTGGAGTTGCTGCTGCCGTTCAGCATGCAGAACATCACGGCGGGCGACATGGTGCATGGCGGTGTCATCGCCACGCTGATCGATGTGGCGGGCGCCGCGGCGGCGTTCACGAATGTGGATCAGGAAACCGTGAAGGGCGGGGCAACGTCTTCGCTGTCCATCCAGTACCTGGCGCCGGCGAAGTCCGCCGCGCTGCGGGCAGTGGCCGATGTGGTGCGTCGGGGCCGCAGGCAGGTGGTGACCGAGGTCGCGGTCTATGCGGAAGCGGAAAATGAAAGGGCCGCGCTCTGCGCCAAGGCGTTGATGAGCACGGCCCTTCTTTGAAACGTCAGGACTTCGGCGGGATCAGTACTTCCAGAAGATCTGCTGCAGCGCCTTCGGATCGTTGGTCTTGGTCAGCGCCAGCGCCATCAGGATGCGCGCTTTCTGCGGCAACTGGTCGTCGGTGACGATCCAGTTGTACTTGTCATCGGGCTGCTCCGCGTTGCGGACCACGATGCCGCTGCCGGTGCGCGATGCGCGTACCACCTGCACGCCCTTGGCCTGTGCCGCCTTGAGCGATTCCACCATGTAGTCGCCCACGCTGCCGTTACCGGTGGCTGCATAGACGATGGCCTTGGCACCGCTCTTCACCGCAGCATCGACGCTGGCCGGGTTGACGTTGCCGTAGGCATAGACCACGGCCACTTCCGGCAGCTTGTCGATCTTGTCGATATCGAATTCCGTCTGCGTCGTGTGCGGACGGGCGAGCGTACGGTAGTACAGCGTGCGGCCTTCCACTACGTATCCGAGCGGCCCGAACGGCGAGCGGAACGTTTCGGTCTTGAACGTATTGGTCTTGGTCACGTCGCGGCCGGTGTGGATCTCGTCGTTGAGCACGGCCAGCGTACCCTTGCCCTTCGAGGCCGGGCTCGACGCCACCAGCACGGCGTCATACAGGTTCAGCGCGCCATCGGCACCCAGCGCGGTGCCCGGACGCATCGAGCCGACCACCACCACCGGCTTGTCGCTCTTCAGCGTGAGGTTCAGGAAGTATGCGGTTTCCTCGATCGTGTCGGTACCGTGCGTGATCACCACGCCGTCCACATCCGGTTGCTTGAGCAGTTCGGAGACGCGCTTGCCCAGTTTCAGCAGCCGCTCGTTGTTGAAGCTCTCGGAGCCGATCTGGAAGATCTGTTCGCCCTTGACGTTGGCGACCTTCGAGATTTCCGGCACCGAGGCAATGATCTTGTCGACTGGCACCACGGCGGACTGGTAGGCCGCGGTGTTGGTGGCCGAGGCCCCTGCACCGGCGATGGTGCCGCCCGTGCCGATGATCACGATGTTCGCCTTGCGTGCCTCGGTCGTGGTGCCTGCGGGCGCCGTGGCGCTGGGCGACGGTGCGAGCTGCGCATGGGCCGCGCCGGCCATCAGCGTGGCGGACAGCAGCAGGGCGGTGACGATGGGTTTCAACTTGGCAGGATGTTGCATGCGTTCTCCTCTTGGCGGCATCGTGGCGACTTCTTGTGGAAGCGGTGATGCCGCTGGTGGCTGGGTCATGAGACTGCGGCTGACGTACTGCTGGCCCTCTCCCCCGGCCCCTCTCCCAGAGGGAGAGGGGAGAAAACCAAAAGGCGCGGGAGAGGGCCATCGTCAACCAACAGAGCGAGCACTATACCCACCAAAAAAAGTTGCGTCGACAACTGCGCCAGCGCTGTCACAAGTCCGCAAAGGTACGCCTGATAAGACAAAGCGGCATCTTCCCTTTCGAAAAGATGCCGCTCGAACAATCTAAAGAATCAGCGATCAGGTATTGCTCAGAACGCGTCTCCCGGCACCCTTACCCAGCCTTCCATCAGCACGCGTGCGCTGCGGCTCATGATGGCTTTCTTCACTGTCCATTGCCCATCGGCCTGCACCGCTTGCGCGCCCACACGCAGCGTGCCGGACGGATGCCCGAAGCGCACGGCCTCACGTTCGCCGCCACCGGCAGCCAGGTTGACGAGCGTGCCCGGCACTGCTGCCGCCGTGCCGATGGCGACTGCAGCCGTGCCCATCATCGCGTGGTGCAGCTTGCCCATCGACAGCGCGCGGACCAGCAGGTCCACGTCCTCGGCCTTGACCGCCTTGCCGCTCGATGCCGTGTAGGTCACCGGCCTGGCTACAAAGGCGACTTTCGGCGTGTGCTGGCGCGTCTTGGCCTCGTCGATGTTCTGGATCAGACCCATGCGCTTCGCACCGTAGGCGCGGATGGTTTCGAACATCGCCAGTGCCTTCGGGTCGCCGTTGATGGCGTCCTGCAACTCCGTGCCCGTGTAGCCGATGGCCTCGGCCTCGACGAAGATCGTCGGGATGCCGGCGTTGATCATCGTGGCGCGCAGCGTGCCGACGCCGGGGACGTCAAGGTCGTCGACGAGGCTGCCGGTGGGGAACATCGCACCGCCGCCGTCATCGCCTTCGTCGGCAGCCGGGTCCATGAATTCGAGCTGGACCTCGGCAGCCGGGAAGGTCACGCCATCGAGTTCGAAGTCGCCGGTCTCCTGTACCGCGCCGTCCGTGATGGGCACGTGCGCGATGATCGTCTTGCCGATATTGGCTTGCCAGATCTTCACGGTAACCGTGCCGTTTTGAGGAATCCGCGATGCCTCGATAAAGCCGTTGCTGATCGCGAATGGCCCCACGGCTGCCGACAGGTTGCCGCAGTTGCCGCTCCAGTCCACGAATGGCTGATCGATCGATACCTGACCGAACAGGTAATCGACGTCGTGACCGGGACGCGTGCTCTTGGCGATGATCACCGTCTTGCTGGTGCTCGACGTGGCGGCGCCCATGCCGTCGATCTGCTTGCCGTACGGATCGGGGCTACCGATCACGCGCAGCAGCAGCTTGTCGCGTGCGGCGCCGGGCACCTGCGCGGCTTCCGGCAGATCTTGCAATCGGAAGAAGACGCCCTTGCTGGTGCCGCCACGCAGGTAGGTGGCGGGAATCTTGATTTGAGGTGCGTGAGCCATCGTAATTGTCCTAATCAAGCGCGGCGATATCAGGCCGCTGCGCGCGACGATTCCAGGAAGTCCTGCGCAAAGCGCTGCAGCACGCCCCCGGCTTCGTAGATCGACACTTCCTCGTCGCTATCGAGGCGGCACAGCACGGGCACTTCGAGCTTGTCGCCGTCGCGGCGATGGATCACCAGCGTCAGTTCCGCGCGCGGACGGCGTTCGCCGATCACGTCGAAGGTTTCGGTGCCGTCGATGTTGAGCGTCGTGCGGTTGGTGCCCGGATAGAACTCCACCGGCAACACGCCCATGCCGATCAGGTTGGTACGGTGGATGCGCTCGAAGCCTTCGGCAACGATGGCCTCCACACCGGCCAGCCGCACGCCCTTGGCTGCCCAGTCACGCGACGAGCCCTGGCCGTAGTCGGCCCCGGCAATCACGATCAGCGGCTGCTTGCGCTCCATGTAGGTCTCGATGGCTTCCCACATCCGCACCACCTTGCCTTCCGGCTCGATGCGGGCCAGCGAACCCTTCTTCACGGCACCATCGACCACGGCCATTTCGTTAAGCAGGGTCGGATTCGCGAAGGTGGCGCGCTGGGCGGTCAGGTGATCGCCCCGGTGCGTGGCGTACGAGTTGAAGTCCTCTTCGGGCAGCCCCATTTTGGCCAGGTACTCGCCAGCCGCGCTGTCCAGCAGGATCGCGTTCGACGGGGAAAGATGGTCGGTGGTGATGTTGTCGCCCAGCACCGCCAGCGCGCGCATGCCGTGCAGCGTGCGTTCGCCGGCCAGGGCGCCTTCCCAGTACGGCGGGCGGCGGATATACGTGCTCTGCGGACGCCAGTCGTACAGCGGATCGATGGACGTGTCGTTCTCCGCATGTAGCGCGAACATCGGCTCGTAGACCTTGCGGAACTGCTCGGGCTTGACGCTCTGGCGCACGATGGCGTCGATTTCCTCGTCGCTCGGCCAGATGTCCTTCAGGTAGACCGGCTGGCCATCCGTGCCGATGCCCAGCACATCCTGCTCGATATCGAAACGGATGGTCCCGGCGATGGCATAGGCCACCACCAACGGCGGCGAGGCCAGGAATGCCTGCTTGGCGTACGGGTGGATGCGGCCATCGAAGTTGCGGTTGCCCGAGAGCACTGCCGTCGCGTACAGGTCGCGATCGATGATTTCCTGCTGGATCTTCGGATCGAGCGCGCCCGACATGCCGTTGCAGGTCGTACAGGCGAACGCGACGATGCCGAAGCCGAGCTTTTCGAGGTCGGGCAGCAGCCTGGCTTCTTCGAGATAAAGCTCGACCGCCTTGGAGCCCGGTGCCAGCGACGACTTGACCCACGGTTTGCGCGTCAGTCCACGGGCGTTGGCATTGCGGGCCAGCAGCGCGGCGGCAATCACGTTGCGCGGGTTGCTGGTGTTCGTGCAGCTCGTGATGGCCGCGATGATGACCGCGCCATCGGGCATCTGGCCCGGCGTCTCTTCCCACTTGCCGGCAATGCCGCGCGCGGCCAGGTCGGACGTTGGCAGGCGCTTGTGCGGGTTCGACGGACCGGCCATGTTTCGGACCACGGTTGAAAGATCGAACGAGAGCGTGCGCTCGTACTCGGCATTGGCGAGGGCATCGGCCCAGAGGCCAGCGGTCTTCGCGTAGGTCTCGACGAGTTGCACCTGCGCTTCGTCGCGGCCGGTCAGGCGCAGGTATTCGGTGGTCTGGCCGTCGATGAAGAACATCGCAGCCGTGGCGCCGTACTCGGGCGCCATGTTCGAGATCGTGGCGCGGTCGCCCAGCGTCAGGCTCGACGCACCTTCGCCCCGGAATTCCAGATACGCGCCCACCACCTTTTGCTGGCGCAGGAATTCGGTCAGGGCCAGCACGATGTCGGTGGCGGTGATGCCCGGCTGGCGGCGGCCGGTCAGTTCCACGCCGACGATGTCCGGCAGGCGCATCCACGACGCGCGGCCCAGCATCACGTTTTCGGCTTCCAGTCCGCCCACGCCGATGGCGATCACGCCCAGCGCATCCACGTGCGGCGTGTGGCTGTCAGTGCCGACGCAGGTGTCGGGATAGGCCACGCCGCTCACGGTATCGGCATGGATCACCGGCGACATCTTCTCCAGATTGATCTGGTGCATGATGCCGTTGCCCGGCGGGATCACGTCGACGTTGCGGAACGCCTTCTTGGTCCAGTTGATGAAGTCGAAGCGGTCTTCGTTGCGGCGATCCTCGATGGCGCGATTCTTCTTGAACGCATCCGGATCAAAGCCGCCACATTCCACGGCCAACGAGTGGTCGACGATCAGTTGCACCGGGACCACCGGGTTGACCTTGGCCGGATCGCCGCCTTGATCGGCAATGGCATCGCGCAAGCCAGCCAGATCCACCAGTGCGGTCTGGCCCAGGATGTCGTGGCAGACCACGCGGGCCGGGAACCACGGAAAGTCCAGGTCGCGGCGGCGCTCGATCAACTGCTTGAGCGAGTCGGTCAGCGTGGCCGGGTCGCAGCGGCGCACGAGGTTTTCGGCGAGCACGCGGGAGGTGTAGGGCAGCTTGTCCCAGGCGCCGGGGGAGATGTCATTGACGGCGGCGCGGGCATCGAAGTAGTCGAGCTTCGTACCAGGCAGCGGCTTGCGATAGGCGGTGTTCATGGCGGCGTGAGGACTGGGTGCTTGCCGCCCGCGCGGTTCCAGGGGAACGCAGCGGGCGGTGGCACTTTTACTAGTGACTGGGGTTGCCCCCGGACGATGCGAGTTGTGCGGACTGAGTTGTGCAGACTCAGGCGCGCTTCTCGATCGGCACGAACTTCAGGTTTTCCGGGCCGGTGTAGTTGGCCGTGGGACGAATGATCTTGTTGTCGATGCGTTGCTCGATCACGTGCGCGGCCCAGCCCGAGGTGCGCGCAATCACGAACAGCGGCGTGAACATCGCCGTGGGCACGCCCATCATGTGGTAGCTCACTGCGCTGAACCAGTCGAGGTTCGGGAACATCTTCTTGGCGTCGGCCATGACCGTTTCCAGGCGCTCGGCGATGTTGAACATCTTCATCGAACCGGCGTCCTTCGACAGCTTGCGTGCCACTTCCTTGATCACCACGTTACGCGGATCGCTGATCGTGTACACCGGGTGGCCAAAGCCAATCACCACTTCCTTGTTTTCCACGCGGCGACGGATATCGGCCTCGGCCTCGTCCGGCGTGTCGTAACGCTTCTGGATCTCGAACGCCACTTCGTTGGCGCCGCCATGCTTCGGGCCGCGCAGCGCGCCGATACCACCGCAGATGGCCGAGTACATGTCGGAACCCGTGCCGGCCACCACGCGGCAGGCGAACGTCGAGGCGTTGAATTCGTGCTCGGCGTAGAGATTCAGCGAGGTCTGCATCGCACGTTCCCACAGCTTTGACGGCGGCACGCCATGCAGCAGGTGCAGGAAGTGGGCGGCGATGGAGTCGTCGTCGGTTTCCACTTCGATGCGGCGGCCGTTGTGGCTGTAGTGATACCAGTACAGCAGCATCGAACCCAGGCTGGCCATCAGGCGGTCTGCGATATCGCGTGCGCCCGGCACGTTGTGGTCGTCCTTCTCCGGCAGCACCGTGCCGAGTACGGACACGCCGGTGCGCATCACGTCCATCGGGTGGGCGCTGGCGGGCACCCATTCCAGTGCAGCCTTGACGTTGGCGGGCAGGCCGCGCAGCGCCTTGAGCTTGGCTTTGTAGGCGGCCAGTTCGGCGCGGGTGGGCAGCTTGCCGTGGACCAGCAGGTGGGCCAGTTCCTCGAATTCGCAGGTATCGGCGATGTCGAGGATGTCGTAGCCGCGATAGTGGAGATCGTTGCCGCTGCGGCCTACGGTGCACAGCGCGGTATTGCCGGCGGCAATACCGGACAGGGCAACAGACTTCTTGGGCTTCGGCGTGGCCAGCGGTTGGGCTTCGGACATCGGGGTCTCCTTGTTTTGTGCTTTCTGTGAGGTGGGCTTGCGAGCTGCCATGGTGGTTCTCTCGCTAATCGGAACTGAAGGTTGTCTCTGTCTCGGAGGCGGTCGGGTCTTACTTGCCCTTGCCTTGTGCGAACAGCGCGTCGAGCTTGTTCTCGTAGGCATGGTAGTCGATCCGCTCGTACAGTTCGGCGCGCGTCTGCATCGTATCGACCACATTCTTCTGGGTGCCGTCACGACGGATGGCGGCGTAGACGTTTTCGGCAGCCTTGTTGGCGGCGCGGAAGGCCGACAGCGGGTACAGCGACATCGCCACGCCCACGCTGCGCAGGTCATCGAGCGTGAAATACGGGGTGGCGCCGAACTCGGTCAGGTTGGCCAGCACGGGCACCTTCACGGCATCGACGAACTTCGCATACATGGCCAGATCGGTCATGGCTTCCGGGAAGATGGCGTCGGCGCCGGCTTCCACGCAGGCCACAGCACGCTCGATCGCCTTGTCCAGTCCTTCCACGGCCAGCGCGTCGGTACGGGCCATGATCACGAAGTTCTGGTCGGTACGGGCATCCACGGCGGCCTTGATGCGGTCGACCATTTCATCCTGACCGACGATTTCCTTGCCCGGGCGATGGCCGCAGCGCTTGGCGCCCACCTGGTCCTCGATATGCATGGCCGCTGCGCCGAACTTGATCAGCGAGCGCGTAGTGCGGGCCACGTTGAAAGCGGAAGAGCCGAAGCCGGTATCGACATCGACCAGCAGCGGCGTGTCGCAGACATCGGTGATGCGGCGGATATCGGTCAGGACATCGTCCAGGTTCGAGATGCCG
Source organism: Cupriavidus sp. 2SB (assembly GCF_005503625.1). Taxonomy (GTDB): domain Bacteria; phylum Pseudomonadota; class Gammaproteobacteria; order Burkholderiales; family Burkholderiaceae; genus Cupriavidus. The sequence goes on along the minus strand of NZ_SCMX01000072.1, from coordinate 24,309 downwards.
AGGTCCGGCAGGCCCAGCGAACCGGCTGCCACGCCGCCGCCCGACAGGTAGATCGCACGGTAACCGGCGCGCTTGGCCAGCAGGGCGTGATTGGCGTTGATCGTGCCCGGGATCTGCAGCGGGGATTCATCGATCAGAGCCTGGCGGAAGCGGGCACCTGCGGAGCGGGCGAGTTCGTTGGCGGTGAAGGTCATGGCGTGGATCTCGTTGGTCTTCTATTCGATTTCGTTTCAAAGCTGCTTCGGGGGCAGGGCGGTGCAATGAAGCGCAAGGGGTGTGCCAGCAGGATGGGACCGTACTGCGAGTGAATGGATCGGCTCGCGGGTATCTCTTAATCCCTTACGTTTCAAGGGGTTGGGTTCCTTGTGCGCAACTTGGGGCCACCTTCCGTGTCGTGTGGATTTCACTTTCACGTATTTCGATGAATTCCATGCATTTCAAAGTTGAAATGCATGGGGCAGCGGCGCACAATGCCAACACCCCGACCGACTATATGCCTTACCCGGCTCTCCCGCCATGTCGTCCCTGCCTTCCATCGCGCTGAAACCCACCCCTCCCACTGCTGCCGGCGCCCGGCCCAGGATATGGGCAATGGGGATCAGCCGACTGTCGCGTGCGTTTGCCGACTTGATTCCCGCCTACGCAGCGCGGGCCGAGTTCCGCATCGTCGGGCGCGCCTTCGAAGCAGCAGCCAGCGCCATCAATCGCGAGGCGCGCGAGAACCGGGTGGATGTCGTGGTGGCGGGCGGCTCCAATGGTGCCTATCTGCGGCAGCACGTGGACGTGCCCGTGGTGCTGGTCAAGGTGACCGGCTTCGACGTGATGAGCGCGCTGGCCACGGCGCGGCGCATCTCTCCCAAGGTGGCGCTGGTGACGCACGCCTCGACCTACGCTGAAGTCGACGAGTTCGTGCAGGCGTTCGGCCTCGATATTCCGCGCTACACCTACCTGACCGAAGACGACGCCACGGCGCGTGTGCGGGCGCTCAGGGAAGAGGGCATTCGCGTGGTGGTGGGGCCGGGCATGGTGACGGACCTTGCGGACAAGTACGGGCTGGTGGGCGTGTTCCTGTATTCCGGTAATGCCGTGCGGCTGGCGCTGGAAGATGCGATCGAGGCCGCGCGGCTGCGGCGTATCGAATCCACGCGGCGCGACTACGTGAATGCCATCCTGGCCCATCTGAACGAAGGTGTGGCCGCCGTGGATGCGGAAGGGCGCGTCCAGGCGTTCAATCCTGCCATGGAGCGATTTCTTGGCACACCGGCGGGCGTGGCCGTGGGCCGTAAGCTCTCGACGCTGGCACCGGGTTTGTCGCTCGATGGCGTGATGCAGAGCGGCACGAGCGATCTGGAGGCGATCCATCGGCTCGGTGATCGCATGGTCGTGGTCAATCGCATTCCCATTGTTGGCGAGGCGGGTAGTTCCGGTGCGGTGCTGACCATCCAGGATGCCAACGCGATTCATCGTGCGGACCGCAACCTGCGCTCGCGCAATCGTCCCCGGGCTGCTGGGGTGCGATACAGCCTGGATGATCTGGCTGGCGATTCGGCGGCAATGTCGGGTTTGCGGGCGCTGGCGCGGCGCTACGCCGTGGTGGATTCCACCGTGCTTGTGAGCGGCGAGAGTGGCACCGGCAAGGAAGTGCTGGCGCAAGGCATGCACGACGCCAGTCCGCGCCGCGCGTTTCCGTTCGTCGCAGTCAATTGCGCGGCTTTCCCGGAAACGCTGCTCGAATCGGAACTGTTCGGCTACGAGGAAGGCGCCTTTACGGGCGCGCGACGGGGCGGCAAGGCGGGCTTGTTCGAATCGGCCCATAACGGCACGCTGTTCCTCGACGAGGTGGGCGACATGCCGCCTGCACTGCAGACCCGGCTGCTGCGTGTACTGCAGGAAAAACAGGTGCTGCCGATTGGCGGGATCGAAGCGGTGCCGGTCAACGTGCGCGTGATCGCCGCCACGCACCGGGACCTCGCCGCGCTCGTGCGCGATGGCACGTTTCGCCAGGACCTCTACTACCGCCTCAACATCCTCCGCATCGAAATGCCACCGCTGCGCGAGCGCTCCGCCGACCTCGCCGCGCTGGCGTTGCTGCTCTATCGCCGTGCGCAGGAACGACTGGGCATCGCGGCGCCGCAGCCGCTGCCAGGGCTGGTGTCCGAGCGTCTGGCGTCTTACGACTGGCCAGGCAATATCCGTGAACTGGAGAACGTGACCGAACGGATCGCGGTGCTGGTGGCAGGGGTGGAACTTGCCCCGATGGCCTTGCAGCAGGAATTGCAGGCTGCCGTGCCGGAACTGTTCGCCAGCCGCGAAGCCGCGCCATCGCTGGCCGGTATTGCCCGGATGAGCGAAACCGACCACATCCGCCGTGTGCTGGAGGAGTGCGGCGGCAACCGCGCCGAGGCGTGCGCGAAGCTGGGGATTAGTGCGACGACGTTGTGGAGGCGGTTGAAGGGAGCGTAAGCGTTCTCATCTCCCACGGATTTCGCTCCCCTCTCCCGCGACGCGGGAGAGGGGCTGGGGGTGAGGGCAAGCGGATCTGCTTGCCAATCACGCTCAGATTTTTCACCGCCACGCCCTCTCCCCCAACCCCTCTCCCACCTGCGGCGGGAGAGGGGAGCAAACAAATGGACGGTGCGAAGGCTAGTAACGCAATTAACCGCCAATATTCTCCCCACCCAAACAAAAAAGGCTCCCCCGATTCCGGGCGAGCCTTTTCCTCTTCGTCTGCAGGAGCCAGGCAGTCAGTCAAACATCATCCGCCAACCGTACCCCTGTGAACTGCCACCGTTGATGCGGATAGAAGAAATTCCGATATGTCGCCCGGATATGCGACTCGGGCGTGACGCACGACCCGCCGCGCAACACCATCTGGCTGCTCATGAACTTGCCGTTGTACTCGCCCACCGCTCCCGTGCTCGGCTGAAAACCGGGGTAGGGCAGGAAGGCGCTGGCGGTCCATTCCCAGACATCCCCAAACATCTGGCGCAGCACGCCTGACGTGTTCTGCCGATCCGGCAGCGGACGCAGCGCGCGGCCTTCGATGAAATTGCCGGTGGCATGCAGGCTGCGGGCCGCGTGCTCCCATTCGGCTTCGGTCGGCAGCCGGCGCTCGGCCCAGCGCGCGAACGCGTCGGCTTCGAAGAAGCTCACGTGCGTCACCGGGCTATCCGGATCGACGGGATGCATGCCGCGCAGGCTCATCTGCCACCATGTACCTTCGCGCGCTTCCCAGTACAGCGGCGCCTCGATCTGGTTGTCGCAGACCCAGCGCCAGCCATCGGACAGCCATAGTCCAGCCGTCTGGTAGCCGCCATCCTCGATGAACTCGAACCATTGATGATTGCTCACCGGATGCGTGCATAGCGCGAACGGCCGCAGCAGCACCTGGTGCCGAGGGCCTTCGCAGTCGAACGCGAAATCGTCACTGCCATGCCCGATCGAGACGATGTCGCCGGCAAAGCGCACCCATTCCGGTGCGGGACGCGGGTCCGCCACCACCGGCTCCGCCAGTTCCGGCGCATAGGCAGGCCGCAGCGGATTCTGGGCGAACAGGTGCAGGATGTCCGTCAGCAACAGCTCCTGGTGCTGCTGCTCGTGATTCAGGCCAAGGGTGATGAGCGCCGCTTCGTCGTCGGTCTGCGCAGTCATGAGCAGCGAGAACATGCTCTCGTCGACGGCTTCGCGATAGGCCAGCACCTCGTCGAGCGTGGGCCGGGTCAGCAGACCGCGCTTCGGACGCGGATGACGCGCGCCAACCGCTTCGTAATAGGAGTTGAACAGGTAGCGATACTGGGGATCGACGGGTTCGTAATCGGGTAGCCGTGCGGCGAGCACGAACTCCTCGAAAAACCACGTCGTATGGGCCAGGTGCCACTTGGCCGGGCTGGCATCGTCCATCGACTGCACGGTGGCATCGGCATCGGTCAGGTCCGCCACAAGCATTTCGCTGGCGGCGCGCACATGGCGGTACTGGGACAGCAGTGCGGGTTCCTGCGGAGGATGGCTGGCGGTGGCTGGCAACAGTGCTGAGGCTGTGGGCATGCAGGCTCCCGGTGGCGTGGCGGACAGTCGAACCATCATAGACCTATCCGCCCGGCGGGGCGAGCGGCCGGAGATCGGGTGTGGGTGTAGGTTGGCGCCTACGCGGTCACGCCAGAAAAACAAAAAAACCCGCATCCCCCGACCGGAGAGGTAAGGGGATGCGGGTGGCAGCGTCGGCGCCAACGGGATGGCGCCGGGTACTTCACGGAGTGATGGGTCGTAGCAGATTCAGACTCAGGCGGCAGCGCGTACGGCGTCGTTCAGCGCGGCAATCTCGGTACGGGCCTGGTTCAGGCCGGCTTCGCGGGATTCCGGACCCATCGCCAGTCCATGAGCACGGACAAACTGGATATCCGTCACGCCCAGGAAGCGCAGTACGGCGTTCATGGTGATCTCGTGCAGGTCCAGCGCCGAATCGTCCTGGCGCACGCCGCCACGCGACGACACCACGATCGCACGCGCCTTGGCCAGACCTTCGGGGCCGTTGGCCGTGTAGCGGAACGTGCGGCCAGCCTGGGCGATACGGTCGATCCAGGCCTTGAGCTGGCTCGGAATACCGAAGTTGTATTGCGGTGCACCGATCACCAGCACATCGGCAGCCAGGAATTCGGCCAGGAAGGCTTCCGTGCGATCGAGTTCGGCTTGCTGTTCCGCGTTCAGCCCTTCCTTCGGGCCGCCCAGCACGGGCAGCAGGTTGTCGGTCAGGTGGGCGGGTGCCTCGCGGTTGAGGTCGCGGACGGTCACGTTGGCGCCGGGGTTCGCGGCGACAAGGTCGGCCACCACGGCGGCGGTCAGGTTGCGCGAAACGGAGTTGTCACCGAGGACGCTGGAATCGATCTGGAGGATGTTCATTTGTCTGGCCCCACTGAAGTTCGTTTGGATGGACTGAAAGATAGAGGGTCGCCATTGATGCCGGTAGTGAGGCAAAATGCAAATGATTGTTCTGCAGATGCAACGACGAACGAGCCCCCATTAATCGCCCCCAAGGTCAGACATGCAGGATCTCAACGATTTGTCCCTCTTTGCACAGGTCGTGCAGCACGGCAGTTTCTCGGCCGCCAGCCGCGCCAGCGGTGTCCCCAAGTCGCGGCTCTCCCGCCGTATTGCCCAGTTGGAGCGTGACCTGGGCGTGCAACTGCTTCGCCGCACCACACGACAGGTGCGTGTCACACCACTCGGTGAAGCCTATTACGCGCGGTGCCGCGAGATGCTCCAGGCTGCCGAGGCGGCGCGCGAGGTGATCGACAGCGCCCGCGAGCAACCCGGCGGCGTACTGAAGGTCAGTTGCCCGGTTGCAATCGTGCAGATCCTGCTGGCGCCCAGCATCGGCCAGTTCATGCGTGCCAATCCCGGCATCGAACTGGAGATCGAGGCGACCAATCGACGCGTAGATGTGATTGCCGAGGGCTTCGACCTGGCCCTGCGCGTGCGCAACGTGCTCGACGATTCCAGCCTGGCTGTGCGCACGTTCGGCAAGAGCGACCTGAAACTGGTGGCCAGCCCCGCGCTGCTCGACAGCATCGGTCGGCCCCGTACGCCGCAGGCGCTGGAAGGCATGCCGGGCCTGGGACAGAAGCCGCACGAAGGGCGCCATGTCTGGACGCTGTTCGACAAGTCAGGAGAGCCCGTCCACATCGGCTACCAGCCGCGCCTGATTTCCGACGAGTTCGCGCTGCTGCGCGAAGCCGCCATCGCAGGTGCAGGGGTCGCGATGTTGCCGCGCATGTACTGCCGAGACGAAATCGAGCGCGGCGAGCTTGAAGTGGTGCTGCCGCAGTGGGATCTGCCGATGGGCGTCTTGCACGCGGTGTTCCCGTCCCGCCAGGGCGTGACGCCTGCGTTGCGGCGTTTTCTCGATTTCCTGGCCGAGGTGCTGCCCGAGCATGCACGCCGGGTCGGCATGATGCCGCATGGTGGATTGGCGATGCACCTGACACCGCCCATGGGGCTGCCACCGGGAGAGGACGCGTAGGCACCTGCTGAAAAGCGTGCGGATAGGCTGGAATCCGGTCAAACGCGACAAGTTAGCGTCTTTACCTTCACGTCGGCACGGGCTAAGGTAGTTGAATGCAGGTCACATGTGGATCTGCATCCAACGGCAGGACTTTCAGGAGGGAACACCATGAGTCGCACGCAAGGAACGCAAGACCTTGGCAAGGCCATTCTGCGGATAGCCCTCGGGGTGCTGATCCTCCTTCACGGTATTGCCAAGTTGATGGCGGGTCCCGGATTCGTCATGCAGGTAGTGGCGCAGGCCGGGCTGCCTTCCTTCGTGGCCTATGGCGTCTACATCGGTGAAGTGGTGGCGCCCATCTTGTTGATCATTGGCCTGTTCACGCGGCTGGGCGGTCTCATCATCGCCGTCAACATGCTGTTCGCGTTGGGGCTGGTCCACGTCAAGCAGCTTGGCGAAATGGCGAACACAGGCGGTTGGGCGCTGGAACTGCAGGGCATGTACCTGGCAGCGGCGCTGGCCGTGGCGTTTCTCGGTGCGGGCCGCCTGAGCGTGGGCGGCATCGACGGTAAATGGAACTAGGACTCGACGTCATCAGACGTCACTCGACGCAATCAGGAGCTCGCATGCAATTCACGAAACTGTCGCAGTGCCACATGGCCCTGCGTGGCCTGCCTGTCGCTGGCGCACTGCTGGCAGCGCTGGCGCTGACCGGCTGCGCCACTGGCCCGGACATTCGCTCGGACTACAACCGCAGTGTCGATTTTGGGCAGTTCCGGACGTTCGGCTTCGAGCCGAAGCTGGGGACGGACCGGCAAGGGTACGAGACCCTGACCACGCAGTATCTGAAAGGCGCCGTGCAGCGCGAAATGACGGCGCGTGGCTACCAGTTCGCGCCGCAGCGGCCGGACCTGCTGGTCAACTTCAACGTGCAGTTCCGGCAGCAGATCGTGAGCAACCCGGCGCCGTTGCCACCGCCGGGCTACGCGGGCTACTACGCGTATCGTGGCGGTCTCTATGCGCCATGGCCGGGCTACGGGTTCTATAACGACACGTACACCTACACCGAAGGCACGCTGAACATCGACGTGATCGACGCGAAAAAGAACCAGCTCGTCTGGGAAGGCATCGCGCAGGGCGACGCCAGCCAGGCCGATCCGCAGAACAACCAGGCGGCCATCGACAAGGTCGTGGGCAAGATCTTTACCAAGTACCCCTTCCGGGCCGGACAACCGTCGCCGGTCAGCCCGCCGCCTGCGAAGTAATTCCTCGCAAAAACGCGCCACAACGCCCGCAATCGAAAACTTTAGCGAAAGTTCCAGGTAAGTTTTTGTGCGCGCGGCGGTCTCGCCGATCCAGACCCGCTACAATCGCTGCCCGTGGTTTTCTAACGTGCAAATTGAAATGGGTCTGGGCTGGTTCGGAATTTCGACCTTCTGGCTGTTGCCGCTTCTCTGGCGAACGGTGAGCCGTGTGCTCGCCGGCGATCGTCGGTTGTTCGGCCGGGGTTCGCTGCGCGTGCTGATGGGTACTGTGCTGGTGCTGGGCGCCAGCGCCACGCTGGAAGCGCTGACAGGCGGCGAGACCGCTGAAGCCACTCATGCCCTGGCAGGCGGTGCAGCGGGCCATGCGCTGGCCGGTGCTGTCTCGAGCATGCTCGGCTGGACGGGTGGGTTGCTGATGATGCTGGCCGTGCTCGGCTTGTCGGCGCCCATGGTATTCGGCGAGACGTGGCGCAGTCTGTTCCAACTGCATCGTCCTCCGGTCAATCCGGAAGAGAACCGTCCCTCGCCGAAGCCCGCCGCACGTGCCGAGACGCGCGTGGACACCCGACACGACACGGTCTCCACTTCTTCATCCTTCTCTTCTTCATCGCCGGCGTCTTCGCGCGACGATGCGGACCGTTGGGAAACCACGTCGATGCCTTCGCAAGCTGGCCGGCAGCCGCTGCGCCAGAAGGGCATCGAGCCGGTCTCCGCACGCCGCCAGCCCGCATGGCAACCACCGGCGCGTACGCGGCAATCGCCGCCGCAGCCGGGCGAGATCTGGCTGCATCACGCCGATGCGCCAGGCGTGGTCAAGCGCGATGCCACGCCACCGTCGGCACCCGTGATCGCTGCGCGTGCTCCGTCGTCGGCCTCGTCGGCCTCGTCGGCGTCTACAGCGACCAAGCCCGCACAGAAGCCTGTCCAGACACCCGCGCAAAAACCTGCGGCCCGTCCCACCCCTGCTGCGGCGCCTCAAGCCACCGTTGTCAGCAGTCCGTTCCGCAATCCGCAACTGGGTCTTCGCTCGGCGGTTACCACGCTGCCAGAGGCCATGACGAAGCCGGCGGCAGCCGTCGCGGCTACGCCCACCGTGAGTGCAGCCGTCGTCGAGGATGATGCCGTGGCGGTTGTGGAGGCCCCGTTACCGGTGGCCGCTCCCGCTGCCACGCCTGCGCAGCCCGCTGTACCGGCGGAAGATGTCGTGCCCGAGGATGGCGTGACGCTTGACTCCATTCGGGCCGAGGCGCTGGCGTTGATGGCGGAATTGCGTGCACTGGCTGGCAAGCCAGAGTCCGCATCAGAGACCGGGTCGCTTGCCGAAGCAGAGGCCGCAGTCGAAGCCGAAGCCGAAGTCGCAGTCGAAGCCCTGGAGGCAGAGGCCGAAGCAGTCCCGGAGGTGAACGAACCGGAGTCCGAGGTCGCCGAGGTTGTGGATATCGCCAGGGTTGAGCTTGTCGAGGAAGCGCCGCTGGAAGTCATCGCCCAGCCCATCCAGGAAGCCTTGCCTGCCCAGCCCTCCGCATCGGAAGCCATTGAGCAGGCGGTAGCCGCCTCGATGGCGGAAGAACAACCCGACGACGTGCCATCGTCCGACGAGCCCGCCGCGCTTGAAGACGCCAACGTTTTCGTTCAACCCGCGCCCAAGCCGCGCATCGTGCTCCAGGCCGTGATCGGCAATACGGTGCCGCTGGCGCCCGCGCAACCCGTGGCAACGGCACCGGTCGTCGTGGCGCCGCCGCCGCCCCCGGCAGCCCCGCGCGAACCTGTGGATTACCGCTTGCCGGGTGTGGATCTGCTCGCTGCTGAAGACGGCAATATTGAAACGGTATCGGAGGAGCGCCTGCTCCAGACCGGTGAACTGATCGCCCAGCGGCTGGCAGAGTTCAAGGTGCCGGTGTCGGTGGTGGGCGCCAGTGCGGGTCCGGTCATCACGCGTTTCGAGGTCGATCCCGCCGTGGGTGTGCGTGGCGCGCAGGTGGTGGGGCTGATGAAGGATCTGGCGCGTGCGCTTGGCGTGACGTCGATCCGCGTGGTCGAGACCATCCCCGGCAAGACCTGCATGGGCCTGGAACTGCCGAATGCCAAGCGGCAGATGATCCGGCTGTCGGAGATCGTGAGCGGCAGCGCGTTCGATGCGCATGCATCCAAGCTGGTCCTGGCGATGGGCAAGGACATCACGGGGAACCCCGTGGTGACGGATCTCGCACGCGCGCCGCACTTGCTGGTGGCGGGTACGACCGGCTCGGGCAAGTCAGTGGCGGTCAACGCGATGATCCTGTCGATGCTGTACAAGGCCACGCCCGAGGATGTGCGCCTGATCATGATCGACCCGAAGATGCTCGAACTGTCGGTCTACGAAGGCATCCCGCACTTGCTGGCACCCGTGGTGACGGATATGAAGCAGGCCGCGCACGCGCTCAACTGGTGCGTGGGCGAGATGGAAAAGCGCTACCGGCTGATGTCCGCGCTGGGCGTGCGCAATCTGGCCGGCTACAACCAGAAAATCCGTGCAGCGGAAGCGGCGGAGCGCAAGGTGCCGAACCCGTTTTCGCTGACGCCTGACGCCCCCGAGCCGCTTTCGACGCTGCCCCTGATCGTGGTGGTGATCGATGAGCTGGCCGATCTGATGATGGTGGCCGGCAAGAAGATCGAAGAGTTGATCGCCCGTCTTGCGCAGAAGGCCCGTGCAGCCGGTATCCACCTGATCCTGGCGACGCAACGTCCGTCGGTGGATGTCATCACCGGCCTGATCAAGGCCAACATCCCGACGCGCGTGGCGTTCCAGGTGTCATCGAAAATCGATTCGCGGACGATCCTGGACCAGATGGGTGCGGAGAGCCTGCTGGGGCAGGGCGACATGCTCTTCCTGCCGCCCGGCACCGGTTATCCGCAACGCGTACATGGCGCCTTTGTTGCCGACGAGGAAGTCCACCGCGTGGTGGAGCACTGGAAGCAATTCGGCGAGCCTGACTACGAAGAGGCGATCCTGGCGGGCGATGCACCGGAAGGGGCAGCCGACCTGTTCGGGGAAGGGGGTGGCGATGCCGAAGCCGATCCGCTTTATGACGATGCCGCGCAATTCGTCCTGACATCGCGTCGCGCATCGATCTCTGCCGTGCAGCGTCATCTGCGTATCGGCTACAACCGGTCCGCGCGCCTGATCGAACAGATGGAAGTTGCCGGACTGGTCTCGCCAATGGGCCGCAACGGCACACGCGAAGTCATCGCGCCCGGTCCCGCCGACTGAAGCGCCCAAGGAACTGGTCATGACCGCGACGCGAGGCAACCTGCTGCATGATGTGCCGGTACATGCCACCGGCGAGGTTTTCACGGACCTGCTGGCTTGGCAGTCTACGGGCGGGGTGCGGATCGAGCGGATCGTATCGAACGGCCAGGCCAGCCCTCCCGGCTTTTGGTACGACAGCACCGACGACGAGTGGGTGCTGGTGATCAGTGGCACCGCTGCAGTGGAGCTTGACGATGGAACGACACACACGCTCGGCGCCGGGGACTGGCTGCGTCTGCCACCGAACTGCCGGCATCGCGTGGCATGGACCGATGCGGCGCAGCCCACGATCTGGCTGGCGGTGCATGTGACGCCGTAGGGTTTCTCCCGCTCGGTTTTTACTCCCCTCTCCCACACAGTGGGAGAGGGGCTGGGGGTGAGGGCAAAGCGGTTATCCTGCGACTTGTCTCATTTGAACCGCTGGCCCTCACCCCCGACCCCTTTTCCCCAAGCGGGAGAGGGGAGAAAAAAGGGAGACTCCGTTTGCATTGTTTCATCCGGCTGTCCCTGGCCTTGCTGCTGGCGATCACCGTCGCCGCTCACGCCGATCCCCTCCGCATTGGCTCGAAGCGGTTCACCGAGTCGTACATCCTCGGCGAGGTCCTGACGCAGTCAGCCGCGCCCCATGCCGATGCCAAGCATCTTCCCGGCCTGGGCAATACGGCCATTCTGTTCGAAGCACTCAAGGCGGGCAGCATCGATGCCTACCCGGACTACACGGGTACGCTGGCCAGCGAGATCCTCAAGTTGCCCCCGCCTGTCACGCTCGAGCGAATTAACGCCGCGCTGGCGCCGTTGGGCCTTGCGGCGGGCATTCCGCTGGGCTTCGACAACACCTACGCAATTGCCGTGTCCGATGCACGCCCGGAAAGCCTGCGCACGCTGGGCGACCTTGCGCGGCAGCCGGGCCTGAAGCTCGGGCTGTCGCACGAATTCATCGGGCGAGCCGATGGTTGGCCTGCGCTCGTGCGGGCTTATGGCCTGCCGCAGCAGCCAATCGGCATTGATCATGGCCTGTCCTACGAAGCGCTCGCCAAGGGACAAATCGACGCGACAGACATCTACGCCACCGACGCCAAGATCCGGCGCTACCACCTGCGCGTGCTGGAGGACGACCGCCATGTCTTTCCTCGCTATGACGCGGTGATCGTCTATCGCGCCGATGTGCCGCACCGCTTTCCCGAGGCATGGCAGGCGTGGCAAAACTTGGCGGGGCGGATCGATGTGGCGGCGATGATCGGCATGAATGCTGCGGCGGAAATCGACGGCGCATCGTTCGCGGCCGTGGCAAGCCGCTTCCTGTCCGGTGGCGGGGGTAGTGCGGAACCGCGCAACGGCCTGCTGGCTACTTTACTGGGTGCCGAGACCTGGCGGCTGACCTTGCGTCATCTGGCGCTGGTCGGTGGCGCGGCGGGTGCCGCCACGCTGGTGGGCGTGCCCTTGGGTATCGTGGCTGCACGTAGACGTCGCACAGGCCAGGTGGTGCTGGCCATCGTCGGGGTGTTGCAGACCGTGCCGTCGCTCGCATTGCTGGCGATGTTGATTCCGCTGCTCGGCCGTATCGGCATCTGGCCGGCCATGATCGCGCTGTTCCTCTATGCGCTGCTGCCGATCGTGCGCAACGCCTGCATTGGCCTGCAGGAGGTGCCTCCGGGCATGCGCGATGCGGCGCGCGCGCTGGGCTTTCGTCCGTTACAGGTATTGCGCTACGTGGAGTTGCCGCTGGCCATGCCCGTGATGCTGGCGGGGATCAAGACCGCCGCGATCATCAGTGTGGGCACGGCCACGATTGCCGCCTTCGTGGGCGCAGGCGGTTACGGCGAGCGGATCGTAACGGGCCTGGCCCTGAACGACACCACCCAGTTGCTGGCGGGTGCCATACCGGCAGCGGTGCTGGCACTGGCAGTGCAGGGCGCATTCGGTGCCGTGGAATGGTTTATCCGGCACCGCCGTCCCTGGCGTTGACCGGAAAATCGTTACCGCAATATCCACGATCCGGGTATGCCGATCACCCGGAAACGAATTTCTGAAGAAGCCGGCGGAACTCCTCGAATTCCTCAATGGTAAATCCCTCCAGTCGCTGATTTAGCACTTCCGGTGCAATAGTAGGGATTTCCTCGGCAATATTCCGGCCCTTGGTTGTCAGCGCCAGATTTACCACGCGTCGATCATCGATACTGCGGCTGCGTTCCAATACCCCTTTCTCCTCCAGCTTGTCGAGCATGCGGGTCATGAGCCCACTGTCGATTCCCAGGACCTTGCTGATTTCGAAAGGCGTGCTGGCCACGCCCCGCATCAGGCAGAGCAGGATACCCATCTGCTGCCCATTGATGTCCAGAGGGCGCAAGGCGGAGTCCAGTTCTGTCAGCAAGCTATTGCGAGCTCGATTCAGGTGGAATCCGATGCTCTGCGTCAGGTGGAAGTTTTCCGGAGTGTAGTGCTTCACTGTGGTTTCCTTTGTGTTGCACCGCTGAAGATTGATCAGTCAGTAACCGATCCGCGTCTTGAACATCGGAGCGCGTCCGCGATTCATGGGAGCGAGTTTGGCAAATCCGGGACAAGAATGGAATTCAATTTTATTGTCTCTAGATTTAGAAAAAATGGAAACCACAAGTGTGTCTTTAAAGTAATGCGAAAATCGGAACATTAGCGATTGGATAATCCCCCATACGGGTTATGAATGACATGACATTATGTCATTGCGTGATGAAGGGAATTTCCCGGCTTAACCCGGATGCGGGGCGTGGACGGCGTCCCGGGGCGTGTCTGGTGCACAGTACTTAATGCTCGCTACGAGAAACTTCATCACGGCGGGGCGGGCATCGGGGCAGCGCGTCCGGTACATTGCCTGCAGGAGATCGGTAAGTCCCTTGGCCGGTTTTCCCATGACCGCCTGGAGCCGAGAGCAATGACGATTGACCGTGTTTGGAAACGTTTTGGCAGTATCTGGATGGGCTGTACGCTGCTGGCGTCCGCGGCGATGGCGCAGACCAGTGCCGAAGATGCCAACAAGAGCAACAACCCGCTCAATCCGTCACCGGCGTTCAATCTCCAGAACTACTACACGCCGCGCCTGTACGGCAGCGGCGCGCACACCAACGACTTCCTGTTGCGAGGCACGCTTCCCGTGGCGCCGAACAGTCTGATTGGCGCGCCGCAGATCATTCGTCCCACAGTGCCGATCAGCACCCGTCCCAAGGGCGACGGCACCTACGAAACCGGACTCGGCGATATCAACCTGTTCGACATTTTCCTGCTGCGCGCGCAGGGGCTCGAACTTGGCGTAGGACCGCTGCTGACGATTCCGACGGCCACCGATCCGAGCCTGGGCACCGGCAAGTGGCAGGCCGGGCTGGCCGGCGTGGTGGTGGATGCCAAGCCCGCGCGACTGCTGGGCATGCTGTTGCAATGGCAGCACTCGTTCGCGGGCCAGAGCAGCCGCCCCACCGTGCAAACGCTGACGGCACAGCCATTCATGATTTTCAATCTGCCGCAGGGCTGGTACATCCGGTCGACCGGCACCTGGACCTTCGACCTGCAGCGCAGTACCTACTACATCCCGGTGGGCCTCGGCGCGGGAAAGGCATGGAAGGAAGGCAAGACGATCTTCAATGCCTTTGTCGAACCGCAGTATTCGATCCTGCATGACGGCACCGGTATCCCGCAGTGGACCGTATTCGCCGGCCTTAACATGACGTTCGGCAAATGACGCCCCGCCATGCGGTACTGGCCGTAGCGGCGGCGGCTTGCATGGGAGGACCCGTGGCATGGGCGCAGTCCGAGCCCGCCGCGGCAGCGGAGCCGGTTTCCAAGCCCAGGCTGTCGTTCTTCGATCCCGAGGACGGCATGCTCGACATGAGCGATTTCCTGCTCCATCACAAGGGTGCGCTACCCGTCCCGACGATCATTACCGAGCCGGCGGTCGGCTATGGCTTCGGGCTAGGGCTGGCGTTCTTCTCGCAGTCGATGGCTGAGGCGGCAGCCGAGGGCAAGGCCACGGGCAAGGGGCCTGCACCGCCGAACATCACGGTTGTTGGCGGTGCTTATACGGAGAACGGTACGTGGGCGGGTGGCCTGGCGCACTTTCACACGTGGGATGGGGACCGCATCCGCTATCTCGGTGCCATCGGGAAGGCGAATGCCAATCTCGAGTATTTCGGGCAGAACAACCAGCCTCGCGCCTATGAACTGGACGGCTTCCTGCTGGTGCAGCAGTTGCTGTTTCGGCTGGGCGATTCGCGCTGGTACATCGGTCCGCGCTACGTCTATGCCGATACCTCTGCCACGTTCAAGTTCGGGGGCAATGCGGCGGAACTCGGTTCGTTCGACAAGAACCAGCGCATCGGCAAGGGCGGTCTGGTAATCGACTACGACTCGCGCGACAACATCTTCTTTCCGAACAAGGGCAGCTACGCCGAGATCGAGGCGCAGTTTGCACGTGGCGGGTTCGGTAGCACGCAGAGCTTCAACATGTTCAACGCGCGCGGTTTTACGTGGTTACCGCTGGCGCGCACGTGGATTCTCGGCCTGCGCGCCGATACGAAGTTCTCATCCGGTGACGTGCCTTTCTACGCCCAGCCATACGTAGACCTGCGCGGCGTGCAGAAGGGGCGCTACCAGGACCGCAACGCACTGGCTGCCGAGGTGGAATTGCGCTGGGACGTGACGCCGCGCTGGTCGGTGCTGGCCTTTACGGGCACCGGCAAGGCATACGGACGCTGGCACGATTTCTCCGACGCCAGCACGGTGTTCAGCGTGGGCGGAGGCTTCCGCTACATGATCGCGCGCAAGCTTGGGCTCTCGATGGGTATCGACGTGGCCCACAGCAAGGACCAGAACGCCTTCTATATCCAGGTGGGCAGCGCGTGGCATTGAGACATGCCACGCAACCCACCCTTGATCCTTAAGACACGGCCGGGAAATCCAGCGTCGTGTCGTTGACGCGATTGATCATGTTCGTGAACAGGATCGCACTGATAGCCTGGATTGCCTCGACGATCTGGGTATCGCTGTAGCCCGCGGTACGAACGGCCTCGACTGAAGCAGCCGGTACCGTGCCGCTTGTGCTGACCAGTTCCACCGCAAAGCGCGTCAGCGCGTCGATCTTCGCATCTTCCGGATAGCTGCCACGGCGCAACTGTTGCGTTTGCTCGACGCTATAGCCGGCCATCTTCGTCGCGGTCAGCGTGTGGGCGGCCAGGCAATAGTCACAGCCGCTATGTTCGCTCACGGCCAGGTTGATGGCCTCCAGTTCCTTGCCCGATAGACTGCCTTGCTTCAGCGTGGCATTGGTCTGCAGCGCCTGGGCCAGCACGGCCGGGGCGTTGCTGCCGATCGTGGCATAGGCGTTGGGCACCTTGCCGACGGCGCGGCGGATGGCCCCGAAAAGTTCGGCGGTCTGGCCGGAAGCGTCGGCGACGGGGAGGGTGTGAAGGCGTGTGGTCATGATCGATTTCCTTGCTGAGTGTCTGGTTCGGTAGTGCTCGGACGCTTGTGTCGTTGCCCTTGGAAACCATGGTAGATGTCGCCGTGATCCGCATGGATTAGAATCGGATCAGTTTTTTGCTCGATCGGATCATGGACAGTCTCAGCGAACTTGTGCGCCTGCTGGCACCTTCCGGCACGGTGGATCTGCATTGCCGCGTGGCCGGGGCCTGGTCGGCCTTTCACGACCAGGCCCCGCCGGGCCACGTGCCGTATCACGTGATCCTGCACGGACGCGCCGAGGTGATGGTCGGACGCCAGCAGTTGCACGTGGCGGCCGGCGATGTCCTGCTCTTTCCGCGTGGCGGGGCGCATACCGTATCTGGCATGCATGCGGGCACGCGCCGTGCCGAACCGTCGCGCCACTTCAACGGCGTGGTCACAGAGGTGGTGGTGCCCGGCAACGCCGCACCGCTGGACATCCTGTGCGGCACCTTCGTGTTGGGACGTACTGCCAGCGTGCTGCTAGGCGCGATGCCCGAGGTGCTGCGCGTTCAGACCGCCGGGGCCGGCGACGAGGCCGATAGCGAGCGCCACGGCTGGCTGCGCGGGCTGATCGGCATGATGCATGAAGAGGCCGAGCGGCCGGGGCCCGGCAGCGCGGCCATCGTGGCCAGCCTCTCGAATGCAATGTTTACGGTACTACTGCGTGTGCTGACGGCCGGGGGGCAGGTATCGGCTGGCGTGCTTGGACTCATGGCAGATCCGCGCACAGCGCGGGCCGTGGACGCAGTGGTGCGCGACCCCGCGCACCCTTGGACCGTCGACGGACTGGCGGCCACGTGCCATGTGTCGCGCGCCACGCTGCTGCGGCGCTTTGCCCACGCGGGCTTTACACCGCTGGAACTGGTGAGCGCCTTGCGCATGGAACGTGCGGCGCGCTTGCTTGCGGAAGGCGCGATGTCGGTGTCCGCCGTGGCGGGAGCGTGCGGCTATGTCTCGCAGGCTGCGTTCGGACGGGTGTTCGCGCAGCATTTCGGCGAGCGGCCAAGTGACTACCGGCGCCGGCATCGCGACGCGCGCGGCCACCCCATTGAGGAAAGCGCCGCATGACCACGCGCAAAGCTACCCTACGCGCCACCCCGCGCGCCCAGGACAACTGGGACGACTATCGCTACTTCCTGGCCGTGGCGCGGTCGGGAACGTTGTCGGCTGCGGCCGAACAACTCGGCACGGAACACACCACTGTCGCGCGGCATATCCATGCGTTGGAGGGTGTGCTCAATGCGCGCCTGTTCCACAAGAGCCATGTGGGTTATGCGCTGACAGCGGTCGGAGAACGGTTGCTGGCCACGGCGGAGGCCATCGAGAGCGCATTGCTGGCGTCGAAGGCTGCGGCAGCGGGCGAACAGGACATCGCGGGCACGGTCCGGATTGGTGCGCCCGATGGCTTCGGCAGTATGTTCCTGGCGCCGCGCATCCATCTGCTGACCGAACAGCATCCGAGGCTGGAAATCGAGATTTTCGCGGCGGCGCGGCTGTTCAGCCTCACGCGTCGGGAAGCCGATATCGCCATCGGTCTCGCGGGTGCCGATCACCTGCGCGTGGCCTCCCGACGCCTGACTGACTATCGGATGTTCGTCTATGGCACGAAGTCGTACCTGAAGCGTGCGCCTCGTATTCGAACCAAGACCGATCTGCTGCAGCATCCGTTCATCGGTTACGTGGAGGAACACCTGTTCTCGCCCGAACTGAGCTTCGCCGGAACCATTGGCGTGGACTACAACGCCCGGGTGCGCAGCACGAACCTGCTGACGCAGGTACATGCGACGCTTGCGGGCCATGGCCTGTGCATCCTCCCAGCCTACGTCGCCGCCGCATTTCCCACGCTGGAAGCGGTGTTGCCGGACGAGGTAGAGGTCACGCGCACCTTTCACATGCATGTCCATGAGGATCACTGGAAGGCCGCGCACGTACGCGCCGTCGCCGCATTCATCGCCGAGCAGGTGGATGCGCACGTCTCGCTGTTTCTGGACGGCGCCTAGCTGGTAGGTTGTGCATATTTGCACAACCAATGCGGAGTATCGGTCTGTCGTTGTGCGGAAATTATGCGAATAATCGCCGTCATCGCCCCCGATTTCTTGTTGCCGTGTCCGTTACCAACGCCGTTTCCCCTGCCGCATCGTCCCTTTCCGAAGCCCGCAAGCACCGCCTGCCGAGAATCGCCGCGCAGGTTGGCGCCTTGCTGGCCATCTGGTGGGCGGCGGACTGGCTGACGCGCACGCTGGGCTGGTCCATTTCGCCCGGCGTGCTGGGCCTGCTGGCTGTGCTGGCACTGTTGCTCTCGGGCAAGGCCCCGGTGGGCTGGGTCAAGGATGGCGCGGACTGGATGCTCGGCGAACTGGTGCTGTTCTTCATCCCGTGCGTGGTGGCCGTGGTCAACTACGTGCCGCTGTTCCGCGCCGAGGGCGTCCAGCTCACGATTGCCGTGGTGGCGGGCACGGTGCTGGTGATGGCCGCCACCGCGCTGGCCGTCCACGCGGGATGCCGGCTCGAACGCCGCATCGCGGCATGGCGCGGCAAGGATGTCACCGAAGGCGAGGGCGAGTAAGCCATGGCCTCGTTCTTCTGCCTGGTGTGGACGATTGCGCTGTACTTCGCCATCAAACCGTTTCATCGTCGCCTGCCGCGCTTCTGGCTGTCGCCAGCCATCGTGGTGCCGGCGCTGACCATTGCGCTGCTGTTGGCCGCTGATATTCCATACGCCGCCTATGTGGCCGATACCCGCTGGATGGTCTGGCTGCTGGGCCCGGCCACCATCGCGTTTGCCGTACCGATCTACGAGCATCGCGCCATCGTGCGCCGCCACTGGCTGGCGCTGGCGATCGGCGTCGTGGTCGGCACGCTGGTGGCATTGGTCAGCGCGCGACTGCTGGCCGAGGCCTTTCATTTCAGCAATGAGGTGTCGAGCAGCCTGATGGCGCGCTCGGTCTCCACGCCGTTCGCCGTGGCCGTGGTGTCGCACACGGGCGGCTCGGCCGATCTGGTGTCGCTGTTCACGGTCATGACCGGGCTGGTGGGCATGATGGTCGGCGATGCCGTGCTGGCGTTGCTGCGGCTGCGCTCACCGGTGGCGCAGGGTGCATCGCTCGGGGCGGCCGCGCACGGCTTTGGCACGGCACGTGCTCGGCAACGTCATACGGAGGAGGGTGTCGTGGCCAGTCTCACGATGGTCCTGGCCGGCGTGCTGATGGTGGTGGCCGGGCCCACGCTGACTGGCTGGGTGATTGCCGTGGTGGGCTAAGCGGCGCGCTGGCGGCGCATGCTGCACTCGCGCATGGCCGATGCCACGGGCTTCGTCCCGCGGACTAGACTTCCTCAACGCGTGACACGTGACTCTTGCGGGAGGAAGTTGCCATGGCAGCACGTTCCATTGCCTCGCTATCGATCAGTTTTGGCCTGGTGTCGATCCCGGTGAGGGTCTTCTCGGCCACCGAGACCAAATCCGCCGTGAGCTTCAACCTGCTGCACAAGGGGTGCGGATCGCGGTTGCGGCAGCAGTACATCTGCCTCAAGGAAGACGTGGTGGTGGATCGCTCCGAGATGGTCAAGGGTTACGAATTCGAGAAAGACCGATACGTAACCTTTACGCCGGATGAGTTGAAGGCGCTTGAAGATGCGGCGGCACAGACCATCGATATCGTGTCGTTCATGCCACTTGGTGCCATCGATCCCATCTACTTCGACAAGGCCTATTACCTCGGGCCTGACAAGCGCGGCGCCAAACCCTACAACCTGCTGGCGGAAGCCATGCGGGAGACCGGCACCTGTGCGTTGGCCAAGTGGGCGTGGAAGGGCAAGCAGTACATGGTGCAGATCCGGGTGGGTGCCGATGGCCTGATCCTGCAGCAATTGCTCTATGCGGACGAGGTGCGCGACATGAGCGACCTCAACGTCGAACACACGGACGTGAATGCGGCGGAACTGAAGCTGGCGTTGCAGTTGATCGAACAGAACGCCGTGGAGGGCTACGATGCGGCGGCTTATACCGACGAGGAAAAGCAGCGCATCCTCGACCAGATCGACAAGAAGATCGCCGGGAAGAAGATTACCGTTGCCGCCGAAACGCCAGCCTCCACAGGTGGCGAGGTCATCGACCTGATGGAAGCCTTGCGCAAGAGCATCGGAGCCAACAAGCGGCAACCGGCGGCGCAGGCGTCGGCAAAGACCACTGGCAAGGCCGCGCCAAAGCCGGCGGCCAAGGTGGCCGCCAAGACTGAAGCTGCTGCAGCGCCTGCGCGAAAGAGCGCACGGCGCGCCGCCGCGCCAACACCGGTCGAGGCGCCCAGGCGCGCGGCACGCAAATAGGGAGCGCCGGCCACGATGCAAGCCTATTCGATGCGCGATGTGCAGGCGTTGCTTGGCATCTCGCGCACGGTTATTTCCGCCTTGATGACTGCCGGCGTGGTGGCGCCCCGGCGCGGCGCGCGGCACGAGTATCGGTTCAGTTTTCAGGATGTAGTGCTGCTGCGCACCGCGCAATCGCTGCGCGAGGCGGGCATTCCCACGCGCCAGATCACGCGTTCGCTGCGGCGGCTGCAGGGACTTGGCGAGGGCCGTCCGCCTACCGGGTTGCGTGTGACCGCTGTCGGCGGCGACGTGACGGTGCAAGATCGGCAGGGCCGCTGGCATGTGGATTCGGGGCAGTTCGTGCTGGATCTCGACGCGCTCAGCGAAACCGCGCGGGCCGATGTGCTCGACTTGCACCGGGCTGCGCGGCCATCACGGTCCGGTCCGTCCGACGAAGACCCGGCCACGTGGTTCGATCGCGCGGTGGCGCTGGAACGGGTGGATCGCCCGCAGGCCGAGGCCGCCTATCTGCGCGCCGTATCGGCTGCGCCCGATTATCTCGATGCCTGGCTCAACCTGGGCTGCCTGCTTTGCGACCAGGAACGCTTCGAGGAAGCCGCCAGCCGGTATCGCGAGGCGCTGGCGCACCTGCCGGACCAGCCGCTGCTGCATTTCAATCTAGGGGTGGCGCTCGAGGACCTCGGCGCATTGCGCGCGGCGCTGGATAGCTATCACGCCTGCATCGACCTCGCCCCCGACTTTGCCGATGCGCACTACAACGCGGCCCGGCTGCATGAGGAACTGGGCGATCCGCATCGCGCGATTCGCCACTACAACCAGTATCGGCGTCTGGAGCCCGTGGATTGATCCACGGGCGCCGGCATATCAGGACACCGCACCCTGCCAGAGCAGCGCACCGTTCAGGAACAGGATGACGGCGGCGCAGCCCCATGCGGCCATCAGAGGCAAGCCGCGAACGCGCCACGCTCCCATCAGGTCGCGGCTCGATCCAAACCAGATCAGCGGCACCACCGCCAGCGGCAGCGTCAGACTCAGCACCACCTGGCTGGCCACCAGCAGGCTGGCCGAACCATGTTCGCCGAACGCAGACACGGCGAGCAGCGCGGGCGCGATCGCCACGGCCCGCGTCAGCAGCGCGCGGCGCATGCGCGACATCTTGAGATTCAGGAACCCTTCCATTACCGCCTGACCGGCCAGCGTGCCGGTCAGCGTGGAGTTCAAGCCGCAGGCCAGCAACGCCACGGCGAACAGCAGGCTCGCCATGTCGGAGTGGAGCAGCGGGGCGAGAAGACGATGCGCATCGGCCAGATCCTCGACGTCCGTCAGCCCGTTGGCGTGGAACACCGAGGCCGCCAGGATCAGCAGCGCCGCATTGATCAGGAAGGCGAAGCTCAGCGACCCGAAGGTGTCGAGGTTCATGCCGCTCAGGATCTCGGCCAGCGAACGCCGACGCTCGCGGCGCCCCCCCGGTGGCGGCGTGAACCGGCGCACCAGCGAGGAATGCAGAAACAGGTTGTGCGGCATCACCGTGGCACCGACGATACCGGCCGCGAGCCAGAGCATGCCCGCGTCACGCACCAGTTGCGAGGACGGCGCCATGCCGCCGAGCACCGCTGCCCACTCGGGCTGCGCCATCGCCAGTTGCGCGACAAAGCACAGTGCCACCAGAAGGATCAGGCTGGCGACCATGCTCTCCATGGTGCGCTGCCCGTAGCGCTGGACCGCCAGCATCAGGATGGTCACCACGGCAGCAATGAGCACGCCTACCCACAGCTTGACGTGGAACAGCAACTGCAATGCCACGGCACTGCCGACGATTTCGGCTACGTCGCAGGCAATGATCGCGATCTCGCTGGCCACCCACAGCGCTACCGTCACAGGCCGGGGGAACCGGTCACGGCAAAGCTGCGCCAGATCCCGCCCGGTCACCACGCCCACGCGCGCGGCAATCCACTGCAGCAGCATCGCCATCACGCTCGCGACGGCAATGACGATCAGGAGGCTGTAACCATACTTGGCGCCCCCGGCGATAGCCGTGGCCCAGTTGCCAGGATCCATGTACCCGACCGCCACGAGCGCGCCGGCACCCACGAACGCAAGTCGCGAACGCCGGGGTGGCGTGGCGGTGGGCTGGAGGACGGCGGAATCGGTCGGGGGCGGCATGGCGAGGTATTCCAGGGCGGGGATACGGGATGATCCCCATGCAGCATTCTAGGACCTTGTTGAGAATAGTTCCCAATTGTATTTGCACATTTGCGCAATAGATGTCGCAAAAGCCGTTCCGGAAACACAAGTTCACATATCCACAGGAGTCGGACACGTTTAGCAAGGCGTCTTCGATACACAGTTACGGCAACCACACTTCCTATCTATACGTAACTAACGTACATTGTGCATGCCACATTCGTTGAGTTGCCGGCGTTCGAACGCCACCGCGAAACCTATCTGGACGACGATGGCTTTCGTCTTCTTCAGGCGGCGCTGATTCTGAACCCCATTGGCGGCGAAGTGATTCGGGGCACCAATGGACTCCGGAAGGTGCGCTACATCGATCCGCGACGACAAAAAGGCAAGCGCGGAGGGTTGCGGGTCATTTACTACTACTGGCGAGGCGGCCCGCAGTTCTGGCTCTTCACAATATATGACAAGGACGGACAGGCTGATCTGACGCCTGCCCAGACAGAGCAATTGAGGTTGTTCCTGGAACGGGAACAGAGCAAAAGGAGAGGTATATGACCCGCGACATTTTTGCGGAACTTGTCGAAGGCTTCGACGCACTGGAAGCGGAGCGCCAGGGCAAGACAACGCTTCGCACTCACAAGGTTCGATTGGCGGACCTCCATGACATCGACGGCAAGGACCTAGTTGAAATTCGCCAGCAATTCGGCATGTCGCGGCCAGTTTTCGCCATGTATCTGAGGACTAACGCTCGCACGCTCGAAAATTGGGAGCAGGGCCGGGCCAAGCCCAATGCGCAGGCGACGGTGCTGATCAAGCTGGTTCAGAAGTACCCGGAAACGCTGGAGAAGCTTGCCTCACTTGTCTGAGCGGCAATCGGAGTTGCAACGCTGCCGCAGTAGCGCCTATCGACCTGCCGACCACCCACTCCCGCCCGTCCTTCCTGCCAGCTTGACCGGTCCGCAACAGGCGCAATTGCCGCCGTGCGAGGATGAGGTGCCTTCTGCGGCACCGCCGGAAAGTGATGGGGCGGCTACCAACGCGCGGGGGGCCACCTCGCCGCAGCCTGGGCACACGGCGGGTACGTCGCGGCTGGCAATCGGGCGAAGTTGCGAGAAATCACCGCATTTGTCACATCGGTAGTCGTAGGTGGGCATCGCATTTCCGGAGTTTCGGTGTACAGCGCTAGCTTAGATCAGGTTGAGGTGGCCGCGGTGATTCCCAGCGCTTTCCTACGCCATATGGATGGGGCTTGCCAGGTGCCAGACGGTTTCCATCAACGAATGGAACGCTGCGAATCCCTATAATCGCGCGCATGGACAAGAATCTCGACAAGCGTTTTGGCTTTCTGGTGGCGGACGTAGGCCGTCTGTCAGGCAAGCGGTTCGACGAACTCTCGCGCGCCACGCTCGATCTGACCCGTGCCCAGTACCGGGTGATCGCCAATCTATCGTTCCACGGCGAGATGAATCAGGCCGCCCTGGCCGACTTGATGGAGGTGGCGCCGATTTCGGCAGGCCGGCTGCTGGATCGTATGGAAGAGGGCGGCTGGATTGCGCGCCGGCCCAATCCGCAGGATCGCCGCGAGCGCATGGTCGATATCACCGAGAAGGCTGGTCAGGCCCTGGACGCGGCGCGCGCGGTGGGAGATCTGGTTACCAGCGAGGCCCTGGGGCCTGTCAGTTTTTTTGTGTGCAGGACAGCTAGAGGCTTGCCGGTCGAATGGATTGGCAAGCCTGCATTCTCTCAGAGGTGCGGGTGGGTAAATCGGTCTTCGTACAACA
>NZ_SCMX01000071.1 GCF_005503625.1 Cupriavidus sp. 2SB | reverse complement strand
GAGATCATGCGTGTCAACGGCACGATGATCAACCAGAGCGAAGTGGCCGCCAAGTTCATGACGGGCCTGGGGTACAAGAAGTGGGCGATCATCCACGACACCACGGACTACGGTCTCGCGCGCCTCGGCGGCATCGGCAAAGCGCTTGCGGAAGGCGGGATCGTGCGTATCGACAAACAACTGCTCGCCCGTTTCCGCATCCTGCAGCACCACCAGGCCCAAATCCGGCAAGGCCATTTCAAGTGGATCGACGAGCCGCACCGCCACCACTTCATGCCGCCGCGCCAGCATCGCCAACGGCGCCTGCCAGCCCGGCGAACTGATGAAATCGGACACCACGAACAGCACCGAGCGGCGCCGCGCTACGGCACGGCCACGGTCCAGCAGATCGCTCAGGCGGGTATCGCCCGGCGATGCGGCAGGCGTTGCCTGCATGCGGTCGATCAGGTGCAGCAGATGCCGGCGCCCGGCGCGGGCCGGCACCACCGAGGCGGTGGCCTGTCCCGCGCCGCCGTCGAGCACCGCACCCACGCGGTTGCCGTAGCGCGTCAGCAGCATCGCCATGACGGTGGTGAAATCCGCCAGCACGTCGCGCTTGCGCACGGTGCCGGAGCCAAAGTCGATCGACCCGCTCAGGTCGAGCAGGAACCACGCGGCCACCTCGCGATCCTCCTGAAACTCGCGCACGTGCGGCTGTTGCAGCCGCGCGGTCACGTTCCAGTCGATATGGCGCACATCGTCGCCGGGCCGATACTCGCGCAGATCGGCAAGGTCCAGCCCGAAGCCCCGGAACAACGTGCGGTAGTCGCCTTGCAGCAGGCCGTCGAGCCGGCGCACGACCGTCCATTCCAGCCGGCGCAGCAGCGCGTCGGCGTGCCGGCCGGCCGGTGCGGCGGGCGGCGCCGCAGGCACAGGGGCGTCGGGCTCGCGCCGCCGCTTATCGAGCCAGCGCCTGAACATGGGATTCCAGCGGCCGTTCTGGCATCGGCAGCGCCTGCAGGATGCGGTGGACAAGCTGGTCGGCGGTCACGCCATCGGACATCGCCTCGTAGGACAGCACCAGCCGATGGCGCAGCACATCGGGCACCAGATCCACCACGTCCTCGGGCAGCGCGTAGTGCCGGGCACGCAGGAAAGCCAGTGCGCGCGCCCCTTCGATCAGGCCGATGGTGGCGCGCGGGCTGGCGCCGTATGTCACGTAGCGGTCCAGGTCCTCCAGCCCATAGGCGCTGGGCTTGCGCGTGGCCGCGACCACGCGCACCGCGTACTGGATCAGCCCGGGATCGACGTAGACCTTGCGGCACGCCTCCTGCAGGCCCGCCAGCTGCTCGGGCGTGGCGATGGCACCCACGCCGATACGGGGTCCCGTCACGCGGTTCACGATGACCACCTCTTCTTCCTCGCTTGGGTAGCCCACCAGCACCTTCATCATGAAGCGGTCCACCTGCGCCTCGGGCAGCGGATAGGTGCCCTCGGTCTCGATCGGGTTCTGCGTCGCCATGACCAGGAACGGTGTGGGTACGCGGTGGCTCTCACCCGCAATCGTGACCTGCTTCTCCTGCATCACCTCCAGCAGCGCGCTCTGCACCTTGGCCGGCGCGCGGTTGATTTCGTCGGCCAGCAGCAGGTTGGCGAACACCGGCCCGCGCACCGTGGAGAATTCGCCCGTGCCCTGGTTGTACATGCGCGTGCCGACGAGATCGGCAGGCAGCAGGTCGGGCGTGAACTGGATGCGCTTGAACGTGCCGCTCATGGTGCGCGCCAGCGTGTTGACCGTGAGTGTCTTGGCGAGTCCCGGCACGCCTTCCACCAGCAGGTGCCCGCCGGCGAGCATCCCCACCAGCACGCGTTCGAGAAAGTGATCCTGCCCCACCACCACGCGTTTCACCTCGAACAGCAGGCGTTCCATCAGGTTGGCGCTGTCCACAGCGTCCCGTGCTTGGTCGTTCATAGGCCCCCGCGTTTGTTTAGAAGGGTGAAGATCCGATGGCAGCGCCGGCGCTTTCGATGGTGATCGCAAAGCCGATGCCGATGAAGGTGCCGCTCTGATTCGGGTTGAGGATGGCAGTGACGATGCCCACCACCTCGCCATTCATGTTCACGAGTGGCCCGCCCGAGTTGCCGGGGTTCGCCGCAGCGTCGAACTGGATGAGCTTGTCGAGCTTTTGCCTGCGGTCCGGCGAGACGAACTCGCGGTCGAGTCCCGATACCACGCCCGCCGATATCGACGGCCCGATCCCGAACGGGAAGCCCACCGCCACCACCTCGCTGCCCGGCGCCAGGTCGTTGCTGGAACCGAGCACCGCAGCGGGCAGGTCATCGGGAATGGACACAGGCTTGAGGATGGCGAGGTCTTTCTCGGGAATGGCCTGCGCCAGCGTGGCGTCAGCCGTCTGGCCGTTGTGGAACCTCACCTGAATGCGCCGCGCATCGGCCACCACGTGGTAGCTCGTCATGATCATGCCGCTTTCGGTCACCACCACGCCGGAGCCGATATGGCCAGCCTCGTCACGTTCGGCAGGGCTTTCCTTCTGCGGATCGGCCTGTGCCGATTCCTCGCGCGGGGATGGTGCGGGGGCTGGCGCGGGCGTCGCCTTCTTCGACGGGCCGGGTGAGGCGCGCGGCGGCGACTTATGCTGCGGATAGGCTTGCGGCCCCTTGCGCGGGGGCGGCTCGCGCTTCGCCTCGGGGGACGGCGTTGCCTTGGCTGGCTTTTCCTTCGGGGAATAGCTCATGACCTCGACCACGGATTCGCGTACAGCTTCCGCCGCACGGGCCGGCCGCGATGGCAGGGTCTTGGTCTGTAGGGTGTGGAGCACGGCCGCGTCGATATCGGCCTGCGTCAGGGTCCGCTTAGCCGGCTGGGCCAGGTACAGGGAGGCGCCGCCGGCAGCGAGGGCAAGTGCAAGGGCTGCTGCGACACATCCGTAGATCGTCATCCGCTTCATGGCAGCCCTCCCTTCGTGCCCTGGAAAATACAGTACCATCCTCTTAACCACGCGCCAAGGAGCAGGGCATGCAGTTTCTCTGGCCACAAGTGCTCTGGCTGTTGCTGGCGCTCCCACTGCTGGTGGCCGCCTACCTGTATCTGATCGCCCGGCGCAAGAAGGGCGCCGTGCTCTATGCAAGCCTTGCATTGCCGCGCGCTGCGCTGGGTCCGCGCCAGCGCATCCGGCGTCATATTCCTCCTACGCTCTGCCTGCTTGGCCTCGCCGCTGCACTGATTGCGTGCGCACGACCCATGGCGACGGTCACGTTGCCTTCCGATGTCATCACACTGGTGCTGGCGATGGATGTCTCGCGCAGCATGGAAGCCACCGATGTGGCCCCGACGCGCATCACCGCAGCGCAACAAGCCGCGCGCGACCTGATTGTGGGATTGCCCGCCAGCGTGCGGCTGGGCATCGTGTCGTTTGCCGGCACAGCCACGGTGGTCCTGCCCCCCACGGGCAACCGGCAGGACATGATCGACGCCATCGACCGCTTTCAGTTGCAGCGCGGCACCGCCACGGGCAGCGGGCTGATCCAGTCACTGGCCGTGCTGTTCCCCGATGACGGCATCGACCTGGAGACGATCCTGTTCAGCACCGAAGCGTCGCGCTTCGGCGCCCGCACCGGTCCGCTGGACGAAGCCGCTGCCGCCGATGCCGCCCGCAAGCGCGAGCAGGAGCGCCCGCCCGTGCAGCCCGGCTCCTATCGCCATGGCGCGATCATCCTGCTCAGCGATGGCCGCCGCACCACCGGCCCCGATCCCATCGACGCTGCCCGCATGGCCGCCCAGCGCGGCGTGCGCGTCTACACGGTAGGTTTCGGCTCCGCGCAGGGCGGCGCCGCCGGCGAGCCCAGCCTGTCCTACTTCATGCAACTCGACGAACCTTCATTGCGCGCCGTGGCGACGATGACCGGTGGCGAATACTTCCAGGCCGGATCGGCAGCCGACCTGTCGCAGGTGTACCGCCAACTCAGTGCACGCTTCGCACTCGAACGGAAGGAAACGGAAGTCAGCGCCCTGCTTGCAGCGGCGGCGGCCGCGCTGCTGTTGCTGGCGGGCGGGTTGTCGATGATCTGGTTCCGGCGCTAGGGGCCCGCTGTGGCCCGGATCGCATGCGCGGTCAGCCCGCCTGCCCCTCTCCGTCGTCGCGCCGCCATTGCCGGCGTTGCGTCCACAGCCGTTTCAGCACGGGCAGGCCCAGTCTCCCCAGACGCCACCCGGCCCTGGCGTGCCCGTGCGTGTCCACGAGCAGACTCAGCGCGCGTGCATAGTCGCGCACCAGTCCGGGTGTCCACGCCATGGTCTTGCCGCGCTTGCGGATCTGCGCCGCCAGCCATAACTCTGGCGTCAGCATGACCTGCAGCAGCAAGCCCCACGTGTGGCGATTGCCGCGCTGCCGCATCAGCGCCCCTTCCACCGCAGCCTCCAGCGCACTGGCCACGCTGACCGCACAGTTCCGGTAGGTCAGGTTGTAGGTGGTGTCAGCGCTCCACGCGTGCCAGAAGCGTTCCAGTCGCGCGGCGTCGTAGTTGCGCAGATGCACGCGCGCCGTGGACTCTCCGCGCCGGGCCGCCTCGGACGCGTAATCCGACTCGAACATGCCGGCCACGTCGTTGTCCGCCGAGGCGCGCAACGCCTGCGTCACGCTTTCGGGCGTACGGCTCAGCGGTTCTGCCGGATCAAAGCTGATGTAGATGCCCTCGGGAGACTCCAGCGCCGTGTGCCCCGTCCAGATCGCGCCATTCGCGTCCACAGCCGCGATATAGCGATCGATCAGCGGCCGGCGGCGCAGCCGCTGCCCGGCGCCCGAGGGCGTCCAGACATGAACGGTCAGTGCCGGCGCGCCCGTGTCGGCCACCGGGGGCACGTGGCGGGGCGGCGGAAACAGCAGCGTCTTGGTGACCTTGTGCACGGGCGCCTGTTCGGCATCGGCCGCCCAGAGCGGCGGCGCGGTACGGCGCTCCTGCGGCTCCACCCGGCCCTGGCGGCGACGCGGACCGTGCATCAGGCTTTCGATGGTGGCGGTCTCCGGGACGCGCATGGCCCGGTAGGCCAGCATGACCATGCTCCAGCCGCCGAACAGCAGCCACATCGACAGCGCATAGGGCACGGTGCCCGCGTAATGTGTGGGCCAGGGCTGATAGAAGAAGATAGCAATCAGGATTTCCAGCACGCCCATGCCCACGGCCCAGCGCCATCGCGGAAACCGCACCACGCTGGCCGAGACGCACTGCAGCAGGCCATCGACCAGGAACAGCGTGCCGAAGATCATCGACAGCCAGAAATTGCCGTGATGGTGGCCCGCCAGCACCAGCGATGCTGCCAGGCAGAGCGACAGTGCCTTGAAGATGCGCATGGCACGCATGCCGCCGGCCCCGACAAAGGCCACCACAAGCGTGCCCACGCCGGCCAGGAGCAGCAGCATGGCGAACAGTTCCAGCGGAAAGAACCGCGCGCTGTCGAGGCCATCGACGAACAACGCCACGCCGGCCGCAAGAAACGCGATGCCGAGCCAGAACATCCCCCGCGCGCGCTCGCGCAGATAGTCGAACCCCAACAGGATCAGCACGAGGCGGATCATCGTTTCCCCAGGCGACGGTCTCCTCGCGGATTCTAGCCACAACGTTGCGCCTGCGCGACCTTGTACTACTATCGTCACATCGCCGCCGCCCGGCAGTGCCGGGCATGCCGGCCCTTCCGATGCAGGCCATCCGTCCCAGGAGAGACCCATGCAGTCAGCAGGCAGCCGGTTCATAGGGGTGGCAACGATAGTGACCGTGGCCTATCTCGCCGTCGGCGCCCTGTCGAGCGCGATGTCCGCCAGCGAGACGCAGGCCATCGCGGTCTGGCTGGCCTCCGGGGTCAGCTTTGGCGCCTGGCTGGCCTGTGCACCGGGCCGCCGGATGGCCGTGCTGGTGGGCACCGCCCTGGCGTCGCTGCTCTGGGGGCTGGCGGCCCATGACCTGGACGTGGTGGCCGCCGTCGTGTTCGCGGCCATCGAGACGGGCACCATTGCGCTGGGCGCGTGGATGGCCACGCGCGGCCAGCGCGAACCGCCACAGCCCTTGCTGCAGGCGGCCCTGATGGTGACCGGCGCCGTTGTCACCGGCGTGGTGGGCGCCACGCTGGCCAACGAGTTCTGGCGCTGGCTTCGGCCGGATACCCAGACCTTTGCCGCCGAGTGGCGCGCGTGGGCTTTCTCTACCATCGTCGGCATCCTGCTCGTCTCGCCCGTCATTACCGGTTTTCGTGGCTTTGCGATCAAGCGCTCAGGCGGCATGCCGATGAAGCAGTTCGGTGCGGGGGCGGCCATGTTTGCATTGTTCCTGCTGACCACACTTGTCGTATTTCATCGGAGCATGCACTTCCGGTTCGACAGCATCGCCCCTACCCTGACCTACCTGCCGATGCCGTTCCTGCTGCTGGCGTCGATGTTCTGGGGGCCGCGCGGCGGATCGGTGGCCACGTTGGTGGGCGCGGTGCTGATCATCTGGCTGACCGCCAACGGCGGCGGCCCCTTCGCGGCCAATGAGGGATTCCAGGGCGAAGCCGTGATCGAGGTGCAGGCCTACGTCTGGGTCTGGGCGGTGCTGCTGCTCGTGGGGCGCGCCCTCAACGAGGCGCGCCGGCTGGCGCTGACCACGGCCCGCGAGTGGCAGTTGCGCTACGAGCGCACCTTGCAGGCCACGGGCGTGGCCAGCGTGGAGTTCGATGCCGTCACCGGTGCGGCGGTCTGGGGCGAATCGGCCCATGCAGTGCTGGGACCGGAAGCTACCCAGTTGCGCAATATCCGCGACTGGCTCGACCGTGTGGACGCGGCCAACCGCCCCTTCGCACAGGCGGGCTGGGACGCCGTGGCCAGCGGCCGGCACGACACCAGCAACGACGCCTACGAGGTGCATCTCGACGGCCGCAACCTTCACGTCCAGGCACGCCTGGCGCCGGTACGCGGCCCCGATGGTGCCGTGGAGCGCGTGGCATGCCTGCTGCGCATGGCGAGCGGAGCGCAGCATGCGTGAACCCGGCGTGTTCCTGATCCATGGGCTCGGCGGCACCCAGTACGACCTCGGGTCCATGCACAAGCGGCTCAAAAACGCTGGCTTCGTCACCCACTCGCTCACGCTGCCGGGGCATGGCACGCAGCCCGAGGATCTGGCCGATGTGCGGGTCGAAGACTGGCTCGACGCCGTCCGCGCGAAGTACCTGGAAGTGCGCGACCAGCACGACGTGCTGCACCTGATGGGCATGTGCATGGGTTCGCTGCTGGCCGTGGAGACCGCCAAGCGCGAGCGCCACGCCAAGGGCAAGCTTGTGGTGCTGGCGCCGCCGGTCTACATCGATGGGTGGGCCACACCCTGGTATCGCGCCGCACGCGCCCTGCTCTACCACGTACCCGGCGTGCCGGCGCGCATGAAGGTTATGGAGGAAGACCCCTACGGCATCAAGAACGAGCAGTTGCGCGCCATCGTCAAGGCCAAGTTCGAGCGGGGCGAGAATTTCCACTATGGCTGGGTGCCGCTGGCCTGTATCCGCGAGGTAGACCGCCTGCGCGCATTCGTGATGAGCGGGCTCGAACGGATCGTCTGTCCGACGCTGGTCGTACACGCGCGCGAGGACGAACTGACCAGCCTGCGCTCGGCGTCCTATCTCGTGGAACATATCGGCGGCAAGACGCGCGCGGGACTCGCCCGGATGGTGGTGCTGGAAGACAGCTATCACATGGTCTGCGTGGACAACGATCGGGAAATCGTGGCGCGGAACGTACTGGAGTTCCTCGATGCCACCACGGCGGCGTCGCTGGGCATGGGACCGGTGGATGCCGCCATGGCGCCTGCCGACATCGTGACGCTGCTCGGCACGGTGCGCCAGTGGCTGGAAGCCGGCGATTTTGCCGCGCTCTTTGCGGCAGGCATTCCAGACTTTGCATGGTTGCAGCCGGGCGCCAACCGGACCTCGGGTGCGTGGCGCGGCAGCAAGGGACTGGCACGGCTCAAGCGCTGGGCGCAGTCGGACCCGCCGCTACGCTTCAGCGCCTTCGGCATACCAAGCCTGAACGCCGGCGTGGCGGTGCTGCCCGCAACGCTGCAGGCCGGCAACGCACTGGCCTCGCCGGGCGTACTGGCCGTGGCGCTGCGCGCGGGCAAGCTGCTCGAAGTGCGATGGTTTCCGGACGACGTAGCGGCGGAAGACCGTTACTTCGGCGGCGCACCCGCCACCGACGGGCCAACGGCACTGGAGAAGGCGTTTGCCGATGCCGCCGCCGGCTCCAAAACGCTGCGCCAGGCGCCGGACAACGACACGCTGCTGGCGCTGTACTCGCTCTACAAGCAGGGCAGTGTCGGCGACGTCACCGGCGAGCGCCCCGGCATGATGGACATGGTGGGCCGCGCAAAGTGGGACGCGTGGTCGGCCCGCAAGGGCACCGATGCGACGGATGCCATGCAGAAGTATGTCGAGCTGGTAGCGGAACTGAAGGCGCGGGAGACGGTGGCGGTGTAGGGTTGGTTTTGTTTGCTCCCCTCTCCCACTTCATGGGAGAGGGGAGCGCATAACAAGCGGCTTTGGCTTTACGACACGCACATCCCCACAATCGCGGATAATGCCGAACCTCCTTCCCTCCCCTGCTGTCATGCCCAGCACCACCCGCCGCCGCATCGACCTCACCACGCTGTTCCTGCTCACATTCCCGCCGCTGGCCTGGGCTGGCAATGCCATCGTCGGACGCCTCGCCGCTGGCACCATTCCGCCCATCACGTTGAATTTTGTGCGATGGGTACTGGCCGGGCTGCTGCTGGCGCCGTATGCATGGCGCGGCGTGGTGACACACCGTGCCGCGCTCCGGCAGCATGCGGGGGTGCTCTGCGCCATGGGTGCGCTGTCGATTGCCAGCTACAACGCGTTCCAGTATCTGGCGCTGACCACCTCCACGCCGATCAACGTCACACTGATTGGCGCGTCCACGCCGCTGTTTTTGCTGATCATCGGCGCATTGTTCTTTGGCGAACGTGTGAAAGGCTGGCACGTTGCCGGGGCGCTGCTGTGTCTGGTCGGCGTGTCGTTTGTGCTGGTGCGGGGCGAACTGGGACGCTTGGCGCAACTCGATTTCGTGGCGGGCGATTTGTTCATGCTGGCCGCCACGGTCACGTGGAGTGCCTACACATGGCTGCTGCGCAAGCAGCGCCCCGACCTGCCGTTGCCCGTACTGCTGTTCGCGCAGATCGTGGTGGGAGCCATCGTCAGCCTGCCGTTCACCGCGTGGGAACTGGCCACGCTCGATCATGCGCTGCACTGGAACCCGAAGGTCGCGGGCATCCTGCTCTATGTGGCCACCATCCCGTCGCTGATGGCGTACTTCATCTGGGATCGCGCCATCGCGCGGGCCGGTGCGCAGTTGCCGGTCTTCTTCATCACGTTGACGCCATTGTTTGCCGCCCTGCTTTCCACGCTGCTGCTGGGCGACTGGCCGCGCTGGTATCACGCGGCCGGACTGGTGTTCATTGCAGCAGGCATCGTCCTGGCGCAGCGACGGTAGCCGCGCCAGTCTCCGGATTAGCGGCTCAGCGGCCCAGACTCAGGTCCATGATCATTCGCGCGCCCAGGTAGAGGCGCCGCGGGATGGCATCGATGACGATGTACTCATCCGAGTTGGTGTGATAGCCGACGCCGGGCAGCCCCATGCTTTCCAGCACGGGCTTGCCTGACAGGGCCGCATAGGCGGCATCGCTGCCGCCACCCGTGCGGACCTCCGAGACGGCGATCTGCCCGCCCACTTCGGCGTAGATGGACCGGCCCTTGGCCGCCAGCGCCCTGCCTGCGTCGGAAGCATTGAACGCCGGGCGTCCCCGCAGCACATCGATCGTGATCTCCGAGCCCGGCAGGAATTTCTGCTGCGCGCGCTCGTTCAGCATCGACGTGATCGCATCCAGATCCTGGTTCCTGCCATAGCGCATGTCGGCGGTCAGCGTGGCCTGCGCGGGAATGGCATTCGAGGCCGAGCCCGCGGAAGCCAGTGTCCAGTTGAAGCGGATCTCGCGATCCTTGTTGTCGATATCCTGCGTGCGCAGGATCAGGCTGGCGGCTTCGGTCAGCGCGTTGACACCGGCTTCCGGTGCCACGCCAGCGTGCGAGGCTTTGCCGTGGATGGTAGCCGTGGCGTGGGCGATGCCCGAGGTGGCCAGACCGAAGCCTTCATTGGATGCCAAGGCTGGCTCGTGCGACAGCACGTAGTCATGGTTGGCCGACAACGTCTGGATCAGGTCGCGCGAGCCGAACGAGCCGGTTTCCTCGTCGGTATTGAACAGCACGGTCAGCGTGCCGTAGTCCCGGAAGCCACGCGCATTGAGCAGCGTCAGCGTGTGCAGGATCACCGCGATACCGCCCTTGTCGTCGGCGATGCCCGGCCCATAGGCGCGGTTGCCTTCCACGCGGAACGGCGCATTCGCCAGGAAACCGGGCGGATAGACCGTGTCCATATGCGCCATCAGCAGGATCTTGCGCGTGCCAGTGCCTTGTAGTGTGCCGACGATGTTCTGGCCCGCGCTGCCATCGGCGGTCTTGTGGCGCGTTACGGTGGCGCCGAGCGCGGTGAGTCGGCCTGCAAGGTAATCGCCCATCGCCAGCAGGCCGGTCTCGTTGCCGGGGCCGCTCTCGATGTTGACCAGTGCTTCGAGCGTGGCGAGCGCGCCGGCCTGCTGGCCCTGCGACGCCGTGTCGAGTGTGCTGTCGTAGGTAGGCGAGGCGGCCGAGGTATCGCCGCACCCACTGGAAACCAGCACCGCTGCGCCGAGCGCCAGCGCACCGAGTATGTACTTCCGCATTGCTTGTCACTCCTTGTCGAACCCTGCACGCGGCAGGAAAACGGGAATGCCGGCGCCGTGGCGCGCGGATCATCGCGCCGACGTCGGCGCGGGGATTTAGCCTGCAATGCGGAATTCGAAACTTGATGAGAAACAAGGGATAGGTCACGGACCCGGCAGATGCAACGTGGCAGCCAGGCCGCCCAGCGACGACTTGCCCAGCGCAAGTTCGCCACCATACAGCGTGCAGATATCGCGCACGATGGCCAGCCCCAGGCCGCTGCCCTCTGCGGCTTCGTCGAGCCGAGCGAAGGGCTGCACCGCGTGGCGCATGGCGTCGGCCGGCATGCCAGGACCATCGTCCTCGATGCGGATGTGCATGCGCCCTGCATCGCCGTCCAGCGTCACGCGAATCTCGCTGCGCGCCCACTGCCAGGCGTTGTCGAGGAGGTTGCCGAGCATCTCCACAAGGTCCTGCCGATCACCGGAGAACGCCGCCTCGCCATCGATGCGCACACTTACCGGCCGCTCGGCATGCAGGCGTTCCAGCGCGCGCGCCAGCGACGCCACCGCCGGCCGCACCGGCACGGCCGTGCCTCGCGCGGCACCGCCCGCCCCCGCTGCGCGGGCTCGCGCCAGGTGGCGATCCACCTGCTGGCGCATGGCGTCGAGCTGCTGCTGCACACCGTGCGAGGCAGGTTCGGGCAACGCCGCCGCACTGTTCGACAGGATGGCCAGCGGCGTCTTGACCGCGTGGGCCAGATCGGCGGCCTGCCGCCGCGAGCGTTCCACGGCCTGCCGGTTGCGCTCCAGCAACGCGTTGATCTCGTCCACCAGCGGCTGCACTTCGGCGGGAAATGTTCCCACCAGCTCGGAACTGGAACCCGCATGCAGCCCGGCCACGGCAGCGCGCAGGCGCGACAGCGGGGCCAGCCCGAAACGGATCTGCGCCCACACCGCGCCGAGGATGCCCACCCCCAATACGCCGAGCGAGAGCCACAGCAGATGCCGGAACGAGCGTTTGGCGTGGCGCAGTTCGGTACGGTCCAGCGCCACGGTCACGTCGATGGGTGTATCGGTGCCCGCCAGTTGAAGCTTGCGCGACTTTACGAGCAGCGACTGTTCGCGCGGACCGATGCGGATGTCGGCATCGCCGTGGCCTACGGGACGCTCCACCTGCGTGGGGATGTCCACGTCCCACAACGAGCGCGAGCGCAGCGTCTGGTTGCCAGCAGATGCCTGCCAGTACGCGCCCGAATAGGGCAGGTCGAAGCGCGGCTCCGCGGGCTGACGCGTAAGTTCCAGCGTGCCGTCCGCACGCCATTCCAGCGCACCTGCCAGGCTGGCGAGGTCGCGGTCCAGTTCCACGATGTAGGTGCGATCCACATGGCGACCGAACAGCGCGTCGAGTATCCATCCGGTGGTGCAGAGCGTGCCGGCGATCCACAACGCTGCAATGGCGAGCAGACGCCACGCCAGCGACTTGCGTATCACGCCGAGGCCTCCGGATCGCGCAGGCGATACCCCAGCCCCCGCACGGTCTCGATCACATCAACGCCAAGCTTGCGGCGCAGGCGTCCCACGAAGACCTCGATCGTATTGCTGTCGCGGTCGAAATCCTGCGCGTAGATGTGTTCGGTGAGAGTGGTCTTGCTGACGATCTCGCCCTGGTGATGCATCAGGTAATCGAGCACGCGCAACTCATGCGCGGTCAGCGACACGGGCGCGCCGTGCACGCTTACCTGCCCCGTACCGGGCACAAGCTGCACCGGGCCACAACCCAGCGTCGGCGCCACGCGGCCCGCCGAACGGCGGATCAGGGCGCGGATACGCGCCAGCAGTTCCTCGACGCGAAATGGCTTGGCAAGATAGTCGTCAGCCCCGGCGTCGATACCTTCCACCTTCTCCACCCAGCTATCGCGCGCGGTCAGGATCACTACCGGAACGGTATTGCCCGCCTGCCGCCAGCGCCGGAGCACCGACAAGCCGTCGAGCTGCGGCAGCCCGAGATCGAGCACCACAGCATCGTAGGGATATTCCGCGCCCAGGTGCGCCGCGTCGATGCCATCCGCAGCATGGTCGACGGCATAGCCGGCCTGTGCCAGCGCATGCGTGAGTTGCTCCGCGAGCACCGCTTCGTCCTCGACGATCAGGATGCGCATGGCGTCAGGGCTTGCGGGCGCTGTCGAGATCGCGGCCCTTGGCTTTGATCAGCTTGCCGTCACGGGCGTCGTATTCGAGCTTGGCCACGCTGCTGGTGGGCAGCAGGAGCTTGACTTCGTAGGTCCAGACGCCGTCGTCGCGATCGAGTTTTACATCGATCACATCGCCGGTGTACTGACGCGCCACCGTATCGAGAATGCGGGACAGAGGAAGGATTTCGCCGGAGCGCAGCGCGGCGCGGGCGCGGTCGGCATCGGGGTCCGCATGGGCCGGGCCCGCCATGCCCGCCACGCCGAGCATGGCGACGAGCACGCCGGTACGAGCCAGGCGGCTCAGGCTGGATACGTGCGGAAGGAAGGAAAGGTGCGGGGACGTCATGGGGCGCATTGTCGGGGTCGCAACCTGAACAGTACCTGAACAGGCCGCTCAGGCGCCATTCAGGTTGATCCCCGCATCATGCAGCCATGCTCAACGTCCTGCCCCCTGCCATGCCTCCTGCCATGCCCTCTTCCACGACATCAGACCGCCCCACTCGCCATGGCCATCGCATGAACCGGCTGGGCGTGGCGCTTGCCCAGTTCATGCCGCTGGCTGTGGCGATGGCTGTGGCGGGCCTGCCGTTCTGGTTCCAGACGGCAGGCTTCTGACGTGGCGAGGCTTCAGTCGATGCGTCAGTAGTAACCGCGCGGACGGGCCGGTTCCACGCCCCCCACGCTGGTCATGTACGTCTTCCACTGGGCAACCAATGCGTCGAGTACCGTCTGGTTGCTGGCGGACACGTCGGTGGTCTCGCCCCGGTCCGTCTTCAGGTCGAACAGCTCCCAGTGACCGTCCGCAGGACCACTCGGCGGCTCGGTCCACAGTGCCTTCCAGCGGCCATCGGCACTGCGCAACTGGGCGCGCCCATACGATTCCTCGCCAAACGCCGTGGTGCGCACCTCGCCCGCTACTTCGCCGCGCAGCAGCGGCAACAGCGACTGACCCGTGATGGGCCACACATTGCGGCCGTTGTAGACCACCTTGCCCTTGTTGGCATCCACGCCTGTCGAAGCATTGACGGCAGCCGGCGCGGCCTGCGTCGGCAACGCGACGCCCGCCACGTCCAGGAAGGTCGCGGTATTGTCGGTCACGTGCGTGAAGGCGTTCAGCGTCGGCTGTTGCGCGGTCTGCCCCGGCAGCTTGGCAATCATCGGCGTGGAGATGCCGCCCTCGCCCATGTAGCCCTTCAACTGCCGGAACGGTGCGGCGCTGACCTCGGCCCAGCGCAGGCCGTACTGAAGCTTGGGCACCGATTGCAACCCGTTGTCCTTGCCCAGCGCGGAGAACGCCGGCTCCTGCGCGTTGGCCGTGTCGTAGGCGGTGGGGTCGGTGCTGTTGGGCCAGCCCTCGGCGCCGTTGTCCGACTGGAACATGATGAAGGTGTTGTCGTACTCGCCGATGTCCTTCAGGTGCTGCACCAACAGGCCGATGTTGTAGTCCAGGTTCTCGACCATGCCTGCATAGATTTCCATGTAACGCGCCTGCACCTTGCGCTCGTC
This sequence comes from Cupriavidus sp. 2SB, assembly GCF_005503625.1. Taxonomy (GTDB): domain Bacteria; phylum Pseudomonadota; class Gammaproteobacteria; order Burkholderiales; family Burkholderiaceae; genus Cupriavidus. Next base: position 19,262 of record NZ_SCMX01000071.1, on the reverse strand, counting down.
GGCGGACAGGCTCGCCCACGTCTTGTTGACGTAACCGGCACCGTAATCCGTGTAGCCTTGCGCGGGACCGTTCAGCGCATTGATGTACTTCGCACCCGCGGTGCCGTTCGCCGCGCTGCCCGCCGATGCGGTCAGCGTCTCAGGCGCGCCGCCAAACGCATTGAAGTCGGCGGGCAGGATGCCCAGCGTCTTCTGGCGCGCGATCCGTGCATTGCGGACGGCATCATAGCCCGCGTCATAACGGCCTTTGTATTTGCTCAACCAGGGTTCCGGCACCTGCAGCGGCCAGTGCGGCGACGTGTACGCGGCGTACGCGAAGAATGGCTTGCCGTCGGCCTTGTTGGCATCGATGTACTGGATCAGCTTCTGTGTGTAGAAGTTCGTCGAGTAGAACGTGGCAGGCGAGCCACCCGTGCCGCCCGCCTGGCCGGGCTGCCCCGGCTGCACATACTGGCCATCCTCGGTGTAGTTCTTCGAACCGGCAGCCTCATGCGCGAAGTGATTCGACGCGGCACCGCCCAGCAGCGCGTAGCTGCGCTCGAAGCCCCATTGGTCGGGCGTTTTGCCCAGCGATGCGGCCGATCCGGCGATCCCGTTGCCCAGGTGCCACTTGCCGGCCATATACGTGTGATAGCCAGCGTCTTTCAGCAGTTGGGCCACCGACAGCGAGCTGTCGTTCAGGTAGCCCTCATAGCCCGGCAAGCCCTTGCGCTCGTCGTTTGGCGCGCCCATGGTGCCTTCCCCCACGAGGTGGTGATCCGTCCCGGAGATCAGCATTGATCGCGTGATGGCGCAAACGGTGCCCGTGTGGTGGTTGGTCAGGATGCGGCCGGATGCCACCAGCGCGTCAAGGTTCGGCGTATCGATCTCGCCGCCGAATGCCTTGATGTCCGAATAGCCGAGATCGTCGGCCATGATGTAGAGGATGTTGGGGCGCTTCTGCGGCGTGGTCGGCGTTGGCGTGGCCGTGGTGCCGCCCCCCTTGGATGCGATGGGCGTGTTGTTATCCGAGCCGCAAGCGACCAGCCCCGCCACTGCGGCAGCGCTGGCGGCGACGAGTGCCAGCCGGGTAACAAGCGGAGAAGCAAGCGGCGCGCGGCGGCTCGACCGCGCGGATGGGGATGCGTGATGGAATGTCATTGTTGTGGTCACGGCCATGGGAAAGAGCAGCGATGCTATGACGTGGCGGGGCGCCGACGAAGCAACATTTCCGCATGCCGATCTTCGAAAAACGTGCTTGGGGCAACGCCTGATGACGCGCTATGCTGGCGCCCCTGCTGCCCTTTCCTACCGATGGCACGCAACCTGCAGCGCCAGGCTCTCCAGACCCATATCACCCACAGAGGAGAGTCCCCATGGCAAAGCAGTCAGCAGGCAAAGGAAAGGGCGCCACGCCCCACGGCGGCCAGCCGCAAAACCCCTCGCACGGCACCGGCAGCAATGACGATGGCACCTATGAAAAGGCCGTGGCAGACCGCCTTGCCGGCAATCCGGGCCATGTGGGGTCGCCCAGCGTCGGCACGCTGGTTTCGAACGCAGGCAAGACGCTGACCACCAATTCGGGCCTGCAAATGCCCGAGGACGACAACTCGCTCAAGCTCGGCCTGCGCGGCCCGACGCTGCTGGAAGATTTCCATCTGCGTGAAAAGATTACGCACTTCGATCACGAACGGATTCCCGAGCGTGTGGTGCATGCGCGCGGTGCGGCGGCGCACGGCTACTTCGAGCTGACCGAGTCGCTGGAAGACGTCACCACGGCCGATATCTTCACGCGCGTGGGAGAGCAGACGCCGGTCTTCGTGCGCTTTTCCACCGTGGCCGGCTCGCGGGGTTCCGCCGATCTTGCACGCGATGTGCGCGGCTTTGCCACGAAGTTCTACACACGTCAGGGCAATTTCGATCTGGTGGGCAACAACATGCCCGTGTTCTTCATCCAGGATGGTATCAAGTTTCCGGACTTCGTCCACTCGGTGAAACCGGAACCGCATAACGAGATTCCGCAGGCCGCCTCCGCGCACGACACGTTCTGGGATTTCGTGTCGCTGCAGCCGGAATCGATGCACATGGTGCTGTGGACCATGTCGGGGCGCGCAATTCCCCGCAGTTTCCGCACGATGGAAGGCTTCGGCGTGCATACGTTCCGGCTGATCAATGCCAAGGGTGAAGCCACGTTGGTGAAGTACCACTGGAAGCCCGTGGCGGGCGCACATTCCCTGATCTGGGATGAAGCGCTGAAGATCAATGGCAAGGACCCGGACTTCCATCGGCGCGACATGTGGAACGCCATCGAGGCTGGCCAGTTCTTCGAGTGGGATCTTGGCGTGCAACTGGTGCCCGAGACCGAGATGCTCAAATTCGGCTTCGATCTGCAGGACCCGACGAAGATCATCCCCGAGGAACTGGTGCCGGTGCGCCGCATCGGGCGAATGGTGCTGAACCGCAATCCCGACAATTTCTTTGCCGAAACCGAGCAGGTAGCCTTCCACCCCGGCCACATCGTGCCGGGCATGGACTTCACGAACGATCCGCTGCTGCACGCGCGTCTGTTCTCGTACATCGACACGCAGATCACGCGCCTTGGCGGCCCGAACTTCCATGAGCTGCCGATCAACCGGCCGCTTTGCCCCGTGCATAACAACCAGCGCGACGGCTTCATGCGGCAGACCATCGTGCAGGGCAAGGAGAGCTACCAGCCCAACTCGGTGAGCGGCGGCTGTCCGTTCCTGGCCGGCGACGCTAACGCGTATCACCACTTCCCCGCACCCGCCGAGGATGGCGCGGTAAAGAACCGCATCCGCGCCCATACGTTTGCCGATCACTTCTCGCAAGCCAACCTGTTCTGGCGCAGCCAGTCGGATGTAGAGAAGAAGCAGATCATCGACGCCTACACGTTCGAACTGTCAAAGGTCTTCTCTCCCGACATCCGCGCACGTGTGGTGGGACAGATCGTACATATCGCGCCCGAACTCGCGCAGGGCGTGGCCGACAACCTTGGCATCGTCGTGGAACCGGTGGGAAATCCTCCGCCCATCGACGACTACGGCATCGACGCGTCGCCTGCGCTGAGTCTCGATTCGCAGCCCAAGGGCGATATCACGGGCCGCAACATCGCGGTACTGGTCAATGATGGCGTGGACGATGATGCCGTGGCGTCCCTGCAATCGCTCGGCACGGCGGCGCGCGCCAACGTCAAGATCGTGGGCCCTCGCGCGACGGGTGTCACGACGGCCAGCGGCGCCACGTTGCCGGTGGACTTTGCACTGGCGTCGGTGGGTTCGGTGCTGTTCGATGCGGTCTACGTGCCCGATGGCAAAAGCCCGCCCGCCGAGCCCGATCCCAACGCACTGCTGTTCATCAGCGAATCGTACAAGCACTACAAGCCTGTGGGTGCAGGCGGATCTGGCGGGGCGATGGTCTCTGAAGCCGCACGGCGTGTGGGCCTGGCCGGCGGCTTTGCCGGACCGGGCGTGGTGATTTCCCCGACGGAAGACCCCGCCATGCACCAGGATTTTCTCGATGCGGTGGGGCAACACCGCTGGTGGGATCGGCCCGACGCATTGAAGATCCCGGTGTGATGCTGCGATGAAAGGGCCGCGTGTCTGGAGAGCGTCGCTGTCATGACTGCTGCCAATATCGCTCCCTCTGACGCGGCCCGGCAGGATGCGACGGACATGAAGGCGATCGCGCATTTTCTCAAGCGAAATGCGCTGACGCTATCCACTGCAGAGTCTTGCACGGCGGGCCTGATTGCCTCACGCATTGCCGAAGTGCCCGGCTGCGGCGCGGTGCTTCGGCTCGCCATCGTCACTTACTCGCCCGATACGAAGACTGGCGTACTGCATGTGCCGCAGGAAACCATCGACCGGCACGGTCTGACCAGCGAGCCCGTGTCGCTGGCGATGGCGCGCGGCATGGCGGACTACACCGATGCCAGTCTGGTCATCGCCAATACCGGGGTGGCGGATGACGGCGCCGACGACGGCACGCCTCCCGGCACGCAGTGCTTTGCGTGGTGGTTCCGCCAGGGCGGCGCCGTGCCGCACGATATCGAGTTCAGCGAAACACGCCGCTTCGGCGGCGACCGCAATGCCATCCGCATCGCTGCCGCCAGCTATGCGCTATCGCGCGTGCAGCACTATCACGCGCTCGCCGTACGCCGATGACGTCCTACCCCACCGGGCATTTCGGATAAAAGCAGTAAAGATTGCCGTGCCGCCGTGGGAGCATTGCGGCGGCATGACATCCGCCACATACGCCGCCAAGCCTTGCGGGACGCGGCAATCGCGCCGCGCACGTTGCTGGCAGGGAACTTGCGGACGTGGGGCATATCCGCAACACGCTTCCTGGACCCGGATGCCCCCATGAATCCGCGCGAAACCCTCGACACCATCATCGACCAATGCGTCGATGCGAGCGGCATCCCGCTCCCCGGCAAAGGCGACACACTCGCCCGCTGGCAGTTACTGGCGACCATTGGCACGGAGTTCGGCGCCGTAGGCATCAAGCTCTTCGAGGCCCATGCCGATGCCCTCGCCATTCTGGCGGAAGTGGCCGATGTCACGCCGCCCTCGGCTACGCGCTGGGCGGTGTGGGCTGCAGAACCGCCCGATGCGAAAGTTCTCTGCAAGGTCTCTGTCGATACCGATACGCGTGCGCTCGCTGCGTCCACCCGCATGCGCAACGGTGAGCCGGTATTGCTCAATGGTCGCAAGGCGTGGTGCTCAGGCGCCAGCGGCGTGACGCATGCGCTGTTGACGTGCCATGACAGCGAAGGCGCATCGCGGCTCGCCGTGATCGACCTGCACGGACCCGGCGTGACAATCACCACCGATGGATGGCTCGCCGTGGGCATGGCGGCAACCTGCAGCGGCGATGTGTTGCTGGAGAACTGCCCTGCCCTCTGCATCGGCGGCGATCGTGCCTACCTGGACCGCCCAGGCTTCTGGCACGGCGGCGCTGGCATTGCGGCATGCTGGTATGGCGCGGTGTTGCCACTGGCCGATGCGGTTCGTCGTACCGTCAGCCAGCGCAAAGACCCACACGCTGCAGCACATCTCGGGGCTATCGATGGCGCGCTCGAGTCCGCCGCTGCACTGCTGCGCGAAACCGCCGCGTGGATCGACGCGCATCCTGCCGACAACGCCTTCGTGCCTGCCATGCGCCTGCGCACCGTGGTCGAGGCCGCTGCGCAAACGGTCTTGCACCGCGCGGGCCACGTGCTTGGCGCGGGCCCGTTGTGCCGCAATGGCCGGTTGGCCGCGCTCTATGCAGACCTGCCGGTCTTCCTGCGCCAAAGCCACGCCGAGCGCGACCTCGCAGCTTTAGGGCTTGCCGTGGCCGAACCCGTGACCGAGCCCGAAGCCCTTGACAGGTATCGGCTATGAACGCGACCACGAACTTCGACGCCATGTTCGAGCAGGCCGATCCGTGGGGATTCGAAACGCTCTGGTACGAAGCCCGCAAGCGCGACCTGCTGATGGCGGTCCTGCCCGAGAAGCATTACGGACGCGCGCTGGAGGCCGGCTGCGCCACGGGCCGGCTGACCGCCGAACTCGCCAAGCGTTGCGACGCGCTGCTGGCTGTCGACCTGGCCGAGCGCGCCGTGCGCCGCACGCAGGCGCGCATGGCTGCGCATCCGCATGTGAACGTGCGCCGCGCCACGCTGCCCGCCGACTGGCCGCCCGGTTCGTTCGACCTGATCGTGCTGAGCGAGATTGGCTACTTCTTCCAGCGCGACGACTGGCTGGCCACGGCGCGCCATGCGGGCGCCGCATTGAATCCGAACGGCACCATCGTGGCCTGCCACTGGCTGCGCCCCTTTGCCGAGCGCCAGATCGGCACGCGGCAGGTACACAGCGACGTGGCACGCCAGCCGGGCCTGCATCGCCACGTGCGGCATGTGGAACCGGACTTTGTACTCGAAGTCTGGTCACGCAATCCGCAGGCGCTACGGTTCAGGGAGCACACGCCATGATCGGCGTCGTGGTACCCGCGCATAACGAGGAAGATTGTCTCGCGGCATGCCTGACCGCACTGGGTGCGGCGGCGGGCCACCCGGGGCTGTTGGGCGAGCCGGTACTGGTAGTGGTTGTGCTGGACGACTGCACCGACGCATCTCATGCCGTAGTGCAGCGCCACGCCACGATGGGCGTGGCTTGCCTGGCCATCGCGGCCCGCAATGTCGGCGTGGCTCGCCATCACGGCGCCGAGCACCTGCTGGCGCTGAACGCCCGGTGGCTCGCATTCACCGATGCCGACACGTGCGTGGCACCAGACTGGCTGGTCGCCCAGCTCGCCCTGCGGGCGGACGCGGTGTGCGGTCTCGTCACTGTCAACGATTGGAGCCAGCAGCCCGGACACGTGCCCGCGCAGTTCGCCGCGCGCTACTGTCGTGAAGAGAATCACCGGCATATTCATGGCGCCAACCTCGGCATCTGCCCGCGCGCTTACGCCCGCGCAGGGGGCTTTCCGCCGCACGAGAGCAGCGAGGATGTGGCGCTGGTGCAGCGCCTGATCGCCATCAACGCGCAGATCGCATGGAGCACGCAGCCACAGGTGACCACCAGTGCGCGGCGCGAGGGTCGTGCACGCGGCGGCTTTGCCGACCATCTGGCGATGCTCTCCGCGCTACCCGTAGAAGGCGACGCAGGCGTGGTTGCCGCTTCTACACCGCACCGGTAAGAACGGCCGCCGGATTTGCAACGCCGGTCGGTGGCAGGTCGGCACGAACGTCTGGCATGCATCGTGCGATGCAGTCACGTCCGACCTCCCGTTTCCCCCACCAAGCCGAGCGCCAGCATGCCCCAGATCCCCGGACCATTGACCGTCATTTCCCCGCACCTCGATGACGCCGTGTTCAGTTGCGGCGGCCTGATCGCGGCGGCGGCAGACCCTGTGGTGGTCACGGTGCTCGCCGGCATTCCCGATGCAAAGCTTGAAGTACCCGAGTGGGATTGCGCGGCAGGTTTCGACAGCGTCTTGCATGCTGTCATGCATCGACGGCGCGAGGATGCGCGCGGGCTGGCCACGCTCGGCGCACGTCCCGAATGGCTCGATTTTCTCGACGGCCAGTATGGCCGGCCCTACACACCGGATCAGTTGCTCGGCGGCCTGGCGCGGACAGCAGCGCTGCAGCGTGGCGGCACGGTTGCCGTGCCGATGGGCCTGTTTCACAGCGACCACGTGCTGGTGGCCAACGCCTGCCTGCGCATGCACGCCATGGCGCAGGCGATGCACGCGGTGCACTCGGGTGGAGACGGCCAGGCCGATGCGGCACCCGTGCCGCCGCTCCAGTGGATTTTCTATGAGGAAGCCATCCATCGGCGCGTGCCTGGCGTCGTGCAGCGCCGGCTGCAGCACTGGCTGCAACAAGGGCTGCTTGCCACGCCAGTGACGTTTCCGCTCGCGCGTCACCACGTCATCAAGATGCGCGCGGTGGAAGCCTACGAAAGCCAGTTGCCATTGTTCAGCGCGGAACAGCTAGCGGACATCGGCGCGCCGGAACGGTATTGGACGCTGACGACGTAAACATTCTTTGCTCCCCTCTCCCATGAAATGGGAGAGGGGTTGGGGGAGAGGGCATGAGGCTCTGCTTGCCTAACGCATCGCAATTTGCCCCGCCGACCCTCTCCCCCGCCCCTCTCCCGCACGCGGGAGAGGGGAGAAAACCACGGGGAAAACCCAATCAACTCCGATTCAGCGTACGTTCGGGCGACGGCGTGTCCATTGCGTCCGAGCCACTGCGCTGCTGCACGCGAATACCGTTCTCAATATCCCGCACGCCTGACACCGACTCTACGATTTCCTCGATGGTCCACCGCTCATAGCGGTCTTCCACCGTGCCACCGAGCTTCACCACGCCAGCGGCCACTTCGACCGTGACCTCCGACACGTCGACGTCAGACTCCATGGCAAGCCGATCGCATACGTCGCCCAGCACACGGTCGTCCGGACGGTCGTAACCCTTCATGCCGCGCCACCCGCCTACGCTGGAGGAATGCACCGGTCGCGTGGGATGCGCACGATAACCGGGATCGCCGGGATAGAGCCGTTGTGCGCCGTTGTACGACTGGCCGCCGCTATCGCTATTGCCGAAATAGCCATTGCCGCCATAGCCATTGCCTCCATAGCGCGGATCGTTGTCGTTGTCGTCGTCGCTCTCGTCGTACCGCTGGGCGCTCCGATCACGACGGCCATCGTCGGCGCCAAAATCGAAAACATTCTTCAGGAATTCAAACATGGTGTGCTCCTTGCCATATGCCACAGGGGGCCCCAGATAGTCCCGCGCAAGATCCATGCCGCGAGGAAAAGCCTACTTCGGACGCGGCCGTTTCAACGCATCGCCTACCTCAGGCAACTTACCGTTGCGCCGCAGCACGACGGCCTGCGCCACGGCTGCGGCCACGTTCTCGACTTCGCGCTGCACATGGGTATCCGCATCCAGCGTGCGATGCGAGGTGGCATACGGTTCGTAATAGCCGATATAGCGGTCGAGTTGCGACGGCGCTCCGGCCTCGATCAGTCCCATCCATTGCAACCAGTCGCCAAGCGAACGGCGCACGCCTTCGATGCCCGCCACATCTCCATGCACGACGAGCCCGAATACGCGGCCATCGAGATGCTTGGGATAGTCCCATCCATCGAGTTCGAGTTGCTTCGCTTCCGCAACAGTCTTGCCATGCGTGCTGCTGGGGTCCGGATTCCCGCCATCGGCACAGACCAGCCGATCCATCATCAATTTGAGCGGACTCGTGGCCTGATACCAATACGTGGGCGTCACGATCATCACGCCATGCGCAGCCACCCAGCGCGGATAGATCTCGTTCATCCAGTCGTTGACCTGCCCCAGCGAATGGTTCGGATAGCAACTGCACGGCCAGTGGCAGAGGGGCATGGCCGTGGACACGCACCCCTTGCACGGGTGAATGTTCAAGTCCGGCTCCGAGGTCAGACGGCTGAGGTCGAGCGTATCGACCTGCATGCCCAGACCCTCCATGCGTGTGCGCGCCAGTTGGGCCATGCGCCACGACTTCGACATTTCTCCGGGACACGTGAAGTCGTTGCGCGACGCCGCCACGATCAGCAACACGCGCGATGGTGACTTGGCATCATCGTGTTCGCGCTGCGCGCGCTCGATGGCATTGCGTGTGTCGATCCATTCCACCGCAATCTCGTAGGCAGGATCGGCAGCACCCGCCCCTGCCCGGGTCGTCATCGGCGCCTTGCGGCTATCGCAGTAGGCCTGCCATGCGATCTCTTCCAGCCGATCGATGGCAGCATCTTCGGTGCGAAAAGCAGGATCGCCGAAGCGTGCGCGGAACCGCTTGCGAAAGACTTCGCGCGAGCACTTCTCGGTCACCTGTCCCTTGCGGATGTCGTGCGCTGCCGCAGCGACTTGTGGTTTCGTGGGTGTCATGTCATGAGGCGGCGTAAGAATTACCACCCGACCTTGCGCTGCGTTGTAGAAGCACCGACGCCAACCGGTATGGAGCCGGGTCGTCGACACGCCATTTCCATGGATGCAACGTTACGCGCAAGTTGCTTGCCAGCCCTGGGCACAGCCGGGCATGCCGGTTGCACGACAGCGGTTTCCCCCACCACTATCAGCAAGGAGTGCTTCCATGCAACCGATGACATCAGACCAGGGCGCCGGCATCGTCGGCACCGGCATAGGTGACGGCCCCGGCCCCGAGGTAATGGCCGCGTCAAGCCTCGACAGCACGAAAGTCTATTCGTCCGACGACGAACATGTTGGTGAAATCAAGGAGATCATGATCGACGTGCAGGCCGGCCGCGTGGCCTACGCCGTACTGACGACAGGCGGATTCCTGGGTATCGGCGACACGTTGCACGCCATCCCGTGGAGCGCGCTGGTCATGGATACCGACGCCAAATGCTTTCGCATCGGCCTGACCGCCGACCGCATCAAGGACGCGCCGGGATTCAACAAGGACAGTTGGCCATCGATGGCCGATCCGCAGTGGGGGGCTGCGGTGTACAAGTACTACGAGAGGGACCCGTATTGGACGGGGGCGGTTTTATGAGATGCCCCTCTTCCGTGTCCTGCTCCCCTCTCCCATGAAATGGGAGAGGGGTTGGGGGTGAGGGCATGACGTTGACATTGCGACGTGTCGGTGATTGCACCGCTGGCCCTCACCCCCAGCCCCTCTCCCGCAAGGCGGGAGAGGGGAGAAAAAAAACGCATGGCAGCGATACGGTCAGCCCTTCAAAAACCCCACCACCGCCTCGTTAAACCCATCCACCTGCTGCAGATTCGACAAATGTGCCGCGTACAACTCCACGTACTTCGCACCCGGAATCGTCTCGGCCAGGAACCGTCCATCCGCCGGAGGCGTGGGAATGTCGCCCGAACCTGCGATCACCAGCGTCGGCGCGGTGATGCTTGCAATCTCGCCACGCAGATCCGAATCCCGCACCGCGCGGCAGTTCGCTGCATAGCCCTTTGCGTCGGTCGCGCTCAACATGCCGCGCAACTGCGCAACCAGTTCAGGCTGTTCCGCCGCAAAATCCGGCGTGAGCCATTTGTCGACCACGGCGGCGGCAATCGAACCTACGCCATCGCGTTCCACTGCAGCGGCGCGATTCGTCCAGTTCTCGGGCGGGCCGATGTAAGCAGCGGTATTGCAGAGGATCAGCTTCTCAATCCGGTCAGCGTGATTCACGCCAAGCCACATACCCGTGATGCCACCCATCGACAGCCCACAGAAGTTCACGCGTTTCAGACCGAGATGGTCGATGAGTGCAATCACGTCGCCGCCAAGCTGTGCGATGGTGTACGGTCCTTCGGTCACTGACGACTTGCCGTGGCCCCGCGTGTCGTAGCGCAGTACGCGGAAGTGCTTCGACAGTTCGGCGATCTGCGGCTGCCACATCTCGAAGCTGGTACCCAGCGAGTTTGATAGCACCAGCACCGGCAGGCTTTCATCGCCATCGATCTGGTAGTGAATCTTGACGTCGGCAAGTTCGGCGAATGGCATGGCGTGTCTCCAATCAGTTCTGCGCAATGGCCGAGCCGTGCTGCGCCAGCGCGGTGACCTTCATTTCCATATACGGATACAGCGGCAGCCCGGTCAGGATCGTGTGCAGTTCATCGGCGTCCTTCACGTCGAAGATGCTGACGTTGGCATACAGCCCTGCCACGCGCCACAGGTGGCGCCACTTGCCATCGCGCTGCAGTTGCTGCGAGTACGCCTTCTCGTCGGCCTTGATCTTGTCGGCCACTTGCGGATCGAGCGATTGGGGGATACGGACAGTCATTTCGACCATGAACAGCATGGCGGTCTCCTTGTGAATGGTGGGATTCGATTCGATTGCGTCAGACCGTGGCAACCGGCGTCACGGGCGATCCCATGGCACCGGGCAGCCGCAGCGGCGGCGCCGACAGGAAGAAGTGGTGGCGACCCTCGGCATGCAGCCACGCCGCCAGGTCATGCAAATGCCAGAGTTCGCCGAGCGGCAGGCCGAGCTTGAACAGGCAGTGGTTGTGCAGCGGCAGCATCGCCACCGGGCCGCTATCGGCGGGCACTGCGCGTGCGGGATAGCGTTCGACGGCGTAGTTGTCCGCCGCGATGGCCGCGATGCCGCTATCGGTGATCCACTGCAGCAGCCGCTCGTCACGTCCGTCGAGCGCGCAGCAACTGTTGTGCAGCAGCGCTACGTCGGGCTGGCCCGCCATCTCCACGAGCATCTCGGCAAACCCGGTGCGCAGCACGAGGATGTCGCCCGGTTCCACCTTCACGCCGTCGGCATCGATTACCCGCATCAGGTCGGTGTAGCCGACCGTGCGGCATTCCCGACCATAGTGCCGCGCCAGATCCACCAGCACGCCGCGCGCCTGGATGCCATGCTGGGCGAAGGTCTCGATCCCGAGCGCCTCGGCATGGCTGTGGTCGTGCCCGCACGGATGCGCCGCGAAATGATCCGCTTCCGCATAGTCCACGGGGCCTACCACGTCGGTGTTGGGACGGAAACCGTTGTAGTAGACACGCTCCGCCACGCCATCGCCATCCGCATCGAACAGTGCGCCGACGTGGGCGAGCGAATCCCACTGCGTCGAGTACTGCATCGAGAGCAGCACCTGGTCGTCGCTCAGCACATCCAGTGCGCGCGGATCGACCTTGGCCAGGGGAAAGTTCACGTAGGCCACATCGTCGCGGAACGTGGGCCGCAGCACCGGCGGATGCCTACGCGGGTTGAGCACGTTGCCACCGGGCAGATCCAGCGGCAGTGACAGGCAAAACGTGCGGCCAGTGCGGATTTCCTGCGCGGCCGCGCGAACGCGTTCGGCAGTGATCAGGTTCAGCCGGCCGAGTTGGTCGTCATCGCCGAAGTCGCCCCAGTTGGCGCCTTCGGGCCGTCGCTTCCATCGCTTCATGAGTGGGGCTACCTTCAGATGTGGCGCACGCCGTCCAGGTAAGCCTTGCGCCAGCGCACGATGTTCACGTCGCGGAACAGTCCGACCTTGAAGAACGGATCGGCTTCGATGAAAGCCTGCGCGGCCTCGCGCGTGTCCACATCGACGATGTAGAGTCCGCCGCCGCCATCGCCGCCGTCATCGCTGAGCTTGGCACCGCATGCCAGCAGCAACGCCTTGTTCTCTTCCAGAAAGTCCAGGTGCGTGGGCCGGTTGGCCTGGCGCACGTGCTGGTGGTCGGGCTTGTCGAAGGTTTCGATCATGTACGGCATGCGATGTCTCCAGTCGGTTGGATAGCGGGTATGGCAGGTGCGGTCAGTGCGTCATGATGCCCCAGGCCAGCAGCGACACGATGTAGATCGCGCCCACCCAGAACATCATGATCACGGTGTAGCCCATCACGTCCTTGAGCTTGAGCTTCGAGAGCGCCAGCGCCGGCAGGATCCAGAACGGCTGCACCAGGTCATTCCACGCATTGCCGAGCATCACCGACATCGACGTCTGCGCCACCGAGCTGCCGATGGCCTTTGCCGCATCGATCATGAACGGACCCTGGATCACCCAGTGGCCGCCACCCGAAGGCGCGAAGAAGTTGATCACGAAGCTGCTCAGCAGACCCCAGAACGGCAACGTCTGCGGCGTGGCGATCTCGACGAACGCGCGCGAGATGGTATCCACCAGCCCCGAGCCTGCCATGACCGCCATGATGCCTGCGTAGAACGGATACTGCAGGATGATGCCCGAAATGGTCTTGATGCCTTCGTTCAGACGCGCCACGTAGTTGGCCGGCGTACCCAGCAACAGCACGCCGATAAACAGGATCAGGAAGTTGATCAGGTTCAGGTCCAGCGTTCCGCCCTGCACGAAGTACAGCACCGCGTAGGCCATGCCGCACAGGCCGATGACCAGGCTCAGCAGACGGCTGTTGTTCATGCGCGTGGCCAGCGTGTTCTCGATGCCCATGCTGTGGCCGCCACCGGAGGCGCCTTCCGATGCCATGTTTTCTTCGCGGATCTCGACCACGTCCTTGGCATCGCGCGGATGCAGCATGGCGTTGAGCAGCGGCAGCGTGATGATCACGGCCAGGCTCGTCAGCAGCATCGGCGCGGAGAAGATCGTGTCCTTCAGCGCGATGACACCCATCAGCTTTTCCATCGGGTGGCCCGGCGTGGAGATCAGCACCGGGATGCTGGCCGACAGGCCCAGCCCGTACATCGTGAAGCCGCTATAGGCCGACGCGATGATCAGCGGGTAATGCACGCCCTTGACCTTCACCGCCAGTTTGCGCGCGATGATGCCGCCCACCACCAGGCCGAAGCCCCAGTTCAGGTAGCTGCCGATACCGCCCACCAGCGTGGCGACGATGATTGCGCCGCGCGGCGTTGCCACGCGCGCCACGATGCTGTTCAGGAAGCGGTCCACCAGCGGCGCGGTGGCCAGCACGTAGCCCATGGCCAGAATCACGGCCATCTGCGTGGTGAACGAAAGCAGGTTCCAGAACCCCTTGCCCCAGTTGAGAATCACGGCGCTGGGGCCCTGCCCCTCGACGAGCATCGCCATCAGCATGCTGAGCAGCGTGAGGCCAATGGCGAATACAAACGGGTCCGGCAAATACCGGCGCATCAGTTCCGTAAAGAACCCGGCGACCTTGTTCAAGGCTTGTCTCCTGAAATCCGAAATGACCGCATATCGAACCAGCGTTCTATATGCGAACGTCTTCTACGTAAGCCGGCAGCGTATGACGCCGTCAGACGCAATGTCAAGGCAATGAAAGGATCGATTCAGACCGGCCGGCGCAATGGTTCGATGTTGCGGCGCAGCGCAAAGATTACAGGGTCGTCATCTTCCAGGGCGTACTGCAGCGCGGGTGGCGGGGAGATTTTGCATCGCACAAAACCGGTGCGGACGAAGGGAAAAGCTCGTCCGGTATCCGCACACTATGCGTGGCATTGAAAGGTTGCCACAGGGCGTCGACCTCCCGCTTGGATATCGCCACGGCGAAACCTTTGGCCGTAGTATCCGGCGTTGGCGTCGCTCGATGCCAGACCACCCAATCAAAAGGAGGCTGCGATGACCCGCGTTCGCGTTGAGGGATTCACCATTTCGCTCGACGGATATGGAGCAGGTCCGGATCAGGACATCGACAATCCGCTGGGTATTGGCGGGACGGATCTGCACCAGTGGCTGATCCCGACCCGCACGTTTCAGCAAGCCCTGTTCGGCAAGGACGGCGGCACGACGGGCGTCGACGATGATTTCGCCGCGCGCGGTTTCAGAAATATCGGCGCCTGGATTCTCGGCCGGAACATGTTCGGCCCCATCCGTGGCGAGTGGCCGGACATGAACTGGAAAGGCTGGTGGGGAGATCGTCCCCCCTATCAGGTTCCGGTCTTCATCCTGACGCACCATGCGCGCCCCGCCATCGACATGGAAGGCGGGACCACGTTCCACTTCGTCACGGGCGGCATTCACGAGGCACTCGACCGCGCACGCGAGGCTGCAGCGGGGAAGGACGTAAGAATCGGCGGTGGCGCGGCCACCATTCGGCAATATCTGCGCGAGGGTCTTATCGACGAGCTGCACATTGCCATCTCGCCTGTGCTCCTCGGTCGGGGGGAATCACTGTTCAAGGACCTCGACTTGCGGTCCCTGGGTTATGAATGCGTGGAATCTGTCGCATCGGAGAAGGCGACGCATGTGGTGCTGAGGCGCGGGGCCATGTAGGCAGTTAACGCCCACGGTCGGAGACCTGTCGCAGCAATCCAGTCACTCGACTTCGCCCTTCCGCAATTGTTCGAGCGAACGCGCAAGATGCTCGGCATTGGCCGGTGAGTTGAGCAAATAGATGGTCTCCGCCCAACTGGTGTATTGCTCTTCGGACATGACTACAGCATTGGGAGCCCCCCACCGGGTTATAAGAACCGCCTCCTGATTTTCGACCATCTGGTCGATCACAGCCTCAAGGCTGTTACACGCATCAGAGTAATGAATAGTACGCATGGTAAAACCCGAGAATTCGTTCCACCAGTTGTACAACGGCAGCAATTTATAACGCCATCCCAAAATCTTTAACTTGCCCAGGTTGCAATGCAGCACAAATAATGAATCGTTTGTGCCGCTTCTGACGCGCGCACTTTGCCGCCCCCTCCTGGAGACGTGACCCATGGGCCTTCCCGGCATCGTCATTGCCCTTGGGGCGATGATCTGGATGGCATTTCGTGGCTGGAGCATCCTGCTGATTGCCCCGGCGGCGGCGCTTCTGGCGGCGGCCACGGCGGGCCAGCCGCTGCTCGCCAACTGGACGCAGGTCTTCATGGGCAGCGCGGCCGGCTTCGTTGCGCAGTTCTTCCCGCTGTTCTTGCTGGGCGCGCTGTTCGGCAAGCTGATGGACGACAGCGGTTCCGTCACCGCGATTGCTGACTGGATGACGCGCACGCTTGGCCCCCGCCGCGCGATGCTGGCCGTGGTGCTGGCCGGTACGCTGCTGACCTACGGCGGTGTCAGTCTGTTCGTGGCGTTCTTCGTGCTCGCGCCGATGGCCCATGCGCTGTTCCGCGCCGCCGATATCCCCCATCGCCTGATGCCGGCGGCCATCGTGCTGGGTACGTCGACCTTTACGATGTCCGCGCTGCCGGGCACACCGGCCATCCAGAATGCGATCCCGATGCCGTTCTTCAGCACCACGCCCTTTGCCGCGCCTGGGCTCGGCATTGTGGCCAGCGCCATCATGCTGGCCTTCGGCATGTGGTGGCTCACGCGCTGCGAGGGCGCCGCGCGGCGTGCCGGTGAAGGCTATGGCGTGAGCACCGCGGATGCCCATGTGGACGAGGTAGCCGAGCGGCCCCTGATCCGGGAACGCGCCAGTACCGCGCGGGAATTCGATCCGGCCGAGACCTTGCACGGCCAGCGCAGCACCGAAGCACCTGGCATCGCGGTGGCGATGCTGCCGCTGGCCGTGGTCATTGGCGTGAACCTTGTTATGAGTCTGGGGGTATTGCCGCGAATCGACGCGGCCTATCTAGGGCTGCCTGAGTGGGGCGCCACAAGTCTGCAGGCCGTGGGCGGCGTGTGGTCGGTCATCGTCGCGCTGACCGCCGCCATCGTCTGTCTGGTGCTGCTGAACCTGCGCCGGCTGCCAGCACTGCGCGACTCCATGGGCGCGGGCGTACACGCTGCCGCACTGCCCGTGCTCAGCGTAGCCAGTCTGGTGGGATTCGGTTCGGTGGTGGCGGCCCTGCCCGGCTTCGCGCTGGTGCGCGACTGGGTGCTGTCGATCGAGGGCGGGCCGCTGGTCTCGCTGGCCGTGGCGACCAACGTGCTCTCGGCGCTGACGGGCTCGGCATCGGGCGGCCTCACCATCGCGCTCGACGCACTCGGCGGCACCTACCTGACCCGCGCGCTGGAAATCGGACTCGATCCCGCCGTGCTGCACCGGGTTGCCGTGATGAGCGCCGGCACGCTCGACACGCTGCCGCACAACGGCGCGGTGGTCACGCTGCTGGCCGTCTGCGGCGCTACCCATCGCCAAAGCTACGGCGGCATCGTGGTCGTCGGCATCATCGGACCGCTGCTGGCGCTGGCGGCCGTTATCGCGCTCGGCACGCTGGCGGGGTCGTTCTAACTCCGCCAGCGTATCGGACGATGGACCTTACGCCGACTGCACGCGATAGCGCTCCAGCCAGTGCGCGTACGGCGCAGGCAGCACCCACGACGGACGCTCCAGGCCCAGCTTCATCGCGGTCTGGTACGGCCAGTGCGGGTTCGCCAGCATGGCGCGACCCACCATCACCAGATCCATCTGACCGTCATCGACCACGCGATTGGCCGCCACGGGGTCATCGATGCCCCACGACGATGCCACCGGCAGGCCGGCTTCGCGACGCACGCGCTCGGACACCGGCGCCAGGAACGCCGATCCCCAGGGAATCTGCGCGTTCGGCGTGGAGAAGCCGACGCTGACATTGAGCATGTCGAGTCCGCCCTCGCGCATCGCACGCGTCAACTCGATGGCTTCGGCCAGCGTCTCTTCGTCACGGCCGTCGTACTCGATCACGCCGAAGCGCGCCGTCAGCGGCAGGTTGGCGGGCCACACTTCGCGCACGGCGGCCAGCGTTTCCAGCAGGAAGCGGCCACGGTTGGCAGCGTTGCCGCCATAGCCATCGGTCCGCGTATTGCCATGGACCGAGAAGAAGCTCTGCGCCAGATAGCCGTGCGCAAAATGCAGTTCGAGCCATTGGAAACCGGCATCACGGGCGCGGATTGCCGCAGCCACGAAATCGGCCTGTACGCGGTCGATGTCGGCCTGCGTCATCGCCTTGGGCATCTTGTTCAGGTTGGCACCGAACGGTACGGCCGACGGGGAAATCGTTTCCCAGCCGCGCGGATCATCCTCGGCAATATGGTCGTCGCCTTCCCACGGACGGTTGGCGCTGGCCTTGCGGCCCGCATGGGCGATCTGGATGCCGGGCACGGCACCGCCAGCCTTGATGGCTTCCGCGATGCGCGCCATGCCCACCGCCTGCTCGTCATTCCACAGGCCCGTGTCTCCCGGGGAAATGCGGCCCTCGGGGGAAACCGCCGTCGCCTCGACGATCACCAGCCCCGCACCCCCACGCGCCAGACCAGCGTAGTGGGAAAGATGCCAGTCCGTGGTGAAACCATCGACTGCGCTGTACTGGCACATCGGCGGCACGGCAATGCGGTTGCGCAGCGTGACATCCTTCAGCGTGAACGGAGTGAAAAGTGCAGGCGTAGTCATGATTGAAATCGGTTTCTGTTGCGATGCAGCGAATATAGTGGCGCGCGCCTATAATGAAAACCGCTTTCACGTTATCCCCTCGATAAGACTTTGTTATGTTGAATCCCCAATGGCTGCGGTCCTTCGCCATGCTGTCGCAATCCGGCAGTTTTACCGGCGCCGCGGACGAACTCGGATTGACCCAGGCCGCCGTCAGCCAGCACATCCGGCATCTGGAGGATGCGCTCGGTCCGCTGCTGATCCGTCGCCCCCGCGCGCTGGAACTCACGCCTGCTGGCAAGGCACTGCTCGAGTACTGTGCCGAGATGGAACGGGCCAACGAGCGCCTGCACGCCCGGCTGGCCGATGACGGCGAAGTCGGCACGGTCGGCCTGATCACGCCCGGCAGCATCGGCCTGTTTCTTTACCGCCGACTGCTCGACCTCCAGGGCCAAAACCCGGGACTGGTGATCCGCCACCGCTTCGCACCCGATGCCGAAGTGCTCGAAGCCGTGCTGAACAACCGCTTTGAAATCGGCCTGGTCATGCTCAAGCCCGACGATTCCCGCCTGACCGCCACCGCGTTCAGCGAGGAGCCGCTCGAACTCGTCTATCCGGCCGGCGAAAAGGTAGGCAGCTGGGAAGATCTGGCGCGAATGGGCTTCATGGATCATCCCGACGGCAAGGCCATGGCCAGCCGCCTGCTGAGCCGCCACTTCCCCGGCAACCCCGGCGTGCAGACGCTGCCGTGCCGGGGTTTCAGCAACCAGGTAGGCCTGATGCTCGAACCCGTGGCGCGCGGCTTCGGCTTCACCGTCATCCCGCGCTACGCGCGGCAGGCATTCGCGGATCAGAAAGCCATCGAAGTGGTGCAATGCGAAGTGCCCGTGGTGGACACGCTCTGGCTGATCCACCGCGCCGAATGGCCGCTGTCACCGCGTGCGGCGCGGGTGGTGGAGTATTTGAGGCGGCAGGTGAAGGCGGTTTGAGGGGGCGTTGCAGGAATCGCCAAGACACCCGCACCTCGCCCCGGTAGCCTTCCGCTCCAACCTCCACCAGTCCGCCCAAGATTCGCCGCCCCATGTCCCGCCC